>JBIOVM010000118.1:0-14666 GCA_044867785.1 Candidatus Rokuibacteriota bacterium | reverse complement strand
TCACTGTCACCAACCGCGGCGGCGGCGCTGACGCCGCGCCCTGTCCCGATGGCCGTGGCGCCGGCCGCCGAGGGAGCGCATCCCGAGGGCCGACCGATCCTCTTTCCTGCGCCCGGGCCGTGCGATACGGCCCGTTCACCCCGGAGTGCGAGGCTCAGCTCCGGACCGAGAGACCAGACGTAGCCGACCTCGGCATACGCGATGTTGATCACGTCAGGCACGAAGTAGTCGATCGCCTCCATCGACAGGTCTTTCCACGGCTGGACCGCGAAGCCCGCAAAGGCCAAACCCGCGTCGCTCCCGGAGACCCCCGCGGCCGTGCCCATGCTGATGAACTCGTCGGCGTTCCGCTGCTTCATGTCCGTGAGGTACCCGGCGTTGTACTTGAACCACGGCGTCTTCCCGAGGAGCGTGAGGCCCTGGAACGTGTTAGGGGTCATCCGGCTGTCTTGCCGGTTCACGTAGGGCGTGTCGACCTCCTGGCGGTAGCCGGTCACGTGGTGGTCCAAATCGCAGGGCTACGTACGCCTCTCCGAGCACGGCATAGGGCTCCTGGCCCGGCGCGAGCGGCAGCGTGCCATCTGTGTCGGCCGGGGCATAGAGCGGCCACGAGGTGTAGACGGTCGCCCCGATCCGAAGCGTGTCCGCGAGCCAGCCGGAGCGGTAGCTCACCCACCCGCCGGCCGCCCAGGCCTCGTTGTCGGGGTCATCGGCATCGTCGCGCAGCAGGTAGTACGTCCGGACATGGGCCAGGAGCTCGGTGTCACGAAGGAAGGGTGGCTGGGACGTCAGGGCGTCCTGGAGCCGCGGGAACAAGGTCTTCTTCCGGAGGCGCTCCTCGAAGACGCGCTCCAGTCTGCCGAAAGGCGGTTCGTGCGCTTCCGATACCGGTCGATCCTCGATACTCGCCTCGTCGGCCCAGCCGGGCTGCCCGCCTCCGACGGCCACCAGCCACGCCCCGAGGGCCAGGCCGATGAGCCGGGCGTGGCGCCCGTCTTGCCGGGACTCGCGGCCCGTCCGAGCCCGCCCGCGGAGCAGCGTCAAGATCAGCGGTCGCCTAGAACGCGAAGCTCACCTCGGCGCCGATCGACCAGCCCGAGAACCTGTCGGACCAGAAGTACCCGCCCCCGACGCCGACGGTCTCGAGCTTCCAGAACAGCCCCTGGACGTCCACCACGAACCGGCCGCCGGTCTGGTGGAAGTAGCTGGTCCCGAAGGAATCCGTGCACCCTCCCCAGCCCAGCATCGCCAGGGCCACCAGAGCCGTCGGCATGCGGCACGCAACGAGTGCGCGCACTTCAGTTGGGGATGGCGCTGATCGCGCGCGACAAGACGACGACCATCGTCAGGAGCGAGATCATGCTTTGGACCATCATCAGCATCTTGGCGCGGCGCGTGAGCGGCGCGACGTCGATGGGACTGAACGCCGTCGCCGTGTTGTAGCCGAGAAACAGGTAGTCCAGGAGCAACGGCCGCCAGTCGGCGGGCAGGTCCTCAGGGGACGCCGGCTGGGGAAAAACCCAGTCCGGTCTCGCGTTTGCTCCGCTCGCGCGCGCGGCCGGGCCTCCTCGGTCCAGCTGCCAGTAGAGCATCGAGAAGGTCAGGACGTTGACGACCCAGATCGCGACCGCCGACGACAGGAGCGTGAGCGGGGGCCGACCCGACGGGTGGACGGTGGTGACGCCGATCATGTCGGCCACTTCCACGAGCGTGTTGGCGCCGTACACCAGGGTGAGGGCGACGACGACCGTTCGCTCGATCCTGGCCCACGAGGCGCTTCCTCCCGTGACCGCGACGGCCGCCATCGACGCCAGCACCGCCAGCGTGGCTAGGTAGGACACCCAGACCGGGATCACGAAGACGTGTGGCGGCAACGCGGCCAGGAAGAGGACCACGGTGAGGAGCGCGAGCGCGGGAGGCCAGCGGGACTCGCCGCGAATCGTCCGGGCCGTCTCGCTCACGTGCGCTTCGGGCACAGTCTCGGCATGGCGGCCGGCAAACCTATCGGGCGGGCACGAGGCGTTTGCCGTCGAGGAACTGGGCGGGGGGCACCCCGCCCAGGCCATCGCCGCGCCGATCACCGGAGTGTCAACGATCTCGGCATGATCGTCTACCCGGCACCCGGGGACATCCCCGATCGCTACTTCGCGTATTCGAACTTCGGCATCGCCTTGAGGGCGTCCTTGGTCGCGCCCGCCAGGACGATCCGACCCTTGTCCTCCTTGAACTGCCCGACCGGGACCGCCACGTCGTGCTTGCCCATCCCGAGGAATCCGCCGGCGCCGATGATGGCGTAGGACACCGACTTGTCCGGCGTGATGATCAGGTCGTCGACCACGCCGATCTTCTCGTTCTTCTCGTTGTACACGGCCTTGCCCAGGATCTTCTTCTTGGCGCTCCATCCGATGGCGACCGCCTTCAGCTCCTCCACGCTGACGCCGATCGTGGTGGAACCCGCGACCTGCGCCCCGGCGCTTCCCGCCGACCCCGCCACGATCACTCCCGCCGACGCCAGTACCACGCCACTCAGCACCGCTCTCCTGTTCATCGCCATTCCCTTCTCGGTGTGGGGTTGCGTCCTCGTCCTTCTTCTCTCGATCCCGCCACCGGGCCGCCAACACGCTGCACGCACCCGGGGGATTGCCGCCGCGCGCGACAGCACCGGCGCGCGGCGTCCGTCGTTGTCCTCTCAGTTGCCGCTGGGCATCGGAAGGTTGGCGCCTTCCTTCTCGAGCTGCTCCCGGATCCACTGGAACCGCTGATAGTTCGAGAGCGTGACCGGACCCGTGTACCCCAGGCTCTGCAGCTTGCGCGGCGGGTACTGGACGTAGGTCTTCATCAGCGTCTTGATCTCTTCGCTGATCGTCACCAGGGTCCAGGTGCGCTCGGTGTAGTTGTTCATGAAGACATCATAGGGCTCCTGCGGATCCTGCCAGAGGTCGAAGATCTGCGGCACGATGGCCACGTACTTCTCCGCGCCCTTCCAGCCGAGGTTGGTATCCACCGCGAGGTCGCCGGTGGGCTGACCGTTGTCGCCGCGCAGGTTGAACAGGGCCTTGTAGTTGCCCACCCGCGCCGCGCCGGGGGTCGGCTCGTCCTCGGTGAAGTAGAACCAGGACTTGCGCTTGGACTTGCCCGTGCCGAAGAGGACCGGGGACATGTCGAAGCTGTCGAAGTAGATCGGCTTGCCCTCCCGATCGTTGGCTGGCAAGGTCACGCCCCCGACGGCGGCGAACGTCGCCATCAGGTCGAGCCCGCCGAGGATGTCGTGGTTCTTCATGCCGGCCTTGATCTTGCCTGGCATCCAGGCGATGGCCGGCACGCGGTTGCCGCCCTCTCGCACCGTGCCCTTGGTGCCGCGAAACGGGGTGTAGCCGGCGTCGGGGTAGACGTCCTGCCAGGCCCCGTTGTCGGTGGTGTAGAAGACCAGCGTGTTCTTGTCGAGCCCGAGGGCCCGGACCTTGTCCATGATGCGGCCGATCCGCGCATCGAGCTCGACCACCGAGTCAGCGGTACTTGGACTTGGACAGCGACTTGTGGACGTAGTCCGGGTGCGGCAGGTTTGGCTGGTGCACCTTCATGAAGTTGACGTTGATGAAGAAGGGCTGGTTCGGCTTGGCCGCCGCCTGGTCCAGGAACTCGAGCGCCGCCTTCTCCACGTAGCCGTCGAAGAACGGGATGCCGACCACGCCCTAGGCCGGCGTGTCGACGTACTGCCCGTTGATCTTGAAGTCCTCCGTCGCCGGGGCGCCCGCCTTGCCAGAGAGTGATCCCTTCGTCACCTTCACGAAGAACGCGCGGAGCTCCGGGTCCATGTCCGGGAACCAGGTCGGATCGGCGTACGTATACGCGTTCAGGTGGTAGAGGCCCGCGTAAAGTCCTTCGAGGCGAGCGAGAGTGCCGCCGACGCGCCGGATCATGCACGCCCCCCCGGCGAGACGGGGACGCTCGAGCGCGTCGAGCGGGACCACATCCTGCGTGCCCTGGCAGAGTGCGCGTGGAGGGTCCGGGGGCGAGGGAACGCCGCGGAGCGATTGGGCCTCAACGCGAGCACGCTGTACTCGCGGATGAAGAAGCTCAAGATCCAGCGCGCCAGGTAGGCTTGGGCGATGCGCGGCCGGGCTGGCTCGCTGCCGGAGCCTTCGGCGGGGTGGTGGACTCGACCTCGGCTCCGCTGCATGCTGCAGCGCCTCGGCCCGGGGACGTCCAGGTAGCCTACCTGGCCTCATCCGTCCGTTCGTTCGACGAGGCCCTCGCGAGGAGCAGAGCAAGAGCAGCCGTGGCACGCGGCTTGCGTCCAACATCCAGTCAGAACCCGAATGCGCGATGGACGCGCCCGGAGCTCACTCGCTCGCACCCACGGAGGAGGAGATGGAACTTCGCTGTTCCTGTGGCCGCTCCGTCTCGTACGGGTCTTACTACGTCACGTGTCTCGAGTGCCGCGTCGCCTGCTGCCCGTCGTGCACGTTCATCTTCGAGTCGGCGACCTACTGCGTCGCCTGCGCCGAATCGATTCTCGGGGTTACCGGCATCCCGGTGTCAGGTCACGCGATCGGGACAGACGGGGCCAAGTCCCGCGCAGCCATCGTCAACGGCTGACCGACTCGAAGGAGGCCCACCTGTGCCGCCTCCCCGGGCACCCGCGACCGGGCGTCACGATGTCGTCCGACGGCCACCCTGACACCAGGCAGGCGCTTCGGCAGTAAGCCCCCGCCGCGTCACATCGCAGTGACGCCCGGACGTGCGGACGGCGCCCACTACCGGTTCGCCGAGGCAGTACCGCGCGCGGTTCGTCCGCGAAGGCGTCGATCTCGAGATCCGCGAGACGTCCGGCTCGGTCGAGAACATCGCGTTGCTCTAGAGCACGTAGTCCTGGCCCCTACCCCGTAGCCGCCGAAGGAGGCTTGTCACCGCGGGCGGCTTCGAAGGTCTTGTAGCGGTGCCAGCCACCGCCCTTCTTCCATTCATGGGCGGGAATACCGAGCTGACGAGATCCGCGACCTCGCGCGCCTCCGGACCGGGCCGGGAGCGATCACGGAACCACCTCGGTCGGCGCGCCGCGCGGGCACGCGTCAGCGCGCTCGGGCCAGCCCTCGCTCGGCGTCCCGATAACCCGGCTGCAGCGCCAAGGCTCGCTCGAAGGCGGCGCGCGCCTCGGCTTTCTTACCGGCTCCGAGGTACGCCCAGCCGAGTCCCAGGTACAGCTCGTGGTCAGCCGGTCGATCGTGACTCGCCACCAGGAACGCCTCGACCGCTTCGGGAAAGCGCTGGAGGTGATAGAGCGTCCATGCCAGGCGCACGCGTACGACCAGGAGCTCCTCGGGATCGGGGCCGATGACCGGCCGGAGCCGCCTCGCCGCCGCTTCGAGCGGCGCCAGCGCCCGGTCGTAGTTCCCGAGCCTGAAGTGGGCTTCGCCGAGCCCGATCTGCGCATCGGCGTAATCCGGCCTCAGGTCGAGCGCGGCCGCGAAGGTGTCCCGCGCCAGGCGGACTCGGCCGAGCCGAAGTCGGCTCCAGCCGAGGCCGTCGTAGAGGCCTTCCCACGTCGGCTGGCGATGGGCCGCGACGCTGAACGCGGCGATGGCGGCGGTGTAGTCCCCCGCGAGATACGAGGACCAGCCGAACGTCGCCCACGCCTCGTCGAACGTTGGATCGAGCTCGATCGCCTCGGCGAACAGCGTACTGGCCTCGCGATAGCGACGCTGCTTGTAGAGGCTCACGCCCCGGGTGAAGGCGCTCTGCGCTCTGACACCGCGCCGAAGGCCATCGACCAGCCCGGTGCCACTCACCTCCAGCGCGGCGGGAGGCGTCCGCCACGGTTCACGCGCTGCTTCATCGACGGCTTCGCGCGCGCGGCCGGCCGCGTCGAGCGTCTCAGCCACGGCGCGTCGGACCCGAGCAAGAACCGCGCCGTCCCCGCGCGACGTCTCGGTCGCAGCCTCCGCCTCGGCCTGGGCCACCGCCTGCGTCGCGGCTCGAGCCGCATCCGAGGCGACGCGTGCGGCGTCCAGTCGTCCTTTTCTCGCCGCCGAGGCGAGAGCACGCCCCGGCGCGAAGGTCGGCTCGGGCTCCTCACCGGCGTGCCGCTTCGCCGTGGCGGCGTCTGCGGTAGCCTCGCGCGCCGCCACGCGGGCCGCCGCCAGGAGACTGTCCACGCTGTTGAGGTCGACGAACGCCCGACGACGCGTCTGGCTCTGCTCGCGATCGAGACGGTCCGGCAACGGGTTGGGCGCGACCGCAGGGGACTGCAGGCCACGTTCGGCGCCGATGATCTCGGTCCCGAGCGCGTCGGTCGGAGTGCCGGTCGTGCCGGCCCCTCTCGCCCCGCCACCGCGTCCATCGCCGGCCTCCGAGCCTGCGCCGATACCGCCGCTGGCGCCCGAACTCCCGGACGCCGTCCCTCCGCCGGGGCCCGCCGACGCTCCCCCGGTCGCCGCACCACTCGCACTGCCGAGTCCGCCCGCGGCGCCTCCGGCCGCGCCGCCTCCGGCCCCGCCGAGTCCGCCGACGCCCGCCCCCGCCGCGCCCACGGCTCCACCAACCGCCCCGGCCGCGCCATCCACGGCGCCCCCCACGGCTCCCCCGACCCCGCTGACGCCCGCCCCCGCGGCGCCGGCCGCTCCGCCGACTGCCCCCGCCGCGCTGCCGACCGCGCCGCCCACGGTCCCACCAAGACCGTCGCCCTTCCCCTTGCCACCCTGAGCGCGTGCGACCCCCGCCTCGTCCGCGATCGGGTCGAGCCTAACCGGCTCCAGCACGAGCATCGAGGCCATGAGGCAGACGCATGCGCACCCTGCAACCTTTTTCATGGCTCCCGCTCCAGTTCGCCTTCCTCTATTGCACTCTTTCGCGCGGCGTAGCGTGTCCGGACGTCGACCACCTGCAGACGTGCAATGAACGGGCCGTTCGGATTCCACAAGACGAGTCGCGAAGACGAATCGCGGCACGGGGAAGATGGCGGACGCGGGCGTGCAGCGTCCCGCTCGGGCGGGGCCGGTCGTCGCGCTCGGACCGGCGCGGTCCGGTGCCAGCCTCGACGAGTCGCCGGTCAGTCGGGTTTGGGCATGCGACTCGTCCGGTCGCTCAGCCGGCCACGGTCGCCCGGACACGATCTTCTGGCGCAGGAACTCGCGAGCGGGCTCGAGATCGCGAACGCACCTCGAGGCTCCTCGTCACTTCACGACGACTGGGCGAACGATGCCCCCGCCGGCCTCGGCGGAACGCCACGACCGTCGGATGCTCCCGGTGCTCAGGCGGCCGGGCGCACGCCGGCGACGAGGGGTGTGAGGGCGTGCCGCAGCACCTCGGCGGCGTCGTCCGCGAAGACGAAGGATAACTCCCGGCGAAGCTCCTCCGGCACGTCCTCGACGTCGCGCTCGTTCCGGCGCGGCAGGATCACCGTTCGGATGCCCGCGCGATGCGCCGCCAGGACCTTCTCCTTGATCCCGCCGACCGGCAGGACCTTCCCGCGCAGGGTGATCTCCCCCGTCATCGCGACGTCGTTCCGGGCCGGCCGCCGGGTGACCAGGGAGGCCAGCGCGGTCACGATGGTCACCCCGGCCGACGGCCCGTCCTTCGGGATGGCGCCCGCGGGGACGTGGACGTGGACGGCCTTGCCCTCGAAGAGCTTCGGATCGATGTCGAGGCTCTCGGCGTTCGACCACACGTACGAGAGCGCGGCCTGGGCGCTCTCACGCATGACGTCGCCGAGCATCCCGGTCAGCACGAGGCGCTCCTCGCTGCTCGGCATCATGGTGACCTCGACGAACAGGACGTCGCCGCCGGTGGGCGTCCAGGCGAGCCCCGTCGCGACGCCCGGCCGGGTCGTGCGCTCGGCCACTTCGTCGAAGAAGCGCGGGCGGCCGAGGGACTCCACCAGATTGCCCGGCGCGACCCGGACCGGCTCGGACGGCCCCTCCGCCAGGCGCCGGGCGACCTTCCGGGCCACGGTCGCGATCTCCCGCTCGAGGTTCCGGACGCCCGCCTCGCGGGTGTAGCCTCGCACGATCTGGCGGAGCGCTTCCGGCTCGAAGGTCAGCTCCTCCGGCGTGAGGCCGTGGGCGGCGAGCTGCTTCGGGATCAGGTACTGCTTGGCGATCCCGACCTTCTCCTCGTCGGTGTAACCGGAGAGTGCCAGCACTTCCATCCGGTCCCGCAGCGGCCCCGGAATCGTCTCGAGCGTGTTGGCGGTGGCGATGAACAGCACCTGCGAGAGGTCGAACGCCACGCCCAGATAGTTGTCCATGAAGGTGTGGTTCTGGGCGGGGTCCAGCACCTCGAGCAGCGCGGAGGAGGGATCACCGCGCCAGTCCGCCCCGATCTTGTCGATCTCGTCGAGCATGAAAACGGGATCCCGGGTCTCCGCCCGGCGGAGCCCCTGGATGATCCGGCCGGGCAGAGCGCCGATGTACGTCCGCCGGTGGCCCCGGATCTCCGCCTCGTCCCGCACCCCGCCGAGCGACATGCGCACGAACCGCCGCCCGAGCGCCCGCGCGATGCTCTGGCCGAGGCTCGTCTTGCCCACTCCGGGGGGGCCCACGAAGCAGAGGATCGGCTCCCGCGCCGGCGTGTCGCCGGTCACGCGGGGCGGCTGGGCCGGCGTCGGCGGCCCGCCTGCGCTCGAGGCCTCGGCCCGCTCGATTCGCTCCTGGCGGAGCTTCTTGACCGCCAGGTATTCGAGGATGCGGTCCTTCACCTTCTCCAGGTCGAAGTGGTCCTCGTCCAGCACCTCGCGGGCCCGCCGGATGTCGATGAGGCCGCCGGCGAGCTTGCTCCACGGCACGCTCGCCATCCACTCGAGATACGTGATGACCATGCCGTGCTCGGGCGACGTCGGCGGGACGCTCGCAAGCCGCGCGAGCTCGCGGTCGGCCTCGCGGCGGGCCTCCTCGGGAAGGCCGGCGTCCTCGATCTTCCGGCGCAGCTCCGCGACGTGGCTGTCCGCCGCCTCCTCCTCCCCGAGCTCCCGCTGGATGGACCGGAGCTGCTCGCGCAGATAGAACTCGCGCTGCTTCTTGGTGAGCCGCTCCTCCGTGTCGCTCGTGATCTTCCTGCCCAGCTCGCGCACGGCCAGCTCTCGCTGCAGCAGGTCGACCACGCGGCGCAGCTTGGCAGGGATCCCGTCCGTCTCGAGCAGCTCCTGCCGCGTGGCCACATCGAGCGGTACCACCGAGGCGACGAAGTAGACGAGATGCCGGGGATCGGCGACGTTCTCCACGGCGCCGGCCAGCTCGTCGGGCAGCTCCGAGGAGGCCTCCACGAGCCGCCGAAAGATGTCGAGGACCGCTCGGCGCAGCGCGTCCACCTCGGTGCTCGGGGCGCTCGCCTCGGGCGCCGCCTCGACCCGGGCCACGAGGTAGGGCTCCGTGCCGACGAAGTCCAGGAGTCGCACCCGCTCCAGGCCCTGGACCATCAACCGCACGCCACCGTCCGGACCGCGCGCGAGCTGGTGGATCACGCCCACCGTGCCTATTCGGTGGAGGTCGTCGGGAGCGGCCGGCTCCGCCTTCGGGTTGCGCTGCGCCACCAGGCAGAGCAGCCGATTGCCGCGCATGACGTCGTCGACCAGCCGGACCGAGCGCGCTTGACCGACGGCCAGCGGAAGGGCCGTCAGCGGAAGCACGACCGCGTCCCGCAGCGGCAGAACCGGGAGCGCGTCGGGAATGGTGAGCTCGCCGGGGCCGGGGCCGGGAGGTGGCGCCGCCATCAGCGGGCCGTCCTCCCCTTCGGCAGGGTGACGCGGAGGAGCCCTCGCTCGTACCTGACCTCGGCGCGCTCCGAGTCGACCGGGGCCGAGAGGGGCAGCTCCACGCGGAACGGGCCCTGGCGGATGCCCGCCAGCTGATACACGGCGCCCTCCTGACAGGCAGGGAGGCGCCGGTGGCCCTCGACGACCACGGCGTCCTCGAAGAGCTGCACCTCGAAGTCGTCGTCACCGATCCCGGCGAGATCGATCACGATCTCGATCGCGGTCGCCGTCTCGTACGTGTCGGCATCGGGCCGCCAGCGGGGCTCCACCAGGAGCCGGAGCCGCTCGCTCTCCCAGATCTCGCCGACCGGCCAAGTCTGGCCGCCGCGCAGGACCATCGCGTACCGGTAGCTCAGGCGTCGATACCGCATGCTCCGTCCACGTGAAACCAGTGTGCGCGTTGGAGCCAGTTCGGTCAATTGAGCCGAGGGCACCGCGGCGTGCGTGCGATCCGTCGGAACCGCGCGACGGCCTCGGCGGCAGTCGGCGCGAGCGCCCCGGCCGCGTCCCGGAACGTTCCTAGCCGGGCCTCCGCCGTTACCTCTGAGGTAATGGCCGGGGGCGGGCGACCGGTGTAGAGTCCCGCCATGCCCCGGATACGCCCGGCGACCGCCGCGGAGACGGCTCGGTCCGGCCCGGGAAGCCCGTTCGGCCGGGCCCTTCGCGAGTGGCGGATGCGCCGCGGGCTGAGCCAGCTCGCCCTCGCCGTCGACGCCGACGTCTCGGCCCGGCATCTGAGCTTCGTCGAGACGGGGCGCGCCCAGCCGAGCCGCGAGATGGTGCTCCTCCTGACACGCGCCCTCGATGTCCCGCTGCGCGACCGCAATGATCTCCTCTCGGCGGCCGGCTATGCCCCGGTATATCGCGCGACGGACCTCGACGCGCCCGCCCTCGGGCAGGCCCGGCGCGCCCTCGAGTTCGTCCTCCGGCAGCAGGAGCCCTACCCGGCGATCCTGATCGACCGTCACTGGGACATCCTGCAGGCGAACGGCGGCACCGCGCGCCTGGTGGAGCTGCTCCTCGACCCGTCGGTTCCGGCGGAGCTCGGGCTGAACGCCATGCGCCTCATGTTCCATCCGCGGGGATTCCGGCCTCACATCGTCAACTGGGACGCCATGGCGGCGGCGCTGATCCAGTGGCTTCACCGCGACATCCTGAGCGGCCTGGCCGACGCGGAGACGCATCGGCTCCTCGACGAGCTGCTCGCCTATCCGGGGGTGCCCCGTCACTGGCGCCGGCTCGATCTCGACGTCTCCACCGACCCGTTCCTGCCGATCGAGTTCCGTCGGGGGGACGTCAAGCTCCGCTACTTCTCGATGCTGACGAGCCTGGGAACGCCCCACGACATCACGCTCCAGGAGCTCCGGATCGAGTCGTTCTTCCCGGCCGACCCGGCTACCGAGGACGCCGCCCGCCGCTTCGCCGCGCCCTGACGATCGACCGCAGCGCGTCGCCCCGGCCCGCCTCCGCGACTCATCTCGCCGGGCCATGACCCTCCGGGTAATTGATTCGCTCGCAGGTCGCACGGACGATGCCCACCGGAGTCGGCGCGCTCCATCGCCGCCGGCACGGAGGTGCACGTGCGCAGATATTCGATCGGCGACGCCTGGACCGAAGCCTGTCTCCTGAAGGCCGAGGAGGCGCTGGAAGAGGCGCGCGCCAGGAGCGCGCGACGGGCGCGCCTCCGCGAGGATCGCCCGCCGCGCCGCCCGGTACGCGTCTGGCTCGCTGGCCGCAAAGTGCGGGGTCTGACCCCGCACTGTGACGATTACCCGCGGGGTAATTGATTCCTGCGCATGCCGCGTGGACGATGCCCCGCAAGACCATGACGACGGGCGCCGTCGTGATCCTGATGTGGTGGCCGATGCTGGTGACGCTCGGCCTGCTGGCCCTTGGCGCATGGCGCCGCCGCCGCCGGGAGGCCGTCGTTGCGCGGCAGATCCGCCTGACCGACGCGCTGGCCGACGAGCTGGGCGCGATCGTGGCGCCGGTCGTCACCAAGCCGCTTCGCGGGCCGTGGCGGGCCGCGATCCGGGTTCCGATCCGTCAGCCCGGGGTCGTGAGCCGCATCGTCGCCATCGCGGACGACACGCTGGGCCGAGACGGCGCCGGCCCGTACGAGCTGGTGCTCACGCCGGGACCGGCGCCCATGCGAGGGCTCCCGACGGCGACGCGCCGACTGCGTCGCCGCCGGGCAGCCTAAGGGGGAGCGAGCATGGTGGAGAGCCGAGCCGGGCGCCGGGGGCCGGAGCCGGGGGGATCCCGTCGGGTGCTCGGGGCGTGCGCCTTGGATTGTCCGGACACGTGCAGCTGGATCGTCACCGTGAAGGACGGGCGCGCCGTGAGGCTCGAGGGGGACCCCGAGCATCCGCTTACGCGCGGCGTCCTCTGCAACAAGGTGAACGGCTACCTCGCCTACGCCCGGTCCCCGGATCGGCTGCTGCATCCGATGCGCCGTGTCGGTCCGAAGGGGGCCGGCGACTTCGAGCGGATCTCCTGGGAGGCGGCGCTGGACGAGATCGCCGAGCGGCTCACCGGCACCATCCGAGAGTTCGGCGCCGAAGCGATCTGGCCGTACCTGGGCTCCGGCAGCATGGGGCTCCTCCAGGGCGTCTACGGCGCCGGGCGCCGGCTCTGGAACGTCCTCGGCGCCTCCCGGCACCTCATGACGATCTGCACGATCGCGGGCGGAGTGGGCACCGGGTACACCCTCGGCGACAACCGCGTCGGCATGGATCCCGAGACTCTCCGCTTCTCGAAGCTCATCATCCTCTGGGGCAGCAACACGCTGAGCACCAACCATCATTTGTGGCGGTCCATCACCGCGGCACGCCGGAACGGCGCCCACCTGGTCGTCATCGACCCCACCCGGACACGCACGGCCGACGCCGCGGATCGCCACCTCGCGCCGATCCCCGGGACCGACGCCGCGCTGGCGCTGGGCCTCCTGCACGTCGTGCTGGGCGAGGGCGCGGAAGACCGCGAGTTCATCGAGCGCCACACGCTCGGCTGGGACGCGTTCCGCCGACGCATCCTGGAGTACCCGCCGCCGCGTGTCGGCGAGATTTGCGGCCTGCCGGTCGACGCCGTCGTGGAGCTCGGAACGCGGATCGCCCGCACGCGCCCCACGGGGATCCGGATGACGATGGGGCTCCAGCGGCACGGCGGCGGCGGGATGGCGGTCCGCACCATCACGTGCATCCCGGGCGTCACCGGTGACTGGCGGTATCCGGGCGGCGGCGCCGGTTACGACACCCGCGGCTTCTTCGGCGTGAACTGGGGGGCGCTGTATCGCGACGACCTTCGCCGTGGTGACACGCGGTCCTTGAGCATGACACGGCTGGGCGAGGGTCTCCTCGAGGTGACGGACCCTCCGGTCAAGGCCCTGGTCGTCTACGCGAGCAATCCGGTCGCCAGCGTGCCGCACCAGGCGAAGCTCCGGCGGGGGCTCGCGCGGCCCGACCTCTTCACCGTCGTCCTCGAGCACTTCCGTACGGACACCGTCGAGTACGCGGACATCGTGCTCCCCGCGACGATGCAGCTCGAGCACGCCGACATCCAGATCTCGTACGGGCACCTCTACCTCTCGTGGAACGAGCCCGCGGTGCCGCCGCCCGGGGAGTGCCTGCCCACCACCGAGATCTTCCGGCGCCTGGCGCGACGCCTGGGACTCCGCGAGCCGTGCCTCTACGACGACGAGGAGGAGATGGCGCGTCAGCTCCTCGACTCCGGGCACCCGTCGCTCTCCGGCATCACGCTCGAGGCGCTCAAGGAGCGCGGATGGATGCGGCTCAGCTATCCGGAGCCCTTCGTCCCGTTCGGCGACGGGTTCCCGACCCCGTCCGGCAAGCTCGAGTTCGTTTCCGAGCGCATGGCGAAGGCGGGGCTCGATCCGGTGGCCGGCTACACGCCCCCCTACGAGGCCGCACAACGGGACACCCCGCTCGCCGACCGCTACCCCCTGGCGCTGATCGCGGGGGCGGACCACTACTTCCTGAACTCGCTGTTCGCCAACGTGGTGGGTCAGATGAACCGATCGGGGCCACCCGTCGTACGGATCCACCCCGAGGATGCGGCGGCGCGAGGCCTCCGGACCGGGGACGAGGCTCGCGTCTTCAACGGGCGCGGCGCGTTTCTCGCCCGAGTCGACGTGACCGACCGCGTCCGCCGGGGCGTGGTGGCCAGCACCAAGGGCCGATGGCCTCGTCACGTCGAGGGCGGCGCGACCGTCAACGCCACCGTGGACGAACGGGACGCCGACATGGGCGGCGGGGCCGTCTTCCACGACAACCGCGTGGAGATCGAGCGGGCCGGGGCCTCCCGACCGTCCTGAACCGGCCGCCCCCCTGCCCCGGCGCCGTCCTCCGCCCGTACGGTCCCACGCGCGTGCGAGCGCGGTGGCCGAACGAGATCGCTCCGGGGCTTCGCGTCAGGAGAAAGAGGAGGATCGTGCGCCGGACGAGGCGCTCGGACCGATGGGAGGGGGACGCGGAGGGGCTGGTCTAGGCGGCGCCACCCGCTTGGTGCCCCCTCCTCCCGCGCGCGCCGGACGGCCGCGGCGGCGCGACCCCCACCCGAGTCCTCTTGCCGGGCGCGCGGGCGACGGGTTACCGTGCGGTCGTCACCTCGCCGCCGCCGTCGGTTCTTCGGCGGCGACTCCTGAGGGCGACGTGTCCGATGCGCGGAAGTCGGGAACCCGACGGTGCGCCGGGCCTCCGAAGCCCCCGGCGAGCAACACGAGAGGGACCGGACCCATGAGCGACGTCACGACGGAGGCCGTCCTCGACGCCCTGCGCGCGGTGCGCGATCCTGACCTCGATGTCGACGTCGTGAGCCTCGGCTTCGTCCAGGACGTGGTGGTGGAGCACGGACGCGTCGGCTTCACGCTCGAGCTGACCACGCCGGCGTGCCCCGCCAA
>JBIOVM010000117.1:0-40013 GCA_044867785.1 Candidatus Rokuibacteriota bacterium | reverse complement strand
GCCGTCGCCGAGCTCCGGGAGCGACAGGACGCGCTGCTCCGCGACCGCGGATACGCGATCGACCATCTCGAGGCGGCGCTCCAGCGCCTGAGATCCTGACGCCGCGCATGCCGGAGCCGACACGTCGGCAGGCTGGTGCGGCCCCGCCGATCGTGCGATCCTGAAGGCGTGCCTGTCCACGCCGGGACACGCCGCAAGACAGGAGGCACGATGAAGGTCTTCAAGCGGATCCTCCACGCGACGGACTTCTCCAGCGCTTCGCGCCCGGCGTTCGCCAAGGCGATCGCCCTTGCCCGGCAGAACCAGGCACCGCTGTCGATCGCGCACGCGCTGACGCCGCCGCTGATACCGGTCGGCGGTGACTTCGGCTATGTCCCCCCCAAGACCTACGAGGCGATCGATCAGAGCGCCCGACAGCACGCGCGCGCGCAGCTGACGGCCCTGGTGGGGCGCGCGAAGAAAGCTGGCGTGCGGGCGACGGCGTTGCTCCTCGACGGCTCCCCGCACGAGCAGATCCCGCGCGCGGTCCGCCGCGCGCGCGCCGACTTGCTCGTCATCGGGACCCACGGCCGCACCGGCCTGACCAAGATCCTCCTCGGAAGCGTCGCCGAGCGCGTGCTGCGCCTCGCCCCCTGTCCGGTGCTCACCGTCCGCAGCCGGTAGAGGCCGGGCCGCGAAGGCCGCGGCGAGAGCTCAGCCCGCGGGGGTCGACGGCGGACTGCCGCCGGGCATGCGGACGCGCGTCCACATGTTGACGACGAACAGGAGGCCGGCCGCGAGCTGACCGAGCCCGCCCACGGCGGCCAGCACGGATCCACGGGTCCCCGCGAGCGCCGCGCCGATCTCTCCCACCGTCCGGATGACGGTCGAGCCCGTCAAGAGCCAGTAGACGAGCCACGCGACCCACGGGCGGTACCGGGCGTCGTCCCTCGCCGGCCTGGGGAACATCCAGGTCGCGACCCCGAAGACCAGCGTCAGGAGGAACCCCACCAGCAGGAGATGCACGTGCGCCGTGATGAGCGGCCACGCGACGGCCCGGCCGGCCGCGTTCACCACCAGGGTGACGTAGCCGCCGACGAGCAGCCCGGCCAGAAGGAACGCAAAGCTGGTCTTCACGTACAGACGCACCAGCGGAGTCACGTCAGCTTCGCGGAGCCCCCGTCACGGACGGCGGGACGATGGACACGCCCTCCTCGACGGTCCACTTCCGCGCGGTCAGCTCTTGCCGCGCACGGGGAGACAGCTTCCCGGCCAGCCATAGCCGAGGCGGCTTCACGCCGGCGAGGTCGGGCCGCCCCGCGAAGGCCGCCACGCGCTGCGTCCACGAGACGTAGTCGGCCGCCGCCGGCACCACGACGACGCCGTCGGCGGTCTCGCCGAGCACCGTGCCGGCGACGAGGATCCGGGCGATCCGCCCGGCCGCCTGGTGGTGACGGGCCAGAATGGCCACCGACCCGGCCATGAAGCGCGCTTGGGTCTCGGACTCGGCGGTCAGGGCCCACGCGACGACGTCGGGCCGGCCGGGCCCGGGGCCGAGTGCCGTAAGGCTGTCCACCAGCGCCAGACGGATGGTGTGCGTGAACCACTTCTGGCGGAGGAATCGGTCGATCGGGTCCTGGGCGACTCCGAGGTCTTTCAGGTGCGTCTCCATCCGGACGCGTAGATCCCCGGGCGTCAAGTCCCACACCAGATCGCTCACCCAGTCGCGCGTGAACTTGACGGCGAATCCCCCGGGAACGATTCCGATCACGGTGTCCGGCCCGAATTCCGCGCCCCAGATGGCCCAGGCGGCACCGTCCAGCTTGTGGGCCAGGGAGGCGTTCGTCGTGTAGGGGTCGACCCCGAGATACTTCGCCAGGCGCCGGCGGGAGTCGTCGTAGCCGATGACGCCCTGCCCGGCTGTCGCCGCGCCCTCCTCGACTGCTTCGGTCATGCCGGAGCCGCTCTGGCCCGCGGCCTGCTGGGTCTTGGCCCGCTCCGCCTCGTCGTCGACCTTCTGCATCCCGGTCTTCACGTCGCGCGTCACGCGCTCGAAGAAGCGCCCGACGCCGGCCGGCACCCCCTTGAGCGTGTCGACGGGATTGGTCACCGCCGTCTTCAGAGACTGCCCGGTGCGCTTCAGCGACGCCTGCAGGGCCTTCTGGAAGATCTCCGACGTCTCGGTCTTGGTCAGCACGTCGAGGGCCTGGAGCTCCGCCGCCCTCACGGCCACCATGCCGGGCCCTTCCGCCACGAAGTCGCGCAGCCCCGATCGGAGCGTCGTCTTGGTGAGGAGCCCGTCGGTCGTCACGCGGTCGTCCACCGTGTAGACCGCGCTTTGGAGGAGCGCGGGCGGCACGACGTCCGCCGCGCGCAGCACGGCGGGCGTCTCGTAGCCGGACTGCGCGAGAGCCAGAGGCCCGGCGCTCGCGGCCAGCCCGATCGCGATCGTACACGACACACGCTTCATGGGAATGCCTCCGCGCCGGCGCGCTCGCAGCAAGGGCTCGAAGGCGGCCGGCCCGCGGCCCACTCGGCCGGCCGGGCCACGCGAGCCCGGAGAACGGCGAGGTCCGGACCGAGCCCGCTCAGGGCGCCGCCCGGCGTCCGAACTTCCGGTAGAGCCACAGCAGGATCAGGGCGCCGGCGATGGACATGATCCATCCGGGCATGTACGCGTCGCCTCGCCCCAGGAGGCCCAGCAGCACCTCGAACAGATCCACTCCTACCTCCCCGAACGATCGCCGGGCCGCTTCCGGCGATCTCCGGTTCCACGTTCATCGGCGCGCCGCCCGGAACGTGTCGCACTGGTCGACGCGGCCCGCGTTCAACCCGTTTCGGAACCACTCCACCCGCTGCGCCGACGAGCCGTGAGTCCAGCTCTCCGGCACCACGTGCCCCTGGGAACGGCGCTGGATCGTGTCGTCTCCGATGGCCGCCGCCGCCCGCAGCCCTTCCTCGACGTCGCCCGCTTCCAGGATTTGCCGCTGGCGATGGGCGTGATGCGCCCAGACGCCGGCCAGGCAATCCGCCTGGAGCTCCATCAGGACCGACAGCGCGTTGGCCTGCTGCGCGCTCGACCGCCGGCGCATGCCGTGAACCTCCTCGGCGATGCCGAGCAGGTTCTGAACGTGATGGCCCACCTCGTGGGCGATGACGTAGGCCTGCGCGAAGTCGCCCGGAGCCCCGAAGCGCTGGTCGAGCTCCCGGAAGAACCCGAGATCGACGTAGACCTGACGGTCCTCGGGACAGTAGAACGGGCCCATCGCGGACTGCCCCATGCCGCACGCCGATGGCGTCGCCTGCCGGAAGAGCACCAGGCGCGGCGGCTCGTAGCGGCGGCCGGAGTCGGCGAAGATCCGCGCCCAGGTATCCTCCGTGTCCGCCAGGATCACCGACGCGAACTCGGCCTGGGGGTCGGCGCCCGCCTGGCCGGGACTTCCGGGCGCGCCCGGCCCGGGCGCCCCTTGCGGCGCGGGCGCCTCGATGGCGCCCCCGCCCAGGGCGCCGATCAGCTCGAGGGGATTGACGCCGGTGAGCAGGGCGATGCCCAGGATCATAAGGAGCCCTAGGCCGCCGATGCTGCCCACCCGGGCCGCCGGCGCCATGCCGCGTCGGTCCTCAACGTTGTCGCTTCGGCGGCCCGTCTGCCATCTCATCGCGCACCTCCACTTGGGGCACGCGGCGGCTCAGCCCGTCGCCGCGTCCGGCACTGGAATCCCGCGGACGTCCCTGCCCTTCGGCATCGTCGCCACCGCCCGGGCAACCGCATCAGCGACGTTGTCGCCGTCCGCCGCCGAGCGTCCGCCAGGCCGATCACGGGATCCGGAGCTTCTGGCGTGCGCGGAACCGGTTCGGGTCCTTGAGCCCTCATTAAGATTCTAGGCGGCCCGGCCCTTCGGACGCAATCGCGCGAGACGCACGCACGCGTGACGCACGCGGCGCGCCACGGCCTCCCCGTCTCCTCGCAGTGCTTGGTCGGAAGCAGACAGACGAGCAGACCCGAGGCACAGGGCCCAAGATCGGAGGGGCGTGGCGAGCCGCACGGGCATGGCGCGCACCCCAGCCTAGAGGGTCGAGCGTGTCCGGGACATTGGACCTTGGTCGTATGCCCGCCGGCGCGGGCGGTGGCCATCGCCGCGCAGCGCGAGCGTCGAGTGTCCCTCGCGGCCCCGCGCTTTCCGGCCGCGAGGGGCGTCAGCGCGTGGCGACGGCGCTGGAGCGTACGCGGGCCCCGCAACGAGGGGAATGGGGAGCGACCAGGCACGGAGCTGGCCTGCACGCACATGACGAGCCTCCGGCGACGGCGCCGGAGGCTCGTGTTCGAATCGACCGGACGCTCGCGCGGGCGACGAGCCCGGAGCTCCCTCAGACCTTCAGGCCGAGCGCCTCGGCAACTTCCCCCAGCGCCGCTTTCTCCGCGTCGCTCACCGGGACGCCGCCGATGCCGAGCATCCCGCCCTCCTTCGCCGCCTCGGCGGTCCGCTGCGCCGTCACGAGGAGCCACCGCTTGTATCCCTCGGCCTCCCCCGGCGCCTTCCGGCCGACGAGTGCCGCCGCCTCCCGACACGCGCTGAGCGCTTGCGCCTTTACCTGGGGCAGGTCCTGCGGGCGCTCGGCCGACGCCGTCGGCCGGTTCCCCGCCTTGACGTCCGCCACGACCGCCGCGATGAGCGGATTCGTCGTCCCCTCCGCCCCCTCCATCAGTCCCTTGCCCACAGCGAACATCTCCTTCAGCACCCCGATCGGCCCACTCGGGCTCGCCGCCACCACCGCCATGGCCGCCATCATGGGAGCCTTGACGAGCGACTCCCACTCGTCCTTGGAATAGTCGGCCTTCGTGCTCACGTTGACTCCCCTCCCTTCAGCCGGGGTTCGTCGCGCGCCGCCGCGACGGTCTACGCCGCTCGCGCCGTCGCGCTATCTCGCCTCGACCTTCTTGGCGATGGTGACGTAGTGCACGGTCACCTTGTCACCCTTCTTCGCCTTGACGTCCGGGAGCCCCCGAATCGAGAACTCCCAGACGTCGCCCTCCTTCTCGACGCTCATCGCCCTGCCTTCGGCGTCGATGGCGGTCACCGTCCCCGTCCACTGGTACTGCTTCGGGCGAGCCGCCATCGACAGGCTCCCCACCAGAGCCGTGGCCACGAGTCCCGCCATCAACACCGTCACGACGACTCGATCGCCCATCGCCGCGTGCTTCCCTTCCGGCTGACCGCTCCTACTGGCCCGTGGGCCTGAGCGACGCCTGGACGCTCTCACTGGCACGGTTGAAGTCGTCGAGCGCTTTCTGGAGCGCAGCGCCGTCGCGCCTGGCCTTGTCGATCGTCGGCCCGATCTTCTTGATCCCTTCCGGCGTCAGGTCGTTGGACAGATAGGTCCGGACGTCCTTCATGTTCGCGATGAAGGGGTCGTACGCGTCCCCGGCCACCCGGCCCGTCTGACCGAGACTCGCGAACTTCGCCCTCACCTCCGCCTGCCGGGCCTGGGTCGCCGCCTTGATCTGCGGATTCTGAATCTCCGCCGCCTGCTTCTCCCACTCCGCGAAGTACTCCGCTTCCTTCTCGCGGATGGTGTCACTGGTCTTCCGGGCTCGCGCGACGACCTTCTCCGTGTCGTCCAGCGTCTCGGAGAACTTCTTGAAGGCGGGCCGCAGGTCCCCCTGCGCGCGCGTCAGGTCGTCGAGCGACGCCAGCATCGCGTCCACTTGGGGCTTGGCCTCGTGGATCACTTGCGTCTGCTTCGCCATCGTGTCGGCGATGCCCGTGGTGCGCTGGAAGCCGGTCTGCGCGCATCCGACGCACAGGAGCGCCGCCAGGAACAGCCCGAGCCCCCCGCCAACCCTATTCGATGCATCTATCCGGTAGCTCATCACATCCCTCCCTTGCCCTTCACGCTCGTTACCTTGAGCGAGGCGACGATGACGGCTCGTCCCTCCTCAGGAGCTCTTCAGACGGATCTCCACGCGCCGGGCCTCGCGATCGTTCCCCCCGCCGGTCACGCTCGACGGCGGCGCCAGAGTCGTCCGCGCCTCGGGGACTCCCGCCGCGACGAGGGCCCCGCGCACCGTCTGTGCGCGCTCCTCCGCCAGCTCCTCGTTGGCCGCCGACGAGCCCGTCTTGTCCGCAAAGCCCGTGATGTCGACCGCGGCCCCCGGATTGGACTTCAGGTACTCGGCCGCCCGCTGGATGCGCGCCGAATCCTCCGCCCCGAGCGTCCTCGAATCGGTCTCGAAGTAGATCTTGAGCGGCGATTGCTCTTCCTCTTCTTCCCTACCGGAGTCCTTCCTCGACGCCCCGCCTCTCGGACTGCGCCGAGCCCGTTGGACCGTGTCACGCGCCGACCCGACCCTCGGCCATTCCGGCGGCCGGCGGAGTCGTGAGCGAGCAAGCGCCGTCGGCAATCGCCGAGCTGGCGTTCGCGGCGAGACGGTCCTCGGGGTTCACGCGACTCGAGACAATCGGCCCTCGGTCTTGGTGATCCGTGCGCCCGTCGACGTCGGAGCGGAAAAGCAGTTGGTTCGGACCCAGGCCGACGGGAGTAGACCGGATGGCCCGGCGGGAGCACTACCATGCCGCCTGTCAACGCGTGGACGATTCGACGCCGGCCCCTGGGGACGACGTCAGCAGCCGGACGGTTGAGACCGCAGCCTTCATGCGTTCCTCTGCGACCGTTACACGCTCCGACAACATCAGAAACGCGCCTGCCGCGCCGGCGGTCAATAGGACCTTGGTCCTACGTGACCCGCGCGCTCCCTACGGCGAGCAGCAGCTCGAGCGGACCGAATCAGTGGAGTGGCGGTGGCGAGGATGATCGCCGACACGGCCGGACGGACACCGCCCGCTGTCCATGCGAGGACTCCGCGTGCCTGTGGCAAGGCGACGGAACGAAAGTCTTCGGGCCTGGGCGAACGAAAAGCGGAGGGCGTTCCCGAAGAAGCCGTCAGGACCGGCGCGAAGCTGCCTGCGAGTTCCGCCGACAAGACGACGATCGCGACCGTCACGCCGACTCGAGAGGAAGCGTCCCCGGCGAGCGATCACCGTGAGCCCGCGGTGCTCCAGACGACGCATCAGGCAGAAGGCGCCGGGCCGGACACGCGGGTGCCCGACCCGGCGGCGGCGAGGTAGAGTAGCGGCGACCCGTCAAGGAAGGAGGACTGCCATGCCGTTCTACGAGCGAGGTCCGGTTCGCATCCACTACGAGGAGGTGGGGTCCGGCTTTCCTCTCCTGCTCATCCCGGGCGGCGGGCTCAACTCGGCGCTGTCATCGTGGCAGACCGCTTCGCCCTTCAACCCGATGGAGCGGTACCGGGACGACTTCCGTTGCATCTGTGCCGACCTGCGGAACGCCAATCCCGGCCGGTCCCACGGCCCGCTGGAGATCGACCGCCCCTGGGACGCCTACACCGACGATCAGCTGGGGTTGATGGACCACCTCGGCATCCGCGAGTTCCTGGTCATGGGGTTCTGCATCGGGGGACCCATGATCCACAACCTCATCCGTCGGGCCGCGGACCGCGTAGTCGCGGCGGCGCTGATGCAGCCCAGCGGCTTCCGGCCGGAAATCCCGGACCTCTTCTACCGGAACAACATCACGGGCTGGGGGCCCGAGCTGTGCGGGCGGCGGCCCGACGTCACGATGGCCATGGTCCACGACTTCCTCACGAACATGTACACGCGGCGCGCCGACTTCGTGTTCACCGTGTCACGCGACTTCGTGCGCTCCATCCGGACCCCGCTCCTGATCGCCCCCGACGACGTGCCGGCGCACCCTTACAAGGTCGCGATGGAGGTCGCGAGCCTCGCCCCCAACACCGAGGTGACCCTCTACCCCTGGAAGGACTCGCCGGAGCACGTCGACCAGGTCGTCGAGCACGCGCGACGCTTCCTCAAGGCGCACGCGCGCGTCACGGCCTAGCGCGCGGCGCCGCGCCGGCGCGGAGGCTGCCGGCCGGCCCGGCGCCGACGGGCTCCAGCGGCGGCGGTCCCCGGCGAAGCCCGCCGGCTGTACCGGCGCCCGATACGGTGGAGCTCCCGGAGCTTCGCGAGCCCGGCCCGGTTCGTCCGCGTGTCATCGTGCAGCCGCAAGTCGGGAGGTGCGCAAGTCCATGTCGACTGGCGAGACTGGCGAGACGCGACCGCCCGAGGCGACCGGCGAACCAGGCGCGACCGAGCGCCCCGGCACGTCGGCGGATATCGTCGACGTCCTGGTGCACCGGCTCGACCTCGGATCGAGCGAGCTCCTCGCGCTCAAGGGGCTGCTGACCCCGGACGAGCGTGCCCGGGCGGGCCGCATCCGGCAGGACGACCGTCGCGCGGGGTTCATCGTCGGGCGCGGACGACTCCGCGTGCTGCTGGGTGAGGTGCTCGGCTGCCGTCCGGTCGCGGTGCCGATCGTCGACGGACCCGGGGAGAAGCCGCGGCTCGACGAGGCGACCCGGGCGCGCGTGCGCTTCAGCGTCGCCCACTCGGCCCAGCTCGTGCTGTGGGCGCTCGCGATGGACCACGACATCGGCGTGGACGTCGAGCTCGTGGAC
This sequence comes from Candidatus Rokuibacteriota bacterium, assembly GCA_044867785.1. Taxonomy (GTDB): domain Bacteria; phylum Methylomirabilota; class Methylomirabilia; order Rokubacteriales; family DASRDR01; genus DASRDR01. Next base: position 31,498 of record JBIOVM010000117.1, on the reverse strand, counting down.
GATGCGGTGGCGTGGGAGGCGATCACCGGGCGCGTCTTCACCGCGGCCGAGCGGGCGGCGCTCGGCGCCCTGCATCCGGGCGCCCGGCGGGGCGCGTTCTTCGACTGCTGGACCCGCAAGGAGGCCGTGATCAAGGCCACCGGGGAAGGGCTCCGCCGGCCGCTCACGAGCTTCGCGGTGTCGGTCGAGCCGCACCGCGCCGCGATGCTCTCGTGCGATCCGACCCTCGGCACGCCCGCCAGCTGGGTCCTCGCCCCGGTCCCCGTCCCCCCGGGCTACCGGGCGGCGGTCGCGGTCCGCGGGCGACGGACGCCAGTGTCGCTACGGCTCTGGCCGTGACGCGCGGCTCGCGTGTCCAGCCGAAAGGAAGCGCCGCGCATACCGACTGACGCGCACGCGGCGGCTCTCGCAAGATCGCGCCGAGACAGCCCGGTCGACACGGCACTCCTCCCCTTCACTTGCCGAGCACACGCGCGGGCAGCGGTGCCGCCGCCGTCAGCACCAGCTCGCCGGCCCACCACCTCGGATCACGTCGCGTCGACGATCGCCCTGATCGCGTCGGGGTTCTCGAGCGCCGACACGTCGCCGACGGAAGCGCCTAGATGCGTCGCGCGAATGACACGGCGCATGATCTTGGCGCTCCGCGTCTTCGGGAGGTCGCGCGCGAACCGGACCTTCTCGGGGCGAAGCGCCTTGCCCAGCGCCGTGGCGACGCGGTCCGACAGCTCGCCACGGAGTGCCTCCGACGGCGGGTGGCCGGGTCGAAGCACCACGAAGCAGACCACGGCCTCCCCCTTGATCGCGTGGGGAACGCCGATGACGCCGGCTTCGGCGACGGCGGGATGGCCGACCAGGACCGACTCGACCTCGGCGGGTCCGAGCCGTTTGCCGGCGATCTTGAGCGTGTCGTCCGAGCGCCCTTGAATGAACCAGTAACCGTCGTCGTCCACGTACGCCCAGTCGCCGTGGACCCAGACGCCGGGCCAGCGCGCCCAGTACGTCTCCTCGTAGCGCGCGGGGTCGCGCCAGAACCCCGCCGTCATGCCCGGCCACGGCTTCTTGATCACCAGCTCGCCGACCTCGCCCCGCACCGGCTTGCCGCTGTCTCCGAGGCAGTCGGCGGCCATGCCGGGGATCGGCCCCGTGAAGGCGCACGACTTGATCGGAGCGATCGGGAAGCAGCCGAGGATCCCGCCGGATATCTCGGTGCCTCCCGTGTAGTTGATGATCGGGAGCCGCTCCTTGCCTACGTGCTCGAAGAGCCATCGGTACGGCTCGGGGTTCCACGGCTCTCCCGTCGATCCGAGGATGCGAAGCGACGACAGGTCGTGGGCCTGCACCGGCCGGGGACCATGGACCATGAGGGCCCTCACCGCGGTGGGCGACATTCCCATGACGCTGATGCCGTGCCGCTCGACGAGATCCCAGAGCCGATCGGGCCGCGGATGGTCCGGGACGCCGTCGAACATCACAGCGGTGCCGCCGTGGAACAGCGCGGCGGTGATGGCCATCGGGCCCATCAGCCAGCCGAGGTCGGTCAGCCAGAACAGGCGATCCGCCTCGCCGACGTCCATGCAGTAGGCGAAATCGTGCGCGGTCTTGACGAGGAAGCCGCCATGCGTGAGCACGGCGCCTTTCGGGCGGCCCGTCGTCCCGGACGTGTAGATGATGAGGCACGGCCGGTCGGCCTCGACCTGCTGCGCCGTCACTTGGTCACTCTCGGCGGCGACGGCCTCGTGCCACCAGTGATCGCGCCCCCGCGTCCAGGGGATCTCGCGGCCGAGGGCACGATGGACGAGCACCGCCTGGACGGAAGGGCACTGGGTAGCGGCCTCGTCGGCTGTCTCCTTCAGCGCCACGACCTGGCCGCGGCGGCGGAAGCCGTCGGCCGTGATCACGAGTGTGGCTTCGCAGTCGGACAGGCGGGACGCCACCGCGCCGGCGCCGAATCCCGAGAAGCACGGCGTGTAGATCGCCCCGATCTTGGCGACGGCCAGCGTGGCGATCACGGCCTCGGGCGACATCGGCAGGAAGATCCCGACGCGGTCGCCTTCCCGGACACCGAGTCTCCGCAGGGCGTTCGCCAGGCGGTTCACCTCGGACGCCAGCTCGGAATAGGTCAGCGTCCGCGACCGGCCGTCGTCACTTTCCCAGACGACCGCCGGCGCGAGCCCACGGCCCACGTCGACGTGACGGTCCAGGCAATTCTCGGCGAGGTTCAGCCGGCCCCCGGGGAACCAGATGGGCCACGCCGGGCCGCGCGAATCGTCCAGGACTCGCGCGTAAGGCGTGGTCCATCGAACGCCCAGGTCGCGCACCACCGCGTCCCAGTACCACGCGGGATCGGCAACCGATCGCTCCTGGAGGTCGCTCAGCGTGGCGATGCCCTGGGCCCGCATGAAGCGGCCCACCCGCGAGCGCCGCGCGACGTCGGGGGTCGGACGCCAGACGACCGGGTCGGTGTCTCTCGTCATGGAGCCAATAATAGACGTTCCGCGCCGACCCGGCCGACCGCTTCCGGCACGGGCTGCTCACCGGTCCGAGCCGAGCCACTTCGGCGACGCGCCCGATGCCGGCCACCGAGCCTGGCCGGCCTCGTCGGCGACGGTTCCGCCGTGGGCTCCGGACTGCTCCGAATTGCGCCGGTTCGCCCGCCCACGCACCAGCCGGCCGGGTCCGCCGCCGGAGGTAGCGTGAGTCGTCCGTGCGCCGGCGGCCGCGGTCGCCCCGGCGTCCTGCTCAGGCGATCGGGAGCTCGATGCTGATGGCCGCGCCGCCCGCCGGTCCGGTGGCGGCGGCGACCGTCCCGCCGGAGCCCTCGACGATCGTCTTCACCAGCGCGAGGCCGAGCCCGGCGTGGCCGTCGGACTTGCCCTTCCCGACCCCGGGACGCCGGACTCGATTCGACCTACAATCTCCGGCAAGAGTCAGGGACCAGGCGTGCCCAGACGCGAGATCGGGAGAGCCGAGTCACCTTGATCTCACGGGTCCATCCGTGAGAGGAACGAGGGCCGCCGACACGGTCCACTCGCCATAGTGGGAACTCGTGGCTCACGGTGAGACGGATCACCGGTCAGCGCGCGGCGGCGACACTGTCGAGGTCCCGGTGAGAGTCGAGATCTTCGGCGCGCAGGCCACCCAGGGGGTGGCCACCGTCCTCAGCCGTAGTCTCGGCTCGCGCATGCGTCGAGCGGCCCTGGCCCTGGGAGCGACCTGGCTGCTCGCGTTCCCGGCGATCTTCCTCCCGGTCCTGCACTTCGTGCTCGTGCCGGGCCTCATCATCGGCGGCATGGTGCTGGGAGCGGTGCGGCTGCGCGAGGATCGCACGCTGGCACGGCTTCGTGGCACCTGCCCGCGATGCCGGATGGCGCTGGATCTGACGCCGGGCGGTCGCTTTCGGCTGCCGCGCTCGGTGCAATGTCTCCGTTGCAAGAATCAGCTGACGCTGGCGGCCGTCACCGGTCGCGCCGGCCATCCCGCAAACTGAGTCAGGCGGCGGCCGACCAGAAGCTCAGGCTGGGTCCGATCCAGGGCGATGGTCGTGGCGGACGCGCCCCCGGGAGCCACGGTGAGTCCGGGACCGGCGGGTCCCGGCCGGCGTGAGTCGTCCGGAGGAGCACGTCCCGATGGCGACCAAGTCATGAACCCGCCGGCGAGGACCGAGGTGCGTGTCCGCGGCATCCGGCGATGGCTCCGCCGGCTCCGCGCGGCGGTCGGGCTCGCCGCGGCGCCAGCCCCGGCGACCCCGCCCGGGCCCGACGATCGTGGACCCAGCTGGCCGAGCAGCGCACCCGGCTCGCGGTCAAGCGGAGCTTCCTCGCCGCCGAGCGGACGCTCATGGCCTGGATGCGGACCTCGCTGTCGATGATCAGCTTCGGGTTCACGATGGTGAAGTTCTTCGAGTATCTCGAGCCGGAGCGGCGGCTGACCGTCGGGTGGTTCGGACGCTCCTGGGCGCCGGCGACGCTCGGGCTCCTGGCCGTCGCCCGCCTGAACTTCCCGGAGGCGCCGCTGGTGCCCGCCGCGGTGCTCCTGTTCCGCTCCTCTTCCTGGCCTTTCCGCTCGAGGAGCTGCTGCGGCTGGCGGCCAACGTTGTCCTCGGATTGTAGCCATGGCCGGCGGCGAAGGGCTCGTGACCAGGCCTGCTCTCGAGCCTCGGCGATCGGCCAACGGCCGTCAGGGTGACGCCTCGCTGTCGTTCTGTCGCTGGACGGGCTCACCGAACGAGGGTTTCCCAGGCAGGCCTGCCGGCAACCCCCTTGCAAAGAGTAGTCGGGCGGTCTATGGCATCCCATCGAGGTTTCGGAGGCCGTCGGTGGCTTCGCTACACAGGGATCGCCGTGCTGGCGGTCGTGGCGCTTGCCGTCGTCGGGTCGTTCTTCATCGATGAGCCGCTCCGGCGCGTGGTCGTCCGTCAGATGAACCAGCAGCTCAAGGGATACAGCGCCGACATTCGGAAGCTCAGCTTTCATCCAATCGGGCTCTCGCTGACCCTGTACGATCTCCGCTTCCGCCAGGAAGCCCATCCTGACCCGCCCGTCTTCCACGCTCCCCGGCTGGACGCAAGCGTTGAGTGGAAGGCGCTCCTCCGAGGCCGGCTGGTCGCCGACTTCGCCCTCGAGCAGCCCGCCGTGTACGCGAACCTCCAGCAACTGCGCGCCGAGGCCGCGGATCCGACCCCGGTCAAGGACCACGGCTGGCAGGAGGCGTTCCAGGCGATCTATCCCCTGAAGATCAACGAGGTCCGCGTGACGGACGGCCGCGTGACCTACGTCGACGAGGGCCCGTTCGCGCCGCTCGAGGTCACCCGGCTGAACCTGACCGCCCGGAACATCCGGAACATCCGGTCGAAGGACCGGACGTACCCCTCGGACGTGCATCTCGACGCCATCGTCTTCCAGAACGGCCGGGTGACGCTGGACGGGCACGCCGACTTCCTGGCGGTGCCGGTTCCGGGCGTCCAGGGCGATCTGAAGCTCGAGGGAATCGCCCTCGACTACTTCAAGCCGGTGCTGAACCGCGGCAGCGTCGCCATCGAGGGCGGGACCCTGTCCGCGGCGGGGGCCTTCGAGTACGGCCCCACCGTCCGAATCGCCGACCTCAAGGAGGCGACGATCAGCGGGATGAAGGTCGAGTACGTGCAGACACCGCAAACGGCCGGCGTGCCCGAGAAGGCCGCCCGCAAGACCGCCCAAGCGGTGCAGCGGGCCAACAACGCGCCGGACCTGGTGCTGCGCGCGGGGCGTGTCGAGCTCCTGAACAGCCGCGTCGGTTTCATGAACAAGCGCACGACGCCCGCATACCGCGCCTTCATCGACGTCGCTCGCCTCCAGCTCGAGAACTTCACCAACCACCGCACCGAAGGGCAGATGACGGCGACGCTCGACGGCCGCTTCATGGGCAGCGGCCCGACCAAGGCCACCGCCCACTTCAGGCCCGAGGTCAATGGCCCCGACTTCGATCTGCGGCTGGCGATCGAGAACACCGACCTCCGGACGATGAACGACATGCTGCGGGCGCACGGCAAGTTCGACGTCGTCGGCGGCGTCTTCTCGTTCTACTCGGAGCTCGCCGTGAAGAACGCGCAGGTCCGCGGGTGGGTCAAGCCCCTCTTCCGCGACGTGCAGGCGTACGACCCGGCGCAGGACCGCGAGAAGAGCACGATGCGGAAGCTCTACGAGAAGGTGGTCACCGGCGTCGCCAAGGTCATGAAGAACGATCCCCGCAAGGAAGTCGCCACGCAGATCGACGTCTCGGGACGGCTCGACAATCCCGAGACCAGCACGGTCCAGGCGATCCTGAAGCTGATCCAGAACGCATTCTTCAAGGCGATTCTCCCGGGGTTCGGCCGAGAGGTCCGCCTATCAGCAGGGAGCGAGTAGAGAAGCCCTGCCCCGGCTTCGAAGCCGACGCGGCACGAAAGACCCTGCCGGGAACGCTCAGGCGCTAGGCGTGATGGCGGGTTTTCGGCTCCGGGACGCTGGGCGCCCGCGCGTCTCCGGTCGACAGGGAGCTTGGGGCGTCCACATGAGCGCCCGGGTCCACCCCGATCCCCAAGCGCACGACGAGCTCGCCGCCCAGCCACCCGGTGACGAGAGCGCACCCGGCGCCCGCGAGCTCGAGGAACAGCGGCCATGTCAGAGCGACGTCGGGGCCGCCGCGCCGGAGCATCCAGCTCATGGCAAACAGGGCCAGTACCAGGAGATTTCCGCCGCCGTGCCAGGCGCCGACGGCCTTGGCACGCGTCCCCCTCGGGATGGTGAGCCAATCCACCAGGCCGAACGGCGCGGCCACGACCCCGCCGACGACTCCCGCCGCGATGAGATAGAAGGCCAAGTCGCTCCAGAACCGGCTTCCCGTGCCCCATGCCCACAGGTCAAACAGGGTCCCCGTGAGCAACAGTCCAAGAGGGAAGACGACCAGCAGGGTGTGGATCGGATGTCCTAGCAACCGGGCTCGGCTTCTCATGATCCCTCCCGTTCGCCAGCGTCCGTCGGACTCGCTGTCTCGGTCGCCGTCTCTCCTCGCGTTAGTCCTGTCGGCGCCCATCTGGGAGTCACCGGACAACGGGGTCGGTGCGTTCAGCGAATGATACGTCCTCTCCCGGCCGGAGGTTCCGATTCCCATACGCAGACGATCGTCTGACGGATACGCATCTCTCGCCGCTTCGCCGTGCAAGTTAACTGCCGGCCGTGCCGAGGTACGTGCCTGGATCGGATCCCCGGGAAGGCGCGTACCACACTCGGTGTGAACGCGAGCGCACGGGCAGCGTCTCGGCGAAGACGCCTTCGCGGCGCTGCAGGCAGAGGGACGAGTGAAGACGCGCGAGCAGGTCATCGCCTATGCCCCCTGGAGGAGACGGCTCCAGCCTGAAAGCACCGCGGGGGCTGGCGGGGTTACGTGGAGGGGCGCGCCCGGTCAGACGAGTCCCCGCTCGCCGGCTCGCGCAGGACCATCTCTTCGACGAGGACCTGGATGATGGCGGCGGTCGGAATCGCCAGCAGCGCGCCGACGACGCCCAGCAACGCGCTACCCACCAGCAGGGCGATGATGACGGTCACCGGGCTGATGCCCAGCTGGCGCTCCATGAGCTTCGGAACCAGCAGGTGGTTCTCGATCTGCTGCTGCACGAGGAAGAAACCTGCCACGAACAGGGCGAGCTTCCACGACACGCTCAGAGCCACGAGGACGGCCGGGATCGCTGCCAGGAACGGGCCGATGACGGGGATCATCTCACCGACGGCCGAGATGACCGCGAGCACCGCGAAATACGGCACACCCATGAGCCCGAGGACCGCCGCCGAGCTGGCCCCGATGATCCCCGACAGCAGGAGCTGGCCTCCGAGCCAGGCGCTGACGCTGTGTCCGATCTCGCCCACCACCGCCGCGACGCGCGGACGCCGTGGCGCAGGGAACAGACGCACCACCGTCCGGAAGATGTCATCGGATTCGGCCACGAAGTAGAACGTGAGGATCAGGATCGTAAGGAGCCCGAAGAGTCCCCCGAGGAGGCCCCAGACCGCGCCGACCACGGTGCCGACGGCGTCGGTGCCTCCGACGGAGGACCGCTGCAGCGCTTCGCGAAGCGTGAGACGCTCCCTCAGCAGTCCCCACTCGATAAGGAACGTCTGAGCCCGATCGACGAGCCTCGGGAGGTCGGCGATCAGCTCCTGCGCCTGCTGGACGAGCGGCGGAACCACCGCCGCGACGAGCGCCGCCACCCCCGCCAGGACCGTCACGTAGACTGCCAGAACCACGAGCCAGCGGGGCAGGCGGCGTCGTCCGAGGGCCCGTCCGCGGTGGCGGTCGAGGAACCGGATGAGCGCGCTGAATCCCATCGCGAAGAGCGCGCTCGCGTAGATCAGGAGCACGATCGGGAGAAGGCGCACGACGAGCCAGACGGCGAGCGCGAGGGCGGCGATCACCGCGATGGTCCAGCCGATCAGCCGCCGCGGACTGTCGCGGGCGTCCGCCGCCGCCCGCCTCGTCTCGTCGTCCTCGACACGGCGCGAGGCGCGCGGGCGGGTCTCCGCCGTCACGCGATCACCGGCTCGCGCCCGCGCGGCACGTGGCCAGGCGCCGGGGATCGGATCCCCATCGCTGTCTTTGTCCCATCGCCCAACATGAGAATCCTTCGGGCGCCATGCGGTCTGCTACTGTCCGGCTGCAAGCCCGGAGCCAGGAAGAGGGCGAACGGTCCCATCGAGAGCCACCGCGAGGATCCCCACCGGGTTGTCCGCGGAGGTCGATGACCGGGCGGACGAATCCCAATGGCGCCGAGGGCTCCATTCGCTCATCTCCCTGAGCCTGGAGCGAAACGAGCGCCGGCCCGCGGGGGCTCGTCTGGCTGTCTCCGCCGGCCGTAGGCGGCTCGCGATGCCGAGCGCGTCTGGAACCGCGGCGACTCGACGGCCCGCGATCTCCAGTGGTACGAGAGCTCCGGGGATCGGCGGGACGGGCTCGGCTCGGTTGTGATCATCAGGGCGCCGTGCCGGCGCAGAACACCATGCGAGCCGTCAGACGACGATCGGGGTGGCACGGCCGGTGCAAACTACACCGGATGACCCTCTCGGTCGTCGGCCGCGAACGCCTGGTGCGGCGGCCGTGATGACCACGCCACGTCATCGCGGCGTCGCGGCGACATGCTGGCGCACCGTAGGCCGGACAGGGTTCCATCCGACGGCTGCTTCTCGCGGTGGCTCGCGTGGGTCGAGGTCGAAGGTTTTCCGCGTGGGCGCAGCTCCCGCCGACGTCCGCTTCGAGCGAGCCGCGGCCGACCCGGCATCATCCCTCGAGCGGGCCGTCCGGGAGGGCGCTGGAGGTCCTGCACACGGACGGCGCGCCGCCGCCTGACATCCTCGAGTGAGGAGGGCCGAATGTCGCACCCATCCGTCGTCGTCGTGACCGGGGCATCCGCCGGCGTCGGGCGCGCGGTCGCGCGCGCCTACGGACAGCGCGGCGCCCGGGTCGGGCTCCTGGCACGGGGCGTGGACGGACTCGAGGGCGCACGCCGCGAGATCGAGGCCGCGGGCGGCCGCGCGCTCGTCCTGCCGAGCGACGTGTCGGATGCCGGTCAGGTCGAGGCGGCTGCCCAGGCGGTGGAGGCGACGCTCGGCCCCATCGACGTCTGGATCAACAACGCGATGGTGTCGGTGTTCTCCCCGATCAAGCAGACGACGCCCGACGAGTTCCGGCGCGTGACGGAGGTGACCTACCTCGGATACGTCTACGGGACGCTCGCGGCGCTCCGCCGCATGCTGCCGCGGGACCATGGGGTCATCGTCCAGGTGGGTTCGGCGCTCGCCTATCGCGGCATCCCGCTGCAGGCCGCGTACTGCGGCGCCAAGCACGCGATCCAGGGGTTCACCGACTCGCTGCGCTGCGAGCTGCTCCACGACCGGAGCCGGGTGCGGGTGGTGGAGGTGCAGCTGCCCGCCCTCAACACGCCCCAGTTCGGCTGGGTGAAGACGCGCTTGCCGCGCGAGCCTCAGCCGGTGCCGCCCATCTACCAGCCGGAAGTCGCGGCGCGCGCCATCCTGTGGGCAGCCGAGCACGAGCGGGCCGAGCTCTACGTGGGCCTGCCGACGGTCGCCGCGATCGAGGTCAACAAGATCGCCCCGCGCCTCGCGGACCGGTACCTGGCCCGGGCCGGCTACGATGCCCAGCAGACGGACGAGCCCGTCCCGTCCGGGCGCCCGCACAACCTGTGGCGCCCGGTCCCCGGCGATCACGGTGCGCACGGCGCCTTCGACCACCGGGCCCGGGGCCGCTCCCTGCAGCTCTGGATGTCGCTCCATCGGAGGTGGCTCGCCATCGCCGCCCTGGGGGCGGCTGCCGCGCTCGCCGCGGTGTGCGTCGGGCCGCGAGGACAGGCCACGACGGCGGGCGCGGGCGGCCGGTGAACGCGGCCGACGAGGTGCCCCTCGGCTGGAGTGCCAATCCATCGGCCTGGACCCAGCGTCTCCCGATCGTCGGGCTCGCCCTCGCCGGCACCGCGATCGCCGCGTACCTGGCCGCGTATCAGCTCCGGTGGATCCGCGTGGTGTGGGAGCCGTTCTTCGGCGAGGGAAGCCGGGTGATCCTGACCTCGTCGGTCTCCCGCATCCTTCCCATTCCCGACGCCGCGCTGGGGATGATCGGGTACCTCGTCGACGCCGTCACGGGTCTGATCGGCGGGCACGCCCGGTGGCGCACACGGCCGTGGATCGTGATCGGCTTCGGCCTCGCGGTGGGCCCGCTCGGTGCCGTGAGCATCGTGCTGGTGATCCTCCAGCCCGTGCTCTTCGACGCCTGGTGCACCCTCTGTCTCGCCTCCGCCCTCGTGTCCCTCGCGATGATCGGGCCGGCGCTCGACGAGGTGCTGGCGAGCCTCCAGCACCTCACGCGCGTCGGGGCGCGGGGCCAGTCGGTGTGGCGGGCCTTCTGGGGCGTCGAAGACGGCCGGACCCGGGCCGCGGCGACGACCACGCGCACGCGCGCGAACGGCTCGGGCTGACCCGGTGCTGGCCCAGCTCGCGGCGGCGCTACTCGGGGTGTGGCTGATGGCCGCGCCGAGCCTCCTCGGCTACCCGGACCCCGCGCGCCTGCACGACCGGATCGCGGGCCCGCTCGTGGCGAGCGTGGCGTTCGTCGCGGCGTGGGAAGTCGCGCGGGGCCTCCGCCGGGCGAACCTCGTGGCCGGCGCCTGGTTGCTCGCGGCGCCCCTAGTGCTCGGCTACGGCCGGCTCGAGGCCCTGCACAGCCTCGTCATCGGGATCGCGGTCATCGGCCTGGCCTGCCTCGGCGGGCGGGTCACGCAGCGCTTTGGCGGCGGCTGGAGGGCTCTGTTCCGGCGCGACACCCCGCTCGTCGGCCTGGCGGCGGGGGCGCTTCTGGCAGCCTGGGCATCCGTCCTCTCGGCATGAGCCGGGAGGCGCGGCACGACGCGGCCGGAATGGCGCGCCGCGGCCCACCGGCCGCCGCCGCCCGCTGATCCAGAAGCGTTCGACGAGCTGGTCGAGGCTCGTCCCGGCCGGGACCTGCACGACCTCGCGGGTTCATCACGTCCGCCACCCGGAGCCGGCTGAGCGCCGCTCGGATCTGGGTGTGCGCGTTGCTGGCATCGGCCGAGCTGCGACATGTCGAGACGGACGCACGCGGGCTGACACCGGCGGATCTGGCCCTCACCGCGGGGGCGGCGCGACTACTCTGCCGTCCGCACCCAGCCCTGCAGCGCCTCCGCCACGCTCCACGCCTGGGCGGCGCAGCCACCCGGCGCGTAGGGCGCCTCGGCGTCGAAGATCTCGCTGATCGTGCCGAGACAGCTGGCGTCCAGGTTGTCGAGGATTCCGTGTAGGAAGCCCCGGGCGCCGGCGCGATCGTCCGGATGCACGCGGAGCCAGGCGTCGATGAACGGCCCGATCAGCCACGGCCAGACCGTGCCTTGGTGGTAGGCGGCGTCTCTGGATCGTCGATCCCCGTCGTACCGAGGCTGATAGTCCGGGTGCGTGGGCGCCAGCGAGCGCAGCCCCTTGGGCGTGAGCAGGCGGTCCGTGACGACCTGGAGCACCGCCGGCCAGCGCCGGGGCTCGAGGACCGGGTGGCGCAGCGCGATCGCCAGGACCTGGTTCGGCCGGCACGACGGGTCGTCTCCGTCCTCGCCGTCGACCACATCGTAGAGATGCCCGCCCGCCGCGTACCAGAATCGCTCGTTGAATGCCCGGCGGGCCCGGTCGGCGTGCGCGGTGAGCGCTCGAGCAGCGTCCTGGTCCCCGTCCCCGTCCTCCTCACGGAGCCAGTTCGCGAGCAAGCGCAGCGCGTTGTACCAGAGGGCGTTGACCTCCACCGCCTTGCCCCGCCGGGGCGTCACCACCCAGTCGCCGACCTTGGCGTCCATCCAGGTCAACTGGTATCCCTCTTGGCCTTGGCGGAGCAGCCCGTCTCGGGGATCCGCGCCGATGCCGAAGCGCGTCCCTCGCAGGTGGTGCTCCACGATCCCGCGCAGCGAGGGCAGGAGACGGCGCAGCGTCGGCCGGTCGCCGGTGGCCTCGAGGTAGCGGTCGATCGCGTGGAAGTACCACAGGGTCGCGTCGGCCGTGTGATAGAGGCCCTGCTCCTCGCCCTCAGGGAACAGGTTCGGGATGAGTCCATCGCGAACGTGGTCGGCGAACCCGCCCAGGATGTATCGGGCCTCGGCGTGGCGCCCGGTGACGAGCGTCAGGCCCTCAAGGCTGATCATGGTGTCGCGCCCCCAGTCGGTGAACCAGTGGTATCCGGCGATGATCGAGCGCACCTGCTCCCCCGCGGCCCCGGCCCGCGCCGCGTCCGTCACGCGGCAGACCGGGTCGATGACGAACTGATCGGCGGCCAGAACCAGGCGCGCGGCCGTGCCGTGCTGGGCCCGGGAATCCGCCGCCTCGAGGAGCTCCTCCCGGCGCCGGCGCTCGATCCGCCGGACTTCCGCCGGCGCCGGGGCCAGGAGTGTCTCCCAGGCTTCCGTCGACGCCACGACGACGACCTCCCGGTCCACGGCCAGCTCGATCTCGAAAAAACCCGGGCTCCAGAGCTCGCCCGACGCCTCGTAACCCCGATGCTCCTCGACCGGATAAAAGACGTCGGCCAGCGTTCGCTCGTCGGGCACGAGCGCCGTCCTGCCGTGGTGGAGGCACAGGCGCAGCGGAAAGGCTCCAGAGCGATCGGCCAACTCGTATCGGCCGTCCGAGACCGTCAAGGTGTAGGCCGTGGCGTCGAGCGCGCCGACCGGCGCGTTGTTGGAGCGGAAGTGAACCGCGGGGCGCAACGCCAGACGCACCGGACCCCCATCGAGGAGCCGGTAGCTGACCTGGACCGTGTTCTGCCGGTGCGGCATGACGACCCGCTTCTCGAGCCCGTGGCCCTCGATCTCGTATCGCCAGACCGGGAGCCCGTGGTCGAGCCGAAACTCCTGCAGGTGCCGCAGATGGCGAAGCTGGTCGTGATGCTGAATCTCCACGACGTCGCCGAACGCGACCGCGGTTCCGTCCGGCAGGCGCAGCGACTCCGCGACGTGATTCAGTCTCATCTGCCGGCCGAACGGCGCGGGCAGAGCCGCGGTCAAGAGGCCGTGGTATCTCCGGGTCGCCAGGCCGCCGACCGTCCCGGCGGCATAGCCCCCGAGGCCGTTGGTGACCAGCCACTCCTGGACGAAGCAGCGCCCCGGCTCCCTGCCCTCGGCGGCGCGTCGCGGCCTCGACCCGGTGCTCGCATCCGCGCCGCGTCGCCCCTCCCTCACACGGCTCACGCGGCGATCAGCCCCCGCTCGCCCGGGACCCCGCGGTGACCTCGTCACCGCCTCGGAGCCGCCCCGCCCGCGCGCTCGGTTCTGGTCCCGGCCGGGGCGCATCGACCCGTGCGTCCGGCCGGCTCCGCGTGCGGACCGGCTACAGGCGCCACTGCTCGTCGGGCCGCTCCCAGTAGCCCGTGCGACCGTAGTGGCTGTAGTACCGGCCCTCGTACTCTCGATCGATCGACGCGGACGGATCGTACTGGGGAGCCTCGCGAACCTTCTGCCGGCCGACGTTGACCTCGACGAGCGCATCGGCCCAACTCACGGCCGTGATCCATTCGGTCGGGATGAGCACGTGCGGCCCCGGCCACCAGCTCGCCGGATCGACGACCATGTAGCGGATGGCGAACGAATCCTCCTCGAGCAGGAAGTCCTCCACGTGGCCGAGCTCGCCGTCCGTGGCCTTGATGCGGTGCCCCCGGCCGTCCCGGGCGCTTCGAAGATGCGGGTCGGCCTGCTCGCGCTCGCGCGCGGCGAGCTCCTCTGCCACCGCCGGGGACATCCCCTCCGCGATCGGCGGTGCTCCGAGCGGATAAGGCCCGGCGTAGCCCAGGGGGGTCAGGCCCCAGCGATAAGGCCCGGCCCAGTAGGACGGATAGCCGTAGTGGCCGTAGAGCGCCATCTCATACGGGCGCGACACGGGCCGATCCGTCTCGATGGGGGGGCTGTCCTGCACCTGCTGTCTCGTGAGGGTCGTGATCACGCGCTGACCCGAGGCGTCGATCTCCCGAAGCGCCTGGGGCGGGATCAGGACCTTGCGGCCCGTGAGCCACCGTCCGGTGTCGACGACCAGGTAGCGGGCCGTCCAGCTCTGATCGTCGAAGTACACGTCCTCGATCGTCCCGACGTCGCCGTCGGTCGCGCCGATCGTATAGCTCTGGAGGTCCTTGATCGACCGTAGCCTCGACGCGATCGCCATCCCGCCTCTTCGCGGATTCCGCGCGGTTCCCATACGTCCCTCCTTTGACATCGCACGCACCGTGAGTGCGCACCTCGCTTGTCGTGCGTTTCGGCTGCATCCGGCGTGCCAGCCGCGCGCCGCGCGCTCCAACGGGACCTGAGCTCGGGACGTACGCACATGAGACAGATGTCTCCATCGTATCCGCCGCGACGGCATGGCACCGCGCCACGCGGTCGCGACGGATGTTCTCCGCCGATCCCGCGCGTCCGCCCGGCGCCGGTCCTTGAAGCACGCGCCGGGTATCGGCGTCCGACCGTGAAAGGGAGATGCGCGGTGCCCGCACCCCCGTCGTGGACTGGGGACATGGGCTCGACGCCTTCTGCGGGGCATCTCCGACACAACGAAGGAGGAACGATCCCATGAAACGTGCTCTCATCGCAGCCGGCACCGCGGCGGCCCTCGGCTGGACCGCGGTGGCCGCGACTCCGGTGGACGCGCAGCAGTCCAAGCCCACCGCACAGTCGTCAGCCCAGCCGATGAACGCGGTCGAGCGGATGATCGAGGACCGCATCTACGTCGAGCTCGCGGAAGAGGCCTGGGTCGGCACGGACTTCAAGGCCACCGTCCAGGACAACATCGTGACCTTGAGCGGCACGGTCCCGACCGCGCAGACCAAGCAGAAGATCCTCCGGATCGTCCGCCGCACCCCGGGCGTGTTCGAGGTGCGGGACCAGCTCCGGGTGAATCCGGCGGTGGGCTCCGTGCGCGGCGGCTCGCCCGTCGCCGACACGGACCTGGCCAAGCTGGTTGCCGAGAAGATCGCCGCGGCGATCCCGGGGGCCAAGGCCGGGGAGGACTGGTGGTTCACCGGGTGGCGCGTCGAGGGCCAGGACAGGCTCTGGAACCTCGTGGTCCAGGCCGATGACGGCCAGGTGACCCTGGAGGGCGAGGTGCCCCGGGCGAGCATCATGCGCAAGGCCGTCGAGGCCACGATGCAGGTGCAGGGTGTCCGGAGCGTGAGCAGCGACCTCGAGCAGGAGCCGGTCTACTACCCGTACGGCTACTACCGCCCCTACCGAGGCCACTACGGCTATCCGGCCTACGGGTGGTGGGACAGTGACCCCGACTACTACATGTTCTACGATGCCTCGCCGCACGACTTCCAGGGCACTCACACGATGCGGGGCAAAGTCCTCAGCGTGGATCAGCAGAAGGGGACCGTCTCGTTGAAGAGTGCGGACGGGACCTTCAACCTCCACTTCCCGCCGCCCGCGCTGAAGGACGTCCAGAAGGGCGATCAGGTCATCGTGCAGATGGGTCTCCGCGAGACCACGGCCACCAAGCCGTAGCTTCAGGGTCCTCGCGAAGCCCTCGGCAAGGCGTCTGGCGATCGCCAGACGCCTTGCCCACCTTGCGTCGTGCTGGCGGCGCACGTCGAGCAGGGGCGACCTCGATCGTGTCAGGCACACCAGCGGCTCGTTGACCGAGAGCCCGTCGAACGGGATCCCGGGTGTCACGACCGGAACGCTGAGAGGCCGTGGGCGGCCGCCCGGAGTGCCGGAATTCAAGATCGCGCCGAAATGTCGCGACCAGGGCCGTCCGTGGAAGCCTTCAAGGTGAAGAGTTGTCGCAGGCGCCGCGTCCGAGTCATGAAGGACCGGCGCCTCGAGGGGGACGGCCCCCTTCGGACGCCCATCAAAGGAGGCCAGTGATGCGACGACTCTTCACCGGGGCGGCGCGCGGCGGCGCGCTGCTCCTCGTCTTGACGCTAGCAGGACCTGTCCCGACGATCGCGGCGACCGCTCCGGCAAGCACAGAGGGTGCGGGTGTCCTCCCCGAATCCTACCCCTGGGTGCGGTTGGCCGAGACTGCCACGCCCTCGGTCGTCAACGTTCGCGTGCGCGGCCAGATGCAACGGATGCAGCCCGGCGGGACGCCGGGCATCCCCGAGCAGTTCCGTCGCTTCCTCCCTCCCGAGCTTCGGGAGCGCTTCGGTGAGCGTGGCCCCGACGCCCCCCGGCCCCAGCGGCGGGGCATCGGCTCGGGATTCGTGATCGATCCGAACGGCTACGTGGTCACCAATCACCACGTGGTCGACGGCGCCCAGACGATCGACATCACCTTGGCCGACGGCCGGACCTTTCCGGGCAAGGTCGTCGGCATCGATCCGGAGACCGATCTCGCGCTCGTGAAGGTCGAAGCCACGGGCCTGCCGGCCTTGAAGTTCGGCCAGTCGAGCACCATGAAGGTCGGCGAGCCGGTCATGGCGATCGGCAATCCCTTCGGGCTGGAGCACACGGTGACGGTCGGCATCATCAGCGGCACCAGCCGGGTGATCGGAGCCGGCCGGTACGACGACTTCCTCCAGACCGACGCCGCGATCAACCCAGGCAACTCCGGCGGGCCGCTCATCAATACCCGGGGCGAGGTCGTCGGCATTGCGACCGCGATCGTGAGCCGGAGCGGCGGGTTCCAAGGCGTGGGCTTCGCCATTCCCGCCGATCTCGCCAAACCGGTCCTCGGGCAGCTCCGCACCGCCGGACAGGTCACGCGCGGCTGGCTGGGCGTCTCGATCCAGCCCCTGACGCCTGAGCTGGCCAAGTCGTTCGCCGTCGAGGGGACGGAGGGCATCCTGGTCGCGTCGGTGGTCGAGGACTCCCCGGCCGCGAAGGCCGGGATCAAGGCCGGTGACCTACTCTTGCGCTACGACGACAAGGCGGTGAGCGACCCGCGGGCGCTCTCCTCGCTCGTCGCCGGGACTCCGGTGGGCCGAACGGTGGAGGTGCAGCTCGTGCGGGACGGCAAGCCGCAGCAGCTGAAGGTCACCATCGGCAACCTCGCCGACACCCGTCAGGCCGCGGCGGAGACGCCCGGCGGGAGCCGGGTGGCGTGGGAGCGGCTCGGCGTCGAGCTGGCCGCATTGACCGCCGAGCGGGCCCACGCTCTCGGCGTCGAGAACCGCAAAGGGGTCGTGGTCACCGAGGTCAAGCCGAACTCCCCGGCCGCCGAGGCCGGCATCAGCGCGGGAGATGTGATCCGGGAGGTGAACCGGGTCCCCGTCGACTCGCTCGACGATGTCGCGAAGGGCCTCACGCAGACGCGGGACAAGCAGGCGCTGCTGCGCGTCGAGCGTCAAGGCGGGGCCCGCTACCTGGTCGTGGAAGTGGCGTAGTCGCGAGGCCGGAGCGCTCCACTCTGGATAGCGGGCGCCCCATCCTCGGAGGCGAGTCGCATCGGGGGCTACGGTGCAAGCCGTAACCCCCGATGCCTATTGGAGCGGGCGCCCGGAATCGAACCGGCGACGTCCAGCTTCGGAAGCTCACTGCACGGCATCGGCGGCCTTGTCGAACGGCTGGACGTCCACCCCATGCGCGGCCGCGCCCTGCTTCAGCCAGTCATCCTGGACCGACTCACTGGTATCTTGCCCCGGAGGTCGCCCATCGCCTTGAGCCGGTTGTCCTTTCTGAATCGCTGGGCAGCCAACCGTAAGGCCAGACTCTCGATCCGAGTCACAACTCGTGAATCTTGGCGCAGATCATCGATGCGATCGGGCGACGAAAGACCTCTTTCGCGGCAGGATAACCCCAGATGTCTTTGGACTAGTCGCTGGAGCGATTCGCGGACATGCGGTTGACCGCCAAGGTCAGGGGGCGCGATCGCAACTCGTGCTGCTCGCCGTCCCCGCCGCCGAGTCTTGTCTCCGGCGCACGGGTCCGCGACAATGAGCGCACCCAGGCGGACGGACGTGGCGGGTGGGGTGCGATCCGGCGACAAAGGCAGCCTCGTCCCGCGGGCGGCAGGCCCGAGTCGGCAAAAGCGGAACGCGACGGACCGCCCGGCCCGCATGAGGAGGTGAACGTTGAAGATCACGGACGTGACGGTGAGGCGCTACAGCGTATCGCGTGACCCGCGAGCGTACGCCGGAGATATCCACATCGTCCAAGTCCACACGGATTCCGACGTGACCGGTGTGGGATTCGTGACCGCCGCGAGCGCGACCAGCGATGTCGCGGCAGCCTTGGTCCGTCGAACTCTGAAGGCCGCCGTCGTCGGCGAGGATCCGCTGCTCACGGAGGACCTCTGGCGGCGAATGTACGAGGCCGTGCCGCGTCGTGGTGGTGAGGGGGTGGTGCGGGCCTGCATGGCGGGTATCGACTTCGCCCTGTGGGATCTCAAGGGCAAGCTCCTCAACGTCCCCGTGTCCACGCTTCTAGGCGGGCGCCGTCGCCGGGTCGCCACCTACGCGAACTGCGCTCACCACCTTCCTCCCGAGAAGCTCGCCGAGAAGGCGACCGAATACGTGAACCGTGGACACACGGCCCTGAAGATTCGCGGATCGGCGACCTTCGTCTCGCTGGCCGAGGCGACCGAGCGCGTGAGACAGGTCCGTGAGGCCGTCGGGCCGGACATCAAGCTCATGGTGGACGTCAACGGGACCTGGAACGTCGATACCGCCATCCAGCAGCTGAAGCGCTGGGAGCGCTACGACGTCTACTGGCTCGAGGAGCCGGTGCCTCCCGACGACATCCCCGGCTATGTGAGGATCCGGCAGCGGGCGGGGCGGACGTACATCGTCGGCGGCGAGCAGCACGTGGGCGTGCTGGAGTTCCGCCAGCTGATCGAACAGGGTGCCGTCGACGTCGTCCAACCCAATGCGGCGATTACGGGCGGCATCACCGACTGGCTCCGTATCCACGCCCTCGCCACGCTGTCGAGCGTGCCGGTGTCGCCGTGGAATCTCCAGATAGTCCACATTCACCTCGCAGCCGGGCTCGCCAACGTCATGTGGATCGAGTACTTCATGCCGGACAATCCCTTGCTGGAGTTCCAGGGTCGGCTCTTCAGAGGACCGGTCCTCCGTGAGGAAGCCACACCGGAGGGGATCTTCCTGGCTCCGCCGGACGCTCCCGGGCTAGGCCTCGAGCTGGACGACGCCGTCGCCGACGCCTCCTGGGTCCGGGAGTAGCGACTCCGGTCCCCTCGCGCGGATCCACTGCCGCTGGCCGGCGAGCAGCTCCGCGGCTGTCTCGCCGACTGGTTCGGAGCCTGCTACGGGCGGCGAGGGCTGGCCGAGGAGGTCGCCATCCGGGGACCGGTGGATGACGTGATCGACGGCCTCGCCAGGGTTCGTGCCGCGGGCGCCCGCCTCATCGTGTGCTGAACCCCGTGTTCGACGAGCCCGAGCAG
Organism: Candidatus Rokuibacteriota bacterium; assembly: GCA_044867785.1. Taxonomy (GTDB): domain Bacteria; phylum Methylomirabilota; class Methylomirabilia; order Rokubacteriales; family DASRDR01; genus DASRDR01. Next base: position 12,107 of record JBIOVM010000117.1, on the reverse strand, counting down.
ATCGAGTGGCGGCCGATGTCATTCCGAAGCTCTAGCGACTGTGAGCGTCTCCGGACGAAGCGGAATCGCGAGGCAGGGGCAAAGGTCGGGGCGGCCCGACGTTCGACTAGCTCGCGACTCTCGTTGCCAGGCTGACGACGTAGCCAAAATAGTATTTGTTCCATTGACTTAAGTACTTCTTGATATATTCGATCGAGAAGTGTAGTTTTCTCACGTGAGTAGACGTCGGCTGTCACCGGAGGGCGCGCCTCCTTCCAAGGAAACGCGATGGTGCTCCGGAGGCCGTGTCTTCAATTCCGACGACACTCGACTTGGTGGTCATGATGACCGGAAGGGGGCGCTCATGAATCCAGTGTCACGCAGGCAATTCCTTCGGGCGGCGGGGACGGTTGTGGCGGCCACGGTGGCGCTGCCAGCCCGATCGCGAGCCGCCGACAGGGAACTCGTTCCCAAGAAGCTTCCCTTCCCACCCAACGATGAGTTCGGCAGCTACGAGCCGACGATCACTCCGGACGGCAACACCATCTACTTTGCCCGCTTCGCGGGCAGCGGCGACAGCCGGGTCCTGGGCACGACGACCGACATCTTCGTCACCCGCCGGATCCGCCAGACGGGTGAATGGCCTGGGACTGGCGCCGACTGGACTCCCCCCGAGCGACTCCCCGACACCGTCAACGGCGACTCCATCGATCAGGAACCAAGGATCACGCCGGATGGCAAGACCCTGTACTTCATGAGTCGGCGATCCGGTGGGCGTGGGGGCGCGGATATCTGGGTCACCCACAAGCAGGCCACCGGTCAGTGGTCCCCGGCGCAGATTCTCGGACCGACCGTGAACTCCGAGCACACCGACCACTGCTTCATGCCGCTCGGGCTGCCGGGCCAGGACCACACGTCTGTGTTCGTTTCCGTCCGGCCCCGCGCGGTGGGCGGGGCTCCGACGGCCGATCTCTACACGAGCAAGATGGAGAAGGGCGTCTGGGAGCCGGCCAAGCGGTACGAGAGCAAGCTGCTCGACTCGATCGGGTTCAAGTGCCGCCTGAACGCCGTGGCCAGAGACGGCCTCGTCCTCGGCGTCGTCTCCGTGCACGACTTCGGCAAGTTCCACAAGATGGTGTTCGTGCACTACGACCCGGCGACCCGGGAATGGAAAGGGCCGATCGTCGAGGCGCCGTTCAATCAGCCGAACGTCGATGGCGCGTGCCCGATGTTCACGGCCGGGGGCGACAAGATGATCTGGTCGGCGGGCTATGATCGCGGGCCCGGTCCCGTCTCCACGGCCGGTGGGACCGGATCGACGTACGATCTCTTCTGGCTGCAGACGAGCGACATCGTCGCCTACTACAAGGCGAAGGCGGGCCTCGCCTAGACAAGGGCCGCTCCCGTGGTGCGCACCGGTCAGGCAAGCGCGAGACGTGTCGGCCTCGCGCTCGCCGTCTGCGCGCTGACCGCCACGGTCGCCGCCGCGCATGCGGTGCTGCAACGGGCGGAGCCGCGCGTCGAGAGCAGGCTCAAGCGCGCGCCCGACGAGGTGAGGCTCTACTTCAGCGAGCGCCTCGAGCCGGCCTACAGCGCCGTCCGCGTCCTCAACGATCAGGGGGCGCAGGTCGATCGTCGGGACAGCCGCGTCGACCGCGCGAACCCCTCGCTGCTGCGCGCGACGCTGCCGTCGCTGCCGCCGGGGACGTACAGGGTACAGTGGCGCGTCCTGTCGATCGACGCCGATGTGACCGAGGGCCACTTCACGTTCAGGGTCGAATGAGGGCGCTCCTCCTCACCGCGCTGTGGGTGCACCTCGCGTCCTCCGTGATGGTGGTGGGCGCATTCTTCATGCTCCTCCTGGCCGGCGCGCCTCGCGCTCCGAGCGCCCGCCGGTGGGACGAAACCGTCGTGGCCTGGGCCCGTCTCCTCGTGCTCGTGGCCATGGGTTCGGGCCTCGTCTGGCTGCTGGCACGGACGGCGGTCTTCGAGAACCGTGCCCAGGCGGCGCTGGAGCCCCGCGCCGCGGTGCGCGCGATGCTCGATACGTGGGCGGGCCTGGTGTGGCTGGCGCGCCACGGGCTCCTGGTCGTGCTCGGGGCATTCCTCACGCTCCGGACGGACATCCTCGACCGGCGGAACTGGATCGCCGCTCGTGCCGAGGCGCTCGTGCTCGCCACGCTCTCGCTGTCCCTCGTGAGCGCGTCCAGTCACGCGGCCGCGACTACGCCACGCCCGGCGTCGGCCGTCGCGGTCGACGTCGTCCACCTGCTCGCCACGGGTGCCTGGGTCGGCGGCCTCGTCGCCCTCGTGCTCCTGCTGCGCGCCGCGAGCCGCGCCGACGGCGCCGACTCGCTCCCCTATGCGGTGCGAGCGGCGCGTCGCTTCGCTCGTGCCGCTCTGGTGGCGATGGTGCTGCTGATGGCGTCGGGCGTGTTGAATGCGCTCGTGCAGGTGGAGAGCGTCGCCGGCCTGCTGGGAACGACGCACGGCCGCTTGCTCCTGGCCAAGCTGAGCGTCCTCGTTCCGATCCTCGGGCTCGCCACGGTGAACCGCACGCGCCTGCTGCCCGCGCTCTCGGCGCCGGACGTCGTTCGCCGCCTTGCCGCGTTCGTCACGCTGGAAGCCAGCCTCGCCTTCGTTCTGCTCGCGCTCGCCGCGGCGATGACCCTGACGACGCCCGCCCGCCATGCCGAGCCGCTCTGGCCGCTACCGTTCCGACTCTCGCTGGACGTCTTCGTCGACGAGTCGGCGACGAGGTGGCGCGCGCTGCTGGGCGGCCAGCTAGCCGTCCTCGGCGCTGTCGGGCTGGTTACGTCGTGGTTCGTTCCGCGCCGCGCGCCGGTGCTGGTCGGGGCGCTCGCGCTCGTCGCCGGCGGCGCGACCGTCGGGCTGCCTCCGCTCGTGGTCGACGCCTATCCAACCAGCTACCGGCGTCCACTCGCGACGTATCACGCCAGCTCGATCGCCACGGGGATGGCGATCTACCGCGAGCAGTGCGGCGGGTGCCACGGCGCCGCCGGCGCGGGCGACGGCGCGACAGGACGGCCACCCAGCGATCTCCGCGCGCCGCCCACGTCGCGCCGGCACGCGGGCGAGCTCTTCTGGCTGGTCGGCCAGGGCATGCCCGGACGCGGCATGCCAGCCTTCGCGAGTCGGCTCGATGAAGCCGGGCGCTGGGACGTGATCAACTTCACCCGCGCGCTCGGCGCGGCCCATGATTCGAAGACGATCGGACGCGAGGTCGAGCCTGACCGCGCCTGGCTCATCGCACCGGACTTCAGCATCTCCATCGGTCCCTTGGCGCCGGGTGCGTTGCGCGACTATCGCGGACGGCGAATGGTGCTGCTGGTGCTCTACACGCTGCCGGACTCCCGCGCCCGCATGACAGAGCTGGCACGGAGCTACGACCTGCTGTCGGTTATCGGCGTCGAGATCATCGCCGTGCCGGCGCGCGCCTCACCCAACGCGATCCGCGAGCTCGGCGCGTCGCCGCCCGTGGTGTTCCCGGTTCTGACCGACGGCACGGCGGACATCGTCGCGACCTATGGCATGTTCACGTCGGGACGGCACGCGGAGGTGCTGATCGATCGCCAGGGCTACATCCGCGCCATCTGGAACGATGACACCGGACAGATTCAGGCCCAAGCGGAGAAGCTCAACGAGGAAAGAACCCCGCCGCCATTCCCCGATGACCACGTCCACTGAACGCGGGAGGACGTCGTGATGCCGGTGTGGCAGGTGACCTTGCTGCTGAACCTCACGCTCGCCGTCGGGCTCGGTCTGGGCTACGCAGGCTGGGGCCGGCGCGCGGATGCCCTCGACCGCGACCTGGACGGAGCCCGCGCGCAGATCGAGCGGCTCGAACGCGAGCGGCCAGCCTGCGCCACGGGCGCGCGGGCCGGCGAGCAGCAGTGGGACGGCCGCGGAGTGGTGCGGGCGGTGTACCCGCAGCTACTGGTGATCACGCACGAGGAGATCCGGGGGCTGCTGCCGGCCAGGACCACGAGCTTTCGCGCCGCGGCGCTGGTTGCCCGTGACCCGGTCCGCGTGGGTGACGCGATCCGATTCTCGCTGCAGGGCCGGGTCGCCGACGACGCCGTGCTCGTGGCGATCGAGCGATGGTAGGGCCAGCTCCACACCTTGGCCAGGTCGCCACCACGAGCGCCCCCGTCCGAGAGAAACCGCCGCTCTCGAGCGTTCCAGGTCTACAGAAAACGAGACGGCACGAACCCGTTGGCTACCGGATCGCGATCATTGGTAATGACAATGGGAATCGACGTGGTGGCTGCCTTGACCGGACGGGTTAGTAACGGACCCCCGTGACGATGACGCCGACGTTGAGACGGACGAGTTCGGCCGCCAGCGAGGAAAGGCGATCGAGTTGTCCCGCCGCAGAGCGCCACTCAATGACGATCGGTGCGGGCCGACATCACGGACAATGGGACAGCCGTGAGGAATCCGATCCGTGGGATGTTCGTTCGTTGACGGCCGCGCGTCGCTGACGAGCGGTGCCGCGAGGCGACCGAGGGTGCCAGCAATGAAGGCTCGCCTGCCCACTACTGATGGATGACCTCGGTCGCCTGCTGCAGGACTCGCTGTGGAATCGTGAGCCCGAGCGCCTTCGCCGTCTTGAGGTTGACGACCAGGTCGAACGTGGTGGGCTGCTCGATCGGGAGGTCGCCTGGCTTTGCGCCCTTCAGGATCTTGTCCACATAGGTTGCCGCCCGCCGGTACATGTCGCGCCAGCGCGGTCCATAAGCCATGAGGCCTCCTGCATCCACCCACTCCCGACTGAAATACATGGTGGGGAGCCGGTTCTTGTTAGCGAGCTCGACGATGCGGCCGCGGTGCGTGTTGGTGAGGGCGTCCGAAAGCACGAGAAGCCCGCCGGCTCGTTCCCGCACCGCGGCGGCGACCGCTGGACCGATGTCATCCATGTGCCGGACCTCTACGGACTGAAGCGGCACACCCAGCGTCTGAGCCGCTGCCTGCGTCATCTTGTAATCGAGCACCTTGACCCGGTTCGAGGAGTTCCAGAGCACGGCGACGCGCGAGATCGCGGGGACAGCATCCCGCAGCAATTCCACACGCTTCGCGCTCAGCTCGGGGGACGTGTCGACCAGCCCGGTTACGTTCCCTCCGGGCCGTGCCAGACTTGCGGCGTGGCCCGCCTCGACGAGATCGCCGGTCAGCGCGACGACGATGGGCACCGTGCCGGTGGCTTGCTTCGCCGCTCGAACCCCGACGTCTCCGTAGGTCACAATGACATCCACGCCGATGCGGACGAGCTCAGTGGCCGCGGCGGCGAGTCGCTCCTGATTCGCCTCCGCGAATCGGGGGTGGAGCAGCACGTTCTGGCCCTCCACGTAGCCGAACTCCCGGAGGCCGGCCATGAAGGCCTCGACGCTGGATGATTCCGACGAACGAGAGCCGAACCAGAGAAGCCCTACCTGGGATACCTTCGCCGCCGGCTGCGCCTCGACAGTGAGCGGTGCGCCGAGGACGCTCAGCCCGAGGGTGCGCAGGAATCCTCGGCGGTCAATCATTCGATCAACTGATTCGCCCGCGCGAGCACCGGAGGTGGGATGGTGAGCCCGAGCGCCTTGGCGGTCGTCAGGTTAGCCGCTCCTCGATGCCCGTGACGAGGAGCGGGACGTCCCGAAACGGCCGCTCCCGGTGGCGCAGATAGAGAAAGGGTTCTCGGGATGGCGGCAGCGGTCGGAGTGATCCAGGCCTGTCGCCATCTCACTTGCCCGCCCCCGAGGCTCCGGACCGGAGCTGCTCCATCACCTGGTCGACGTTCATGCTGCCCGACGGCTGGCTGGGTGGAAAGTCCTTCAAGCTCTGGATGAACTGACCTGCCATGGCTTGCGCGGGGACAAGGGTCCACAGCTTGTCCGCCTGGAAGCGGCGATAGCTGTCCGATTCGAAGGGCGTCCGCTCGAACGGGTCCTGCCGCAGGTTGACCACGAGCGGCACGTTGGCGCTCGTCCGCTTCCCGGTGAAGAGATGGCCCTCGATCCAGGCGAAGTGGATCTTCCAGTTGCCGTATCGCAAGGCGTTCAGGTTGGCGTTGTCATCGAAGTAGAAGAACTCCCGGCGCGGCCCGGTCGCGGTCTCGCCCTTGAAGAATGGCATGAAATTGTACCCGTCCAGGTGGGTTTTGACGGTCTTGTCGCCCACCGTCATCCCCTTCAGGAGCTTCTGCTTCACGTCCGGGTCTCCCGCGGCCGCCAGCAACGTCGGCAGCCAGTCCTCGTGCGACATGATGTCATTCACGATGACGCCGGGCTTGATCACGCCCGGCCAGCGCGCGACCGCCGGCGAGCGAAAGCCGCCTTCCCAGGTCGTGCCCTTCTCCCCCTTGAACGGCTGCATGCCGCCATCGGGCCAGCTGAAGATCTCCGCGCCGTTGTCGCTGCTGAACAGGACGATCGTGTTGTCCGCAATCCCGAGGGGCTGCAAGTGCGCTGCCACCCCGCGTCGACGTTGGAGCGGGCGACCGGAATCGAACCGGCGACGTCCAGCTTGGGAAGCTGCGCTGCGTATGCCGGGCTGTGCCGTGATGCCCCGTGAGAAGAATCGAGGGGTTGCCCGTGACACGGTGCGGCGCCGTGATCCCCTGTGAGGCCGGAGAATCACGTTCTGTGGTGACCGTTTGGGTTACTCGGCTGCCGCGCCGCAGCAGACAGGAGTCGGGACAGGCGCACGTTCGCATCTCCTTCAGGTGCTTTGGACGCGACCCGATGAGCCGGCGTCCGGCCCGCGCGGGTCACCGTAGCTCTATGAAGCCGACCTCGACCGCCCGGGCGACCATCGCGCGGATCGGGTCGTAGTCAGCGTCCTGCACGCGGACAAAGCGGGCGATGAGTCCGTCGCCGAGGATCGCGCGACCCTCGGCATCCTCGTGCATCGCGAGGAGTGCGGCGCGGAGCCGCTCTCGCTGGTTCTCGGGGAGTGCCCGGGTCACGATGACCGGCGGAATCGGGGATGGCCCGAGTACGGCCACAGTGCGCAGCGTCGTGCTCACTTCGGGACGCCGGTGGCGCTCGACGTCCAGCATCGTGCTGTCGATCCCCGAGGCGTCGACCTCGCCCGCTTCGACCATCCGGAGCGAGGTCTGGTGAGACCCCGCGGCGACCGCGCGACCGAAGTAGCCGCGGGTCTCACCGAGCCGGAGCAGGTGATCCCTGGGGGCGTTGTAGCCGGAGTGCGAGTTGCGGTCGTTGTAGGCGTAGCTCCGGCCCCGGAGATCCGCGAACGACCACAGGGAGCTGTCGTGGCGGACGACCACGTCCGTGAAGTAAATCGGCCGGTCCTCGTACCGAGGCGGGGCCATCACTGGCGCGCACAAGAGGTCGACCGGCCGTTCCGGCCGATCGTGGCGCTGGATGTACGACCAGCCGCAGATGAACGCGGCGTGCACCCGCCCGTCGTCCAGCATCGCCACACGCTCCTCCCAGGCCATGCCGCCGAGCAGGGACGCAGGCTCGCCGAGGCGCGCGGTCAGCCACGTCGCGATGCGCTCATACGTAGGCCGCGTGTTCTCGGCGAGATAGGAGGCGAGTATGAGCATCACCGCTGACCTCCACACCGGTTCCGCAGACGCGGTAAAGCTTGGGAGAGCCCTGACGAAGCCGACCTGGTCCCGTGAGCGCGCGCGGCGCGGACCGACACCGTCTCTCTTTCGTCTCTCGGTGGAGGCTCAGTTGTCGTGGGGATGACCGGATGGCTGCCTGGAGCCATTCCGCCGAACGGCGACGCCGGGCTGGCCGCTACTGTCTGCACGGAAGTGTCACCCCACGGCCGTGGCACAGATCGCTGCACCGCGACACAAGAGGTCTCTCGGGCTGAGACGGGACACCTCTTCTTCAATTCTGTCGAGGCATGCCTGTCGCGTCCCGGCGTCGAGGGTCTCGAGCTTTCGTTTTGTGGCACCGAAACCCGTGCGCAGTCCCATGAAGCGCGGGACACTCCACTGGTACTCCAACCGTTCGATCCAGATATTCTCCGGCGTGAAGCCCGCGACGCTGAGGAGACGTTGGACTCTGTCGGGCGCATTCATCAGCTCGTCGTGAGTGGACTGCGGACTGGGATCCCATGCACCGGCTCCGCTGAGCGCGTCCTCCCAGATCTGGCTGGCCGGCGTCGCGGGCTCCTCGGCCCACGTCGCCATGCCGACGCTCCCGCGAACCCGAAGTACGCGTCTCACCTCCGCCAAGGCCGCCGACGGGTCGGGAACGTGGAACAGGACGAATGCGAGCACGGCGATATCGAAGATGCCAGCCCGGACGCCGAGCGCCATCGCGTCCATCGCCACGAGAGGCACGTGGGCGCCTCTCGCGCGGGCGAGCATGCCCAGCGACGGGTCGATCCCAACGACACGGGCCGTTGGCGCGAGATTCAGGATGTCGGGGATGAGCGCGCCCGTCCCCGTGCCGACGTCGAGGATCCAGCCCGCTCGATCCCACGGCAGCGCGTCGAGCAATCTTCGGGCGAGGGGACGAATGACCGGACTCCAGTATTCCGCGTAGCCGTCAGCCGACCCCGAGTAGTTGAGTGGCGCGCGGGCGATCATCTTCTCGGCGTCATCGGTCATGTGCCTGCTGACTCTCGACCAGGTCGGTGATACACGCGCGATCCGTTATCCATGGACGCGTCGGCCGGCCAGATCACGGAGGGGGGCGGCATCACCGAAGACCGCCCAGGGTCTCCCGCATGCGGACGAGGACGACGAGGCCCGACAGCAGGGTGAGCATGGCCACCACGTGGATCGCCGCGGCCATGCCCAGCCAGTCGGCGATGAGTCCCGCCAGCAGCGCGCCCACCGCATAGCCGAGGTCCCGCCACAAGCGGTAGACGCCGTAGCCGGTCGCGCGCCACGAGGGGTGCGCGACGTCCCCGATGACCGCGAGCAGGGTTGGGTAGACCATCGCCGTCCCGAGCCCCTGGAGGACAGCGCCCGCGATCCACGCCGGATAGGCCGGCATCAGGACCGTGAGCCAGATCCCGCCGGCCTGGACGAGCATCCCCCCGGCGATCAGCCCTTTCCGGCCGATCCGGTCGCTGAGCGGCCCCGTGACGACCTGCAGCGCGCCCCAGACGCCCGGGTACACGGCCTTGATGACGCCGATCGCCGCGACGCCGAGGCCGTGGCTCCCGAAGAAGAGCGGGTAGATCCCCCAGGACATCCCGTCGTTCAGGTTGTTGACGAGCCCCGCCTGGCACGCGGCGGCGAGGTTCCGGTCGCGCCAGGTCGTGACCGTGAAGACCTCCCGGAACGAGAGCCCGCTGGCCGTCCCGGGCCGGGCGGACGACGCCTGGGCGATCTCGAGGGCCACATGGTCCCGCGTCTCGCGCACGAAGAGAGCGGAAAGCGTGAGTCCGAGGATCGCGACGATCCCGCCGTAGTAGAAGGGCTCGGGGCGGAGCGAGTAGACGCTCGCAAGATGGCCGGTGAGCCATGCGGACACCGCCACCGACAGGTACCCGGCGAACTCGTTGAGGCCCAGCGCGAGCCCCCGCCGCTGCGGGCCGACGAGATCCACCTTCATGATGACCGTCATCGACCAGGCGAAGGCCTGGTTCGCCCCGAGGAGGATGTTGGCGGCATCGATCCACGCCCAGGACGGCGCCCACATGATCAAGAAGGGCACTGGGAGGCCGAGCAGCCACCCTGCCACCAGGATCGGCTTTCGCCCGAACCGCTCCGCCAGACGGGCCGCCACCAGGTTCAGCAGCGCCTTGGTCACGCCGAAGCTCACGATGAACGAAACGATCGCGGTCTTCGACGTGAGGCCGAACTCGCGCTCCCCGATGAGCGGGACCACGGTCCGCTCCAGGCCGACCATCGCCCCGACGAAGGCGTTGATCAAGACGAGGAGCGAGAACTGGCCGAGGTTCGCCTCCAGGCCAAGCCGTATGGTGCCCGCCGTGGACGAGAGACTCACCGGGGACCTCCCGGCGGCGCGTGCGCGGCGCGATCCGACGCCCGCGTGCCACTCCGCCGCCCGCGCCTGGGCGGCCGGCCGGTCACGCGCGGCCCTGGTTGACCAGGAGCGTGGCCGCCATGTCGGCGGGCATCGGGGGAAGCTCTCGCGTCAGGGCCGCAACGAACTCGTCCTCGCCCACCATCCCCAGGAACGGGTTGAACCGCTTCTCGAAGGCCAGCGTCGACATGGGCTTGCCGCTCATCCCCTTCCCGCACGCCGAGCCCGAGAAGTGGGTCGGGTAGATCTCCGTGTGGTCCGGCAGGGCGAGGAGCCGCCGGAGGCTCCGATGAAGCGCCCGGGCGCTGGCCTCGGCCGCACCGGGCAGGTCCGGCCGGCCGACCGTCCCCACGAAGAGGGTGTCGCCCGTCAGCACGAACCACGGCTCCGGTCCGCGCGTCTTATCGGTGACGACGAGACAGAGGCTCTCGGGTGTGTGTCCAGGTGTGTGGAGCACACGCATGATGACGTTCCCGCAGACGAGCTCCTGGCCATCGGCGAGCGGCGTGAACGGGAAGGCCAGGTCCGCGGTCTCGTGCAGGCAGTAGACCGCGCCTGTGCGGGCCGCGAGTTCACGTCCTCCGGACCGATGGTCCGCCTGGATGTGCGTGTCGATGACGTGCGTGATCTTCGTGCCCTTGAGGGTGGCGAACTCCAGGTAGCGCTCGAGGTCGGCGGCGTGTGGGTCTACGACCGTAGACGCCCCATGGCCCACTCAGCCGAAGACGTAGGCGGCGCACCCGGTCTGGGGATACAGGAACTGCTGGAAGATCATGTGGACCTCCTCGCTGATGGCCGCGAGGCCGGGGCTTGAGCGGACGTCCCACCCGGGAGCGCCCCCTTGCACTGTCGGCGAGGCAGTGCGATAAGGTCCAATCGGTTGTTCAGATCAGTGCGATAAGGGAAACCCGAACCATGACGCTCCGGCAGTTCGAGGCCTTCCTGGCCGTCGCCCGGGCCGGGAGCTTCCGGCGTGCCGCCGAGACGCTCCACCTCAGCCAGCCAGCCCTCTCTCAGCACGTCCGGGAGCTCGAGGGCGCGCTGGGCGCCCGCCTCTTCGACCGCCTCGGCCGCGCCGTCCACCTGACGGAGGCCGGCCGGATCCTCGAGGACCATGTGACCCGGCTGTTCGCCACGCTCACGGACGCCCGGCACGCCATCGCCGATCTTCAGGGGCTCGAGCGGGGCACGCTGGCCATCGGGGCGAGCACCACCCCCGGGATCTACGTCCTGCCCGGGGTGCTCGGCGCCTTCCGGCAGCGCTACCCCGCGATCGAGGTGGCCCTGCAGCTCGGGAACTCCGCGCAGATCGAGGCGCTGGTGCGGGCGGGCGAGCTCGACCTCGGGGTGGTCGGCGACGGCGGGACGAGTCCGGCCGAGGCGAGCCTGGCGGCCCGCGTGGAGGATGAGCTCGTGCTCGTCGTCGGCTCGACGCATGCGTGGGCCCGCCGCCGTGACATCGGTCCGGCCGAGCTGGCGGGCCAGCCGCTCCTGCTGCGGGAGCCCGGATCGGCGACCCGCCAGGTGACCGAGCGCGCGCTCGCCGGCGCCGGGGTGGCCTACCGCCCGGGCATGGTGCTGCCGCACACCGAGGCGATCAAGCAGGGCGTGCTGGCCGGGCTCGGCGTGGCGTTCGTGTCCGTCTACGCCATCCAGGGGGAGCAGGCGACCGGCCGGTTGCGGCCGGTCCGGGTCCGCGGCCTCCGGATCGTGCGGCACTTCCACGTGATCCACCATGCGCGGCGCCGGCTGAGCACGGCCGGCCGCGCGTTCATGGAGATCTTCGCGGCGGCCGCCCCGGCGCGCCCGGCCCGGCAAGCGGGGCCAGGGGCACGGTCGCGGTGAGCCTCCCTTCTCGCATGACGCGTTCCTCGACGTGTTCGCCGCGGACAACACGGCGTGGTGGCCGGTAGCGCTCATGCTCTGGATCGCGACGCTGGCCGGTGCCATCCAGCTCGTCCGCGGGCGGCCCTGTTCCTTGTTCAGGCCCTCGCGAGTAGGGCGCAACCGGACTCCCGCCACGAGGGGCGCGCACGTGCTCTGCATGGCCGTCGGTCAAGCCATGACCGTCTCCTCGCGGATCCACGCTCCGATCGTCGACCGCCCCGCCTCATTCGATGCCATTGGCCCGCTGGA
>JBIOVM010000116.1:0-142737 GCA_044867785.1 Candidatus Rokuibacteriota bacterium | reverse complement strand
TGCAGCATCGGGGCACGGTGGAGCCTCCCCCGGGCTCGCACAAGGCTCGCTGAGCGCGCGGGCCGGCCCGCGCGCTCAGCGAGCCTTGTGCGAGCCCGGGGGAGGCTCCACCGTGCCCCGATGCTGCAGGTATCGCGCGGTCAGCCAGCAGAGGAGCGCCCACCCGAGCCCGGCCGCCCAGCCCGCCAGGACGTCGGTCGGGTAGTGGACGCCCAGGCACACGCGCGTGATGCCGATGAGGAGCGTCAGGAAGAGCGAGATTCCGACGACGTAGGCCCTGACGCGCCGGTGGGCGGCGAATCGGGCCATGAGAGCACCGAGCGTCAGATAGATCACCGCCGCGGCCATGGAGTGCCCGCTCGGGAAGCTGAGCCCTTCGACGGTGACGAGGTGGGGCACGACCCCCGGACGCATCCGTCCGAAGAGCTCCTTCAGTCCGAGGCTCATGAGCCCGCCCCCGGCCGACGCGACGACGACGAGGGCGGCCGCGCCGTACCGGTGCACCAGCAACAGGTACCCGACCGCGCAGAGGATGACGCCGATCAGGATGGGCGTGCCGCCGAGGGCCGTGATGTCCGTCACCACCTCGGCGACCCACGGCGGTCCGATCAGCACGGCCGGGTCGTCGGGCGTGCGGAGCGCGCGCAGCAGCCGCTCGTCGAAGTGGCGCAACTCCCCCTCGCGGAGCTCGTGCGCGATCTCGACGAAGCCGTAGAGCGCGAGCACGATGGCGAAGGCGGTGAGCAGCACCAGGGCTTCCTGGCGCGCGAGCCAACGCACCGGCAGGCGGAGCCCGTGGACGAGAGGACGCGCCATCGCCCGGACAGGGGTTGCCATGCGACGGAGCGCCAGGGCTCGTCTGCGGGCGCGGCCCGCCCAGGACGCTCGGGACACGGTCTCGGAATCCACGGCACGGCCCTCACGTCGCCACGGCAACTGGCGTGCCATGTCGCTGACATCCAGGGCCTGCCGCTCAAGCGCGTGGGCCGCTTCGGCGGCGGGGAGCTTCTCCGGCGGCGTGCCTTACCCCGGCGTCAGGCTGGCCGCATCACGACATCGTGACACGGCGGCGCGGCGCTCAGCCGGCGTGGACGTGAGGGCGGACGTCGGCGGCGAGCCGCTCCATCGCCTCCATCATCTGGGCCGGCGTCGACACGCTGAAGTCGAGAACGAAGTGGCGGACGCCGGCCGCGACGTAGGCGTGGAGGTCTTCCACGATCTGCGCCGGCGAGCCGGTGAGGGGTGCCCGATCGCGTCCTGCGTCCTCGCGAAAGCCGAAGGGCGCCTTGAAGGCGACGACCAGCTCCCGCGGGTCTCGCCCGGCGGCGGCGGCGAGCTCGTCCAGCCGGCGGACGCGCTCGGCCAGCTCGGGAGGATGAAGCGCCACGGGCGCCCGAAGGCCCAGCGGGTGCCAGCCGTCGGCGACCTCGACCACGCGCCGGAGGGCGGCGTCGCTGTGTCCCCCGATCCAGACCGGGATGTGCGGGCGCTGGACCGGCTGGGGCCTCACGCCGCCTGCCTCGCGAACCTGCCAGTACCGGCCCGCGAACTGCACGCGCGGCTTGGTCCAGATCTCCCGCATGAGCCGCAGCGCCTCGACGGTGCGCGTCGCCCGATCCTCGAAGGGCACGCCGAGCGCCTCGAACTCCTCGCGCCACCAGCCGATGCCGGCGCCCAGGATCACGCGCCCGCCGGACAGGTAGTCGGCGGTGGCCAGCGCCCGGGCCGTGAAGACGGGGTTCCGGTAGGGAATGACCAGCACGCTCGGGCCGACCCGGATCCGCCGGGTGACGGTGAGCAGGTAGGTCACCGCGGTCAGCGCTTCGAGCCACGACTCGTCGGGGCCGAGCGGGAACGCCCCCGTCGCGGAATAGGGATAGGCCGCCGTCCGCGCCACCGGGATCAGCATCCGGTCGGTGACGAAGACCGAGTCGTAGCCCAGGGCCTCGGCGCGCTGGGCCAGGGCCGTGAGCGTCTCACGGTCGGCCAACGGCCCGCGGCCGGTCAGGGAGAAGCCGAACTCGATGGCCATGGGATGGGCCCTCCACGCCCGTCGACCTTCTAGGGGATGGGGCCGAGTCTGTCAACCATGGCTTCCCCTTGTATCTCTCAGGCCCGGGATCCATCGGTACGATGCACCGGGGACAGGTGGTGGGCGGGAGCCCGTCGTCTCCTCGGCCCGACAAAGACCGTTCGAAGGCGTGGGGCCCGCTTCACCGTACGGACCGTGAACCCACACAGTCGCTTTCCCCCGCCCGAGCGGGCACTTCTTGACAACCCCGCGTCGTGCCTCGATATTTGCCATGGCGGACCCGCCGTCCCTGGCTCGTCGGGCACCGTCGATCCGTTGACACCCGTGAGGAGCCCGTGAGCAGCCAAGAACTCAGCGACCGTGCGCGGCAGGTCCTCCAGGCCGTGCTCTTCGAGTACACGGTCACGGCGGAGCCTGTCGGCTCGCGTCAGGTGGCGAAGAAGTACGCGCTCGGGCTCTCGCCGGCCACGATCCGCAACGCGATGTTCGACCTCGAGGAGATGGGCTATCTCACCCAGCCGCACACGTCGGCCGGACGAGTGCCGACCGACAAGGCCTACCGGTACTACGTCGACAGCCTCATGGGCCGCAACGAGCTGGCGCGCGGAGACGCCCATCGCCTGCAGCGTCAGGTTTCCGGGACGCGCAGCGAGATCGACGACCTCATGGAGGCGACGTCCGCCCAGCTCTCGGAGCTCTCGCACTACGCCGCGGTCATACTGGCGCCCCCCCTCCAGCACACGCGGCTGGAGCGGGTCGACCTCATTCCGGTCGAGGGGGACCGCGCGCTCGTCGTCCTGGCGACCGAAACCGGGTGGGGGATGAGCCGCATCCTCGCGTTCGAGGAGACGGTGCCGCGGAGCGAGGTGCGGGAGGTCGCGCGGCTGCTCACGGAGCGGTACGCCGGGCTCACGTTCCAGGAGATCCGCACCCACGCGACCGACGCGGGGCTGCCGCCCGCGACCGAGCGCGTCCTGCGCGTGGCCGCCTTCGTGGCCCGCAAGGTGTTTCAGTCCCTCTGGGACCGGAACCTCTACGTCGGCGGCGCGATGAACATGCTGGACCAGCCGGAGTTCGCCATCGGGACGATGCGGGCCCTGCTCAAGACGTTCGAGGAGAAGCGCCAGCTCATCGAGCTCTTGACGACGCGCGCGCAGACGTCCGGTGACGTGCAGGTCGTGATCGGGTCGGAGATGCCGTACCAGGAGATGCAGGAGACCAGCCTGGTGGCGGCGTCCTACCGGTTCCACGATCGGGTGTTGGGCGTTCTCGGCGTCGTCGGCCCTCGCCGCATGCCCTACGCCAAGATCGTGCCGCTCGTCGAGTACACGGCGCGCCTGGTGTCCCGGCGGCTCACGCGGCTCGGCAGCGGCCGGGCGGCGCCCCTCGGGTAGCGCGAATGGCGAACGACCGCTGGCGGGGATCGAGCGACGACGCCTGGCGCGAGAGCGACGAGATGGCCCCCGCGTCGGAAACCGCGGAGGAGAGCCTCGATGCGCTCCGGGCCGAGCGCGACGCCAGAGCCCGCGAGGCCGCCGAGGCGCAGGATCGCTACCTCCGGACTCTCGCCGAGTTCGAGAACTTTCGCCGGCGCACCGGCCGGGAGCGCGAGGAATGGCGGCGGCAGTCTCAGGAGGAGCTCCTCCGTGAGATCCTGCCGGTGCTGGACAACTTCGACCGGGCGCTCGCTGCGCCGCCGACCGGGGACACCGACCGAGGCTTTCGCACGGGCGTCGAGCTGATCCACCGGAACTTCCTCGCGGCGCTCGAGCGGGTCGGGGTGCGGCCGTTCACCGCCGTCGGCCAGCCCTTCGATCCGGCTCGCCACGAAGCCGTGGCGCGGGTGGAACGGAGCGACGTCGAGGACCACACGGTCGTCTCGGAGGCGCTGCGCGGCTACCTCCACCACGATCGCGTGCTCCGGCCCGCCCAGGTCGTGGTCGCCGTCCACCCCGCCGCCGCCGGCGGCGAGGGTCCGTCCTGACCGTGCGCGGGCGGGGCCGTCCGGCCCCCGCCCCGTAAGCCCTCAGCCCATGGCCACCAAGCGCGACTACTACGAGATCCTCGGCGTGTCCCGCGACGCCAGCGAGACGGACCTGAAGAAGGCGTTCCGGCAGGCGGCGCTCAAGCACCATCCCGACCGGAACCCGGGCGACGCGCAGGCGGAGGACCGTTTCAAGGCGATCAACGAGGCGTATGCCGTGCTGTCCGATCCGGACCGGCGCGCGCAGTACGACCGCTTCGGCCGCGTGGATCTGCCCCCCGGCGGAGTCGATTTCGGGGGCCTCGAGGACCTCTTCGGCGACCTGTTCGAAGGCTTCTTCGGCGGCCGCGGCGGTGGCCGACGAGGCCGCGCGCGACGCGGCGACGACCTCCGCTACGACCTCGAGATCTCGCTGGACGAGGCCGCGATGGGCCTCGAGACCAAGCTCCAGATCCCTCGGCTCGAGTCCTGCGAGACGTGCCACGGCAGCGGCGCCGAGCCGGGGTCGGGGCGCACGCAATGCCCGATGTGCAAGGGCCGCGGCCAGCTCCGCTACCAGCAGGGATTCCTGACCGTCGCCCGGACGTGCGCGCAATGCGGGGGCGAGGGGCAGATCATCAAGAGCCCGTGCAAGACGTGCCACGGCGAGGGTCGGGTCGCGCGGGAGCGGGCGCTCAAGGTGCGCATCCCGCCGGGCGTCGACGAAGGCGCCCAGCTGCGCGTGGCCGGCGAAGGGGAAGGGGGGCTCGGCGGCGGCCCGCCCGGGGACCTCTACGTCGTGCTCCACGTGCGCCCGCACGCGTTCTTCACCCGCGAAGGGAACGACCTCTACTGCGCGCTGCCGCTCACATACCCCCAGGCGGCGCTCGGCACCGAGGTCGACGTGCCCGTGCTCGGCGGCGTCGCGCAGCTGAAGGTACCCAGCGGCACCCAGAATGGCGACGTGCTCCGCCTCCGCGGCAAGGGGATGCCCGGCCTCCACGGCCGCGGGCGCGGGGACGCGTGCTACAGCGTGGTAGTCGAGGTGCCGCGGAAGCTCACCGCGAAGCAGCGCGACCTGCTGGAGGAGTTCCAGCGCGTCTCTTCCGAGGAGGAGCAGGGCCCGCTGGTCGGCGGCTTCCTGGAGTCGCTCAAGAAGCTCTTCGGCGGCTGACGGCGCCGGCGCGTCCTTGGCGGCGGGTCCGCCGTCGCCCCGTCGGCACGCGCGTCTCGTCGGATTCAGAGCCGATTGACGCCGCCGCACCTTCCGGGCAATCCTACGCTCTCGATGGCCGCCGCCGATCGCGGTTCGATGCTCGATGCAGCGTGCGTCGCGCGCGCTCTCGGCGTCGGGCAGCGGCAAGCTCCCGGGAGGCGAGACCCTCTCACGGCAGTCGGCCCTCGTCACCGCGCCAGTCCCGCCCGAGGTAGCCACCCATCCGCCCAGGCTCGATCGCGACTCCGAGTCGAGCGCCGGCGGCCCTGGCCTCGGTGCTCGCGCGCTACGACCTTCAGCCGACCGAGATCCTCCCCGCGGGCGGGACCGCCGGGGGGACCTGGAAGGTCACGGTGCCGCCAGCCTGCTACTTCGTCCGGCGGCGAGGGAGGCGCACGGCCACGGAGGAGCGGACGCGCTTCGATCTGGGCCTGCGCCGCTTCCTCGCGGAACGAGGGTTCCCCACCGAGCGCCCGGTTCGCTCGGCGTCCGGGGATGACCACGTACGTCTCGGGCGTGAGATCTACGAGGTGTACCGCTGGGTGGACGGAGCGCTGCTGCAGCCGCGACGGCGCGCCGAGGCCAGGGACCCGGTGGCAACGCTCCTGGCCCGCTTTCACGCGCTCGCGGCGGGGTATCCCGGGCGGTGCGAGCGCGTCGTGCCCCAGTTCGCCCTTCATGCGTGGCCGGGTCCGGGAAGCGCTCACTTCGACGACCCGGCGGTCCAGGCGCAGATCCTCGAGCACGTCCGGGCCGGCGAGCGGGACCGCGCCGCGATCCAGCAGCTCGACCGGGCGCTCGGGCTCGTCCGCTGGCTGGCCTCGTCCTACGGACCGATCCTGGCGGGGCTGCCCCTCCATACGATCCACGGGGACTTCACGAGCGCGAACGTGCTCTTCGCGCCGTCCGGGCGGATCGCCGGCCTCTTCGACTTCGACTGGGCCTGGAGGGACACGAGGATCACAGACATCGCCGACGGGACGCTGTTCTTCGGCGCGGAATGGCCGGCGGGGCTGGACCCGTCGGACATCTGGAGCCTGACGAGCTGCCCCCGGCTCGACACCGGTCAGATGGCGGAGTTCATCGAGGCGTACGGCCGGCGGATGCCCCTGTCCCGCGCCGAGCGCCGCGCCGTGCCCCTCGCGATCCTCGCCCGATGGGTGAGCATGCGCCTCGAGAACGCTCCGAAGGTGCCCTCCTACCGGCGGACCGAGTTCATCCTGAGGGAGTTCGCCGCACCGTTCGAGTGGTACGAGGTCGAGGGCAGGGGTCTCGGCTCCTGACCCCCGCCGGCCCGACACGGAGCCCGCGCGCGTGAAACTCGTCGTGATCACGCCCCTTCCCCCGCCGTTCGGCGGGGTGTCGGTCTTCGTGAAGGGTCTCGTTCACGCCTTGGCGCGGGAGGGCGTGCGTCAGACGGTGCTCACCCAGCGCCACTACGAGTTCGAGGTGTTCCATCGGGAGAGCGTCTCGTATGCCTGCGACCCGGCGGCTCACGCCGACCTGCGCGACCGGGGCCGTCCAGGCGACCTACGACTATCCGCTGTCCGTTCGGGCGACGCGACGGGGTCTCGACGAGCTCGACGGGGACCTGTATCGCCGCCTGGCCACGGTGCTGGCGACCGAGCGGCCGGACCTGGTCAGCTGCCAGTACGCGACCGGGACGTTCCGCGAGGCGGTCCGGGCCGCCAGCGCCGCCGGCATCCCGTTCGTGTTGACCCTGCAAGGCATGACCAGCCTGGTGGACCGTCACGGGACGCTCGGCCTGCGCGGGCTGTCGCCGGACGAGGTGGTCGGGCTGATTCGGCGGAGCACCCATGCGGTCGTGGTCAGCGACGAGATGCTCGCCTACTGTCGTGACCAGGGGCTCGCGAACGTCTCGGTCGTTCCCAACGGCGTGAACCTCGACGGGTTCCGGCCGGCTCCCGGAGTCTCGCGTCGCGGCATCCTCTACGTCGGGAGGACGGTCGACTTCAAGGGACTGCGGGAGCTCTGTGAGGCCTACGTTAGCGTCGAGACCGAGCTGCTCGACGACCCCCTCCTGCTGATCGGCACCAGGATCGACCACCGCTCGTTCGAGCGAACCGGCTTCGGGCTCCACGGCGACCTGCGCGCCCATCTCGCCCGCCTCATCGACCGGGGGCGCATCCAGCTGCTCGGAGAGATCACGCACGACGAGATCGCGCCGCACTATCAGCAGGCTCGCGTGTTCGCCCTGCCCTCGTTCCCCGACCGGCGAGCAGGAGCCGCCCGTCCAGCCGGGGTGCCACGGCCAGGAACCCCTCGCAGACTTCCCGGGCTCCCTTGTATCGCTCGGCCCGGCCCACGTAGAGAAAATCGCGCCGGACGAGGCCCGGCGCCGGCCGGAAGAACCGGTCGTCGACACCGGGGTGCACCAGGGCGACCCGGCTGAGGCCGTGTCGCTGGCAACGGGCGAGGACGTCCCGGCTGACGGCGATCGCGTGCACGCGCTGGCGGATCAGGCGCAGTGCTTGGTCCGTGCCTAGCCCCCGCCGCGTCGCACGCGTCAGGCTCACCATGCCGTGGATGGTGTGGACGCAGGGCACGCCGACGACAGCGGCGGCCTCGGTCACCTCCGGCAGGAGCGAATGCCAGTGGCTGTGGAGCAGGTCCGGCCGCTCCTGCCCGAGGACGACTCGCAGCTGATCGGTCGCCGATCGGCCAGGATCGACGCCGTGGACGGTCACCCCGCGAGCCGTGCGCTCGTAGTGAAGGACCGGATGGATACGAACGCCTCGGTCCAGCAAGCTCGAGTGGTCCTTCGCGCGGTACCGGAAGATCCGGTGGCCAGCGCCGTCGAGGGACCGCGCCCGAATGGCCCGATGGGTGACGACCGTGACCTGGACGCCGCGGTCGGACAAACGGGCGGCCAGGCCCTCGGCGAAGACCTCGGCGCCGCCGAGCGGCTTCGGCAGTCGCGCGACCATGACGATCTTCATGGCGTGGACCTTCCGGATCCAGCGAACGCGGTTTCGCTAGATCGGCGCGCGATCGCCCTCCTCGCCGTCCCTCTTGACATGGCTCGCGCCGTGCCCGCACCATCGCGGCGGAGCGCTCGTGACACTCCGCCAGTCCGCCCCCGGCCGGCCGGGACCCACGAGTCATGCGGGACGACCGCGCCCGGTCGTCCCGGGCAAACGACGCAACGCAACGGACGCCTTCCGCAACTCGACGAGGTAGTCGTCCATGTTCCCCTGGTTCCAGCTGCTCATCCTCGGCATCATCTGGAAGGCGTTCGAGGATTTCTGGGAAGAGCAGCTCGGCGATGCCGAGGACGCGATCAGCGCGAAGCTTCGGTCGCTCAAGGCAGGTGAGGAGATCTCGCCGGCGCCGCTGCTCGTGAAGGTGCTGGCGGTGGACGAGGCCGCCGACACCGTGACCATCCTCGTCCGGGGGCCCCTCTCGCTTCCCCGCTTGATCACCCCATTCATGAGAGTCGAGGTGCTCCTATCGCGAGGGGACATCCATCTCACCGGCAGCGATCCGCCGATCCGGATAAAGGAGTGGCTGACGGTCATCGGCGACCTGCCGATCAACAAGGACCAGGGCAGCGGGGAGAAGGACGTCAAGGACCCCAAGGGCAAGCTGTTCGAGGGCAGCCTCGGCTTCGGCTACGACAAGGGCGCCTGGATGGGCGAAGGCTCGCTGAAGTTCGGTGTGGCGCCGATGCGAATCGGGGGTGCGATCTACGGCGGCATCAGCGACCGCGGCATGATACTCGGACTGGACGCCGAGTTCCCGCGCGCCGGAGCGGTTCCCCTCGGTCCGACCGGATTGGGCCTGCGCGGCATCGGCGGGGATTTCGCCCACAACTTCGTGGCCCGGATCGAGAAGGCCGGCATGCCGATCGCCAACCCCAGCGCCTTCGACTACGTCACATGGGCGCGCGATCGCGCGAGCATCGATCGATGGAAACCGGGCCCCATCGACGAGACGGCGATCGGGATCGGCGTGCGCACCGTGCTGTGCACGATGGTCGACCAAGGCTTCATCTTCGAGCTGAACCCGGTCGGCTTCGCCTTCCTCACGCCCGGCGGCGCCTTCATTCTCGGCGGCAAGGGCGTGCTGCTGCGGCGCAAGGGCTTCGGCGTCGAGAGTTATTTCGTCGTCGATTTCGCCTCGGCCTCGCTGGCCTTCGGCGCCGGCGTGAACATCGCGATCAAATCGCCGCCCGAGGAGCTGTTCGGCGAGGCCATCACCACGCTCAAGGGCAGCGGTCTGCTGGACGTGTTCTTCTCGTTCTCCAACCCCACCGCATGGTTCATCGATCTTGGTCGGGAGGACAAGCCGGTCCTGCTCGAGGTTCTGACCGACGTGCCGCTGATCAGCATGCTGTTCTCGGAGAAGGCCGAGGCCTACCTCCGAATCAATCATCACCGGATCGCCTTCGGAGCCGCCCTCAGCATCGGCGGCACCTTCAAGCTCAAGGACATTCTGCAGCTGACCGCGCGGCTCGGCGCGTCGCTTCACGGCTACATGGGGCGCGATCCCCTGCTGATCCGCGGCAAGCTCGACGTGCTCGGCGAGCTCAGCATCAAGGTGTTCGGCACGTTCTCGTTCGCGCTCACCGGGCACGCCACGGTCTTCGTCTATCTCCCTACGCCGGTGCTCTTCCGGTTCGAGGTGTCCTTCAACCTCGATCTCCCGTGGCCGCTGAAGGACATCCCAGGCAAGAAAGGCTTCGGAGCCGACGAGATCGTCGCGCCGGCCATCACATCGCCCCTGCTGGCCGGCAGCTTCACCGTGAGCGGAGCGACCACTATCCAAGAGCAGAAGATCACCGTCAGCCACACGGTCAGCGAACGCCAGTGGATGCCGGGAGTCGACAAGGTCTGGCCGGATCTCGAACTGGTGGTGCCCTTTTCCCGCCGGGTGCTGGACAAGACCAACACGGTCACCGGCGCTCTCCCGACGATCGTCGCCTACGCGACGACCGGCGGCTACGACGTCAAGGAGGAGCTGACCAAGCTCGAGATTCTCGATCTCGTCCACAACTCCGTCGTCCCGAACGTTCACGCCGTCTGGGTCGACGGTCCCGGCGGCACCACGGCGCTTCTGCACGTGCTGGGAACGGATCCGTTCTCGTGGCTCACGTCGCAAACGAGTGCGGCGACGTTCGCGAACTCGACGCCGCCGCGGGTCCGCGAGGCCTTCTTCGGGTTCGGCCCACCGGAGACGTTCGCCTTCCCCCGTCGCTTCGACGACATGTTCGTCACGCCTCTAGCCGAGCCGGCCACGCTCCTGCTCGAGTTTCAGCCGCACCTGGCGACCCGCGTCATGCGCGCCAGGGACGTGCACCTCCGGTTCATGTCCGGCGGCGAAGAGATCGGCGTCGATCAGGTGATGCTCTTCCTCGTCGGATTCAGCCGGCGCGACAAGGTCATCGTCGCCCAGGAAGACGTGGACGTCAGCCTCTCCGACGGGGGCCAGATCGTCGGCGAGGTGCGCCTGGTGGTGGCGGCGTTCACCTTGCCCGAGGCGCGCACGAACCTCAGGGTGCACACGCAGCTTGGCGCAGACCTTCTGATCTACGGTGTGCGGTACCGCGAGGCGACCAAGAAGACCGGCCTGACGCTGAAGAAGACGCTGCTCGTCCCCGGGCGGTACCGACTCACGGTCGAAGGCACCTCGAGGGCGGAACACCCTGAATTCAGCACGCATCCGGAGCTCTATCCGTCGGCCGCGCCGATCAACTGGCAGGCGACGCAGGAGTTCGAAGTCGTCTACCCGGAGTCGCTGCACCCGTACATCTGCTACTCGACGTTCGGCGACAACCGCCGGTTCTCCCGAGACCAGCATCCGTGGACCACGTGGACCGCGAATACGTGGGATCCGGCGCAGTTCGGCTTCGGACTGCCGCTCTATCGTCAATACCATCTCGTGGTGCGCTTCCTCGTGTCGTATGTCGGGACGATGTTCGACGACACGCCCTTGAAGCTGCGCGTCCGCTACGAAAAGGGCGGCGAGCTCGTTCACACGCTGACCGCCACCTCGGTGGCCGACGGCTCGAGCTCGATGCTGCCCGAAAGCCAGGCGTGGATCGCGGCGATGGGCGGGACGGTGCCGGCGGATCAGGAGCTGGTCTTTCCGCAGCTCCTGCCGAACCCCGGCGTCGCGAGACTCACGATCTTCTTCAGCCATCCCGCCGGCGCCGAGGTGCCGATCGAGGAGTGGACCGGCATCGTGTCGCGGTTCAACAACTTCCGGGAGCACCTCGCCTGGAAGGGCACGTGCTTGACCACGTACTACAACGCCGCGGGCCGGCAGGAGCGCTCGCCCTGTCCGACGCTCGGCGGCGCCCCGGCGGACAAGGGCGTGTTCGAGCTCTTCTTCGCCGGCGGCCTCGGCCCGCTGGTCTCGGAGGACAAGCTGTTCAAGCCCCCCAAAGTGGTCAGCCCGGCCAGCCCGCTGCTCGCCGAAGCCCTGGACACGGGTCCGATCGTCGCCTATCCGTCCGAGCTCACCGTGCCCCCGCTCGACTGGCACCTGCCGCCCGCGCTTGGCGGCCATCTCGGCGGGCTCGACGGCTCGGCCGGCCTGCGCTTCGGTCGCTTCGCCGCCGACACCGGGGTGCGGTTCGGCGCGGGCGGCGATGCCTTGCGGGGAATCTCCGAGCCGGTTCTCCAGACCACGATCGAAGCGGTGACGGATGCGCACGGCCGCCCCTATGCGCTCTGGGTACGGACGCCCGAACCGGTCGACTGGCGCCGCGTCACCGTCACCCTCAGCGTTCGACACGTCGAGCCGGCGGACGAGTGTCCGACGCGGTACGCGCACCGCCAGCCGCTCGAGCTCGGGATCACGACGTTGCCGAGCCCCGACGGGAGCTCGGCGTTTCTCATCGCGACCTTCGCGGGACGGGCCATCGTGCTCCCCCGCGGAGAGTTCACGCTCACCTTGAAGTTCGATCCGGCCGAGGCCGGCCTGCCGCCTCTGCGGCCGGCGGTCCAGCTCGGGACGGGTTCCGAGCTGGTCACCCTGCGGTTCGTCCAGCCGCTGGGCAAGACGTGGCCGCAGCCTTCCGACGGCGTGTACGTGCCGAACGTCCTGGTCGAGATCGCCATGAAGAACCTCACGTTCCCGGCGGAAGCGTGGATCGAGGCCTATCAGAGGAACATGACCGCCGAGGAGCTCGAACGCCGGATCGCCGCCATGTCGTCACCTCCGAACCCCGCGGCGACGGCCACGGACGCCCTGCTGGAATCGCCGCGGCGTCCCGAGGCCGACGGAGGCAACACGTGAACATCCGGTTGTCCGCGCTCGGCTGGGTCACGGATGCGCCGCCGGGCAATCGACTCCGCTGGGATTACCCGCTCCAGGCGCTCGATGCGAATGGGCAGTATCTCGGCTTGCCGAAGACGGTGATCGTTGAGCGGGCGCCGGTCGAGAGCCGCGATCTCTTCCAGCCTCCCCAGGCGAGCGCCGCCTATCCCTTTCAGTGGTGGGACAGCCACGGGGACATCACCCTGGCGGGCCTGGTCCCGCTGCTGGCGCATGCGCTGCCAAAGCCCGCGCACGCCGTCGCATTCACCTGGCGCGGCGGGGCCACCCGGATTCTCTTCACCGCAGACGGCGAGCTCGTGGCCCAGCGATTCGTCGCGGACGGCGAGGCGGTGTATGTGGAGGCGGCGGTTCTCGACTCGATCGTCGCCCTGGGGACGTTCGGCGTACTGGAGGACCTGCGGTCCCTGGACCTGTTTGCGGATCGGGGCCTGGAGTGGCGGCCAATCGCGGAGATCGGCGTCGCCGGGAGCTTTGCCGTCGATCTCACGACGGTGGCGTCGCGGTACGACATCGCGCCCACGATCGTGCCGCCCGACTGGCAGAAGCTGGTGACCCTCGCCAGCGACGGCCAGGCCTCCAGCCCGGCGCAGGCGCAGCCGGGGAACCTCACGGACTGGGACACCTTTTCGCTTGTCCTCGGTTGCCGGTGGGAGATCGCGCTGCTGTCGGGGTTCGCCTTCTTCGACGGCCCGCGGGCGCGCACGTGTCCGCTCGACCGGCTCGGCGGCAGCGTCCTCGATTCCGTGCCCGACACGATGATGGCCTACCGGGTCCGCGACGCAGACGGACGCGCGGACGTGAGCAACCTCGCGCTATGCTTGCCCGCGCTCGCGCCGCCGCTCCACCCGCCCTCGCCGCCCGCTTACATCGACGCCGAGGTCCGGCTGCACCAGCCGAAGAGCAGCGAGAGTCTCGCTCTCACCGCCGGCGTGACTCTGAACGATTCGATGCGTCACTTCTCGCCGATGCAGCAGTTCGACGACGCCTACCATGCCCGGCTGACCATGCGCTGGCAGCAGGCCGATCCGCGCGGGATCGGCGTCGAGCTCGATGAGATCGTCGGCGCCAGCGCGATCACGGGCGCGGCGTCCCGGCGGCGGACGCTTACCACTCGCACGCGTCGCCCCGAGGACATTCCGCCCCAGGGCTCGCTGGCGCGCTCGTTCGATGTCGCCTTTCCGGATGTCACACTCCAGGCGCGCGCCCGGGCGATCGATGCCTGGGATCGCCTGAGCGGCTTCTCGGCGTGGACGGCGCCGACGCCGCTCGCGCTGCGACACGAGCCGGAGCCGCCGCCGCTCGCGTTCGCGACGTACCAGGCGGGGACCGTGCGGATCACCCGCTCGGTCGGGGTCCCGGGCGTACCGGACTGGCAGCCGGACCCGTTTGTGAGCAAGGTCTCGGGTCAGATCCTCGTCTACCGGCAGACGGCCGCGGCGCGCACCGCCGATGCGATGTTCGGAGTCTCCTGGCCGATCACGGATGGCCTGTACCGCGCCACGGTCAGCGGGGTGACGAACCTCGCCGACTTTTCCGGGGGAGCATTCTCCGTGGGCGGCTTCACGGAAAACATTCGCTCGGTGGTCGGCAACGAGATTCACTTCCGCGCCGACAAGACGTCGTTCATGCCGGGTCCCGGTCGCTTGTGGCAGGACGCCAAGCATCCGGCGTTGTGGACCCCGATCGCGGCCTTTCCGATCGCGAACCTGCCGAGCGAGCTCGTGTTCAGCGACCCCCTGCCGCCGCCGGCAGGGTCAGCGGTCGAGTCGTACTGCGCCCGGCTCGCCTATTTCGGAAGGCTCGGCCCGGCCGGCAACATCGTGCGGGCGCTCCGCCTTGCCACGACGCCCCCGGTGCCGCCCCCGTTCACGGTCGAGATCCTCGGCATCGACTACTTCCATCGGACGATGCTGAAGATCCGCTTCACGACGCCGGCCCCGGCGGGGCGCTACACGGTCTGGTCGGCGCCGGGCGTGGTCGGGCCCCTCGATCTCGCACGCGTCGGGGCGAGCGGGCACTACCGGGCGCAGGAGGCCCAGCACGGTGCGCTGCTCTTCGACGTGATCTCCTTGCCGATCCCGCAAAATGTCGGACGGACCGTCACCGTGGGAGTGCAGCGCGTCGCGGAAGGCGGGTTCCAGAGCGACTTCATGACCGTTCCGGTATTCATTCCGCCGCTGATCCCGTAGCCGAGTGGAGCCGCATCCGTGATCCGAGGACCCTCCCGCGACGATTCGCGTGGCGGGGGATCCACCGCACCCGAGCCGCGCCAGTCTCTCCGTGCCCGTCTGCGGATCGGCTGGCCTGCTCGTCGGGGTCACCCCACGGGGTCGACGAGGGTCGGCGGCGTCGAAGCGGAGCCGTCCCTGGCCGCCGCCTTCGCGCGGGTGACTCGCCGCGGCCGGCGCCCGCCCCGGTCACGGCCAGCGCTGAAGGTCACCCCAAGCCGAGCGCCGACTCCCACGCTTGCTGCGTGGCGATCTCCTGCGTCCACGGGCGCATCAGCGCGCCCGCGCGGGCATCGCGCGCGTAGCGCTCGAGCGGGTAGCGCTTCAGGAGGCCGCGGCCGCCGCAGACGCGGATGGCCTCCTGGGTCACCGTGACCACCGACCGCTGCACCGTGACGTGCGCCGCCCGCGCGCGCTGGACGACCTCCGCGGGCGCGTCGACCCGAGCCTCCGAGATCGCCCGGTAGTAGAGCGCGCGCGCCGCCTCGAGCGTGAAGAGCATCTCCGCCACCGCGTGACCCTTCACCGCGGCCTCGGTGTGCAGGCCGGGCGAGCCGGCCATCTGGCCGGTCAGGTACGCGAGCGCGCCGTCGTAGGCCGCCTGCATGAGACCGAGGAACGTCGCGCAGAAGCTCAGGGGCGAGAGCTGGGGGAACGCGTTGTACATGGCCCCGAAGCCGCCGGGCGGCAGCACCTCGGCGTCGTCGGGCACGAACACGTCCTGGAGCACCATGTCGCGGCTGACCGTGCCGCGCATCCCCATGGGGTCCCAGTCGCCCGGAAACGACACCCCGGGCGCGTCCTTCGGGATCTGCAGGTAGAGCGTGCGCTCGATCCAGGGCTCGTCCCCCAGGCGAATGGCCGGGGTGGCGAAGTAGGGCGCGCAGCCGGCGAGGGAGACGAAGAACTTGCGCCCGTTGACGACGTAGCCGCCGTCGACCTTCCGCGCGGTGGTGCCGAAGCGGCGCCCGCCCACGCTGAGCGCCGTGTCCGTCTGTCCCTGCTCGACCGGCTCGCTGTGGGGCTGCCCGTAGAACGCTCCGGCTTCGATCACCTCGTGGAACTTCGCCGCCCGGAGCTTCTCGTGCCGCTCCCGCGCGGCGGGGGCGAGCGGCATGGCGTCGGCGAGCACGCCCATCATGAGCATGGTGAGGCAGTGCATGTTGAAGGTGAGCGCGGTCGACGCGCTGCCCTGCGCGATCTGTTCGGCGACGAGGCAGTAGGTCTCGTAGTCCGCGCCGAGCCCCCCGAACCGGACCGGGACGCAGAGGCCGAAGAACCCCGCCGCCCGCAGGTCGGCGTAATCGTCGAAGGGGAACGAGGCCTCGCGATCGTGGCGCTCCGCACGTGGGGCGAAGCGCGCCCGCGCGAGGTCGCGGGCGCGCTGGATCAGCTCGCGCTGGCGGGAGGAGGGAAGGAGGTCCATGGCCTGTAATTGTCGCTGCCGGACCGCCGCCGCGCTACCGGTCGCCGGGCACGCCGAAGCGGGGCGCCGCCGTGGGGTTCAGGGCGCGGGTGACGTAGTCCTCCAGCTGGGGCTTGTAGATCGCCCACACGCGATGGAGATCCGCGACCGGGTCGCCGTCGGACCAGTCGACGCGCAGATCGGCCACCGGCCAGGGCACCTCGCGCACGAGCAGCATCCCGGCCGAATGCACCGGCCCTGCCTCGCCGCCCGCCGCCAGGCCGGCGCTCATGGCGGCCAGCAGCCGGTCACCCAGGTGTCCCGGCGCGCGCTGGAAGGCGGCGAGCATCGCATCGGGGATCTCCGCGCCGCGGAGCAGGTTCCCGGCCGCCACGACATCCGACGCCTGGGCGCTCGCATGGACGCCGAGGGTGTGGCGGCCGGAGTACGCCGCGGTCCGGCCCCGGCCGTCGACGGCGATCAGCTGGCGGAACTCGATGTGCGGCACGGTCCGGCACAGGATGGCGATCGCCTCCTCCGCGCCCACCCCCTTCGCCATCAGGTCCAGGCCGGCGGGGCCGAGGCGCGGATCGGTGATGTTCTGGGACGCCACCACCCCGACGCCGGCCCGGGCGTGCGCGCAGCGCGCGGCGACCGCGGGCGAGGACGAGGAGATGGCGATGCCGAACATCCCGGTGTCGACGCAGCGGGCGGCGATCGCGATGGTCATCGGGCCCTTTTCTTCCTGCCGGCCCGGCTCGGCCGGTAGCCGTCCGGGATCACGGCGGTGACGTCGATCTCCACCAGCCATTCCGGTCTCGCGAGCGCCGGCACGACCAGACCGGTCGAGACCGGGAACACCCCCTTGAGCCACTTGCCCATCGCGCGGTACACCGCCGCGCGGTAGCGGATGTCGGTCAGGTACACCACCACCTTCACGATGTGGCCGAGCTCGCTGCCCGCCTCGCCGAGCAACAGGGCGATGTTGGACATCGCCTTGTCCGCCTGCTTGCCGGCATCGCCGATGTGGAGTGACGCCCGGGTGTCGAGATCCTGGGAGATCTGACCGCGCAGGTAGACGGTGTTCCCTGCCACGACCGCCTGGCACAGGTCGTTGTCCAGCTTCTGCTCCGGATAGGTGTCCCGGGTGTTGAACTTCCGGATCCGCCTGTGCGCCATGCGCCTCCCGCCGTCGTCGGTCGAACGGCCGGATCGACGGCGCCGCGGCCTTCGATCCTCCGGCCGAGGCTAGCTCGTCGTCGGCCCTTCAGGCAATGGGCAGGCCAGCATCCCCGCGCGCCCGGGGACGGCGCCGAGCCCGGCAGGCTATAGTGGGGGGCGCCGCGTCGCGATTCGGGCGGCTCAAAGGGGGCAACGGGCGTGCCGGACACGAGCTGCGACACCCTGGTGGTCTTGGGGTCCGAGACGCGCGACGGCCGGACCCTCTTCGCCAAGAACAGCGATCGCCCGTCGACCGAGTGCCAGCCGCTCGACCCGGTGCCGCCGCGGCGGCCCGGGCCCGGCAGCACCGTGCGGTGCACGTACCTCGAGGTTCCGGACGCCCCCGAGACGCTGGCCGTCCTCGGCAGCCGCCCGTGGTGGATCTGGGGCTTCGAGCACGGCGTCAACGCGCGGGGCGTGGCGATCGGGAACGAGGCGCTGCACACGCGGGAGGCGCCCGCCGAGACCGGGCTCCTCGGGATGGACCTCGTGCGCCTCGGCCTCGAGCGCGGGCGATCGGCCGACGAGGCCAAGCGCGTCATCACGGATCTCCTCGAGCGCCATGGCCAGGGCGGCAGCGCCCAGCACGGCGGTCGCCGCTACTACCACAACAGCTTCATCATCGCGGATTCCCGCGGCGCCTGGGTGCTGGAGACCTCCGGCCGCCACTGGGTGGCGCGACGCGTGCGCGGGCGGGCGGCGATCTCCAACCTGGCGACCATCGCCGACGATTGGGACGAGGCCTCGCGGGGGATCGAGGCGTACGCGGCCGAGCGCGGCTGGTGGAAGCCGAGCTCGGGACGGCGCTTCGATTTTCGCGCCGCCTTCGAGAATCCCGAGCCGCGGTTCCGCGCTGAGGCCCGCTACGGGCAGAGCTGCCGCTTCCTCGCCACGGCGGGACGCCCCGGCGTCCCCGAGATGCTGCGACTCCTCCGCGACCACTACGACGGCGGGACCGTCCATCGCCCCGGCCGGGCGGACGGAGATCCCCGAGGGTGGTCGATCTGCATGCACCCGGGGCCGGCGACCGGCGCGACGGCGGCGTCGATGGTGGCCGAGCTCGGAGAGGACGGTCCCGTGGTCGCGTGGTGTGCGCAGACAACCCCTTGCACGAGCGTCTTTCTGCCCCTGGTCGTCGGCGCCGAGCTCCCCGAGGCCCTCACGCGAGGCTCGGGTGACCCGGACCCCGGCTCCGCGTGGTGGCTCATGAAGGAGCTCGGCGACGGGGTGATGGACGATCCGGCCGGCCGCACGCCGGTCGTCCAGGCGACGTGGCACGCCTGGGAGCGACGGCTCTTGGCCGAGGTGGCGGCCGATCGCCGCGTCGCCGGCCGGGACGTCGCCGAACACGTCGACCGGATGCTGCGCGCGCGCGAGGCGCTCCTGGAGCAGATGGCGGCGGGCCGATTCGCCGTCCACGGAGGGTAGAGCCATGCCGGAGCCGCGAGCCGCCACCTTGCCGTCGCGCCGGGCACTCCTGGCCGGCGCCGCCCTCGGCGCGGCCGGCGGGCTGACGCCCGCCTTCCTGCGGCGGCCCGTCCACGCCCAGGAGCCGCGCCCCGGCGGCGTCCTCAAGGTCGCGATCATCGGCGAGCCGCCGTCGCTGGACGCCCACTGGACGACGGCGAGCCTCACCTACGACGTGACCTCGCATCTCTACGAGCCGCTCTTCACGCTGGACGAGCGCTACGGCGTGATCCCCATGCTGGCCGAGGGGCACACGGTGGCGGACGGCGGCAAGACGTGGACCATCCGCCTCCGCCGCGGGGTGCCGTTCCACAACGGCAAGGAATGCTCCGCCGAGGACGTCGTCGCGTCGATCACGCGATGGGGTCGGATCGCCAGCGTCGGAAAGGTCCTGTTCAAGAACGTCCAGTCGATGCAGGCGAAGGACCGCTACACGGTCGAACTCCGGTTCGCGGGGTGCTCGGGCCCGGTGCTGTCCGCGCTCGCGAACGCCAGCCAGTTCCCGGCGATCTACCCCAAGGAGGTCGTCGAGGCGGCGGGGGACGGCCAGATCAAGGACTTCGTGGGCACGGGACCGTTCCGCTTCGTGGAGCGGATCCCCGACCGCCACGTCCGCATGGCGCGCTTCGATCGCTACGCGGCACGCAGCGAGGCGCCGGCCGGGTACGGTGGGCGGCGGATGGCGTACGTGGACGAGCTTCACTTCATCCCGGTCCCGGACGTGTCGGTGCGGGCGGCTGGCGTCGAGTCGGGCGAGTACCACTTCAGCGACTGGATCTCGCCCGACAACTACGAGCGCCTCACCCGGAACGCCCGGCTCGACGTGATGCTCGTGAAGCCGAACGAGTGGGTCAGCGCCATCTTCAACAAGAAGCAGGGGCCGTTCTCGAACCGCCTCCTCCGGCAAGCCGTCGTCGCCGCCCTCGACATGGAGCCGATCATGAAGGCGGCGGTGGGGGCCCCCGAGTTCTACCGACTCGACCCCAGCCTCATCTTCCGCGAGCAGGTGTGGTGGTCGGATGCCGGCAAGGAAGTGTACAACCGGCCCGATCGCGAGAAGGCCAAGCGTCTCATGCGCGAGGCCGGCTACAAGGGCGAGCCCCTCCGCTGGATGGCGACCCAGTTCTACGACTGGATGTACAAGTCGGCGCTGGCCGCCAAGCAGCAGCTGGAGGACGTCGGGTTCAACATCGACCTCCAGGTGCTCGAGTGGGCCACGGTGGTCCAGCGCCGCAACGACCCGAAGCTCTACGAGATCTTCACGACCGGCATCGGCTTCAACACCGATCCGTCCCAGATGGTCATCCTGTCCTGCGACTGGCCCGGCTGGACGTGCGATCCGAAGCTCGACGCGCTCCAGGCGCGGCTCCAGTGCGAGACGGACTTCGGCCGGCGCAAGGCGATCTGGGAAGAGGTCCAGCGGTGGTTCTGGGAGGAGGTCCCGGTGGTGAAGCTCGGGGACTTCTTCACCCTGCGCGTCAAGCAGAAGGCCGTGGCCGGGTACGCGAACCGCTACCGCCCGTTCTTCTGGAACGTGGGCCTCACCCGGTAGCCTCGGGCTTCCCCGCTAGGCCGCTCGCGGGTCGGGGCTCGTCTACAATCGAGGCATGAGGCGTCTCTGGTCGGCGGGAGCCCTCACCGTCCTCGTTCTGGCGCTCGCCGGGCCCGGGCTCGGGCAGGGAGGGTGGACCCGCGCCGCGCCCTTGCCGTCGAAGCGCACCGAAGTGGCCGGCGCGGAGCTCGGCGGCCGGCTCTACGTGATCGGGGGCTTCGGCCAGGGCGGCGACCAGGTCGAGGCCTACGACCCTCGGAGCGACCGCTGGGAGCGCCGGGCCGCCCTGCCGGTGTCGCTCCATCACGCGGCGGCCGTCTCGGTGGGCGGGCGGCTCTACGTGGTCGGGGGCTACGCGGGCGGCCAGTGGGCCGTGCTCGACAGCGTGTTCGAGTACGACCCGGGGGTGGATCGATGGCGCGCGCGGGCGCCGCTGCCGACCGCGCGGGGCGCGCTCGCCGCCGCGGTGCTCGACGGCCGCATCTATGCTGCCGGCGGCGTGGACGCGGGCCGGCGCAACACGGGGGCGCTCGAGGTCTACGACCCCGTGGCGGATCGCTGGGAGCCCCGGGCGCCCATGCCCGTGCCACGCGATCACCACGCGGCGGGAGCGATCGGCGGGAGGCTCCACGTCGTCGGCGGACGCCTCGACGGGAGCTACGCGCGGAACGTCGACGCCCATCACGCCTACGACCCCGCGACCAACGCCTGGACGGCCTTGCCGGCCTTGCCGACCGCGCGGAGCGGGATCGCGGCGGCGGTCCTGGGATCGCGCCTGTTCGTCTTCGGGGGGGAGGCGCCCGCGGGAACGTTCGGCCAGGTGGAAGCCTTCGACGCCGCCGCGGGCCGATGGAGCGCGTTCACGCCCATGCCGACCCCCCGTCACGGGCTGGCGGCCGTCGTGCTGGAGGGCCGGATTCACGTCGTGTCGGGCGGGCCGCAGCCCGGCGGCTCGTACAGCGACGTCCACGAGATCTTCAGCCCCTGAGGATGGGCCCGGCTCGACCGTCCCGTCCCGCTCGGCCGTGCTCGCCTGAGGCCTCGCGCGAGAGCTCCGATGGCGCTTCTCCTCGCCCCTTCCGGCAGTTCGAGGCCGCGGCGGCGCTCGACGGCGCGGATGCGAGCGACGTGGGGCTCCGCGGCTGGAGTCGCGGGGGAGCGCTGCGACGAGCTCGATGGCCCCGAGATCGAGGCGGTCGCGCGACGGGCGCACCCCTACGCAGCCGACCTCCAGGGCCTGACCGTCGTCCGGCCGTCGCTCAGCGCGGTGCCGCCGGCGCCGGCGGGTCCTCCGAGGGTACCGCGAGCGTGATCTGGTTTCGCCCGTCGACACGGGCGTAACGCGGCCTCACCGCCAGGCCTTGTACGAGCGCGAGGCCGAGCCCGCCTACCTCCCCGGTCGAGCCCTGGAGATCGGTGGGAACCGAAGGTCTCGGGGCGAACGGATCGAAGGCTGGGCCGGCGTCTTCGTACGTCACCTCGATGCTGCCGTCCCGGCTCGCGAGCGTGACCCAGATCGGGCCGTCGTCGCGGCCGGCATAGCCATGCGTCACCGTGTTCGTGAAGAGCTCTTCCAGCACGAGGACCAGCCGCAGGACGGCGCCGCGGTCGGCGCCCACGGCGGCACCGAACGCCTCCGCCCAGCCCCGCACCTCCGCGAAGGCCGCGAGTCGGCTCCGGAACGTCGCCTCCGACCGCATGGTCAGCGGCGCGCGGGGAGCGTGGCCCCGGCCGGGCTCCCCGGGGTATTATCGGGGGCCTGGTCTCGCGGACAGCCCGACCAGGAGGAGGGGCGATGCGGACACCAACCGGACGAATCCTCGTGACGATCCTCGGAACGGCGCTCGCGTTGCTGGCGAGCGGGGAGGCCGAGGCGCAGGACGTGGGCCGGATCAAGACCGTCAAGGGTGCGGTGCACATCGAGCGCGCTGGGCAGCCGCAGCCGGCGCTCGTCGGGAGCGGCGTGTGGCAAGCCGACGTTCTCGTGACGGGCCCCGACGGAGCGGTCGGGGTGACGCTGGCGGACGACACCCTCCTGTCCGCCGGGCCGAACAGCGTGCTCGCGGTCGAGCGATTCGTCTACGACGGCGTCAAGCCTGGGGTCCTCGAGGCGGCGCTGACGAAGGGCACCCTCGCCGTCGTCTCGGGCCGCATCGCCAAGCAGGCGCCCGATAGCATGCGGGTCAAGACGCCGGCGGCGATCCTCGGCGTCCGAGGCACGGAGTTCGTCGTTCGTGCGAGCGACGGCTCGCCGTAGCGGCGGGCGGCGGCTCCTCTCCGGCTTCATCCTCGCGGGCACCCTTCTGGCCGGGTGCGCGGCCCCCCGCGTCCCGCCGCCGGCTCCGGCGCCGCCTCCGCCGACACCCCCACCGCGCGCCGACCTCATCGTGCTCCTGCCCCGCCAGGGGAGCGCGCCGGGAGCCGTCGTCGTCCAGGAAGGCGGGCGCGAGATCGTGCTGGATACCGCGTACGCGAGCGCGCGCACCGGCGCGGGCGGGCTCGAGGCGGGACGGGCGACGCCCGACGAGGTGCAGGCGGTCTTCGCCGCCGCGCTCGCGATCGCGCCGCCCCGGCCCGTCACGTTCATCCTCTACTTCGTCGAGGCGACCGACCAGTTCACGCCCGAGTCCCAGGCGCTCGTGGAGGAGGTCCTCCGCGCGATCGCGACCCGGCCGGCGCCGGAGCTGACTGTGGCGGGCCACACCGACGCCGTTGGAACGGACCAGTACAACGATGCGCTCTCGCTCCGGCGCGCCGAGCGGGTCAGCGCGCTCCTGGTCGCCCGGGGCATCCCGTCCGACCGGATCACGGCCGTGGGCCGAGGCAAGCGCGAGCTCTTGGTGCCGACGCCGGATGGCGTGGCCGAGCCTCGAAACAGGCGCGTCGAGATCACCGTGCGTTGAGGGTGGCGCCGGCGGGCTCGGACGTCCCGGCCGGGCCGAGCCACTGGACGGCCAGGAGCGTGACGTCGTCGGCCGGCTCGACCGGCCCGCGGAATGCGCGCAAGGCGCCCACCAGGTCGGCAACCAGTCGCGCGGGCTCCGCGCGCGCCGGCGTCTGGGCGGCGCCCGCCAGGATCGCCGTGACGCGCGGAGTGCCGAAGAGGTCCCCGCGCGGGCCGTCCGCCTCGGTGACGCCATCCGTGACCAGGAGCACGGTCTCGCCGGGCTGGAGCCGCGCGGCGGCCGTCTCATAGGGGAAGTCGTCGAGGACGCAGAGCGGAGGGCCGCCGCCGCCCTCCAGACGCTCGATCTCGCGGGTCCCCGGCCGGACGAGCCACGGCGCCTCGTGCCCCGCATTGCAGTGCCACAGTCGTCCCGTGTTCACGTCGAGGACGACCGCGGCCAAGGTCACGAAGAAGGCCTCCGGGTTGTCCCGGCCTAGCTCGGCATTCGCCTCTCGCATGGTCGCGGCGAGCTCGGCGGCGTGGCGCATCGCGATGCTCCGGTAGAACGCCTTCGTCGCGGCCATGAACAGGCTCGCGGGCAGCCCCTTGCCCGACACGTCGCCCACCAGGAACAGGAGCCGGTCTCCGTCGAGGAGGAAGAAGTCGAACAGGTCCCCGCCGACCACACGCGCCGGCTCCATCACCGCCGAGACGCGGAATCGCCCTTCGCCGGGGAACGCCGACTCGGGCCGCGGGAGGAGCCCGAGCTGGATGCGCCGGGCGGCCTCAAGCTCGCCGGCGAGCCGGGCCGCGGCCTCGCGCTCCTCTTGAAGCCGCTGCCGGAGCGCTCGCCGCTGCCGATCGGCCTCGGCCAGGGCGCCGCCGAGGGTCGCGGTGTAGACGAGCCCCAGGCCGAGCGCCGGCGTCAGGCCGTCCAGGAGCCAGCCGAGCTGGCGGTACATCGCGAAGCTCCCGCCCAAGAGCCCGACTCCGAGGCCGAGGGCCAGGAGGGCAGCGCGGCCACCACCCATCACCGGGGTGAGGACGATCACGAGCGCGCCGGCCAGCATGAGGCCCAGGGCCTCGGCCCACGCCGCCCAACGCGGCCGCACCAGCGCGCGGCCGTCGAACATGTTCTCCAGCGCCTGAGCGTGCACCTCGACGCCGGGAATCCACTCGCCCAGCGGCGTGAGATGCTGATCCCCGACTCCCAGCGCGGTCACCCCGACGAGGACCAGCTTCCGCTCGAACCGCTCCCGGGGAACATTGCCCGCGAAGACGGTCGCCGCCGAGATGAACCGGTCCTCGTCGTGCGGCGTGAAATGGATCCACATGGTCCCGTCGGATTCGGCGGGGATCCAGACGTCCCCGGCTCCCACGGCGCGCACGCCGCTCCGGTCACTCCGGACGGAGAATGCCGGCGCCCCGGCCGCGATCCGGATCATCTCGATCCCCAGGCCGGGGACCATCGTGTCGCCGACGGCGGCCACCAGCGGCAGCCGGCGGACGACACCGGCGCCGGCGTCGGCGGCGCTCAGCAGCGCGCGCCCCGCGGCGGCTTCGTCGATGGGGGGGACGCTCCGGAGCGCGCTCCGATAGCGGCGGATCCACGCCACCGGATCGTCGCCGCGAACCACGGCCGGCGTGAAGCGACCCGGAGTCACGCCGGCGGCCGGCCCGTCGAGGCCGGCCAGTCCGATCACGCTCGGCGCGCCCACCAGGGCTTGACCGAGCACCTGGTCGCCGTCGGGCAGCGACGCCACCAACGCCGCCGTGCGCTCGCCGAGGCCGGGGAGCCGCGCCACGAGGCTCTCGCCCGAGAAGCCGTCCGCCTCGGGGAACAGGAGGTTCAGGCCGATCGCCGCAGGCTTGGCCCCTCGGACCCGGTCGACGAGCTCGGCCAAGAGCTGACGAGGCCAGGGCCACTGGCCGTACCGCCGGAGGCTTCGGTCGTCCACGGCCACGATGACCGCCGGCTCCGAGATCCGGGCGCGCGGCTCGAGCCGCTGGCAGAGGTCGGACCAGATGCCGCGCAGCCGGGCGTCGGGGCCCCGACCGAGGAGCAGGCCCGTGAGGACGAGGAGCGCGAGCGCAGACACCATGCGCTCCCGGCGAAGCCAGGCCGCCCCCCGTCGCGCGGGCGTGGGATCCTCGCGCCCCGTGGGCGGGATGCGCGCAGCCCCTCCGGGCGCGCCCTCGGTCGCCACGCGCTCGCGCCCGCGCTCGGGGCCGTCAGACCCGGAGCTCGAGCCCGTCGTAGGCGGCCGTGATGCGGAGCGGGCGCTCACCCCGCGTCAGCTCTTCGAGGCGCTCCGCCTCGCGCCAGATGGCGGTCAACCGCTCGTCGTCGTGGGCCGGCTCGTGATGGAAGAGACAGAGGTGCCGGACGCCGGCCATCTGGCAGAGCTCCACGCCGACGACGTTGCTCGAGTGGCCCCAGTCCTCCTTGATCGAGAACGCGTCGGCCAGGGAGTACATCGCGTCGAAGATGACGAGGTCGGCGTCGCGGAAGAAGTCGGCGAACGCCTCGGCGGTCGCGGCGTCGTCGAGCTTGTGCTCGGAATCGGTGGAGTAGATCACGACCTTGCCGTCGCGCTCGAACCGGTACGCATACGAGTCGCCCGAGTGAAACTGCCGCTTCGCGGTCACCCGGAGTCCCGCGACCTCGTAGGACTCGCCGGGAACCAGCCGGACGAACTCGATCGTCGATCCCAGCTGGCCGAAATCCACCGGGAAGCTCGGCGCGCCGTGCTGGCGGTGGAACGCCGCCTCCAGCTCCTCGTGGCAGCCGTGGATGCGGATCCGGTTGCCTGGGATGTAGGCGGGGACGAAGAAGGGGAAGCCCTGAATGTGGTCCCAGTGGAGGTGCGACATGAAGACGTTGAAGACCTGCGGCGTGCCCGGCCGGCGGGCGGCCATGGCGCTGAGCCCGAACTCCCGGGCGCCGGATCCGAGGTCGCAGATGACGTACTCGTCGCCGCGTCCCTCGATCTGGACACACGAGGTGTTGCCGCCGAACGTGTGGGAGGTCTCGAAGTCCAGCTCCCGCTCGACGTAGCGCTGGGCCGCCTCCTCGGAGTCGAGCCGCCGGCCGGCCGCCCCGAAGAGCGCCCGGACGAGCTTCTGACGCAGGCCGATCGTGCCCAGCGGCGCCGGGAGTGAGCCGCGGGTGCCCCAGAAGCGGATCAGCATCAGGGCCGCCCGGACGGACGACGCGTCGCGCGGGTCATCGCGCCCCCGCGCCCGGCCCCGGCGGGGCGGCGAGCGCCGCGGCCACGGTCGGGAAGCAGGGGAACACCAGGGTGAACTTGCTGATCTCGAAGATCTCCTTCACCAGCGGCTGGAGCGCGGCGACGGCGACGGTCCCGCCCTGGGCGCGGGCCTGTCGGGAGGCGAGCATGAGGACGCGGAGACCGATGCTGGCGATGTAGTCGACCGCGCCGAGATCGAGCACGATCGGGCGCCCGGGCCCCGATTCGGCGAGATGAGGCGCCAGCGCCGTCTTGAAGCCCTCGGCACCGGCGTGGTCGATGCGCCCGTGCGGGCTCAGGACGAGCGTGTCGCCGTGGCGAGCGCTCAGGATCTCCATGGCTCGGTGCCGGATCGCGTGGGCGTGGCCATGCGTGCGTGCGGCCTAGGGTAGCAGAAGGGTCCGGGCGGGGTAAGGGGAGGCGAGCGGTCAGAAGCTCAGGCCGAACCCGATCGTCAGGTTCATGCCCTCGTCCGAGAATCCGAGGTCCGTCCGGAACATGGCCACCCGCTCGAGCGAGATCCGGAGGCCGACGCCGTAGCTCGCGTGGACGGTGGCGGTGGGAAGGTCTCCGAGGCTCGGCGCGACCGTCCCCAGCTCACCGAAGAGCGCCAGTCCGACCCGCTCGACCCGGATGGTTCGCGTGATCCGGAATCCGCGCGGGATCACCCAGAAGCGGTACTCGGCCACGGCGTGCCAGGCCGAATCGTCCGTGAAGCGATTCGCGATGTACCCTCGGAGGGTCGACCCGCCGCCCAGGCTCGGCAGGTCGTAGAAGGGGAGGTCGCCGACCGTCGTGTCCACGTGGAAGCCCAGCGCGATCGTGTCGGTCGGCGGGTTTTCTTCATGGGCGTCGCCGCCCGAGTGGAAGAGGGGCGGCACCGGGAAGACGATGCTGCCGTACGCCGTGAGGACCGCCCCCAGGCTGCCGTCGCTCTGCCAGGGGGCCGATTCCGCCACCAGGCCGACGCGCCAGCCGCCGTAGGGCTGGTGCTGACTGTCGCGCGTGTCGTACCGGATCCCGCCCGTGAGATAGACGGCGCTCCGGCCGTCGGCATCCTCGAAGAGCGTGGGGAACGCCTCGTCCGTGCTGGGGACGCCGGACACGTGGCCTCGCGCGAGGTTGTGATGCTCCCCCCGGATGCCGACCGTGACGATCCAGTCGCCGCCGGGCCCGGGCAGCGCGAGATCGGCCCGCGCCCCCGCGTCGGACATCTCGTCCGTGAAGCTCGACTCGGCGCTTTCCGGCGTGTCGGGCCCGAGCCCGAAAAAGCGACGCGTGAGGGTCCGCTGGTAGCCGCCCGAGGCCGCGACGAAGCTCCGCTCCTCGATGGCGACGCCGCCTTCGGGAATCTCCCGGTGATGGAGCCAGCGGCGCCAGACGAGCCGGTAGCGCTCCTGCCCCTCCGTCGTGTAGGTGAGGAACGCTCCCAGGAACTCACGGCGCCGCCGCTCGCGGAAGTCGATGTCGGTGATGGCGATCCCGCCGCCGAACCCGACGTCCTCCCGGAAGAAGAACTGCGGCGAGATGAAGCTCGAGACGAACAGGCGCTGGAAGACGTTCCCGGGCATGATCCGGCCTTCGGGGATGTAGCGCCAGCGGTCGGGGTTGGGCAAGTCCTCCGGCAGGGGGACTCTCGGGATTCGGCCGCTCGGGTCCATGCCCAGGAGAGGGTCATAGAGCGGCCGGATCTCGCGGTCGCGATCCACCCGCTGGGCGGCGGCCAGGGCCGGCGCGACGAGGGCGAGCAGGACCGCCGCCAGCCCGCGGCGCAGTCCGGGGCCTAGCCCGCGCCCCCGCGTCGCGCCGCATGCTCCGCCACGGCGACGGTGCCCGAATCGCGCGCTCCGGCTCACGGATGCCGATCCATCGGTGGACGAGATCGCGGAGCCGGCCGGCTTAGCCCGTCGGCCCGACGAACGGCAGATCGTCCGACGCCGGGACGGGCTGCCCGGTCCTGAGCTGGCCGGCCATGAGGACACCGAGGCGCTCCTCCGCGGTTCGCGTGATGGTCGCCTTGAGGCTCGGGTTGCTCTCGAGGAGGCGGCGGAAATCGGCGACGTCCAGCGAGAGGAGCTGGCACTCGCTCAGCGTGGTGACCGTGGCCGTGCGCACGGTGTCGCGGATGAGGCCGATCTCGCCGAAGTACTGGCCGCGGCCGAGCTTGACGGGCGCCGGCGCGACGTCGACCTGGACCTCGCCCGCCATGATGAAGAACATGGCGTCGGCCGGGTCGCTGCGCCGGACCACCGCGTACTGAGCCGGCACGACCTGGCGCTTGAGGAGCCGCGCGATCTCCGCGATCCGCGACGCGTCGAGGCCGCTGAACAGGGGGACGCTGGCGACGGTCTGCCAGGTCACGACGAAGTCGCGCTTCCGGATCTCGCTCGCGAAGCCGGTGGCCAGGATGCCCGCCGGGACCGCGAAGAGGGCGATGCCGATGACCATGATGGCGCCGCCGAAGATCTTACCGGTCGGGGTGATGGGGAAGATGTCGCCGTACCCGACGGTCGCGATCGTGACGATGGCCCACCACATCGCGTGGGGAATGCTGGCGAACACCTTGGGCTGCGCGTCACGCTCGAGCATGTACATGATGGCCGACTCGATGACGAGGAGCACCGCGACGACCAGCAGGGTCGCCAGGAGCGGGCGGCTCTCGTTCCGCATCACGGCGGCGAAGAGG
This sequence comes from Candidatus Rokuibacteriota bacterium, assembly GCA_044867785.1. Taxonomy (GTDB): domain Bacteria; phylum Methylomirabilota; class Methylomirabilia; order Rokubacteriales; family DASRDR01; genus DASRDR01. Next base: position 113,524 of record JBIOVM010000116.1, on the reverse strand, counting down.
GAGAGGGCCGGCGTGTAGCGGGCCAGCTTGAGGAGCCGCAGGAGCCGGAGCAGCCGGAGGGCGTCGACGGGAATCGGGACGATCAGCGCGGCGAGCGCCGGCAGGGCGGCGATCAGATCGACGATGCCGACGAAGGACGTGGCGTAGCGGCGGCGCGCGCTCCAGGGGCGCCGGGCCCCCATCGCCTCGCGCTCCGGCGCCGCCCAGAGACGGAGCAGGTACTCGACCACCATCACCGCGACCGTGACCGCCTCGATCAGGTGGAACAGGGGGCCGAACCGCTGGACGGCATCCTCCAGAGTCTCGAGCACGATCGCGATCGCGCTCGTCAGGATGAGGCCGATGAGCAGGGTGCTGGCGACCCACTGGGGGAACCGGGGGGCCTCCGCCGGGCTGAGCAGCCAGTCGACCCGCGCGCGCCATCTCGCCGACGTCATGGAGGGTTGCCGGTGATTCTACAGGAGGGGACGGGGGGTTCCCGAGCTTCGCCGCGCCGCCGCGGGAGATTGTCCGGGACAAGGTCGTCGCCGGGCGGTAGGCTACGGGCGTGCTGCCGCAGGCCGCCGACCCGGCTGCGCTCTTCTGGGAGCTGACCGTGACGCTCGCGGCCGATGCCGCCGAGGTGGCCGAGGTGATCACGAATCGCCTGTGGGAGCTGGGCGCCGTCGGCGTCGTCGAGGAGGCCGCGGCCGCCGGGGCGACGCTCCGGGCCTTCTTTCCGCCGGGCGCTGAGGCGGGCGCGCTGACCGGGGCCCTCCGCCACTACCTGGAGGAGCTTGCCGCGCTCGAGGTGCCGGGGACGGCGGCGGAGATCGTGGTCGCCCCGCTCGCCCCTCAGCCGTGGGCCGACGCGTGGCGGGCCCACTTCCGGCCGGTGCCGGTAGGACGGCGGCTCCTCGTCTGCCCGCCGTGGGACGCGCCAGCCTCGCCCACCGACGGTGGGCGTGTGGTCGTCCTGATCGAACCCGGGCGCGCGTTCGGGACCGGAGGCCACGGCTCGACCCGAAGCTGTCTCGAGCTCCTCGAGCGCGCGCTCGCCGACGGCCGCGTCGCGCACGTCCTCGATGCGGGGTGCGGATCGGGCGTCCTCGCCATCGCCGCCGCCCGGCTCGGCGTCGCGCGCGTGGATGCGATCGACCTGGACCCGGACGCGGTGGCGGCGACGGCCGAGAACGCCCGGCGCAACGGCGTGGCGGGAGGAGTGCGCGCGACGCTCGCGTCGGTCGAGTCGTGGACGGAGGCGGCTCCGCTCGTCCTTGCGAACCTCCTGGCGGCGGCGCACGTCGCCCTGGCGCCCAGGCTCGTGAGCCTGGTCGCGCCCGGGGGCCAGCTGATCGCTGGCGGGCTGCTGGCCGCCGAGGTCCCGGCGGTGGCCGGGGCGTTCGCGGCTACCGGGTGCTGGCTCGTCGAGCTCGCCGAGCACGAGGGATGGGCCAGTCTCCTGCTGCGCCGCGGGGGATGAGCGTGGGCCGCGGCTCGGACAAGCGCGCGCCGTCTGACGCTCAGCGGCCCCGTGTGTTCGTTCGCCCCGAGGCCGTCAGCGGAGATCGCGTCCGGTTCGAGGCCGAGGAGGCGCGCCACCTGGGCCTCGTGCGCCGCTTGCGGCCCGGAGACCTGGTCGACGCGACGGACGGTACCGGTCAGCTGTACACCGTCCGGCTCGCGGCGCTCGACGGTCGGAGCGCCTGGGGGAGCATCGAGGCGCGGACCGCACCCGGCCGCGAGTCTCCGTGCGCGATCACGCTGGCCCAGGCGATCCTCAAGGGAGATCGGATGGCCTGGCTCGTCCAGAAGGCGACCGAGCTCGGCGTGACGCGCATCGTCCCGATGGAGACCGCGCGCGTGGTTGCGCGGCCCGCGCCCGGCGCCGCGCCGCACCGGCGATGGGAGCGTATCGCCCGCGAGGCCGTGAAGCAGAGCGGCCGCGTGGTGGTCCCGATCGTCGAGCGGCCCCGGAGCTTCGCCGATGCGGTCGGCGAGGCGCAGGGGCACGATCTCGCCCTGGTGTGCTGGGAAGGCGGGGGCCCGACGCTCGATGAGGCCGCGCCGCCCACGTGCCGGCCCGCGCGTCTTCTTCTCCTGGTGGGCCCCGAAGGGGGATTCACGCCGGAGGAGGTCGCCCGCGCCGAGGGGGTGGGGGCGCGGCCGGTCAGCCTGGGGCCACGGATACTCCGCGCCGAGTCCGCGGGGCTGGTGGCCCTCGCGCTCGCCCAGTACCGCTTCGGCGACCTGGGAGGGCCGGCCAAGTCCCTCGTGGACGCTGCTCCCCCGTGAGCGGTGAGGGCTACGAGTACTTCGACGTGGCGGCGGACGTCGGCGTCCACGCGTGGGCGGAGACGCTGGCGGGATGCTTCCGGCAGTGCGCGCTGGGCGTGTTCGACCTGATCGTGCCCACGCAGGCGGTCGCGCCCCGGGAGACCCGCGAGGTCGCCGCCCGAGGCGGCGGGGTCGAGGCGCTCCTGGTGAACTGGCTGAACGAGTGCCTCTACGTTCACGACCTCGAGGGTTTCGTCATCCACGACCTGGAGCCGCCCCAGGTGACGGGCGCGTTCATTCACGGCATTCTCCACGGGGAGCCGGTGGATCCCGCCCGTCATCCCCGCGGGACCCTCGTGAAGGCCGCGACCTTTCACGGCCTCGAGGTCACGGAGAGTGCGGGCCGCGTCAGCGCGCGCGTGATACTCGACATCTGACGCCTGTTTCGCAACCGTAACATTCGGCCTGTCACAATGCTGATCCAGTGCAACGATTGACGAACGACTCATAATGGCGGTGCCAGAGAGTCCTTCCAGCGCCTGCGATTCCGGGCACTTGCGCCGCCGCCTCAGCCGGGCCTTCCGTGGCACTCCTCTTGCTCTAATGGGCGCCCTGGGACCGGAGGGCCCCTGACCGATGGAGCTCCAGACCTCGATTCGGAAGCCGGTGCGGTGCGACGGCGTGGGGCTCCACACCGGCGTCACCGTGTCCATGACGCTGGCCCCCGCTCCTCCGGACCATGGAGTCGTCTTCGTCGTCGGACCCGACCGTGTGTCCGTGCCCGTGCTGCCGGAATCGCTCCTGAACGGTCACTACGCGACCACCATCGGCGCCGACGGGATCCAGATCCAGACGGTCGAGCACCTGCTGGCGGCCGTGCGGGGCCTCGGCATCGACAACCTCCTGATCGAGCTCGATGGGCCGGAGCTCCCGGCCATGGATGGCAGCGCGGCGCCGTTCGTGGCACTGCTCTATGCGGCGGGCCGCGAGACGCAAGTCGCGGTCCGGCCCGCACCCCTGCGCGTGGTCGAGCCGGTGCGGGTGGGCGACGAGCACCGCTGGATCCAGCTCCTCCCGGCTCCGGACTTCCGCATCAGCTACACGCTCGACCACACGCACCCGGTCGTGGGCGTGCAGGTCGCCTCGTTCGTGCCGACCGAGCGCGTCTTCGTCGAGGAGCTTGCGCCGGCCCGGACGTACGGCTTCCTCAAGGACCTCGAGCTGCTCCGCCAGCAGGGCCTGGCCCTCGGCGGGTCGCTGTCCAACGCGGTGGTCGTCGGGCAGGAGCGGATCCTAAACGGCGCCCTCCGGTTCGAGGACGAGTTCGTCCGCCACAAGATCCTCGACGTGATCGGGGACCTCGCCCTGGTCGGCCGCTCGGTGCAGGGTCACGTCGTCGCCCGGAATGCCGGGCACGCCTTGAACCACCTCCTGGTCCGGGAACTCGTGAAGGCATCGCGCCGATGGGAGGACGCCGTGCCCCGCCGTCCGGCCGTTCATGTCGAGGCGCCCTGGGAGGGCGCGACCCGGCGGCGCCCACGCGTCGCCACCCACTGAAAGGGGCGGATCCGCCGCCTCCCGACCGCTGCCCGCCGCCTCTGTGCGGCGCACCCGCCCGAAGGCCCGGCGCTATAATGATCTGCTATGTCCAGGCGGCGCTGGCCGACCGAGGTCCTGGCGGTCGGGCTGGGGCTCCTGCTGGCAACGAGCCCGGCGACGGGTGCCGGAGGACCATTCCGGATCTCGAACCTGGTTGTCACCAATTCCGACAGCACTTTGCTGGTCAGCCTGGTCCTGTTGGGCGCCATGCCCGACGGGATCGTGGAGGGGCTCGGCACCGGGATCCCGGCCACCGTGCGGTTCCAGCTCGAGCTCTGGCAGTACAACTCGTGGTGGGTGGATCGGCGGGTGGTTGCGAAGCTCGTCGAGCGGCAGGTCGTCTACGATGTCCTCACCAAGGAGTTCCGGGTCTCCCCCGTCCAGGGCGAGGAGCGCGAGCCCTACGTCACGCGTGAGGTCTGGGAGGCCGAGCGCGTGCTGTCGGAGATCCGCGGCTTCAAGGTCACGCCCATGGGTCACCTGAACCTGGACGAGCTCTACTACGTACGGGTGCGGGCCGAGGTCCGCTCCGGGGCGCCCGATTCTTCCGTGTCCCGGATCATGCCCTTCGTGTCGTCGCGGGCGGAGACTCCTTGGGAGCAGACGCCGCTCCTCACCCTCCGGCGGGTGCGATGAGCCGAACCCGGGTCGCCTCGTGAGCGCGCTCGGCGACCGTCGTCCGCCGCCCGTCGAGGGGACGCCCTCCCAGGCCGAAGGTCTCCCTCCGGTCAACGGTCCGATCACCCCGCCGGGGCCCGCTCCGGCCGAGCGTCCGCCGGCGCCGGGCCCGTCGATGACGCCCGGTCTGGCGCCGCCCGTCCGGCCCCCCGACGATCGCGAGAAGCGCAAGCGCAACCTCATCATCATCGCCGGCGTGCTCTTCATCCTGGTGGCGGCGACGGCCGTCCAGGTCGGGATCCGGATGCCGGACATCCCGGTCGCGTCCAACGTCGTCGTCATCGCGCTCTTCAACCTGAACCTGATCGTCTTCCTGCTGCTCCTGATCCTGTTGTTCCGCAATCTCGTGAAGCTGTGGTTCGAGCGGCGCCACAAGATCCTCGGCTCTCGCTTCAAGACCAAGCTCGTCGCCGCGTTCCTGTCGCTCGCCCTGGCGCCGGCGATCCTGATCTTCCTGATCGCGTCGAATCTCATCAACACCTCGATCGAAGGATGGTTCCAGATTCAGGTCGAGCGCCCGCTCGACGAGTCGATGCGCGTGGCGCAGACCTTCTACGAGCGCGTCCAGGACGAGACCGTCCGTCACGGCCAGTACGTCGCTCGCACGCTGACGCGCGAGGGCCTGCTGGCCGAGGACCGCCGCGAGGAGCTGATCGAGTTCCTCCAGGAGCAGGCCGAGCAGTTCGGCCTGGCCGGCGTCGCCGTGTACGGCGCGGGAGGCCTCGAGATCGTCCACGTGAACGACCCGGTCCTGATTCCCTCGCGCGAGACGGCGGTCAACTCCGAGCAGGTCCGAATGGCCCTGGCCGGGCGGGAGCTCTCGACGCGCCGGGAGATCTCGACCGGCGACCTCATCCAGGGCATGGTGCCCCTGGTGGCTCCGGGCGAGCCGCCGAAGGTGGTCGGCGCCGCGGTGGTCTCGATCCACGTCCCCCAGCGGCTCGAGGCGCAGGTGCGCAGCATCGCCCAGGCCTTCCAGGAGTACAAGCAGCTCAAGCTCCTGCGGCAGCCGATCAAGGGCATCTACATCCTCCTGTTCCTCCTGATGACCTTGGTGATCGTGTTCTCGGTCACCTGGTTCGGGCTCTACCTCGCCCGCGGCATCACCGTGCCGATCCAGCTCCTGGCTCACGGGACGCGCGAGGTGGCCGCGGGGAACCTCGACTACCGGGTCACCGCCCAGGCCGACGACGAGGTCGGCATTCTGGTGGAGTCGTTCAACCAGATGACGCAGGATCTCAAGTCGTCGAAGGCGCAGCTGGAGCTGGCCTACGGCGACCTCCAGTCCAAGCATGCGGAGCTCAGCGAGCGCCGCCAGTACACCGAGACCGTGCTCGAGGCCGTGGCGACGGGCGTGGTGTCGACGGACGCCGCGGGCATCGTGACGACCGTGAACCGGGCGGCCAGCCGGATGCTCGCCCTGGCGCCGGCCGCGACGGTCGGCCGGCACTTCGCGGTGGCGTTCGGCGGGCCGCCGTACCGGGATTTGGTGACGCTCATGCAGCGGATGGAGCGGCTGCGGGCGGGCACGGTCGAGCGCGAGCTCCAGGTCCCGCTCGACGGCAAGAACCTCACGCTGCTCGCGAGCCTCACCGCGCTCGGCGGCCCCGAGGGCGAGCACCTCGGCATCGTGCTGGTCTTCGACGACCTCACCGAGCTCCTGGCTGCCCAGCGGCTGGCCGCCTGGCGAGAGGTGGCCCAGCGGATCGCCCACGAGATCAAGAATCCGCTCACGCCGATCCAGCTCTCCGCCCAGCGGCTCCGGCGCCGCCTGGCGGCCCGGCTGCCCGACGACGGGGGCCTTCTCGAGGAGTGCACCGCGACGATCATCGGCGAGGTCGAGGGCCTCCGGCGCCTGGTCGACGAGTTCTCGCGCTTTGCGCGCATGCCCAGCCTCGCCCCGAAGCCCACCGACCTCCCGCGCCTCTTGGAGAGCGTCGTCGGGCTCTACGGCGAGACGCACCCGACGGTGCGCATCCGTGGGGACTTCGACGGCGAGCTGCCGACCATCGACGCCGACGGCGACCAGCTGAAGCGGGCCGTCCTGAACCTGGTGGACAACGCCGTGGAGGCGGGCGCGACCGAGATCGTCATCGCGGCTCGATGGGGGGCCGGGGAGCAGGTCCAGGTCGAGGTCCGCGACAACGGGGCCGGGATCCCCGCCGATCTCCGGGACCGCGTGTTCCTCCCGTACTTCTCGACGAAGACGACCGGGATGGGGCTCGGCCTCCCGATCGTGCACCAGATCGTGTCCGACCACGGCGGGCGGATCCGCGTCGAGGACAACCGTCCGCGGGGCACCCGGTTCGTCATCGACCTCCCGGTCCTGCGCGGGAGCGCCCCGGCGGTCCCGGCCTCCGCGCTCGACGCGATGGCGCCGCGCCCGCCGGGCCTGGCCTGACGGACGCGAGGGGGCCATGGCGAGCGAGCGCATCCTGGTCGTGGACGACGAGCGGGGGATCCGCGCGACGCTGTCCGGCATCCTCGGCGACGAGGGCTACCGGCCACACGCGGTGCCGAACGGCCGAGAGGCGCTCGCCCGGATCGGCGAGGAGGTGCCCGACCTCGTCATCCTCGACATCTGGCTGCCGGAGATCGACGGCATCGAGATCCTCGCCGCCATCAAGCGGCAGTGGCCCGAGCTCCCGGTGGTGATGATCTCGGGCCACGGGACGATCGAGACCGCCGTCAAGGCGACGAAGCTCGGCGCCTACGACTTCGTCGAGAAGCCTCTGTCGCTCGAGAAGACCCTCCTCGTGATCGAGCGCGCGCTCGAGCACGCCCGGCTCGAGCGCGAGAACCGGCAGCTCCGGGAGCGCATCGAGCGGGCCCACGAGATCATCGGCACCACCGCGCCCGTGGTGGAGCTCCGCCGCCAGATCGCCACCGCCGCGCCGACGAACGGGCGGGTGCTCATCTTCGGCGAGAACGGCGCGGGCAAGGAGCTGGTGGCGCGCGCCATCCACGCGCTGTCGGCCCGGCGCGAGCAGCCCTTCGTCGAGGTGAACTGCGCGGCCATTCCGGACGACCTGATCGAGTCGGAGCTCTTCGGCCACGAGAAGGGCGCCTTCACCGGGGCGATGACTCGCCGCCGGGGCAAGTTCGAGCTGGCGATCGGCGGCACCATCTTCCTCGACGAGATCGGGGACATGTCGCTCAAGACGCAGGCCAAGGTGCTCCGGGTCCTCGAGGAGCAGACGGTGGAGCGCATCGGCGGGCACGAGCCCATCCGGGTCGACGTCCGGGTGATCGCCGCGTCGAACCAGGCTCTCCCGGAGCTGATCGCGCAGGGGCGATTCCGCGAGGACCTGTTCTACCGGCTGAACGTCATCCCCATCGAGGTCCCGCCGCTCCGTCGCCGCCGCGAGGATATCCCGCTGATCATCGAGCACTTCCTGCGCGCCTTCTCGGCGGAGTACGGGAAGCGTCAGAAGACGCTCTCGGGCGAGGCGCTCGGATACTTCATGGTCTACGACTGGCCGGGGAACGTGCGGGAGCTGCGGAACATGGTCGAGCGGCTCGTGATCATGACGTCCCGCGACGTCATCGCCCCCGAGGACCTGCCGCCTCCGATTCGGGCACGCGAGGCCCAGGCCACGCCCGCGGCGGCCGGCGCCCAGAGCCTGCGCGAGGCGCGGGACGCGTTCGAGCGGGCGTTCATCCTGGGCGAGCTGCGCGCCCACGAGTGGAACATCACGCGCACGGCGGAGGCGCTGGGCATCGGGCGCGTGAACCTCTGGCGAAAGCTGAAGGCCTACGGGATCGCCGTGCCCCGCAAGGGCGAGGAGCCCACCCGGCCCGATGCTTGAGACCCGCTGGCCCGCCGCCCTCGGGCGCCGCGGGATCGTCGCCTCACCGCATCCCCTCGCGACCATCGCCGGCCTGGAAACGCTTCGACGCGGCGGCACGGCGGTCGACGCCGCGGTCGCCGTCGGCGCGACGCTGGCCGTCGTCTATCCCCACATGACGGGCCTCGGCGGCGACAGCTTCTGGCTCATCTGGGACGGGCGAGCCCGACGGCTCGCCGCGCTCCAGGCGGCGGGCGCGGCGGCGATGGCCGCGACGCCGGAGCTGTACCGCGGCCACGGCCTCGCCCAGATCCCGACCCGGGGCCCGCTCGCCGCGCTCACCGTGCCCGGCGCCGTCGACGGCCTGTGGACCGCGCATCGATTCAGCCGGGAGCGGCTCGGCTCGGCGGTCGCCTGGGGCGACCTCCTCGAGGCGGCGACCCGCCACGCGGCCGACGGCATTCCCGTCTCGCCGTGTCAGGCGCGCGTCACCGCCGGCGCCACAGACCTCCTCACCGGGCGGGATCCCGCACTCGGCGCGTTCCGCGCCACCTATCTCGACGGTGACACGGCGCTCCCGGCGGGCCGCTCGCTGGCCCAGCCCCAGCTGGCCCGCACGCTCGACCGGCTCGCGCGCGAGGGCGGCCGCGCCTTCTACGAGGGCGCCCTCGCCCGGGAGATCGGCCGCGCGTGCGAGGCGGTGGGCAGCCCGCTCCGCGCGGCGGATCTCGCGGTGCACCGCGCGCGCTGGGCCGATCCGGTCACGGTGCCGTACCGTGGCGGCCTCGCCGCCTCGGTCCCGCCGCCCTGCCAGGGACTGGTGGCCCTCGCGGTCCTGGGCTTGCTGGACGGCGTCGCCGTGCCCGACCGCGCGCGCCAGCCGGCCGACTACGTTCACCTCCTCGTCGAAGCCACCAAGCTGGCGTTCGGCGATCGCGACCGCTGGCTGGCCGATCCGGAGCATTGTGCCGTGCCCGTGCGGCAGATCCTGGACCCGACCTATCTCCGCGAGCGTGGCCAACGCATCGGCATGGACCGCGCCGCGCCGGGCCCCGTCGAGTCGGGCATCGACCGCGGAGACACGATCGCGTGCGTCACCGCCGACGCGGCCGGGAACTGCGTCTCGCTGATCCAGAGCCTCTACCACGAGTGGGGCTCGGGCGTGATCGCGGGGGAGACCGGCGTGGTGCTCCAGAACCGCGGCGCCGGCTTCACGCTCGACGCCGCCCACCCGAACGCCCTGGCGCCCGGCAAGCGCCCCTTCCACACGCTCACCCCCTTCATGTACCTCCGCGACGGGAAGCCGGTCCTGGTGGCGGGGACGATGGGCGGCGAAGGGCAGCCGCAGACCCTGGTGGCGCTGACGACCAGCGTCGTGGATCTCGGGCTGGACGTCCAGGCTGCGGTGGAGGCGCCGCGCTGGGTCTACGGTCGGACGTGGGGCGCTCCGACGCGCCAGCTGGCGCTGGAGGCGCGCCTGGGTGATGCGGTCGGCGCGGAGCTGAGGCGGCGCGGCCACGCCGTGCGCGTTCTCCCGCCGTGGAGCGACACCGTGGGCCATGCCCAGGCGATCCAGGTCGCCCCCGATGGGCTCCTGCTCGGGGGCGGGGACCCGCGCGCCGACGGGCCGGCCTTCGGCTGCTGAGCCCCGGGCCGCGCTCATTTCCGAAGGGAGGCCGCGCATGAGCCAGCCGGTTCGCACCACCGTCGAGGAGGCCAAGGCCGCCCCGATTCCGCCGGGATTCCGCTCGTCGCTGCTCATGCACCACGGCAGCATGACGCTGCGCTACTACATGCCTCGGGGGGCCGACCCCCAGACCCCCCACGACCAGGACGAGCTCTACGTGGTCACGAGCGGGCGGGGGACGTTCCTCGTCGGCGGCCAGCGCGTGCCGTTCGGCCCCGGCGACGTGCTCTTCGCGGGGGCGGGCGTGGAGCATCGCTTCGAGGACTTCTCGCACGACTTCGCGACGTGGGTCGTCTTCTACGGCCCGGCGGGCGGCGAGCGCGCCTGACCGGTGGGCCTCGTGGGCGAGCTGCCGGCGCGGTTCGACGAGACGCTCCGAGCGCGGGCCCGTGCCCACCTCGCCGGATTCGAGCGGCGGGCGATCGCCGCCGAGGGCCGGCGCCCGGCGGCCGTGGCGGCGGTGCTCCTCGCCGATGACGACGGCCGCGCCTGCTTCCTCCTGACCCGGCGCGCGGCGTCGCTGCGGGCGCACGCGACGCAGTGGGCGCTCCCGGGCGGCCGGATCGACGAGGGCGAGACCGCGGAGCGCGCCGCGCTGCGCGAGCTCGACGAGGAGGTCGGGCTGCGGCTCGAGCCGGAGAGCGTGCTCGGCCTGCTCGACGACTACGCCACGCGCTCGGGCTACGTGATCACGCCGGTCGTGATGTGGAGCGCGGCGGCCGGCGCGCTGAGCCCGAACGCGCATGAGGTGGCGAGCGTCCATCGGGTGCCGCTCGAGGACCTCGACCGGCCCGGGGTGCCCCGGCTCGTCGCGATCCCCGAGAGCGACCGGCCGGTGATCCAGATCCCGATTCTGTCGACCCTCATCCACGCGCCGACCGGCGCCGTGCTCTATCAGCTGCGCGAGGTGGTCGTGCACGGCCGGCCCACGCGGGTCCACGACCTCGAGCAGCCGGTGTGGGCCTGGCGCTGAGCGCTCAGGCTGGCTCGGTCGCGGGCGGCCCGGCTCCGGCCACGGTCGCCGCGAGGCGCTCCACGTCGGCGAGCGTGCTCGCGCTCTCGGGCGATCGGTCCGGGCGGACACGCACGATGCGAGGGAATCTGAGCGCATAGCCGGAGGTATGTCGGCTCGAGCGCTGCAGATGGTTGAAGGCGACCTCGAGGACGATCTCGGGCCGCACCGTCCGGTAGTGGCCCTGGTCCTCCAGGGTGAGGGCGACGAGGCGCTCGGTCATCGCGCGGATCTCGGCGTCGGTGAGCCCGTTGTACGCCTTGCCGATCGTCACCAGCTGGCCGCTCGCCTCGTCGCGCACGGCGAACGTGAGATCCGAGAGCACGGCCCGTCGCTTCCCGTGGCCCCACTCGGCCCCGACGACGACGACGTCCAGCGTCTCGAGCGGACGCTTCAGCTTGAGCCACTGCGCCCCGCGGCGGCCTGACGCGTACGGCGAGTCCGGCGCCTTGACCATCAGGCCCTCGTTGCCCCGGGCCTGAGCCGCGCGGAACAGGTCCTCGAGCGCCTCCGCGCTCGCCACGCTCCAGACCGGCGCCAGCACTGGTCCCGGCGGCAGCCCGACCGCCTCCAGCGTCGTGCGGCGGGTCCGGAGCGGCGCGTCCAGGAGGCTCGTCTCCTCGTGCGCCAGGCAGTCGAAGGCCACGAACGCCGCCGGGTGCGCCGCCAGGACCTCGTCCGTCGGGGCGACGCGGCCCAGCCGCTGCTGGAGGCGCAGAAAGGGCAGCGCCCGCCCGTCCGCCATCCCGAGGATCTCGCCGTCGAGCGCATACCGCCCGGGCATGTCGGCGAACGCGGCCACCACGTCGGGGAACTGCGCCGTCACATCGCGCCGATCGCGCGAGAAGAGTCGGACGTCCCCGCCCACTTTGTGGAGCTGGCAGCGGATCCCGTCGTACTTGTCCTCGGCCCAGAGCGGCGCGCCGAGTCGGCGGACGGCGTCCGCGGCGTCGGCGGCCGCCTGGGCGAGCATGGGGTCGACCGGGGTGAAGTACGTGAAGCGGGCGGGCTCGAGCCGGTCGTGGCGGGCGTCGAGCGCGACGGCGCCCAGGTCCGCGCGATGCCGGTTGGCGGCGCGCACGGCCTCGATCGGCTGCCCGGTCGCATGGGCGACCCCGTCCTCCAGCGTCTGCTCCTGCACGCCGACCCGCGCCTCGCCGAGCATCGCCTTGACGAAGGCGCGGATGGCCCGCTCGTCCATCCGGCGGAACGCGTCCGCGAGGAGCGCCGACTTGGCCCGGGGTCCGCGGGCGGCGGACAGGGCCTCGAAGGTGGCCGAGACGTCCGCCAGGCGGAGAGGGTTCCCGGCGGCCGGTCCCGCGCCGGCCCACAGCTCGGCCGCCGTGTCGCTCGCGTCGGCGTGCCGGCGCCACGCCGCCGCGATCGTCTCGTCGGTCAGCTCGGGCCGCGCCGACCGCAGCGCGGCGATCAGGGTCGCGCCGCCGACCGACAGCGTCCGTCCGTCGCCCCGCGGGAACGGACGGCCCCCGAGATAGGTCACCGCGAGCGGCAGCGCGTCGTCCGGCAGCGCCCGGAGGTAGTCGACCAGCACCCGCCGCTTCTCGAGGCGGGCGCGCGTCGAGCGCAGCGCCTCCAGGGCGCGAGCGAAAGCGTCGAGGGAGTCGGGGGCGTCCGGAGTGGACATGGGCTCGCGTGTGCGGGCTCTCTCGGAGGCTACACCCGCGGGGCACCGCCGTCATCGCGGATCTCCCGCGTCCCGCATTTCCGATTGACGCTCGCGCCGACCGGGCGGGATCATGCCGCCCGTGACCGTGACTCCGCCCCTCCTCGCTGCCGCCCGCGCGGTGCCGCGCGGGCGTGGCCGCGCCGCCGCGTGACCGGGCCGCGGGATCCGCGCCGCCTCGTCGTCGCCCTGGGGGGCCGCGCGCTCCGCGAGGCGAACGGCGCCGCCGGCGCCGAGGCGTGGCTCCGTGCGCTCGGCCGCACTCTGCCGCCACTCGCCGACGTCCTCGCCGCGGGGCTGCGCCCGGTCCTGGTCCACGGCAGCGGCCTGCCACCGGAGCTCGCCCCGGCGGCGCCCGGCCGCGAGACCGTGTCGCCGCTCCCGCTCGACGTCCAGCGGGCCGGGAGCCAGGGAGCCGCGGGGTACGCGATCCAACAGGCCCTGGGCAATCTGTGCCGCAACCGGAACGTCGACGTGCCGACCGCCGTGGTCGTGACCCGCGTTCGCGTCGACCCGGACGATCCGGCGTTCGACCGGCCGAGCCGACCGGTCGGGCCGCGCTACTCGATCGCTCAGGCGCGGCGGCTGGGGCGCGAGCGCGGCTGGAATTTCACCGGGAGCGGCGCCACCCGCCGGCGCGTCGTGCCGTCCCCCCGGCCACGGGAGATCCTCGAGGTGCCCGCGATCCGGCGGCTGGTCGAGGCCGGCGTCGTCGTCATCGCGGGGGGCGGCGGGGGCGTCCCGGTGGCGAGCACGCCCCTCGGTCATCGCGGCCTCGAGGTCCTGCTCCAGGAGGAGGCGACGGCCGCGCTCCTGGGCACGCTCCTCGGGGCCGACCGGCTCACCTTCGTCACCGACGTGGACCGCGCGGAGGTCGGGCACCGCACCCGTTCGATCGGGATCGAGCGTCTTTCGCTCGCGGACGCGCGCGCCCTCCTCGCCGCGGGGGAGTTTCCCGCCGCGTCGATGGGCCCCAAGATCGAGGCGGCGATCGAGTTCGTGGAAGCGGGAGGCCGCGAGGCGATCGTCACGTCCCTTGCCGGGCTCCCCGCCGCCCTCGACGGCCGCGGCGGCACCCGCATCGTCCCGTGAGGCCCTCGGGGATGACGGACGCCGGGCCGACGTAGTACGCTCGCGCCGATGGCCAGTTGGTGGGCGACCCTCGTCATCGGAGCCGCCGTCCTCTTCTTCGGGCGGCGTCTCTTCTGGCTCTTCGTCGGCGCCGCCGGGTTCGCCCTGGGCCTCCACGTGGGCCGGGCCGCCTTCGGCGACGGCCCGGAGTGGCTGGTGGTGGTGGCCGCCCTCGTGGTCGGCGTCGTCGGCGCCGTCCTGGCGATCGCCTTTCAGTGGCTCGCCGTCGGGCTGGGCGGGTTCGCAGCCGGGGTTCAGGGGACGCTCGCCGCCGGACCGACGTTGGGGCTCGCGGACGCGTGGCTCTGGGGCGTCGCCTTCGCGGTGGGCATCCTGCTGGCCGCGCTGGTCCTGTGGCTCTGGGATCCGGTCTTGATCGTGCTGTCGGCCGTCACCGGGGCCGCGCTACTCACGCCGCTGATCCCGGTGTCGTCCGCTATCCGGCCGTGGCTGTTCATCGGCCTCCTCATCGTCGGCATCGTCGTGCAGGCGCGCATGCTCACCCCTCCGGCCCGGGACGAGGCTCGGCCGCGCCGGAGAAGCTGAGCGCGGGCGCCCCGACACGCTGGGGCGAGGCGGGCAAGGGAGATCACCATGCAGGGGGTCGTGTTCCTCGGCGAGCGCGAGCTGGAGCTGCGGGAGTTCCCCGATCCGCGGCCCGGCCCGGGCGAGGTGATCCTCGCCATGAAGGCCTCGGGGATGTGCGGGAGCGACCTCCATCCCTACCGCGCCACGCGCGGCGGGGGCGCGGCGAAGAGCCTGGGCCTGGGTGGCACGGGGGGGCCGTTCATCGGCGGGCACGAGCCGTGCGGCGTCGTCGCCGAGCGGGGGCCGGGCGTGCTCGAGACCGATGCGCCGACGGGGGCCCGCGTCATGAACCACCACTACAAGGGCTGCGGCCACTGCAAGCACTGTCGGGGCGGATGGGCGCAGCTCTGCCCGCGCGGCATCGTCGTCTTCGGGATGACCGGGCACGGCGGCCACGCCCCCTACATGAAGGTCCCGGCCTCGACACTGGTGCCGCTGCCCGAGGAGCTCTCCTTCGAGGAGGGTGCCGCCGTCTCGTGCGGCACCGGCACCGCCTACCAGGCGCTCCGCCGGTTGGATGTGTCCGGGCGCGACACGCTCGCCGTCTTCGGCCAGGGCCCGGTGGGGCTGTCGGCGACGATGCTCGGGGCGGCGATGGGGGCGCGCGTGATCGCGATCGACGTCGGCCGCGAGCGACGGGAGCTCGGGCGGGAGTTCGGCGCCGACGCCGTCGTCGACCCCGGAGCCGGGGACGTGGTGGACGCCCTGAAAGCGCTCACCGACGGCGAGGGCGTGGACGCCGCGCTCGACTGCTCGGGCCACCCGGAGGCCCGGCTCGCGGCCGCGCGGGTCACTCGCACCTGGGGCCGGGTCGGCTTGGTGGGCGAAGGCAACCAGGTAACCTTTGACGTGAGCCCGGATCTCCTGCGGCGCCAGCTGACGATCCATGCGTCGTGGACGTTCAGCACCCTGATCCAGGAGGAGTGCGCACGGTTCATCGTCCGGCGCCGCGTGCCGCTCAAGCGCCTGCTCACCCACCGGTTCCAGCTCGCCGAGGCCGCCGACGCCTACCGGCTCTTCGACACGCAGACCACCGGCAAGGGCGTCTTCGTCTTCGACTAGCGGGGCGATGCGAGGGCGGATCGTCCAGATCAACGTATCCCCGGGGGGCGTGCCGAAGCGTCCCGTCGCCCGCGCCCGCGTCACGCCGCTCGGCATCGAGGGGGACGGCCACCGGAACACGGGGCTGCACGGGGGGCCGGATCGCGCGCTCTGCCTCTACTCGATCGAGCGGATCGAGGCGCTCCAGGCCGAGGGCCATCCGGTCGAGCCCGGCGCCCTGGGCGAGAACCTGACCGTGGCGGAGCTCGACTGGGTGAGCGTCCGGCCGGACGACCTCTTCCGACTGGGCGAGGAGGTGCTGGTGCAGATCACCCGGTTCACAAGCCCCTGTGCCAACGTCCGGGCGGCCTTCCTCGACGGGGCGTACTCCCGCGTCTCCCAGAAGCGGTACCCGGGATGGAGCCGGGTCTACGCGCGGGTCCTGGTGCCGGGGGAGATCGCGACCGGCGACGCGGCCGTGCGGGTGACGCCGGCCGAGGTCACCCGACACCTCGCGGCCGGCCTCGGGGGCTGACGGTGACCATCGTCGACCTGTCGCTGCCCATACGCCCGCACGTTCGCTGGAAGACGGAAGTGACCGTCCTCTCGGACTTCGAAGATCCGTCACACCCGTTCCGGTCGAGCCGACTCGCCATGCCCGGCCACGGCTTCACCCACTGCGACGGCTTCAGCCACTTCGTTCGCGGCGGGACCACGGTCGACCGGATGCCGCTCGAGACCTGGGTGGGCGATGCGGCGGTGGTCGATCTCACCCACGTCGGGGCGAACACGGCGGTGGACGCGGCCGACCTCGAGGCCCGGGCGGAGCACGTCCGGCGGGGCGACATCGCGCTCCTCCGGACCGACTGGCCGCGGAAGCGCTCCTGGGAGACGCTGCCGTTCTGGAGCGAGGCGCCGTGGACGAGCGCCGCGGCGTGCCGCTGGCTGGTGGAGCGCGGAGTCAAGGCGGTCGGCTACGACTATCCGCCGGACCGGCCCATCCGGGAGCTCGTGACCGGCGTAGCGCGATCGATCGCCCCGGAAGAATGGGCCACCCACCACACGTTCTTCCCGGCCGGGATCGGCGTCATCGAGTACCTGACGAACCTGGACCAGCTGGGACGCAACCGGGTCCGCTTCGTCGCGCTCCCCCTCCGGCTCGACGGCGGCGACGGCGCGCCGGCCCGCGCGATCGCGATCCTCGACTGACGCTCGCCATGCGGGCGAGCTCGTCGTTCGCGCGGTTCATCGCGATCGACTGGTCGGGCGCCCGCCTGCCCTCCGCGCAGCGGCGCGCCATCGCCCGCTGTGTCGTCGAGCGGCACGACGGCGCCTGCCGGGTGACGGTCCTCGCGCGCGGCCTCGATCGACGTGAGACGGTCGCCTGGCTGGCCGAGCGCGCCGGCGACGGCGTGCCGACGCTGGTGGGCCTGGACTTCCCCTTCGCCTACGCGACGCCGTTCCTCGATGCCCTGGGCGTGCGCGAGTTCGGCGCGCTGCTCGACTACATGGCGCGCCGGGCGACGCCTCCGGACATCGAGGCCCACATCGACCGGTGCGCCCGCTGGTGGGGCGAGTGCGGCGCCGATCGGGATCACCGGACGCGTCGACGGGTCGAGCGCCTCCCGGCGACCTCGCGCGCCGAATCGCCCCTCCGGGCGCTGCGCGATGGGTTCGTGGGCCCCCGCCAGGTCGGGAAGGCGGCCATCACCGGCATCGCGGCGCTCGCCGCGCTGAAGTCGCAGGCGCCGACCGTTCGCGTGTGGCCCTTCGAGGACCTGGCCGGCGCCTCGCTCGTGCTGGCCGAGATCTGGCCGCGCCTGGCCCTCGCGGGTGTGGTCAAGAGCGACGCCGCCGCGCGGCGGCGCTACGTCCGGGCGCTCGGCCGGCACAGGGTTCCCCTTCGGCCCGCGCTCCGACGGGTCGCGGCGACGTCCGACCATGCGATCGACGCGCTGGCGGCCGGGATCGAGATGGCGTCGGGACGCTGGCCACTACTGGACCGAAGGACGCTGCCCGCCGAGGCCGCCCGCGAGGGCTGGATCCTCGGGGTTCCCGCGACTCGGGGCCGCATCACGGTCGAGACGAGAGCGAGCGCGCGCGCCTTGACCGAAGTGGACGCCCTCCTCTAGAGTCGCGCATGTGCGCCAGCCCGTCGTGCCCCGCGTGCTCCACCGTGGCCGCTGGCGGTCGGGGGACGAGCTGGACGCGATGGCGCGACGCTGGCACGCGGCGGCGCGCGAGGCGCTGGGGGACTGCGCTCCGCTGGTCGGGGCCGCGCTCCCGGCGACGCCGGACGGCATCGCGCTGTTCGCGGCGCTGACCGCGCTCCCCTCGCCGCTCGTCCTTCTGGCGCCGGATCCCCGGGCGTGGCGTACCGATCCCGCGGTGCCGGCCGACACGGCGGTCGTGCTTCCCCCCTCGCTGGCGCACCTCGGCGCGGACGCGCAGAAGATCGGCCTGCGGCCGATCGTGATGCCGGAGCCCGGGCCCGCCCGGGGAGATCCGCCGCCTCTCGCACTCCTGCGGTCCCCCGGTGTCGTCCTCTTCACCTCAGGATCCACCGGCGCTCCTCGACCGGTGTTCCGGCCGATGTCGGGGCTGTGCACCGCGGTGACGGCTCGTGGTGACGCCATGCGGCTCCGACCGGGGGCCGGCATCCTCATCGGCGTCTCGATCACGTCCGGGCAGGGGCTCACCTACCTGGTGGACGCCATGCTGCTCGGCGGCGCCTTCGGGCTCCTCGACCCGGTCGACCCGCGCGCGGCGCTCGCGGCGCTCGCGATGGGGGACTTCCAGTGCTGGCGGGCGACGCCGCACTTCGCGGACGTGCTGGGACGGTGTGCGCTCACGGAGCCTGCGGTCGCCCCGCCCGTCTGCGTCCTGTCGAGCCCGATCTCGCGCGCGGTCTTCGACCGGTTCGTGGATCGGTTCGGCGTGCCGCTCCGGCAGAGCTACTCGTCGAGCGAGACCGGGCCCGTGACCCACGACGACGCCCCGGCCTCGGCCGTGGCCCCGGACACGGTCGGCCGACCCTTGCCCGGTGTCGAGGTGGCAATCGGTGACCACCCCGCGGCGCCGCTGCCTTTGGGGAAGATCGGCCGGGTATGGATCCGGAGCCCCTGGCAGATGGCCGGTTACGGCTTCCCGCCGACGGTCTCCCGGCCCGGAGAGGTTGATGCGTGGTGGCCGACCCAGGATCTCGGCGCGCGGGACGCCGATGGGCGGCTACGGCTCCACGGTCGCGTCGACGACTGCATCCGGACCCGGGAGAACCGGCTCGTGAACCTGGCCCTCGTGGCGACGAGCCTCCGGGCGCTCCCCGGGGTCGCCGACGCCGCGGTCGTCCCGCTCGAGGGCCTGGCGGGCCCGTCGTTCGGCGCGGTGGTCGAGTGCGAGCCGGGGATCACCGTCGAGACGCTGCGGACGAAGCTCGCCGAGATGCTGCCGCCCTGGTCGTGGCCCCGGACGGTCGAGGTCGTGCGGTCGTTGCCCCGGCTCGCGAGCGGCAAGACCGATCGCCGGGCGTGCATCGCCCTGCTCGGCGGGGTGGTCGCGCCATGAGCCGGGGCGCCGATCCCCTCCTGGAGGCGGTCCGGGGTCTGGTTTCACGCGTGGCGGGGCCGAGCCGGACGCCGCCGGGCATCGGCCCCGACCACGCGCTCTCCGGCGGCGGCTTCTGGCTGGACTCGGTGGAGCTGCTCGAGGTGGTCATCACCTGCGAGGAGGAGTTCGGCATCACGTTCGACGCGACGCGGGACCTGGCCGATGGCGCTCTCTCGACGCTGTGGACGCTCACGGAGCTGATTCGCGCGAAGCACCCTCGCATCCGCGTCGAGAACGGCGGCGCGCGCGAGAACAGCGGCGCGCTTGACACGGAGGAGCGCAGGTCGTAGAGTCCGGGGCGGTGACTCCTTTAAGTGGGCCCCGCGAGGCTCACAAGGAGAAGGTGATGACGACGCTCGCGCTCTCGATGCCCTCCCGCGATGCCGGGGAGGGCTTTTTCGTCTCCGGCGGCGCCCCCGCTTCGCTCGTCCCCCCGGTCCGCGGCTCCTGCGCGGCGGTCGCCTTCTCATGCCGGCCGTGACGTTTCGCGAGAAGGCCCAAGTCCTCGACGAGCCGGGAATCGACCGGGCGCTCACCCGGATCGCCCACGAGATCGTGGAGCGGGTGGGCGGGACCGAGGGGCTCGCCCTGGTGGGCATCCGGACCCGCGGGGTCGCGCTGGCCCGTCGGATCGCCGCTCGCCTCCAGGGCATCGAGGGTCACCCGGTGGCGGTGGGGGCGCTCGACATCACGCTCTATCGGGACGACCTCTCGCTCAAGAACGGGACGCCGGTGCTGCGGGGCACGGACATTCCCTTCCCGGTCTCCGACCGGACGATCGTCCTGATCGACGACGTCCTCTACACGGGCCGGACCATCCGGGCGGCGCTCGACGCCATCATGGACCTCGGTCGCCCGCGGATGATCCAGCTGGCGGTCCTGGTGGACCGGGGGCACCGGGAGCTTCCGATCCGGGCGGATTACGTGGGCAAGAACCTGCCGACCGCCCGCCGCGAGGCCGTCCAGGTCTTCCTCCGCGAGCACGACGGGCAGGACCGCGTGGTCATCCAGCAACCCGATGACGCGTAGGGAGGCAGCGATGGGGCTCACGCGCAAGGACTTGCTGGACATCCGGAGCCTCGAGCCCGGCGAGATCCAGACGATCCTGGACAGCGCCGCGTCCATGAAGGAGATCGCGTCCCGGGAGATCAAGAAGGTGCCCGCGCTCCGCGGGAAGACGGTGGTCAATCTCTTCCTGGA
This sequence comes from Candidatus Rokuibacteriota bacterium, assembly GCA_044867785.1. Lineage (GTDB taxonomy): Bacteria > Methylomirabilota > Methylomirabilia > Rokubacteriales > DASRDR01 > DASRDR01. The sequence goes on along the minus strand of JBIOVM010000116.1, from coordinate 93,254 downwards.
GCCCTCGACCCGGACCCGGACCTCGTTCGAGATCGCGGGCAAGTGGCTGTCGGCCGACGTCATCAACGTCTCCGGCTCGTCGTCGAGCGTCGCCAAGGGGGAAACGCTCGTCGACACCGCCCGGAACCTCGAGGCGATGAGCCCCGACTGCGTGGTCATCCGCCACGCGGCCTCGGGCGCCGCGCACATGCTGGCGCGGGCGCTCCGCTGCTCGGTCGTCAACGCCGGCGACGGGATGCACGAGCACCCGACCCAGGCGCTCCTCGACCTCCTCACGATCCGGGACAAGCGCGGGCACCTCGAGGGTCTGTCGGTGGCGATCGTCGGCGACATCGCCCACAGCCGCGTCGCGCGCTCCAACATCGCCGGGATGCGCAAGATGGGGATGAGCGTGACGGTGGCGGGCCCCCCGACGCTCATCCCCCCCGGGGTGGAGGAGCTGGGCGTGAAGGTCGCGCGGCGGCTCGAAGACGCGCTTCGGGACGTCGACGTGATCATGACGCTGCGCCTCCAGCACGAGCGCATGGCCGGCCACTTCATCCCGTCGCTCCGCGAGTACTCGCGGCTCTACGGCCTCACGCTGGAGAAGCTCCGGGGGGCGAGGGACGACGTGCTCATCATGCACCCCGGTCCCGTCAACCGCGGGGTCGAGATGGCGCCCGAGGTCGCCGACGGCCCCTACTCGGTGATCCTCGACCAGGTCGCGAACGGGGTCGCGGTGCGCATGGCGATCCTCTTCCTCCTGGTCGGCGGCCGGGGTGCGGAGGCCTGAGCGATGGACCTCTTGATCCGGAACGGCCGCGTCGTCGACCCCGGCAACGGCATCGACGGGCCCGGGGACGTGCTCGTGCAGGCCGGTCGCGTCACCCGGGTCGGCCCGGGGCTCGAGGCCCCGGCGGGCGCGGAGACCGTCGACGTCGGCGGGCGGGTGATCGCGCCCGGCTTCATCGACATCCACGTCCACCTCCGGGAGCCCGGCCAGGAGTACAAGGAGACGATCGCCACCGGCACCCGGGCGGCGGCCGCCGGCGGGTTCACCGCGGTCGCGTGCATGGCGAACACCGAGCCGGTCAACGATACCCGCGCGGTCACGGACTACATCCTGGCCGAGGCTCGCGCCCGCGGCGCGGTGCGCGTGTACCCGATCGGTGCCGTGACGCGAGGGCTGTCGGGCCGCGAGCTGGCGGAGCTGGGCGAGCTGGCCGAGGCGGGGTGCGTCGCCTACTCCGACGACGGCCGCCCCGTCATGAACTCCGCGCTCCTCCGGCGGGCGCTCGAGTACGCTCAGGCCTTCGGGCGGCCGATCGTCTCGCACGCCGAGGACGCCGCGCTCGCCGAGGGCGGCGTGATGCACGAGGGCTTCGTGTCGACCGATCTCGGGCTCCGGGCGATCCCGGCGGCGGCCGAGGAGGTCATGGTCGCCCGCGATATCGCGCTCGCCGAGCTGACGGGGACGCCGATTCACATCGCCCACGTGTCGACCGCCGCCGCGGTGCGGCTCCTCCGGGACGCCAAGGCGCGCGGCGTCCCGGTCACCGGCGAGGTGACGCCCCACCACCTCCTCCTCACCGACGAGGCGCTCCGGTCCTACGACGCCAACGCGAAGATGGCGCCGCCGCTCCGCTCCAAGCGCGACGTCGAGGCCTGCCGGGAGGCGCTCGCCGACGGCACCCTCGACGCGATCGCGACCGACCACGCGCCGCACGCCATCACCGACAAGGAGGTGGAGCTGGATCACGCGGCCAACGGGATCGTCGGGCTGGAGACCGCGGTCGCCCTCTGCCTGACGCACCTCGTGCGCGAGGGCGTGCTCGACCTGCCGACGATGATCGCCCGGCTCACGGTGGGGCCGGCGCGCGTGCTGGGGCTCCCGGGCGGAAGCCTCGCCGCCGGCGCGCCCGGCGACGTGACGGTCCTCGATCTCGCCCGCGAGCACGTCGTCGAGCCGGCGCGCTTCCGCTCGAAGGCCCGGAACACCCCCTTCGGCGGCTGGGCGTGCGTCGGGGCGCCCTGGATGACGGTCGTGGGCGGCCGCATCGTCATGCGGGACGGGATCCTCGCCGGGGACGGCCAGCGGTGACGCGGGACGGGCGCGCGATCCTGGCCCTGGCCGACGGCCGCGTGTTCGAGGGCGAGCCGCTGGGCGCCCGCGGCGAGGCGGTCGGCGAGGTCGTGTTCAACACCGCCATGAGCGGGTATCAGGAGGTGCTCACCGATCCCTCGTACAAGGGGCAGATCGTCTGCATGACGTATCCCCACATCGGCAACACGGGCGTGAACGAGGAGGACCCCGAATCCCGGCGGCCGTGGGCCGAGGGATTCGTCGTTCGCGAGGCCTCGCCGGTGGCGTCCTCCTGGCGGGCGACCGCGACCCTGGACGACTACCTGTGCCGGCACGGGATCGTCGGGATCCAGGGCATCGACACGCGGGCGCTCACGCGGCACCTCCGAGACCACGGCGCCCAGGAGGGCGTGATCTCGACGGACGACCTGGACCCCCGCAGCCTGGTCGCCAAGGCCAAAGCCGCGCCGGGGCTGGTCGGGCGAGATCTGGTGAAGGAGGTCTCTTGCGCGGCGCCGTACGAGTGGCGCGAATCGGTGTGGCGGGCGGGCGGCGGCTACGAGGCGCCGCCGCCGGCGCGGTTCCACGTGGTGGCGTACGATTCGGGCATCAAACGGAACATCCTGCGCCAGCTGACAGCGGAAGGCTGCCGAGTCACCGTCGTGCCGGCGTTCGCCTCGGCCGACGAGGTGCTGGCGCTCGCGCCCGACGGCCTCTTCCTGGCGAACGGCCCCGGCGACCCCGAGGGCGTGCCGTATCTCGTCGAGTCGGTGCGCCGGCTGGCCGAGCGATTGCCGACGTTCGGGATCTGTCTCGGCCAGCAGATCCTGGCGCTCGCGCTGGGGGCGCGCACCTACAAGCTCCCCTTCGGCCATCACGGTGCGAATCACCCGGTGAAGGACCTCGCCACCGGGCGGATCGAGGTCACCTCGCAGAACCACGGGTTCGCGGTCGACCCGGACTCGGGCGCGGGGGCGGGCTTCGAGGTCACCCACGTCAACCTGAACGACGGCACGTGTGAGGGGCTGCGCCACCGGAGCCTCCGGGTGTTCGCCGTCCAGTACCACCCCGAGGCGGCCCCCGGGCCGCACGATTCCCACTACCTGTTCCGGCGCTTCGTCGAGCTCCTCACTGAGTCGAGAGGCAGGTGATCGGATGCCCCGGTATTTCGTGGCCTATCGAAAGACGGAGGAGGCCGGGCAGAAGCCCGAGTGGGCTTCCTTCACGACCGAGTCGCCCGCGTCGCTCGAGGCGCACGCGATCCGCGAGCGGGTCGAGAAGCGGCTCGGTCTCTTCGGCGAGCGGCTGACCGGCGCCGGCGAGGTCCAGTTCCTCGGCGCCGCGCCGCTGGTCGAGTTCCTGGTCCGCCGCGAGGAGGCGCCGCCCGGCGTCTCCATCGTTTACGGCCTGCTGGAGTAGGGGGTCAGACGTTGGCGTCCCGACATTTCGGGCTACTCAGGACGACGATCCGCCGGCGCGCCGGCGCGAATTGCCGGGAAGTGAAAATCTGACCCCGTGCCGAAGCGGACGGACATCCGGAAGATCCTGCTGATCGGCTCGGGGCCGATCGTGATCGGGCAGGCCTGCGAGTTCGACTACTCGGGCACGCAGGCCTGCAAGGCGCTCCGCGAGGAGGGGTTCGAGGTCGTCCTGGTGAACTCGAACCCGGCCACGATCATGACGGACCCGGACACGGCCGACCGGACCTACGTGGAGCCCCTCACGCCCGAGGTCGTCGAGCGGATCATCGCCCTCGAGCGACCGGACGCCCTCCTCCCGACGCTGGGCGGGCAGACGGGGCTCAACCTCGCCGTCGCGCTGGCCGAGCGGGGCACGCTCGAGCGCTACGGCGTGGAGCTGATCGGCGCCAAGCTCCCGGCGATCCGGAAAGCGGAGGATCGGGAGCTCTTCAAGGCGGCGATGGAGCGCATCGGCCTCGCGCTCCCACGCTCCGGCTACGCGCGCTCGATCGAGCAGGCGCGCGAGGTCGTCCGCGAGGTCGGATACCCGGCGATCATCCGGCCGTCGTTCACGCTCGGGGGCACGGGGGGGTCCGTCGCCTGGAACCCCGACGAGCTGGAGGGGGCGATCCGCTGGGGCCTCCAGCAGAGCCCGGTCGGCCAGGTGCTCGTCGAGGAGTCGGTCATCGGCTGGAAGGAGTTCGAGCTGGAGGTCATGCGGGACCTCCGGGACAACGTCGTCATCGTCTGCTCGATCGAGAACTTCGACCCGATGGGCGTGCACACCGGCGACTCCATCACGGTCGCGCCCGCCCAGACCCTGACCGACCGCGAGTACCAGCTCATGCGCGACGCCGCCCTCGCGATCATCCGGGAGATCGGCGTCGAGACCGGCGGCTCGAACATCCAGTTCGCCGTCAACCCCGCCGACGGCCGGCTCGTGGTCATCGAGATGAACCCGCGCGTGAGCCGCTCCTCGGCGCTCGCGTCGAAGGCGACGGGCTTCCCCATCGCGAAGATCGCGGCCAAGCTCGCCGCCGGGTACGCCCTCGACGAGCTCCGGAACGACATCACCCGCGAGACCCCGGCCTCGTTCGAGCCGACGATCGACTACTGCGTCGTGAAGGTGCCGCGCTGGGCATTCGAGAAGTTCCCGGAGGCCGACCAGACCTTGACGACCCAGATGAAGTCGGTCGGCGAGGTCATGGCGATCGGACGGACCTTCAAGGAGGCGCTCCAGAAGGCGATCCGCTCGCTCGAGCAAGATCGGACCGGGCTGGGGCTCGACCGGCCAGTGCCGGATGCGGAGACCCTCCGCGACCGGCTTCGCGTGCCGAATCCCGATCGTCTCCTCTATCTCGCCGAGGCGATGCGGCGCGGTCTCGAGCGATCGGAGATCGCCCGCCTGACCGGGATCGATCCCTGGTTCCTCGCGCAGATGGAAGAGCTGGTGGCCTTCGAGGAGACGTTCCGCTGCGCCCCCGACCTTTCGCGGGACGTCCTCCGCCGCGCCAAGCGCCTCGGATTCTCCGACCGCCGGCTCGGCGAGCTGGCCGGCCGCGGCGAGCTCGAGATCCGCCAGGCGCGGCTGGCGCACGGGATCCGCGCCACGTTCAAGATGGTCGACACGTGCGCCGCCGAGTTCCAAGCCCACACGCCCTACCTCTATTCAACCTACGAGGACGAGGACGAGGCGCCCCGGACCACGCGCCCCAAGGTGGTCATCCTCGGGTCGGGGCCCAACCGGATCGGGCAGGGGATCGAGTTCGACTACGCGTGCGTGCACGCGGCCTTCGCGCTCCGCGACGCGGGCGTGGAGGCGATCATGGTCAACTGCAACCCCGAGACGGTCTCGACCGACTACGACACTTCCGACCGCCTCTACTTCGAGCCCTTGACGCTCGAGGACGTCCTCAACATCGTCGAGAAGGAGCAGCCGCTCGGCCTCATCGTGCAGTTCGGCGGGCAGACGCCGCTGAAGCTGGCGGTGCCGCTCGAGCGGGCGGGCGTGCGGATCCTCGGCACGTCACCGGACGCCATCGACCGCGCGGAGGATCGGGAGCGCTTCGCCGAGCTCCTGCGGAAGCTCGGCCTCCAGCAGCCACCGAACGGCTCGGCGCGCTCGGCGGACGAGGCGGCGCGGATCGCGGCCGGGCTCGGCTATCCGGTCCTGGTGCGCCCGTCCTACGTGCTCGGCGGGCGGGCGATGGAGGTCGTGTACGAGGAGGCGCGGCTGCGGGACTGGATGCGGGAGTCGGCGCACGTCTCGCCCGACCACCCGGTGCTGATCGACAAGTTCCTGGAGGACGCCCTGGAGATCGACGTCGACGCGCTCTCGGACGGCCGGGACGTGCTGGTCGGCGGCGTCATGGAGCACATCGAGAAGGCCGGGATCCACTCCGGGGACTCGGCGTGCGCGCTCCCGCCTTACTCGATCGGCGACGACCAGGTGGAGCGGCTGCGGGCCCAGACCCGCGCGCTGGCCCTCGAGCTCGGCGTGGTCGGCCTGCTCAACATCCAGTTCGCCATCAAGAACGACACGATCTACGTGCTCGAGGTGAACCCGCGCGCCTCGCGGACGGTGCCCTTCGTCTCCAAGGCGATCGGCGTCCCCCTGGCCAAGCTGGCGACGCGGGTCGTCCTCGGCACCCCGCTGGCCGAGCTCGCCCCCCGCGAAGTGGGCGAGCTTCCGCACGTGTCCGTCAAGGAGGCGGTGTTCCCCTTCGTGAAGTTCCCCGGGGTCGACGTCATCCTCGGGCCGGAGATGCGGTCCACCGGCGAGGTGATGGGGATCGGGCGGGAGTTCCGGACCGCCTACCTGAAGGCCCAGCTCGCCGCCGGGTCCACCCTCCCGCGGGGCGGCAAGGCCTTCCTCTCGGTGCGGAACCGGGACAAGCGGGCCATCGTGAACATCGGCCGGAGCCTGGCGGAGATGGGCTTCCGCCTGGTCGCGACGCAGGGCACCGCGAAGGTCCTCGAGCGCCACGGCCTGGCCGTGGACGCCATCCACAAGGTGGCGGAGGGCTGGCGCCCCAACATCGTCGATCTCATGAAGCAGGGGGAGATCGCGCTCGTCATCAACACGCCCGAGGACGGGCGCGCCCGGCGGGATTCCTACCTCATCCGCCGGACGGCGGTGACGCAGAACATTCCCTACTACACGACCATGGACGGGGCCCAGGCGGCGCTCGAGGCGATCGAGGCCCAGCGGGCAGGGGTGAGCGAGGTGCGACCCCTCCAGGCGTACTACGAGAGCCTGAAGACGTGACGGTCCTCGCGGCCCGCGGGCCGCGCTCGGCACGGGACCGCCTGATCGTGGCGCTCGACACCCCCGGGCTTCCCGAGGCGGAGGCGCTGGTCGACCGGCTGCGCGCGGCGGTCGACACCTTCAAGGTGGGCTCGCAGCTCTTCACGGCCGCCGGGCCGGCGGCGGTCGAGATGGTCCGGAAGCGCGGCGGCCGCGTCTTCCTCGACCTCAAGTACCACGACATCCCCGCCATCGTCGGCGGCGCCGTGCGTGAGGCCGCGCGGCTGGGCGTGACGCTCCTCACCGTGCACGCCACGGGCGGCGCCGCCATGCTGCGGGCGGCGGCCGAGGCGGCGGCCGAGGCCGGCCGGGACCGGCCGCGGATCCTCGCCGTGACGGTGCTCACCAGCCTCGATCGCGCGACGCTGCTCCGGGAGCTGGGCGTCCCGGTCTCCGTCGAGGGGCATGCGGTCGCCCTCGCCGGCCTCGCGCGGGCCGCGGGGTGCGACGGCGTCGTCGCGTCGCCCCGGGAGGCGGCGCGCCTCCGGGCGGTCCTGGGGCGCGACGCGCTCATCGTGACGCCCGGCGTCCGCCCCGCGGGCGGCGCCGCGGACGACCAGGCCCGCACCGCGACGCCGGCGGCGGCCTGTCGGGCGGGCGCCGACTATCTCGTCGTGGGCCGCCCGATCACGGGCGCCCCCGATCCGGCCGCCGCCGCGGCGGCCATCCTCGCGGAGATACCGGCGTGAGCGCGGCGGACACCGGGCTCCTCGTGCGGCGGCTCCACGCGATCGGAGGCGTGCGCTTCGGAGAGTTCGTGTTGAAGTCCGGGGCCACGTCGCCCTTCTACGTCGACCTGCGGGTGGTGATCTCGCACCCGGACGTGCTCGCGGAGATCGGGCGGCTCATGGCGGCCGAGGTGGCACGCTGCCGGGCCGACCGGATCGCGGGCATCCCGTACGCGGGTCTCCCCCTGGCGGTGGCCGCCAGCCTCGCCGGGGGCGTCCCCCTCGTCTATCCGCGCCGCGAGGCGAAGACGTACGGCACGCGGCGGCGCATCGAAGGCGGGTTCCAGCCGGGGGAGCGCGTGGTCGTGATCGACGACATCGTCACCGACGGAGCGTCCAAGCTGGAGGCGATCGAGCCGCTCGAGGCCGCGGGCCTCGTCGTCGAGGACCTGGTGGTCCTGATCGACCGCGAGCAGGGGGCGCGAGAGCGGCTCTTGGCGCGGGGCTATCGCCTTCACTCGGTGCTCACGATCTCCGAGTGCTTCGACACGCTCGGCGCCGCGGGGCTGGTGGAGCCGGCGGTCTTGGCCCGCGCCCGGGAGTTCGTCCTCACCACCCGCCTGGCCTGACATCCGGGCCGGCTCCGGACCGATCTCGAGTATCTGCGTGTGCGGAAAGATCGCCGCCCGTGTGACGCCCGGGGGTAGCTGCTCGAGCGCGGCGGCGAGCCGGGCCCGTGACCGGGGAGGGTACTGGCCCAGGTTCACGACGACGTACCGGACGTACATCGCCCGGAGGCGCGCGACGGCTGCGGGGGCCGGAAACGTGTTGAGCAGCGCGACGTCCGCCGCGTAGTCCCGCGGATAGACCCCGCTGTAGCCGTTGACGAGCGGACGCCAGTGCGCGGTGGATTCGAGGAGCCGCAGGCTCTCCAGGTAGCCGGCGTGTCGGTCGCGCATCGGCAGCACGAGCACGGCTTCCATGCCACGCTGGGCGGCGAGCCACCGCGCGGCCGGCCCGGGCTCGGGCGACACGGCTGCGAGGCGCAGTGGCGCCACCCACACCTCGAGCACGGCCATGACGCCGAGCCCACCCAGGACGAGCGCCCGCCGCCGATGACGCGCCAGGCGCCGCGCGAGCGCGGCCGCCGCGAGGCCGGCGAGGACGGCGAGCCCAGTGGTGACCAAGACGCCGAAGCGCGCCGGGACCCGAAGCGCGTCGAAGCCCGGCATGACCCCGTAGAGCTGGTAGTAGAGCGGCCGGACCGTCAGTTGCCCGCCGAGCTCGAGCGACGGCCCGAAAGAGCCGACCACGCCGACGACGGTCAGCGCCACGTAGTAGCCGGCGCTGTTCGGCCATCCGAACCCCCGCAGCCACCCGAGCCCCGGCACGGGCACTCCGGCCCCCGGCAGGCACCGGCGGGCGACGAGGACGGCCGCGGCCACGAGGAGCAGGGTCCAGCCGAACGCTCGGCTCGAGAGGCGCACCGCTCCCACGTGCAGGGTCAGCCGGCCGAAGAGGAGCCAGTTGGCGAGGGCCACCAGGACGAGCGCCGCGATCGCCACGTCGAGCGCGCGCCTCCACCGAGGCCGCGGCGCCCGCGCCCGGCCAGAGGCCGCGCGTCCACGCCACGCCAGCACGGCGCCGCCGGCGGCGAGCGCCAGAGGAACCAGGCCCGGCGCCAGGGCGGCCTCTTCGACGCGGAACCGCGCCGTGGCCTCGCCGAGCCATCGGCTGGTCTCCGGTGCCGCCAGGTAGGCCCTGGGTCGGGCCGCGTACGACACGATCTCCTCGTAGCTTCTGGTGAGCCCGGTCTCGCCGCGAACGATCCGGTACGGGAGGATGAACGGCAGCAGAAGGAGCGCGACGAGGCCGGCGAGCACGCCTCCGCGCACGGTCAGGCGGCCGAGGGGAGGTCGCCCGCCCGGCAGGGCCAGCCAGCCGACGAAGAGGGCGCCCGCGATCGTGGCGAAGACCGCGTGGTATCCGGACGACAGGGCCTGGAGCGCGAGGGCCCCCGCGGCCAGACCGAGGTCGCGCCAGCGGCCGCCATGCTCCGCCGCGCGGTGGAGCCCCAGCAGCATGATCGGGAGCCACTGGTGGCTCAAGATCTGGACGTGCCCCATCTGGCCGAAGCGGAAGTGTGAAAACGCATAGAGCACGGCAGCCAGCGCGGCGGCCCCGGTGTGTCCCGTGAGGTGCCGAACCAGCCAGAAGAGCGCGAGGCCCACCATCGGGAAGGTGGCGAGCCACACGAGGTTGTGAGCCACGAGCGGATCCGCCCCGATCAGCCGAGCGGCTCCGACGAAGGGCACGAGGCCGAGCAGGTGTTCGGTGTAGGCGAGGGCCCAGCGCCGGGGGTGGAACATGTTGGCGTCGAAGAGCCGGAGCGGGGCGGCGGTCAAGGCGTGGACGTTCCACGCCAGGATCCAGGTCGTCAGGACGGGATCCCCCAGGTCGGATGCCGCCGAGCCGAGGTGGGTGGTGACCGGCCAGGTGAGGACGACGGCCAGGGCCAACAGAAGGAGGGCGACGAGCGCCGTGTCACGCCATGCCCGCCCACTCCGCCGGAATCGCGGGCGGCCGTTCGCCGGCGAGCCCGCGACTGGCGCGGGCCCCCCGGAGTCAGGCACGCGCCTGGTACTCGGGCCGCCAGCGGAGGAGGCGAGCCTCGACCTGGTGGATGCCGAGCGCGAGCACGATTCCCGTGATGCCGAGCACCAGGAGCGCGACCATCATGTCGGCTGCATTGAGGCTGCCGAGGGACGCGATGATCAGGTAGCCGATGCCGCCCCCGGACTCCCCGCCGATGAACTCGCCGATCACCACCCCGATCAGGGCGAACGACACGGAGGGCGTCAGCGAGGCGAACGTCCAGGCGAGCGCCGACGGGACGATCACCGTCCGCATGACCTGGCGCTCGGAGGCGCCGAGGAAGCGAGCCGAATGGATGAGATCCGGATCGACGCCCCGCGCGCCCTGGAACGTGTTGAAGAAGACGATGAAGAAGACGATGAGCCAGGCGAGGACCACCTTCGCGGCGAGGCCGAAGCCGAAGATCATCGTCACCAGCGGCACCAGCGCGATTCGAGGCAGCGAGTTGAATGCCACGATGTAGGGGTACAGCACCGCGGCGAGCTTCGCGTTCCGGCCGAGCCCGAGGCCCGCGAGGAAGCCGCTGCCCACCCCGACCGCGAAACCGAGCAGCGTGGACTCGAGGGTGGAGAGCAGGAGCTGCCAGAGCGGCACTCGGACCGCCGCGGAGTTCAGATGCCAGAAGCGGCTCCAGATCGCCGAGGGCCGGCTGATGAAGAAGGGGTCGACGAAGTAGATCACGCGCGAGACGGACTTCGTGACGGCCGGGTGCGTCAGCCCCTCCCAGAGCCCCAGGAGAACGGCCAGGATCAGGAGTCGCCAGACGGTGACCCGCGTCCGGTCCGTCACGGGGCACGCCGCCGCGGGGTCATGCCACCTCGCCTCGCCCCGCGCCCTGGTCGGCCTTCGCGAACTCCTCGCCCAGCACGCGCCAGAGAGCCCGGAACTCCCGCGCGTACTCGTCGGTCTCGCGGATCCGGATGACGTCGCGCGGGCGGGGGAGCTTGACCGCGTGCACGTGCTTGATGCGCCCGGGCCGGCTGGTCAGGACGATGACGCGGTCGGCCAGAGTGATCGCCTCGGCCAGATCGTGGGTCACGAATACGACCGTCTGCCGCTTGCCGGTCCAGAGGGCCAGGAGCTGAGCCTGCAGGCGAAGCTTCGTATGAGTGTCCAGCGCCCCGAACGGCTCGTCCATCAGCAGGATCTCCGGCTCGACGACCAGCGAGCGCACGAGTGCCACGCGCTGGCGCATCCCGCCGGACAGGGTCGCCGGAAACACGTTCTCGAACCCCTCGAGACCCACCAGCCGAATGGCTTCGCGGACGCGCCGCGCCCGCTCGGCCCGGCCGAGGCCCCGGTACGCGAGCCCGAGCTCGATGTTCTGCGCGACGGTGCGCCACGGGAAGACTGTGTCCTTCTGGAACACGTACCCCACCTGGGCGGGGACGCCGGCGAGGGGGTGCCCGTCCAGGCGAATCGTGCCGCGGGTGGGCGCGACGAGTCCCGCGATCATGTTGAGGACCGTCGACTTGCCGCAGCCCGATGGGCCCACCAGGGCGACGAACTCCTCGTCGAGGACGTCGAAGGACACCCCTTCGGCGGCGTGGACGGCCTGCCCGCCGGCCGCGAAGGTCTTCCCGAGGTCCCGAACCTCGACGCGGACTCGGGGAGACGCGGCTACGATCGCTGGGACGCCTTCCGCGCGAAGGACATGTCGACCGCTTTCGAGTACGCGATCGGCGCGTCCAGGACCTTCGTCGAGAGGAAGATCTTCAGGACCTCGCCGTACTGCTTCTCGTCCACGAGGAAGTCCCAATCGAAGATGCCCTTGTAGTAGCGAATGGACTTGAGGACCTCGTCGCGCGAGAAGGTGTCCATGTAGGGGCGGTGGAGGAGCTCGAGGATCTCGCCGTCAGGGGCCTTCTGGATCCACTGTTGGGCGCGGAAGCAGGCGCTGACGTAGCCTTGCACCGCCGCCGGCTGCCTCTCGATGGTCTCGCGGAGGCAGTAGCCGACGGTGACCGGCAACGGACCTCCGAAGACCGCGTTCCAGGCGCGTTCGTCGAGGACGTCGTAGATGGCCTTGCCGAACCCCTGGTCCTCGGCGGCCCAGAGCCATTCGGGCACCGCCATGATCGCGTCGAACTTCCCGGCCTTGAGCCCTCCGAGCATCGTCGTCGAGGCGCCGCCGCCCACCCACTCGACCAGGCTGCTCAGGGGCCGGCCGTCGGGCGTCCGCTGCTGCTCGAGGACGTAGTTGCCGTAGACCCACGTGCCGGAGCCGATGGCGGTGGCGGCCACCACCCACTTGCCCCCGCCCGGGCGCTTGACCGTGGCCAGCTTGTCGAGGGACGTGAGACCCGCGTCGTAGAGATCCTTGCGCGCCACGACGTTCGCGTAGGAGCAGCGCGTGTCGGTGGCGAAGAGGATCACGGCCTCCTTGCCCTTCTCGCTGATCTTGAGCGGGTGATTCGAGTCGCCGAGCGCGAAGAGCGCCTGCCCCGCCGCCAGCGCCTGCACCACCTTGGCACCGCCACCGGGCACGATGAAGCCCTTGTCGGCAGTGACCCCTTCCTCCTCGAAGAATCGCTTCTCGCGGGCGACCAGATGCTGGGCGTAGACGACGGTCGAGACGCTGTGGGAGACCGTGATCGGACGGGGCTGGGCATGGCTCGGGCGCGGCAGGACAGCGGCGGCGGACAGGAAGCCCGCCGAGGCCAGGAGCTCGCGGCGGGTCAGTCGGCGCGTGTGCATGAAGACCTCCTCGGGAAGTCGCGGTCGGCAGTCGGGACTATACCGGGGGCGTTCGAAGGGTGTCAACGCGGCCCGCGACGGCGCGGCGGCGCGTCAGTCGCGGCGGCGGCCGGGAGGCGTCGGGGTCGTCTGCGGGATGTGGAAGCCGTAGCGCTGGCGCAGCAGGTCCACCAGCGCCGTCGGCAGGATCTCGGTCGCGCCCAGGCAGTACTGGCAGATGAGACGGACGTCGCCCGTCCAGAAGTCGGACCACAGGGCGACCTTGTGGAACATCTCGATCTGCTTGGTGTGCGTGGTCCAGGACAGTAGGTGCAGATGGCACGACGGGCAGACGTACTGCCTCGGGTTCTCCGGCATCGGCTGTCGGTTAGAGTCGCTCGCCATCCCCGCTCCGCGCTCGCTCGTGCTTCCGCTCCCGTCCGGCACGGCCAACCAACAAGTCCTAATAGCGTAGAAGGTGCCGCTCTGGCAAGAATCTCCGGCCGTCTCCCGCGATCGTCCGCGGGGCCCGATGGCCACGGGGCTCGCGGACGATGAAGGACAAACGTGCATCGTCATTGATGTTTCACACACCGGCTGGCCGCCGCGGGTCGTCCGTGCGCGTTGACACTCCTGGACGGCTTCGGCTAGCATCGTAGGCACTCCATGGGCCTCGTCGTCAGCATGACGGGTTACGGTCGCGGCGAAGCTCGGGGTGCGCGTGTCGCCCTCGTGGCCGAGGCCCGGTCCTTGAACCACCGCTTCCTCGAGATCAGCATCAAGCTCCCCCGTGGGCTCGCGGCTCAGGAGCCGGAGGTCCGTCGCCTGGTGCAGGGCCGGATCGCGCGCGGACGAGTAGATCTCACGGCGACCCTGCGCCGGCCCGCGGGGGGGACGGCCACCGTGCGAACCGATATCTCGCTGGGCCTCGAGTACGCTCGGGGGGCCCGGGCGCTCGCCGAGGCGGCGGGCCTCTCGCAGGAGATCTCGGCGGCGGACCTGCTCCGGCTTCCCGGCGTCGTCACGGCCGAGGAGGTGGAGGAGGACGGCGAGAGCGGGGTGCTCCTCAAGTCCGCGGTCGACGAGGCCCTGGACGAGCTGTGTCGGATGCGTCAGGCCGAAGGCGCCGCCCTCGGACGGGATCTGGCGGTGCACCTCGACGCGCTCGGGGCCTGGGTGCGCCAGGTGGACCGGCTCCTGCCGGCGGCCCTCGCGCGGATCCAGACGCGTCTTCGCGACCGCGTCCACGCGATCCTCGCCGACACCCCCGCGGATCCCGGACGGTTGGCCCAGGAGGTCGCGACGTGGGCGGCGAGGAGCGACGTGGCGGAGGAGCTCGCCCGGCTCGGCTCCCACCTGGCCCAGTTCCGGGCGCTCCTGGCCGACGGCGGCGCCGTGGGCCGGCAGCTCGACTTCCTGACCCAGGAGCTCCACCGGGAGGTCAATACCATCGCGTCGAAGGCGGACGATGCGGAGCTGGTCACCCGGGTCCTGGAGGCGCGGACTCTCGTCGAGCGCATCCGGGAGCAAGTGCAGAACGTCGAGTGAGCGCGGCCGCGTCGCGCCGGGGGATGCTGATCGTCGTGTCGGCGCCGTCGGGCGCCGGAAAGACCACCCTCTGTCGCGAGATCCGGAAGCGCGTGCCCCATCTGGCCTATTCCGTCTCCTTCACGACGCGCCACCCCCGGCCCGGGGAGCTCCAGGGACAGGCCTACCATTTCGTCTCGGAGTCGGCGTTCCAGCAGATGGTCGATCGCGGGGAGTTCGCGGAGTGGGCCCGGGTGCACGGCCACCTCTACGGCACGGGCGCGCGGACGCTCGAGGCCGTTCTCGACCAGGGCGACGACATTCTGCTCGACATCGACACGCAGGGCGCCCGGCAGCTCCGCGCGCGTTACCCGCAGGGCCTCTACATCTTCGTCGTGGCCCCCTCGATGCAGGAGCTGGAGGCCCGGCTCAAGGAGCGCAAATCGGACGCGCCGCGGGAAATCGGCCGCCGCCTCGCGCGGGCGGTGGACGAGATCGGCGCATGGCGCGAGTACGACTACGTGATCGTCAATCGTCATCTCGACGAGGCCCTGCGGCAGCTCGCGTGCATCATCGAGGCCGAGCGCTGCCGGACGTCCCGTCTCACCCTGACCCTGCCGGATCTCCCGGTAGGCGGGGGAGTCCAGGCGACTCTCCCGGGAGGCGCTACATGATGTCGTTCCCGTCGCTCGAGAAGGCCCTCGAACAGATCTCCAACCGCTACGTCCTCGTGGTGCTCGCGGCCAAGCGGAGCCGGCAGCTCAACCGAGGGGCCCAGCCCCAGGTCGAGACGAAGCGCCGGAAGTGGACGTCGGTGGCGCTCGAAGAGGTGATCGCCGGCAAGATCCAGCCGAAGAAGCCGGAGGAGACCGACAAGACACCGGCTCCGGCGGCCTGAGCCCCGGCGTCCCGGAGCGGCATCGATGTCGCTGGCCGGCCGCGAGCTGATCCTCGCCGTCACGGGCAGCATCGCCGCCTACAAGGCGGCCTATCTCCTGCGCGAGCTCCGGCGCGGCGGGGCGGCGGTCACGGTCGTGATGACGTCCCACGCCCGCGAGTTCGTCACGCCGCTCACGTTCCGGACGCTTTCCGGCCGCCCGGTGCTCACGGACCTCTTCGATCCGCAGGAGCCGGCGGCCGTGGAGCACGTGGCGCTCGCCGAGCGGGCCGACCTGCTGCTCGTCGCGCCGGCGACGGCCCATGCCCTCGCCCGGGCCGCCCTCGGGCTCGCCGACGACTTCCTGGGGACGCTGCTCCTCGCGGTGCGGGGCCCGGTCGTCTTCGCCCCGGCCATGGACGGCGGGATGTGGGAGCATCCGGCGGTCCAGGCCCACGTCGCGACGCTCCGGGGCCGCGGCGCGACCGTGCTCGAGCCGGGCCGCGGCGACCTGGCGTCCGGGCTCCAGGGGATGGGGCGGTTCCCCGAGGCCGCGGACATCGTGGAGGCGGTCACCGCTCGCCTCTGGCCGCGACGCGACCTCGTCGGCGATCACGTGCTGGTCACGGCCGGTCCCACCCGGGAACCGCTCGATCCCGTCCGGTATCTCACCAATCGGTCGTCCGGCCGCATGGGCTACGCGCTCGCCGCGCAGGCGGCGCGCCGGGGGGCGGCGGTGACGCTGGTCACGGGGCCGACGCACCTGGCGCCGCCGGCCGGCATCCGCGTCATCCCGGTAGAGACCGCGTCCGAGATGCGCGACGCGGTGCTGCATGCGGCCGAGGCGGCGACGGTCGTGATCAAGGCCGCGGCGGTCGCCGACTACCGACCCGATCGTCCCGCCCCGCGGAAGATCCGCTCCAAGCAAGAGGGCCTCACGATCACGCTCAGCGCGACGCCCGACATCCTGCGGGAGGTCGCTCTCCGCAAGGGGGACCGCTTCCTCGTCGGCTTCGCCGCCGAGACCCACGAGCTGCACGACCACGCGCGCGCCAAGCTCGCCGCGAAGGGCCTGGACCTCATCGTCGCGAACGACGTCAGCCGGACGGACATCGGCTTCGACGCCGCCGAGAACGAGGTCGTCCTGCTCGACCGCTGGGGGGGCGCCGTCGCCCTCCCCCGTCGCCCCAAGGCGGAGATCGCCGAGCTGATCCTGGACCGGATCCAGGAGCTGCGCCGCGCCGTGCGCGAGCCCCAGACGACGTGACCGGCGAGCCCGCCGAGCTGGCCGACGCCGCCCGCGCCCTCGCCGAGCACCTCCGTTTCCACCAGGCCCTGGGCATCCGCGCGCTGCCGCTCCAGGGCGAGCCGCTGGGAGGGCCGGGGGCGGCCCTCGGCCGGCTGGAAGCGGCGAGCGACGGGTGCACGCGCTGCAAGCTATCCCAGGGCCGGAACACGATCGTGTTCGGGTCCGGAAGCCCGGACGCGCGGCTCATGGTCATCGGCGAGGGCCCCGGCGAGGAGGAGGACCGCCAGGGCAAGCCCTTCGTAGGCCGCGCCGGCCAGCTGCTCACCAAGATGCTCGAGTCGGTGGGGCTCACCCGTGAGGAGGTCTACATCTGCAACATCGTGAAGTGCCGGCCTCCGGGGAACCGGAACCCCGAGCCGGAGGAGATCGCGGCGTGCGCGCCGTTCCTGGCCGGTCAGCTGGGGGCGATCCAGCCGGGCGTGATCTGCGCGCTGGGCACCTTCGCGGCCCAGCACCTCCTCCGCACGCGCGAGCCCATCAGCCGGCTGCGCGGTCAGATGCACCGCCTCGGCGCCGCGATCGTGATCCCGACGTTCCATCCCGCGTTTCTTCTGCGGAATCCCGGGCCGAGCTACCGGCGCCAGGCGTACGACGACCTCAAGCTGATCCGTCGCGAGTACGACCGGGTCCGGGGCCGGGCGTCGGCGGACGCCTAAGACCGGACCCTCTGCTCGCGCACGTCGTCACCGACCTCCCGGTCCCGCGCACCTTCACGTATCGCCTCCCGCCCGAGCTGGCTGGCCGTGTGGCTCCCGGCCAGCGCGTGCGCGTTCCGTTCCGCGGCCGGCCGCGGGCGGCGGTCGTGGTCCGGGTCGAGGTGGGCGCGGCGGACGGACTGGAGGAGGTCGCGACGGTCCTCGACCCCGTACCGGCCCTCACCCCCGCGCTCGTGGAGCTGGCGCGCCGGACAGCGAGCGAGACGGTGAGCGCCTGGGGCGAGGTCGTGTTTCGCGCGCTGCCGCCCGGCGCGCGCTCGCGCGCCCCCGCGGCGCTGCCGTCGCCGGCTCCGGGTCTGGCGCCGGGGCCGGCCACGCTCATGACCGGCCGGGACCGAGACGTCCGCGTCGCGCGCGGCGTGGAAGGCGCACTGGCCGCCGGCGGGGCCGCGCTCGTCCTCGCCCCGGAGATCGAGCAGGCGCAGAGCTGGGCCGCGCGCCTGGAGGCGCGGCTCGGCGAGCCCGTGCGACTCGTCACGGGCGCGGCCTCGCCCGGGGCGCGCTGGACCGCATGGTGGGCCTGTCGGACGGGTGAGGCCCGGGTGGCCGTCGGAACGCGGGCGGCCGCGTGGATCCCGCTGGCCCCGCTCGCCCTGGCGGTCCTGCTGGACGAGGAGGATCCCGGGCACAAAGCGCCCGACGCCCCGCGCTGGCATGCGCGGGACGTGATTCTGGCCCGCTCGCGTCTCGAAGGAGGGGCGAGCCTCCTCGCGAGCGCGACGCCGAGCCTGGAGAGCTGGGTCGGCGCTCGGCAAGGCACGCTTCTCGCGGAGCCCGGCCCCCGAGAGCCGTGGCCGGCCGTGGAGCGGGTGACGCTGGTCGGGGAGCATGCCGGCGACGCGACCCTGTCTCCTGGGCTGCGTGACGCCGCGCGCGCCGCGCTCGCCCGCGGTGGCTCGGTCCTCTTGGTCCTCAACCGGCTCGGGTTCGCGCGGATCCTGGCGTGCGCGGAATGCGGAGCCGTGCGGCGCTGCCGGCGCTGCCGGGTGGCGCTCCTCTACCGCCGTGACACCCGCTCGCTGGCGTGTCGGTTGTGCGGGTCGGAGGCGCCCGCGGCGAGCCTCTGCGGCCGCTGCCGTGGCCGCCGTCTTCAGCCGGTCGGGTGGGGCACGGAACGGCTGGAGGCGGAAGCGCGGCGCGCGTTTCCCGAGGCGCGCGTGCTCCGCTACGACTCGACCGTGGCGCCGCGCGAGGCCGAGGCGGTGCGGACCGCGTTTCGATCCGGAGGGGCGCACGTCCTGGTCGGCACGAGCATGGCGCTGCGCCTCGCGGCGTCCGCGCGGGTGACCGTGGCGGCGCTGGTCCTGGCCGACTCGACGCTGCACCTGCCCGACTTCCGCGCCGCCGAGCGGACGTTCCAGCTCGCCTGGCGCCTCGCCGAGACCGTCGAGGCCGGGGGCAGCATGTGGCTCCAGTCCTACCTGCCGGACCACCCCGCACTCTCCGCCGTCGCGCACGGCGAGCCGGCGCGATTCTACGAGCCCGAGTGGGCCGAGCGGCAAGAGCTGGGGTATCCGCCGGCACGCCGGATGGCCCGGCTCGTGGTCGAAGGACGCGACGCCCGGCGGCTCGCCGAGGACTTGGCCGCGCGGGGCCGGGCGGCGGCCGGCACGGTCCTGGGGCCGGCGGCGCTGGCGGGGGCTCGGGTGCAAGTCGTGCTCCTGGGCGGGCCGGAGCTGCCCGGGATCGTCGCGGAAATCCTGGAGCCCCTGCGCGGCCGGCGACGCCTCGGAGGGACCCGGCTCGGGGTCGACATGGACCCCGTCGAGCTGCCGTGAGGGGCGGTACAATGCTCCCCTGGGGAGGAGGACAGCGCATGGCGGTGCTGGACGTGCGGCTCTACGGAGACCCGGTGTTGCGGCGGCGGGCGGCGCCCGTCCGCGAGATGACCGCCGAGATTGCTGGTTGGCTCGACGACATGGTCGAGACGATGCACACCGAGGTGGGCATTGGCCTGGCGGCGACGCAGGTCGGGATCGAGCTCCGGATGCTGGTGGTGGACGAGGGTCGCGGCACGGGACGCGCATACCTCAACCCCGTGATCGTCGAGCGGGGCGGCGAGCAGGTGGGCGAGGAGGGCTGTCTCTCCTTGCCGGGGATCTTCGCCGACGTCCGTCGGGCCGAGTGGATCGTGGTGGAGGCGATGGATCGCGCGGGCGTGTCGTTCCGCCGCCGGGCATCGGGCATGCTGTCGCGGGTTCTCCAGCACGAGATCGACCACCTGGACGGCATCCTGTTCATCGACCGGCTCGACAAGGTCGTGCGAGACCGCGTCAAGCGCCAAATCCGTCGCGAAGGCTTCCCGGCGGAGCCGCTCGCGACCGGAGTTCGGCTGTGAGCGGCCCGGCCGGACGCCGCGCCGGCCATCGGGCGGAAGGAGCGGTCTAGCGGCCCCCGTCTGACTCCATGCGCGTGCTGTTCTATGGCACTCCGGCCTTCGCGCTTCCGACGCTCCGCGCGCTGCTCGCTCACCATCGCGTCGTCGCGGCCGTGACGCAGCCGGACCGACCCGCCGGGCGCGGCCAGCGCGCCCAGCCGCCCCCGGTCAAGACCCTCGCCCTCGAGCACGGCATTCCCGTGCTTCAGCCGGACCGATTGCGCGAGGCCGGCTGGCCCGAGCGCCTGGCGGACCACGCGGCCGACGTCGCGGTCGTCGTGGCGTTCGGCCAGCTCCTGCCCCCCGCGGTGCTCGCCGTGCCCCGGCGAGGATCGATCAACGTGCATGCATCGCTGCTGCCGCGGTATCGCGGCGCGGCGCCCGTCGCGTGGGCCATCATCCGCGGCGAGCGCGAGACCGGCATCACGACGTTTCAGATGGACGCCGGCATGGACACGGGGCCGGTGCTGCTGCAGCGGGCGACGTCGACCGGCCCGGCCGAAACGGCGGGCGAGCTGGCCGAGCGGCTCGCCGTCCTCGGCGCCGCGACGCTGCTCGAGACGCTGGACCGACTGGACACCCTGATTCCCGCGCCGCAAGACGATCGAGCGGCCACCACGGCGCCCCGGCTTCGCAAGGAAGACGGACTCCTCGACTGGACGAAGCCGGCAGTCGCTCTCGCCGCACGAATCCGCGGCACGAATCCCTGGCCGGGCGCGGCGACCGTGACGCCCGGAGGTCGTCTGCAGATCTGGCGCGCTCGGGTGGTTCCGGGCCGCGGCGCGCCGGGGGTGCTGACGCGGGTCGAGGGGCCGCTCGCGGTGGGCACCGGGGCGAACCTCTTGGTGCCGCTGGAAGTCCAGCCCGCCAATCGCCGGGCGATGGCCTGGGAGGACTACCTGCGAGGGGCGCGGCTCGGCCCCGGAGCGCCGCTTGGCGCGCCGGCTCCGCGCCACTAACGTGTCCCGCGCCACGCCCGCGCCGGCGCGTCCGCGCGCCGGCGGGAGGTCGGCCCGGGACCGACGCGGTACGCCGCGCGCGCTTGCGCTCGAGATCCTGCTTCGCGTCGAGACCGGGGACGCCTTCGCGGACCGGCTGCTCGAGACGCTGCCGGACGGCGCGGGACTCGAGCCCCGGGATCGCGCCCTGGCGACCGAGCTCGTCCTCGGAACGCTCCGCTGGCAGCGACGCGTCGACTGGGCGCTCGCCCGCGTGTCGCGGCGGCCGCTCGAGGACCTCCTGCCCTGGCTCCGGGCGCTGCTCCGGCTCTCGGCCTATCAGTTGGGGTTCCTGGACCGGATCCCGCCGTGGGCGGCGGTCCACGAGGCGGTGGAGCTCGCCAAGCGGCGGCGCCCTCCCGGCGCGGCGGCCTACCTGAACGGCGTCTTGCGCGCCCTCGCGGCGAAGCCCCGTCCGTGGCCCGAGCCCGAGGCCCCGGATCCGGTGGAGACGCTCGCCCTGCGCGCGTCCCAGCCGACGTGGCTCGTCGAGCGCTGGTGGACTCGTCTCGGCCCCGATGCGGCCGGGGCGCTCGCCCTGGCGATGAGCGCCACGCCGCCCGTCGTCGTGCGCGCCAACACGCTGCGCGCGCCGGCGGCCGCGGTGGCCGACCTCTTCGACCGCGCGGGCGTCGCCGCCCGCGCCACTCGCTTCGCGCCGGAAGGGCTCCAGCTGGAGCGGGCGGGGGACCTGCGGGGACTCGCGCCGCTCCGCGACGGGATGGCCACCGTGCAGGACGAAGCGGCGATCATGGTGGGTCACGCTCTCGGGGCCGGGCCGGGCGAGACGGTCGCCGATGTCTGCGCCGCGCCGGGCACAAAGACCACCCACCTCGCCGCGCTCATGGCGAACCAGGGCCGGATCCTGGCCGGCGACCCGCACGCGGGCCGGCTCGCGCGCCTGCGTGCGGCCTGCGCGCGGCTCGGCGCCGCCATCGTCGAGCCGCGGCTGGGCGACGCCCGTGCCCTGGCCGCGTCGCTCGGGCCGGTCTGCGACCGGGTGCTGGTGGACGCGCCGTGCTCGAACCTCGGCGTGCTGCGTCGCAACCCGGACGCGAAGTGGCGCCGCCGGCCCGAGGATCTCGGGGTGCTGGCCGCCGAGCAGCTCGAGATCGTCAGCGCCGCCGCGGACCTGACGCGACCGGGCGCCGTGCTCGTCTACGCGACGTGCTCGCTCGAGCCCGAGGAGAACGAGGCGGTGGTGGCGGCCCTGCGGCGCCGCCGGCCCGACTTCGTCCCGGATCCCCTGCCGCCGGCGGTCCCCGAGGCGTGCCGCGCGGCAAGCGACGTCCTCCGGATGACCCCCGACCGCCACGGCTCCGACGGCTTCACCGCCCACCGGCTCAGGAGGCGCGCATGATCAAGATCGCCCCGTCGATTCTTTCCGCCGACTTCGCGGCGCTCGCGGACGAGATCGCGCGGGTCGAGGCGGGCGGCGCGGATCAGATCCACGTGGACGTGATGGACGGCCGCTTCGTGCCGAATCTCACGATCGGCCCGCCCGTCATCGAGGCCATTCGCAAGCGCACGCGCCTGCCGCTCGACCTCCACCTCATGATCCAGGACCCCGATCCTTACCTCGACACCTACGTCCGAGCGGGCGGAAACCTGCTGACCGTCCACGTGGAGGCCTGTCCGCACGTCCACCGGACGCTCGGCCGGATCCGGGAGCTGGGCGCGCGGGCGGGCGTGGCCCTGAACCCCGGCACCCCGACGACCGCGCTCGACTACGTGCTCGACGCCGCGGACGTGGTCTTGGTCATGTCGGTCAACCCGGGGTTCGGTGGCCAGGCGTTCATTCCGGCGACGTACGCGAAGCTCGTCGACCTCAGGAACCGCGCGGCGGAGCGTCCGCTCGACGTGTCCGTCGATGGCGGCGTGAAGCTCGAGCATTGCCGGCCGCTGGCCCTCCGCGGGGCGACGACGCTCGTGGCCGGCTCAGCGATCTTCTCGGCCGCGGACCCCGCCGCCGAGGTACGCCGCTTCCGCGCCGAGGCGCTGAAGGCCGGCGCCGTCTGAGACCGGGCGAGGCCCGGGGCGATGATCCGCGTCGGCACGTCCGGCTACAGCTATCCGGAGTGGCGGGGGACCTTCTACGCCGAGCGTTTCCCGACGGCGCGGATGCTCGCCTACTACGCCGGGCGGTTCGACACCGTGGAGCTGAACAACACGTTCTACCGCATGCCGACGCCGAAGACGATCGCGGGCTGGATCCAAGAGACGCCGGCGGGATTCGTGTTCTCGCTGAAGGCGTCCCGGCGCATCACGCACCTGTCGCGCCTCCGGGACGTCGCCGAGCCGGTCGGTTACCTCTTGGAGTCGGTCCGGTCGCTCGGCGACAAGCTGGGGCCGCTCCTGTTCCAACTCCCCCCGAACTTCCGGAAGGACCCCGGGCGGCTCGAGGCCTGCCTGGCGCTCATACCGCCGAGCGTTCGCCTGGCTCTCGAGTTCCGGCACGATTCCTGGTTCGACGACGAGGTCTACGGGATCCTCCGAGCCCGGAACGCCGCCCTGTGCGTCGCCGACACCGAGGCGGGCACGACGCCGCTCGTGGCGACGGCGGACTTCGGCTATCTCCGGCTGCGGGACCGCGAGTACACGCGCGACGAGCTCTCGAGCTGGGCGGCGACCGCGCGGCGGGCCGAGTGGCGCGAGGCCTTCGTCTACTTCAAGCACGAGGAGTCCGGCACGGGGCCCGTTCTGGCGCGGGAGCTGGTCGGTCTGCTGAAGGCGGCCGTACCGGACGCGTCCGGCTGACGGCAAGACGTGCGGCGCCGTCGGCGGCGCGCGGCTGGACGACGTAGAGGCCGCCGCCATTGGCTCGCCGTCGGCGGAACGGCCCGGGCGTCCGATCGGTGTCCCTCTTCCCTCGGAGGCCGTCGAGCCGGGCGGCCGCTCGTCGAGCACTAGGGACTGGTCCTGCTCCCGCCCTCGCCCCCAAGTGGTAGGGTGGCTGGGGTCGCTTTGTGGCCCGACCGGCCCCGTGGTACGGTGCAAAAAGCTTCATCACGTCAAGAGTTCCGGGCCGGGAGGCACGTCATGCCGCCACACTCGATCGGGTCGGGGACGATTTCATTCGGGCTGGTCTCGATCCCGATCCGGCTCTACACGGCCGCCTCCTCCGCCGCCGTGAGCTTCAACCTGCTTCACGCCAAGTGTGGGAGCCGCATTCGCCAGCAGACCTACTGCCCCGTCTGCCAGGAGGTGGTCGATCGGACCGCCCTGGTCCGGGGGTACGAGGTCCAGAAGGACGAGTACGTCCGCTTCACGGACGAGGAGCTGAAGGGTCTCGAGGGCGAGGCCTCGAGGGTCATCGACATCGCGGAGTTCGTGCCGCTCCCGAAGGTCGATCCGATCTACTTCGAGAAGACCTACTACCTCGGACCGGACAAGGGCGGGGAGAAGGCGTACCGCCTCCTCGCCGACGCGATGGCCCGAACGGACCGGGTGGCGCTCGCGAAGTTCGTCATGCGTGGCAAGGAGAGTCTCGTGCTGATCCGCGCCGCGCAGAACGGGCTGATGCTCCACACGATGTATTTCGCCGACGAGGTCCGGGACTTCGGCGAGATCGAGAAGGGGCAGACCGCGAGGATCCGGGAGGGCGAGCTCGAGCTGGCCGTCCGCCTGGTCGACGAGCTCTCGCACGACGAGTTCACGCCCGAGCAGTACGAGGACGACCATCGCCAGCGGGTGCTGGCGACGGTCGAGAAGAAGGTCGCGGGGCAGGAGATCAGAACCGCCGCCCCCGAAGCCCAGCGGGCCCAAGTGATCGACCTGATGGAGGCGCTCAAGGAGAGCCTTGGGCGCCGCCCGGCGCCCGCCAAGAAGCCGCCCGCGAAGGTCGAGCGGCCTGCCGCCGCTGCGGCGAAGGCTGAGCGCCCCGAGCGCAAGGCCCAGGGCGGGCGGACACGGTGAGTCCATCCCGGGCGCGTCGGACATCCCGCCACCGCCCGTAGCGACCATCTCCCGCCCGGACGCTTCGACCACCGCTCCGGGGCTGCTGCCCCGCCGGGCGGACTGGAGGGCCCCCGCTCTCGTCTTCGCCGTCGCCCTCGGGCTCCGGGTCGCCCACGTGCTCGCGCTCCGCAACAGTCCGTACTTCAGCCACCCCGTTCTCGACGCCGAGACGTACTTCCGGGCCGCCAGCGCTCTGGCGGCGGGCGATGGATGGGCGGAGCCGGTTTACTGGCAGCCGCCCGGCTACCCGTACTTCCTCGCCGCGGTCCTCTGGCTCTGGGGCCCGGGTTTCCTGGCGCCCCGTCTGGTCCAGGCGATCCTGGGAGCGCTCACCGCAGCGCTCACCTGCGCCGTCGGAGCCCGCGTGTTCGGCCGCGGCGTCGGCTTCGCCGCCGGTCTGATCGTGGCCGTGTACGGGCTCCTGATCTACTACGACGGGGAGCTGCTCGCGCCCTCCCTGGCGATCTGCCTTCAGATGGCCACCCTGTACGCCGCGGTCCGGGCACCCGGCGAGCAAGGCGGCCGGGGCTGGCTCGCGGCGGGGCTTCTGGGAGGGCTCAGCGCCGTCACGAACGCCGCCTTCCTGCTCGTGTTGCCCGTCCTGGCGCTCGCCGCCCGCCGTCGGGCGGGCTGGCTGCTTGTCGGCGCGGCCGTCGCGGTGGCGCCGGTGACCCTCCGCAACTGGACGCGGGGCGGAGAGCTGGTGCTCGTCTCGTCGAATGCCGGCGTCAATCTCTACCTCGGCAACAATCCACGCTACGACGCCACGGTGGGGATGCGGCCCGGGCGCGACTGGCAGGCGCTCCTCCTCGCGCCGCGGCTCCACGGCGTGTCGGGCGCCGCGCCCGCCTCCCGCTTCTTCGCGGCCCGCGTGGGCGCCTATGCCGCCCGGGACCCCGGGGCGTTCGTCGCCCTGCAGGCGCGGAAGCTCCGGCTGCTGGCCGGCGGCGACGAGATCCCCCGGAACCAGGAGATCTACCCCGCCCGCGCCTGGTCGCCGGTTCTCCAGGTCCTTCTCT
Source organism: Candidatus Rokuibacteriota bacterium (assembly GCA_044867785.1). Lineage (GTDB taxonomy): Bacteria > Methylomirabilota > Methylomirabilia > Rokubacteriales > DASRDR01 > DASRDR01. The sequence goes on along the minus strand of JBIOVM010000116.1, from coordinate 67,646 downwards.
GGAAGGCGCCCGGGCTCGCCTTTCCGTTCGGCCTCCTCCTCCCGCTGGCCGTGGTGGGGCTCGGCGCGGCGGCGCGGCGGGCGCCGATGCTGGCGGCCGCGGTCGGGGCCCTCGCGCTGGGCGTGGTTGCGTTCTTCGTCACCGCGCGCTACCGCGCGCCGCTCGTGCCGCTGCTGGCCCTGTTCGCCGCAGCGGGCGTCCGCTGGGCTGTCGTCGAGGCGCGCCCGCGAGGCCGCGTCGTGGCGGTCGTCGTGGGCGTGGCGGTCTACCTCGTCGCCAACCTGGGGCAGGGGCCGATGCCGCGGCAGATGAACCCCGATGCCGAGCACGGCCTCGCGCACTGGCTGGAGCGCGAGGGCCGCCGCGCGGAGGCGCTCGACCTCTACCGGCGGCTCGCGCGTGACGCCGCTGGGTCGTTCGACGCGTGGTACGGGGTCGCCCAGCTCGCGACCGTGCTCGGGCGTCGCGACGAGGCCGACGCCGCGCTCGCGAGGATCCGCGATCTCGCGCCCGCGTACCCGGACACGGCCGTCCTCCTGGCGCGCACCGCGGTCGAGGCGGGATGCGGACCGGAAGCGAGCGCGTTCGCGCGCCGGGCACTCGCCCTCGATCCGGACAGCGACGTGGCTCGAGGGCTTCTGCAGCGGGCCGACGCGCTCCGGGCCACTCATCCGGCCGGACGGCCCGGCGGCTGCCCGGCCCGGGTCTTCGTCGCGCCGTACCCGCTCGAGTCCTAGGACGGTCCGGCGGAGGGCGTCCAGCCCCCGATCGGGGGTGGCCCACGCGGCGGTCCCGAGCGCTGCACTTCCCGTCCCGGCCCATAAGTGACTGCTACCCTCCGGTTCCTTGACGCCGCTACGGATGTCCTGTAGCCTTAAGTGCTTTTCGCGATTCCCCCACGAGATTCCGAGAGGACTCCATGTTCGAAGCCCTGACGCAGCGTCTCGAGGCGATCTTCGACCGCCTGCGGGGCGCCGGCCGCCTGAACGAGGAGAACATCCAGGAGGCGCTCCGGGAAGTCCGGGTCGCCCTCCTCGAGGCGGATGTCAACTTCAAGGTGGTGCGATCTTTCGTGGAGCGCATCCGGGAACGGGCCGTCGGGCAGGACGTGCTCCAGAGTCTGACCCCCGGGCAGCAGGTGGTGAAGGTCGTCCACGGCGAGCTCGTCGAGCTCCTGGGCGGGGCCGCCCACCGGCTCACGATGGCCCCCCGGCCCCCGACCGTGATCATGGTGCTGGGTCTCCAGGGATCCGGCAAGACGACGAGCGTCGCGAAGCTCGGGCGCCACTTCCAGCGTGAAGGATTTCGGCCCCTCCTGGTCGCCGCCGACATCTATCGGCCCGCCGCCATCGAGCAGCTCCGCGTGCTCGGGCGTGAGCTCTCGCTGCCCGTCCACGGCGTCGAGGGACGGCCGCCCGCCGAGATCGCCCGCGAGGCGGTGACCCAGGCGGCGGAGCAGGGGTGGAATCCCGTGCTGCTCGACACCGCCGGCCGGCTCCACATCGACGAGGCGATGATCGAGGAGTTGAAAGTCCTGCGGCGCGAGGTCAAGCCGCACCACGTCCTGCTCGTCGTCGACGCGATGAGTGGTCAGGATGCGGTGACCATGGCCCAGCGGTTCCAGCAGGAGGTAGGCTACGACGGCGTCGTGCTCACGAAGCTCGACGGCGACGCCCGCGGCGGCGCGGCGCTGTCGATCCGGGCGGTCACCGGCAAGCCGATCGTGTTCTGCGGCGTCGGGGAGCGGGTCGATGCCCTCGAGCCCTTCCATCCCGACCGCATGGCCTCGCGCATCCTCGGCATGGGGGACGTGCTCTCCTTGGTCGAGAAGGCCCAGGCGACGGTCGACGCCGGCAAGGCCGAGGAGCTGGCTCAGAAGATCCGCGACGACAGCTTCACGCTGGAAGACTTCGCCGAGCAGCTCCGGCAGCTTCGGAAGATGGGCCCGCTCGACCAGATCCTCGACATGGTGCCGTTCTTCAAGGGCGCCAAGGTCGGGGCGGCCGAGCTCGACGCCGAGTCGAAGGATCTCCGGCGATTCGAGGCGATCATCGGCTCGATGACGCCGGCCGAGCGGCACACGCCGGCGATCATCAACGGCGAGCGCCGGACGCGGATCGCTCGGGGGAGCGGCACCTCGGTGCAGGACGTGAACCGCTTGCTCAAGCAATACGCGCAGCTCAGAAAGATGATGAAGGACATGAAAGGGATGGGCGGCCGGCTCGGGAAGAAGGACCTGCGCCGGGCCATGCCCTTCCTCAGGGGCTAGATAGGCCCGGACACGAAGGAGACGGCAATGGCGGCACGGATTCGGTTGCGGCGGGTGGGTACGACGAAGAAGCCCTCGTATCGGGTGGTCGTGGCGGACGGGCGGACCGCGCGGGACGGGCGGTTCATCGACCAGATCGGCTTCTACGACCCGCTCACGGAGCCCCCCACCGTTCGTATCGACGCGGAAAAGGCAGCGGCGTGGATCCGAAAGGGCGCGCTCCCCTCGAACACCGTGCGGAACCTTCTGGCCCGCGCGGGCGTGCGCGCGAGCTAGGACGCGGGACCGTCGGAGGCGAGCGGTGCGCGAGACAGCGGACGCGCCGGCCCCGGCGGGGGCCTCGCCGGGCGGGACCGGCGCGCTGGTCGCGGTCGGCCGAATCGTCCGGCCCCAGGGCCGTCGAGGAGAAGTCCGCCTGGAGGCCCTGACCGACACGCCGGAGCGCCTCCGCGACCTGCGCGAGTGCTGGCTGGTCCCCCCCGCCGCGGGGGAGCGGCATGACATCGACGCGGTCTGGTTCCAGGGTCGGGTGCCCGTCCTGAAGCTCGCCGGGAGCGCCAGCATCACCGAGGCGCAGGCGTTGGTGGGGCGGCTCGTCACGATCCCGCGCGAGACTGTGCGTCAGCTGCCGCCCGACCGCTACTACGCCTTCGACCTGGTCGGATGCGCGGTGGAGACACCGGACGGCGTGCGCCTCGGCGCGATCGCGGAGGTCATGGCCGGGCCCGAGCACGACTACTGGACCGTGCAGGGAGAGGGGCGGACGTGGCTCCTTCCCGCGGTCACGGCCATCGTCGAGCGCGTCGACCTGCCGGGGCGCCGCGTGACGGTGCGGCCCCCCGAGGGGCTCGTGGAGCTGGACGCGTGATGCGGATCGACGTCGTCACGCTCTTTCCCGGCATGCTCACCGGCGTTCTGTCCGAATCCATGCTTCGGGTGGCCCGGGATCGCGGCGCGGTGGACGTCCGGGTCGCGGACCTTCGTGAATACACCGAGGGCCGGCATCGCGTCGCGGACGACTATCCGTTCGGCGGCGGCGGTGGCATGGTGCTGAAGCCCGAGCCCCTGTTCGCCGCGGTGGAGGCGCTCCGGGGCCCGCGCGGGCACGTCGTCCTGCTCTGCCCGCAGGGCCCGACGTTCACGCAGGCGGACGCCGCGCGGCTCGCGCGGGAGACACACCTGGTGCTCCTCTGCGGGCATTACGAGGGCGTGGACGAGCGGGTGCGGGCGCATCTCGTCGACGAGGAACTGTCCATCGGCGACTATGTGCTGACCGGCGGCGAGCTGCCGGCGATGGTCGTGCTGGACGCGGTGGTGAGGCTCCTGCCGGGTGTCCTGGGAGACCCGGACGGCGCCGCCCGCGAGTCCTTCGCCGCCGGCCGGCTCGACTATCCGCAGTACACGCGCCCCGCGGAGTTCCGCGGCCTGCGGGTGCCGGAGGTCCTCCTGTCCGGAGACCATGGCCGGATTGCGGAGTGGCGCCGTCGTGAGGCGCTCCGGCGGACCGTGGCCCGCCGGCCGGACCTTCTCGAGACGGTGCCACCCACGCGCGAGGAGCGCGAGTGGATGGATGAGATGACACGCAGAGGCGAGCTGACGCGAACCGGCGAGTGAGCCGGGCCGGCAAGTGACTCGGTGAGGAGACGAACATGGGGACGGACGCGATCGCGGTAGTCGAGGCCAGCATTCTCAAGCGCGACCGGGGCGCCTTCGACCCGGGCGACACCGTGCGGGTGCACGTGAAGGTCATCGAAGGCGAGAAGGAGCGAGTGCAGGTCTTCGAGGGCATCGTCATCCGGAAGCGGGGCGAAGGCGCGCGCGCGACCTTCACGGTCAGGCGCGTGTCGTACGGCGTCGGGGTCGAGCGGACGTTTCCGCTGCACTCCCCCCGCGTCGAGCGCGTCCAGGTGATGAAGTCCGGCCGCGTTCGCCGCTCGAAGCTCTATTACCTGCGCGCACGGACGGGGAAGGCCGCTCGGCTCCGGGAGAAGCGCCAAGCGGTGCCGGGGGCGGGCGCGCCGGCGGGCACGAGCGCGGAGTAGGGCGAGCCACCTTCCGGCTGACGCTTCCGCGTGCGCCGGCGCCGCCAGGGTCCCGCGCAACCCGAGCTCTTCGAGCTGGAGGAGGATCTCTACGCCCAGGAGCGGGGCGCGTGGGCCCGGGGCATGTGGGTCGCGGGGGTCGACGAAGTCGGCCGCGGCCCCCTGGCCGGGCCGGTGTTCGCCGCCGCGGTGATCCTCGACCCGACGGCGACGATCGACGGCCTGCGCGACTCCAAGCTCTTGACGTTCCGGCAGCGACGGCTCCTCGCCCGGGAGATCCGCGCCCACGCGCTCGCGTGGGCGGTGGGTTGCGTCGGTCCACGGCGGATCGACGCGATCAACGTGCTCGAGGCGACGTGGCGCGCGATGCGCGTGGCGCTCGGACGGCTCCGGGTGTCGCCGGCCCTCGTGCTGGTCGACGGTAAGCTCCGGATCCCCGGCGTGCGATGCCCTCAGCGCGCCATCATCGCCGGCGACCGGCGGTCGGCCTCGGTGGCCGCCGCGTCGATCGTGGCGAAGGTCGCCCGGGACGCATTCATGCTCCGCGCCGACCGCCGCTATCCCGAGTACGGGTTCCGGCGCCACAAGGGATATGCGACCGTCGACCATCGCGAGGCGCTGGATCGGCTCGGGCCCTGCCCGCTCCATCGGCGCTCGTTCCACGGGGTCGGGGGGAGCGGCGGCGACGCGCCCGACGTTGGGCCGGAGCTTCCGCTCTGAGCCGGTCCGCCCGGCCCGCGGCGTGAGCCCGTCGGCATCGCTCGAGCGTCCGCTCGTCCCGCGGTTCCTCCTCGCCGGCTTCAGCGACGACGCCGGCCAGCTCATGGCCGAGCGGCGCGACCGGACGCGGCGCCGGCTGCTCTCGGTGGACGCCGTCGTCGGCGAGCTCGGGGAGTACGCGCTGCCGGGTGAGCACGCGGCCGCGCCCGCCCTCGCCCGCCTGTTGGCGGAGGCCGAGACGCGCGCAGCGGACGTCGTCCGGCGGGCGACCGGCGGCGCGTTTCCCCCGCGCGGGGCGGATCGGGCGAGCCTGGCCCTGGTGCTCGCCGTGCAGCTCTTGCTCGGGCGGTTCCACCGGGCGGCCGCCGCGCGGACCGCGGCGCTCGTCGGCCAGCTCATCGTCTCGACCATCGAGGAGAGAGAGGCGGCGGAAGCGGAAGCGGAAGCGGAGGAGGACGAGGCCCCGGAGGATGCGGGGATACCCGAGACCGAGCTCCCGCCGCCGCGCCGTGGGGCCGGGGCGCCGGAAGCGATGCTCCCGGGCGTCTCGACGCCCCACTCGCTCACGATGGTCCCGCATCTCGCGCGGCAGCTCGCTGCTCGAACATGGCAGTTGATCCGCTTCCCGTCCCGCGTGCTGATGACGACCGACACGCCGGCCGTCCTGTGGGCGCCCTCGGCGGCGGCGAAGCCGTTCCAGGTCGGGCTCGGGGCCGCGCACGAGATGCGCGTCCCGCTCGACCCGCGGCACGCCCTGATCGTGGCCCGACACGCGCAGGCTGGCGAGATCGTGCGCGAGCTGAGCGATCGCCACGCGCGGGCGCTCAATCGGACGGTGGCGGAGGCCGCGGCCGAGTGGATGTACTACCACCCTGAGTCGGATCCGCTCGAGGGCGTGGAGCTGCCGTCGACGGAGGGGGACTGAGCGCTCAAGCCAGGCGCGGGGCCCAGCCGTCCATGCGGACCGTCGGCGTCAGGCTGGGATTCGCCATGCTGCTGAGCCTGCCCCGGATCGCCCTCTCGCAGGTCGCTCCGGACGCGAGCGAACTGGCGGCATACACGGGGCTGCACGCGGCGGCCGCCCGCGGCGACGCCGGAGAGGTCCGCCGCCTCCTCGGTCAGGGCGTCGATCCGAGCGCGCGGGACGGCCGTGGCCGCACGCCCCTCCACGTGGCCGCCTTCGGCGCGCGGAGAGCGGCGATGGACGTGCTGGTGGCAGGTGGCGCCGATCCGAACGCGCTCGACGCCCAACGCTACGACATCGTCACGATCGCGGCCGTGCGGGGCGACGTCCTCACGCTGCGGCGGGCGCTGGCGCTCGGCGGGAGCCCGCGCAGCGTGACGAGCCCCTACGACGGCACCGCCCTCATCGCCGCCGCGCACCTCGGGCATGTGGAGGTCGTGCGGATCCTCGTCGAGGCCGGCGCGCCGCTCGACCACGTCAACAACCTCGGCTGGACGGCGCTCCTGGAGGCGGTGATCCTCGGAGACGGCGGGGCGCGCCACGTCGCCGTCCTCCGGATGCTGGTCGACGCAGGGGCGGCGGTCGGCATCGCCGACCGCCAGGGTATGACACCGCTCGCCCATGCGCGGGCGCGGGGCTACGCCGAGATGGTGAAGATCCTGGAAGACGCGGCTCGACGCTGAGCCGGGACACGCGCATGTCGCCTCACGGCCGCGGGCGGAGCCGCGCGCAGCCCTACTCCCGACACCCACCGGTGTCCGTAATTCGAGACGGGGTGTCTCCGCCGAGCGGCGTCGCGGCGCGCGAATGGAATGTTCGACGGCCGAATCAGCGGGGGCTCGGGACTGGTCGGATGATTGCAACACGTCGCGCATGGCGTCCACCAACTCCGCCCGACCCCCGCGGCGCGCGACGGGGCAAGCCGGGGAAGCGGCGGCCGCGCGCTTCCTCGAGCGACGCGGCCTCGTCATCCTTGCCCGCAACCTGCGCTCTCGGCTCGGCGAGCTCGACTTGCTCGCACGGGACGGGGCGACACTCGTCTTCGTGGAGGTGAAGGCGCGCTGCGGCCCGTCCGGCGATCCGCCGGAAGCCGCAGTCGACGCGCGGAAGCGAGCCCGCGTCAGCCGGATTGCGCGCGGCTACCTCGCGCGGCGCCGGCTCGGCGAGCGGCCCTGCCGCTTCGACGTGGTCGGCGTGACGTTCGACGAGGCGGGGGGCGTGACCGCCGTCCGTCACGTGAGGCACGCCTTCGACGTCGAGGGCTGGGCGCCGTGAGGCGCTCGGGGCGGCTGGCCATTCGAGCGGGGTGGACGCGCACCAGCGGGCCAGCCCCGGCTTCAGCATCCAGACGGGCGAGCGACGGAGTCAGAGCGTGGAGGTCAGCGCTCAGGCCCGGATCGTCTCCGGCTGGGACGTGCTCGCCTTCTACGCCGATGTGGACGCCGAGATCACCGAGGACACGACGTTCGCGGTCGGCAACCAGCTGTCCAATACCCCGCGCCACAGGGGCGGGCTCTGGACGACGTGGCGGTTCCCGAGCGGGCCCCTGAGGGGGCTCGGCGCCGGGTTCGGCTTCCGGTACGTAGGGGAGCGCCCCGTCGACCTCGGCAACTCGGTGACGCTGTCGGACTACGTCGTGCTTGACGCGGAGCTCTTCTATCGGCGTGGCCGCCTCTCCGTCGACCTGAACTTCAAGAACGTGACGGACGAGACGTACTTCAACGGCAACGGCACCTTCAACTCCCCCGGCGAGCCCTTTTCGGTCCTCGGGCGGGTAGCCTGGAGCTTCTGAGAGGGGGCCGTGCCCGGCTCCCGTCTGAGGCTGACGTCCGGGCCCGGGAACCCCGGCGCGCCGGCCGCGTCCGCCGGCTGGACGAGCTCGCCGCCGCCGCGGGGCTAGCCCCGCGTGAGCCGGCCGTCGCCTTCAAGGCGCCCTGCGGCTTTCGCGAGGACAGGACGCGATCGGGCACCCCTCACCGGCTCGCCGGCGCAGATCGTGGAAGACCTCCACGCCTACGTGGCGGCCGGCGTCGGCCACTTCGTTCTCGACTTCAGCGTGTCGACGCCGCGGCGCGCGTCGCCTTGGGACGACCGGGCCCTGTCCGATACGCCCCGTATCGTGGGGAGTCGGCTTGCGGGGCGGTGCCGAAGGATCTGCACCATGGAACTTGGCGCGGGGTCGTGCCTTGGCGTCCGGAGCGTCGTTTGCACGGGCTGCTGACCGTGGGTCCGAGGGGTGCTGCCGGGGCGGGTCCGAACAAGGGTGCGCCTGTCGGGCCGGCGGGACGGTGATGCTGGCGCGGGTGTTTTCCGCCTGCCTTGCCGGCGTCGAGGCGGCGCTGGTCCGGGTCGAGGTCGACGTCAGCCAGGGATTGCCGACGTTCGCCACGGTCGGCCTCCCGGACCCCGCCGTGCGGGAGAGCCGGGAGCGTGTCCGGACCGCGATCCGCAATTCGGGGTTTGCCTTCCCCCTCGAGCGGGTGACCGTCAGCCTCGCGCCGGCGGACCTACGGAAAGAGGGCACCAGCTTCGACCTGCCGATCGCTCTCGGTCTCTTGGCGGCGACCGGCGCCGTCAAGGCCGACCGCCTCGGGACCCTGCTCGTCGTCGGTGAGCTGGCCTTGGACGGAGCGATCCAGCCCGTGCGCGGCGTCCTCCCGATGGCTCTCCGGGCGCGCCGCGCGGGCCTGGACGGCTGCTTGCTCGGGCCAGGGAACGCACGGGAAGCGGCAGTGCTCGAGACGGTGGCGGCGTATCCGGCCGCGTCCCTCGCGGAGGCGGTCGCCTTCCTCAACGACGAGCGGCCGATCGCCCCGGCCCGAATCGATCCGGGTCGCCTCCTCTCGGGATCCGCGCCCGACGAGCTCGACTTCGCGGATGTGCGCGGACAGGCCCACGCGAAGCGAGCGCTCGAGCTCGCCGCGGCCGGCGGCCACAACGTGCTGCTGATCGGACCGCCAGGGACGGGTAAGACGCTTCTCGCGCGACGGCTCCCGACGATCCTGCCGCCGCTCACGCTGGCCGAGGCCATCGAGGTGAGCCGAGTCTGGAGCGTGGCCGGCCTCCTCCCGCCGGAGGGTCTCGTGACGCGGCGGCCGTTTCGCGCGCCCCATCACACGGTGTCGTCGGCCGGCCTCGTCGGCGGCGGCCGGCCGCTCCATCCGGGAGAGGTGAGCCTGGCGCACCTGGGGGTGCTGTTCCTGGACGAGCTGCCCGAGTTCGCTCCGCACGCGCTCGACACGCTCCGGCAGCCGCTCGAGGACGGCGTGGTGACGGTCGCTCGCGCGGGGGGCACGGCGGAGCTGCCCGCGGAGACCCAGCTGGTAGGCGCCATGAATCCCTGTCGCCGCGGATGCCTGAGCGTGGAGACGTGCGTCTGCGCCCCGGGCGAGCGGACGCGCTATCTGGCGCGGCTGTCGGCGCCGCTTCTCGACCGGATCGACCTGCACGTCGCCGTCGGTCCGGATCCGGCGCCGGCCGACGCTGGCGCGATGGCCGAGTCGACGGCCACGCGCGTCCGGGTCAGCCGGGCGCGCGAGCGGCAGCACGCGCGCCTGGGCCGGGGCGCTCTGCGCACGAACGCGCGGATGACGCCGCGGCAACTGGCGCGCCATTGCTCGCTGCCGCCGGCGGGGCGGGATCTCTTGACCCGGGCCGCGCGACGGCTCGGACTCTCGGCCCGCGGACACGACCGCGTCCTCAAAGTCGCGCGAACGATCGCGGACCTCGCTGACGCCGACGGGATTGCCGCCGAGCACGTGGCGGAGGCGCTCGCCTACCGCACGCTCGACCGCGGCCTCCCGTAGGCGTCACCTGCCGGCCCGTGCGCGCTGGCCGCTGCGGAGCCGTGCGTGGACCGACCGAGGACCGGGTGGCGAGCGCCGAGCCCATGGTCGAGGCCCAGCGGCCGAGGCCACGGTATCCCTCGACCGAGTCGCTCGGCTGGTCGTCGTGCCGTGAAGTGGTGCCGGTACCAGGCGCCCGTCGGCGCCAGCCGCAGTCAGGGCTGCGTCGCGACGTCCCTCGGAGTCCGTCCCGACCGCAGGCGGGCACGTGCTGGCCTGATGGTTGTCCGAAGACGGCCGGCGGCCGAGGCGCTCAGCGTCTCACGGTCGCCGATCCCATGCGGCCCGCGACCGGCGCGGCGCCGCCGGATGGGCTACCGCTTGGCAGCTGCGTAATGGCGAGGACGAAGCTCAGATCGTTCGACCGATTGCCGGCGAGGTCGTAGATGCGGAACGTGACCTGGATTTGACTCGGCGCGGGCGAGTTCACGAAGAACTGACACTCCACGACACCGGATGTGAGAGTGGCCGACGTTCCTGGCTCGGCAGTCAACGTCGAACGGCCGATCGATTGCCCGTCGAGCAAGAACTCGCACTGGCCTCCCTGGACGTCACCGTTGGGATCGGTGAAGTCAGACGACACGTCGTAGCTGACGTTGGTGTTGGCCTTTTCTGGGTTGAGAGCCAAGACCCGGAGGTTCAGGAGCACGGGGGCACTGGCGCTGGATCCGGTGGCGCCCCCGTCGTCGTCGCCGCAGCTCAGCAGGAGCAGGGCGCTCAGGACTAGGCCTACTACGCGGACGATCGGTGGCGCTTCGAGCCTCACGGCGAGATCCTCCCCTCGAGCCGATCGGGCGACCGGCCGCACACTTCGCACGCGTTGTCGACCGGCTCGGCCGTTCGGGCGACGCGCCTGAACGATAGCGCGAGGCTGGTGCGGCCGGCAAGCGCATCGGAAGCTTTGCCGCCGCGGGCGGGGGAGCCTGGAGCGCCGGACGGCGTGCCGTGCGGACGGAACCGAAGCTCGACCCCGGTCGTTCGCTCGGGGCGGTCTGCCCGGGTCGGTGGCTCGGACGAGCGCGAGTCTGGCCGCGTGGACGAACTTTCCGGTGAGCTCGTGGCTGTGGCGCTCGTGGACCGCCGGCTCGCTGGCGGGACTGCACCAGACGCGAGCGACCCGCCGATGGCGAGGCGACGGCCGCGCGGCGGCAGCCGCCGGAAAACGCGCTAGAAGCGGCCGGGGGGAGCCGCCGTGCGCGGCGGCAGGTTCGTGAAGGTGAGGGTGCCGTCGTCCGCTACGGCGCGGTAGATGCGCTGGGGCGCGGTGACGAGGACGACGGCGCTCGGCGTCCCGCTCCCCGGTCCCTCGTACAGCGAGCGAACGCGCCGGACGTACTCACGGGTCTCGGTATACGGGGGCACGCCGCCATGAGCGCGGACCGCCGCCTCGCCGGCGTTGTAGGCGGCGAGCGCCAGGGTCACGTCCCCTCCGAAGCGCTGCAGCAGGTCCCGCATGTGCCGGACCCCACCGTCCACGTTCTGCACCGGATCGAAGGAGTCCCGCACCCCGAGCTCGGCGGCCCGCTCGGGCATGAGCTGCATGAGCCCGCGGGCGCCCTTCGGCGAGACCGCGGTGGGGTTCCCGGCCGACTCCGTCTGGACGATCGCCTCGACGAGCCGGGCGTCGACCCCGTGGCGCTCGGCGGTGGTGCGGATGAGGTGCGCGAACGCCCGCACCCCGCGGCTCAGCGCTCCGACAGGGTCGACCGCCGCAGGCTTGGCCCGCTCCGGCTCCGCGTCACGGCGGATGAAGCCGTAGCGGGGGTCGGACGGCACATTGGTGTAGTGGACGACCCCCTCGCCATCCTCGAAGCGGTAGGTCGAGCCCGCCGCGGCGGAGCCGACAGCGGCGAGGCTTAGCACGGCAACGGAAAGTGGCAGCAGGCGTGCCATGGATGGGCGAACCGCCGCCAGTCTACGGACCCTCCGGGGAGGTGTCAATCCAAGAGCTATCTGACGATCAGGACACGCCTTTTCCGACGAGCTGGTCCTCGAGCTCCGCACCCAAGGGCGTCCACCGTGACGCATCGGGCAATGCATGGTGCAAGACCTCGGCCACGCTGGAGACCAGGTGCACCTCGAGCTGGGCCCGCACCTCGGGAGGGACGTCCTCCAGGAGCTGTCGCTCATTCTGTCGGGGGAGGATGACCGTGGTGATCCCCGCCCGGTGGGCGGCCAGCACCTTCTCCTTGATACCCCCCACGGGGAGCACCCGACCGGATAGGGTGATCTCTCCCGTCATCGCGACCCCCGGCCGGACCGCCTGATCGCGCAGGAGCGCGACCAGGGCGGTGGCCAGGGTCACGCCTGCCGACGGACCATCCTTCGGAATGGCGCCGGCAGGGACGTGGAGGTGCACGTCGGAGCGCATCCAGAAGTCCGGCGCGATGCCGAGCTCGGCCGCGTGGGCTCGGACCCAGGACACCGCCGCCTGAGCGGACTCCTTCATCACGTCCCCGAGCTGGCCGGTCAGCGTGAGCGCCTTGCCTCCCGGCATGCGGGACGCCTCCACGAAGAGCACGTCGCCCCCCGTCGGCGTCCACGCCAGGCCCACCGCAACTCCGGGCGTCCGGGTGCGCTCGGCGATCTCCTCCTCCGGGAGGAAGCGCGGGGATCCGAGGAGCGCCATCACCCGCGCGGGATCCACGGTGATCGGGGTGAGGTCGCCCTCGGCCCGTCGGCGGGCGGTCTTGCGGCAGACCGCCGCGATCTCGCGCTCCAGGTTCCGGACGCCGGCCTCGCGCGTGTAGCTCCGCACCAGGAGCCGGAGCGCCGGCTCCGTGAAGACCACGTCCTGGTCGAGGGCGAGGCCGTGCTCCCGGACCTGCTTCGGGATGAGATGACGCCGCGCGATCTCGACCTTCTCGTCCTCGGTATACCCGGGCAGCTCGATGATCTCCATCCGGTCGCGCAGCGGCGCCGGAACGGGGTCGAGCAGGTTCGCGGTCGTGATGAACAGGACCCGCGAGAGATCGAACGGCACGTCGAGGTAGTGATCCCGGAAGGTCCCGTTCTGCTCGGGGTCCAGTACCTCCAGCAGCGCCGACGCCGGGTCCCCCCGGAAGTCGTAGCCGAGCTTGTCGATCTCGTCCAGCATGAACACGGGGTTCTTGGACTCGCTCCGGCGCAGCCCCTGGACGATCTGTCCGGGCAGCGCGCCGATGTACGTCCGTCGATGCCCGCGAATCTCGGCCTCGTCCCGCATGCCGCCTACCGCGATGCGGTGGAACTTGCGCCCGAGCGCTCGGGCGATCGAGCGTCCGAGCGAGGTCTTGCCGACGCCCGGCGGGCCCACGAAGCAGAGGATCGGCGCCTTGCCCTCGGGCCGGATTTTCCGAACCGCCAGGTGCTCGAGGAGCCGGTCCTTGATCTTGCCGAGCCCCCAGTGGTCCTCGTCGAGAACGGCGCGCGCGCGGCCGAGGTCGAGGTCGTCCGGCGTCTCCTTCTGCCACGGCACTGCGATCAGCCACTCGAGGTATGTCCGCGCGACCGAGTACTCGGCGGCCGCTGGCGGCATCTTCTCGAGTCGCCCCAGCTCGCGCAGGGCCTCGCGATGCGCCTCCTCCGACATTCCGGCGGCCTCGATCTTCTCGCGAAGCTCGGTGAGCTCCTGCCCGCGGTCGTCGCCCTCGCCTAGCTCCTTCTGAATCGCCTTCAGCTGCTCGCGGAGGTAGTACTCCCGCTGGGTCTTGGTCATCTCGCTCTGGATCTGCGAGTGGATCTTCGACCCGAGCTCCAGGACCTCGGCTTCCTTCGTGAGCGACGTCACGAGCATCTTGAGCCGCAGCTTGACGTCGGGTGTCTCGAGCAGCGTCTGCCGCTCGGCGGTCGTCAGCGAAGGCAGCGTGGCGGCGATCAAGTCGATCATCCGCCCGGCATCCCCGGTGCCGCCGACGAGGACTAGCACGTCGTCCGACAGGGTCGGGGACAGCTCCACGACCTTCTGGAAGAGGGCGGAGGCCTGCCGTCCGAGCGCCTGCGCCTCGACGTCGTCCGCCGCCGGCATCACGTCCTCGACGCGCTCGATGCGCGCCCGAAGGTATGGTGTGGTCTGGGCGTATTCGACGACCCGGAAGCGCTCGACGCCCTGGACGACCAACCGGATGGTGCCATCGGGCTGCTTGAGCATCCGGTGGATCGTTGCGATGGTGCCCATGCGATGCAGATCCTGGGGCGCCGGTGTCTCCTGTGTCGCGTCGTGCTGGGTCACGAGGCCGATCAGCCGTCCACCCCGGACGGCATCGTCGACGGCGCGGACGGACGACGGCCGCGCCACGGCGAGGGGAATGACCGCCTGGGGAAACAGCACCGTTTCCCGGAGCGGCAGGATCGCCAGCTCGTCCGGATGCCCGCCGTCCCCAGCGGGACGGCGGGCCTCCGCCGGGGCCGGGCTCGTCTCGATCCGGATCTCAGAATCGCTCATCGAATCTATCCTTGCTCCCGCACCAGCTCAGCTGGGCGGCATCTTTCGAAGTCGTGCTGCTACCCTCGTCGGTCCTCGACGACCCGCGCTCGCGATGGGGCGCTCAGGCCGTCTCCTCGGGGAGGGCCCGACCACGGACGCTCCCCGCCTCGGAGCGCGACTGGTCCCGCTCCCAGATCTCCTGGCAGCGCGTGCAGCGCACGGCGAACGGATGGGCCCGAAGGCGCGCGGGGGCGATCTCCTCCTCGCAGGCCTCGCAGCGCCCGTAGGTGCCTTCATCCATCTTCTTCAGCGCGAGATCCACCTGTGCGAGCATTCCGGCCCGCCGATCGGCGACGGCAAACCCCATCTCGTCATCGGGCGAGAGTGCCGGGCGATCCCCGAAGGGTGTGCCCTCGATCTTCTCGCGTCGCGAGGTCGCCTCGATCCGGCCCTCGCGCTCATCCCTGAGCTTGGCGACGAGCTCGGCCCGCTTCTGGAGGAGAAGCGTCTTCAGCTCCTCCTGGATGTTGGCCGGCCGCTTGCTCGGTCGTGTGCGTGCCATTCTCACTCCCGTTTGGCTCCTTCGAGGTTGCGAAGTTGCCGGTCCGCGACCCGGACCAGCCCGCCCTGCTCCGAGGCCGCGCCGTCGAGTACGGCGCTGCCCCCGGGGCGCCCGTGGGAGGCCACCGCCTCCAGCTCCTTCTGCATCGCTTGCATCTGGCGCCGCATCTTTAAGATGATCTCCACCCCGGCAAGATTCACGCCGAGCTCCCGGCCCAGACGCAGGATCAAGCGAATCTCCTCGACATCCTCCTCCGAATAAAGCCGAGTCCGTCCCGTCGTCCGGCTCGGCCGGATGAGTCCTTTCCGCTCGTAGACCCGGAGGGTCTGCGGGTGAAGGGCCAGCATCTCGGCCACGACGCTGATGCGATACAACGGCCGGCCGCGGTCGCTCACCGCCCGTCCGTCGCCCGCGCCGTCCAGCCGTCAAGCGTTCCCCACAGCCCGGCTCGCGGATCCGGCAGGAGGCGCCGCAAGGCCTGCAGGACCTCTTCCAGCGCCGGGTCGGGATTCCCGGGGGTCACGACCCGGATCTCGACCAGGAGATCTCCGCGTCCCTCTCGGCCGAGCCGCGGACAGCCCCTTCCGCGGACCCGCAGCGTCTGGCCCGCCTGGGTGCCCGCGGGGATCGTCACCGCCACCGGGCCGTCCGGCGCGGGAATCTGGATGCGCGCGCCCAGCGCTGCCTCCGGCACCGTCACGGGGACCTCGCAGTGCAGGTGGTCGCCCTTTCGCGTGAAGAGGGGGTGAGACTCCACGCGGGTGATGATCACCAGGTCGCCGCGCCGACCGGCCATCGGAGCAGCGTGCCCTTCGGCCGGGACGCGGATCTGCGCCCCCGTGTCGACCCCCGGCGGGATCGCCACCTCGAGCCGATGCGGGCGGGGGCGGGTTCCGCGCCCGCCGCACCGCGAGCAGGGCGGAGGCAACAGCCAGCCCGTGCCCCGGCAGGTGCCGCACCGGGCCGCCACCGGGCGAGTTCCCGCGAGCCCGACCCGGACCGGTCGGCCTCGACACACCCCACACGGCTCGGCCGCCTGGCCGTCGGTGCCCCCCGACCCGCGGCAGTCCTCGCACGGCTCCAGACGGGTGAGCTCGATCGTCGCGCGCAGCCCGCGCAGCGCTTGGCCGAGCCCGATCTCCATCACGTAGTGAATGTCCTCCCCGCGCGCTCCCGCGGCGACCGGCGCGCCCGAGGAGGCCTCGAACGCGAGGTGGCCGAGCCGGTCGTAGTGCGCTCGGGCGACCGGATCCCCGATCACGCGATACGCCTCTCGGATCTCCTCGAAGAGGCTCTCGGCCCGCTCCTCCCAAAGGTTGACGTCGGGCGAGTAGCGCCGAGCGAGCCGGCGGTAGGCTCGGCGGATCTCCTCCGCCGAGGCCTGCCGCGCGACGCCCAGGACCTCGTACCAATCCCGTTTCCTCACCCGACTCACCTCGACACGCTCCGTTCGGCGATCCGGGCCCGGCTAGTTCTTCGGCCCCAGGTCTTCGAACTCGGCGTCCACCACTTCGCCTTCGGCCGTCTTGGTCCGACCGTTGGCGCCACCGCTCCCGGCTTCCGGGCCGTCGCCCGTCGCCTTGGCCTGACTATCGCGGTAGAGCGCTTCTGCCATCTTGTGCGACGCCTTGGTCAGGGCCTCGCTCGCGCGCTTCACGCGCGCCACGTCGTTGGCCTTGAGCGCGTCCCGGACCTCCTTGATGGCTTCCTCGATCGCCGCCTTGTCGGCCGTGGCGACCTTGTCGCCGTGCTCCGCCAGCTGCCGCTCGATGCTGTAGGCGAGCGAGTCGGCCTGGTTCGTGACCTCGATCTCCTCGCGGCGCTGCTTGTCCTCCTCCGCGTTGACCTCGGAGTCCCGGACCATCTTGTCGATGTCGTCCTTCGTCAGGCCGGACGATGCGGTGATCGTGATGGCCTGCTCCTTGCCGGTCGCGCGGTCCTTGGCCGACACGTTGAGGATGCCGTTGGCGTCGATGTCGAACGTGACCTCGACCTGCGGCACGCCGCGCGGCGCCGGGGGGATGCCCACGAGATGGAACTTGCCGAGCGTGCGGTTGTCGCGCGCCATGGGCCGCTCGCCCTGGAGCACGTGCACCTCGACCGAAGTCTGGCTGTCGGCCGCCGTGGTGAAGACTTCGGACTTCTTCGTCGGGATGGTCGTGTTCCGCTCGATCAGGCGCGTCATGACGCCGCCCAGGGTCTCGATGCCGAGGGAGAGCGGCGTGACATCCAGGAGGACGACGTCCTTCACCTCGCCCGCCAGCACGGCGGCCTGCACGGCGGCGCCGACCGCGACGACCTCGTCCGGGTTGACACCCTTGTGAGGCTCCTTGCCGAAGAGATCGCGCACCAGCTCCTGGACCTTGGGCATCCGCGTCTGGCCACCTACCAGGATGACCTCGTCGATCTGCTTCGCGGTGACCCCGGCGTCCTTCATGGCCTGCCGGCACGGTTCGGCGGTCCGCTCGATCAGATCCATCACCAGCGACTCGAGCTTGGCCCGCGTGAGGGTCATCACGAGGTGCTTCGGACCGCTGGCGTCGGCGGTGATGAACGGCAGGTTGATCTCGGTCTGGAGCGTCGAGGACAGCTCGACCTTGGCCTTCTCGGCGGCCTCCTTCAGCCGCTGGAGAGCCATCCGGTCTTTGCGGAGATCGACTCCGTGCTCCTTCCGGAACTCCTCGGCGATCCACTCGATGACCTTCTGGTCGAAGTCGTCACCGCCCAGGTGGGTGTCGCCGTTGGTGGCCTTCACCTCGAAGACGCCTTCCCCGATCTCGAGGATCGAGACGTCGAAGGTGCCGCCACCGAGGTCGTAGACCGCGATCGTCTCGTCCTTCTTCTTGTCGAGCCCGTAGGCGAGCGAGGCCGCCGTCGGCTCGTTCACGATCCGAAGGACCTCGAGCCCCGCGATGGTGCCCGCGTCCTTGGTCGCCTGGCGCTGGCTGTCGTTGAAGTAGGCGGGGACCGTGATGACCGCCTTCGTGACCTTCTCGCCCAAGTACGCCTCGGCGGCCTCCTTCAGCTTGCGCAGGATCATGGCGGAGATCTCGGGCGGCGCGTACTGCTTGCCGCGGATCTCGACGCGCGCGTCGCCGTTGGACGCCTTGACGACCTTGTAGGGGACGAGCTTGATCTCGTGGAGCACCTCGTCGTACCGCCGGCCCATGAACCGCTTGATCGAGAACACCGTGTTCTCGGGGTTCGTGATCGCCTGGCGCTTGGCGACCTGGCCGACGAGGATCTCCCCTTCCTTGGCGAAGCCGACCACCGACGCGGTCAGGCGATTGCCCTCCGTGTTGGGGATGACAACCGGATCGCCTCCCTCG
The DNA here is from genome assembly GCA_044867785.1 of Candidatus Rokuibacteriota bacterium. Classification (GTDB taxonomy): domain Bacteria; phylum Methylomirabilota; class Methylomirabilia; order Rokubacteriales; family DASRDR01; genus DASRDR01. The sequence continues at coordinate 49,510 of JBIOVM010000116.1, read as the reverse complement.
ACGACGGCCACGACCGAATTGGTGGTGCCCAGATCGATTCCGATGACCTTGGCCATTGCTCGCTGTCTCCTTAGAGTGAAATTCGGGCGTGCCCGCTCGGGCTCCCGGGTGTCGCTAGCCGATCTCGATCCTGATCTCGCGCGGCTTGGTCTCTTCCTGCTTGGGCAAGCGGATCTCGAGGATGCCGTCCCTGTAGCTGGCTCGGATCTTGTCCCCCTGGACCGGAATCGGGAGCTGCACGTGGCGCTCGAACGTCCCGTACCAGCGCTCGATCCGGTGGTAGTTTTCCTCGCGCGCCTCAACGGCGATGCCGCGCTGCCCACGCAGCACGAGGACATCCCCAGTCATGGAGAGGTGAATGTCCTTCTCGGGGACGCCAGGCAACTCGACCGCGACCACCAGGTCGTCGCGCGTCTCGTACACGTCGGTCGGCGGGGCCCACGCGCGCTCCGGCACCGCCGGCCGCGGGCGCGCCCCGAAATAGGCGTCGAATGCCCGATTGATCTCCGCCTGCATGTCCGAGAGCTCACGGAAGGGATCAAATCGTTGAAGCCGCCACCGATCCATGACCGGGAGTCCTCCTCTGATTGAGTCGATACCTGATATACAAGCTGATATGGACACTGTCAAGGTTGCCCGCCGAGCCAGCCACACCGTATGGTGACGCCGTGGCTCGCCGCCCCCTGGTACTTGCCGTGGTGGCTCTCGTGTTGGCTGGAGGAGCCGGCGTCGTCACGGCACGGATCCTGGCCTGGCCGGATGAGGCGGGCCGACGCCCACCCGATCCGGGCGCGGGGCAACGGTTTCAGAGTGTCCTAGCCCAGCTTCTCCTTCGGGAAAGCGGACTTAGCTCTCGTGACGATCCGCTGGTGCTGACCACGGCGGACGTGAACGCCTTCCTGGCGGGGCATGTCGAGGTGAGGGACCCGCCCGTCTGGCCGGTCCAGGTCCGGGTCGATGCCGAGCGAGTCGAGCTGGGGGGGACCACGACCCTGGGGAAGCTCCTCCGGAGAGGCACGGGCTGGCCTGCTGGCCCGCTCGAGGACCAGCCCCTGTGGGTCGCGGTCGCCGGCGAGGTCACCCTCTCCGGGAGTCGAGCGGAGTTCGTGGCCCGGAGCGCCACGATCGGGCGTCAGCGCGTGCCGGTGGCCGTCCTCTGGCGCCTGGTTGGCGGACGCCCTCCGGCCCTGACGTGGCGAATGCCGCGGGTCGTCGAGCGGGTGGGGATCGAGCCGGGGCGCCTGGTCATCTATACCCGGCGGGGCCGCGCCGAGGATCGGGCTCCGGGCCTAGGGACGAACGCGCGGCTCAGCGCCGCCCCGCCGGCCCTGGCTCAGCCGAACGAAGCCCATTCTGAGCGCCGCCAGCATCTCCTCTAGGACGGCGCTCTCGTCCGGCGTCCGATTGCCGCGAGTCCTGTCCTGGAGCATGGCCAGGAGGTCAATGGCGAACCGGGCCTGCTCGAGGTCGACATGCGGTCGCCCGCTCACCGGGTCCGGCGCCTGCCCCATGTTCGCCATGGCGTCTCCATAGAGCATCACCAGGAGCGACGTCAGGTCCGCCTTGGGGGCGCCCTGCGGATTGCCGGGGCCTGGCCCGGAAGGGGGGGCGATCGGGGACGGGCTTGGCGGGGACGACGGCGGACGCGGGGGCTCGCTGACCGGCGGTGCCGCCGGCCGGGCTGGGGTCTCGTCGTCTCCCCGCCGTCGGCGGTCCACGACGTTGAATCCCGGATCGGGCTCGCGCTCGGGCACGGAACGTCCTCCTCGAAATGGCCGGGCTCGGGTCCGAGCCCGCGGAAGCGATCTGACGCTACCACACCGACACACGCCCCACAAGGCGCCACGAAGGCCGTAGTTCCTCATGCTATACTGGCCGCGCTCTGCGTGGGATGCGGAAGCCCCGCTCGCGCAGCGCGCTCAAGATTGACGCCCGATGTCGAGCCCTGAAGCCGGCCAGCGCTTCCTCGATCTTCTGACGATGATGGCCCGCCTGCGTGGCGAGGGCGGTTGCCCGTGGGATCGAGAGCAGACGCGCGACTCTCTTCGCCCGTTCCTCGTCGAGGAGACCTACGAAGTCCTCGATGCACTGGACACGGGGGATCCCGGACGCATCCGCGAGGAGCTCGGCGACCTCCTCTTCCAGGTCGTCTTTCACACGGAGATCGCCCGCGAGCGTGCCGAGTTCACGATGGCGGACCTCCTCCAGGCCCTGGTCGCCAAGATGACCCGCCGGCACCCCCACGTCTTCGGTGACCAACCGGTGGGGTCGGCGGCCGAGGCGCTCGCCCGGTGGGAAGCGATCAAGGAGTCCGAGGGCGGAGGACCGCGGCGCTCGGCCCTCGCCGGGGTGCCGCGCGGCCTGCCCGCGTTGCACCGAGCCCAGCGGGTCCAGCACAAGGCGGCCCGTGTCGGCTTCGATTGGCCCGAGGCCGGTCCGGCCCTCGAGAAGGTCCAGGAGGAGGTGGGCGAGGTCGCGGAGGCCCTGCGGCAAGGTGGCGGCGAGGCGCTGCGCGCGGAGATCGGGGATCTGCTCTTCGCGGTGGTGAACGTGGCCCGGCTCGCGGGCGTGGATCCGGAAAGCGCACTGCAAGGGTCCGTGGAGCGATTCAGCCGACGCTTCACCTCCATGGAGGAGGCTGTCCGCGGTGAGGGCCGTGAGCTCTCGGGCCTCGCCCTGGAGGAGCTGGAACGATTGTGGAGCCGGGCCAAGGCCCTGGAGAAACCGTCATGAACGGGGGCGAGGGGAGATTGCGATGAAGGCGCGGGTCGGTCAGGCGGACGTCTACCTCGAGCGCGGTGACCTCACCGAGTACGAGGTCGATGCGATCGTAAGCCCCGCCAACGACCAGCTCTCTATGGGCACCGGGGTCGCCTCGGCGATCAAGCGAAAGGGCGGAACGATCGTCGAGGAAGACGCGATGCGACAGGGGCCCGTGGAAGGCGGAGATGCGGTCGTGACCACGGCCGGCAACCTGCCGGCGAACTACGTGATCCACGCGGCGATCATGGGGCCCGATCTCCGCTCGAACGTCGACCTGGTCCGACGCGCGACCAAGAGCGCCCTCCGCCGGGCCGAGGAGCTGAAGCTCCACACCGTCGCGTTCCCCGCCTTCGGCACCGGCGCCGGGCGGGTCGAGCCCAAGGACTGCGCGGACGCCATGGTGGAGGCCTTCCGCGCGCATTTCGTCGAGGTCCCCGACTCGAACATCCGACGAATCCATCTCGTGCTTTATCAGGAAGATACTTATCAGGCGTTTGGAGTCCTCCTCGGGCTGACCCGCGCCCGCCGCGCCAGCTGACGTACCCCAGTCGCTCGAGCGCGGTCTTGCAGGTGGTACGACCTTTGCTCCTCTCTTGCCCCGTAATGACAAACCTTGACCTGTTCTGGCCCCGAGGCTGTCAGAATCCCTGCATTCGAGCCTGAAATGGCACGCATCCTCGTCGCTGACGACGCACCGGCCGTCCTGGATGTCCTGGATGACATCCTGACACTCGAGGGCCACCAGGTGGTGCGGGCTACGTCGGGGCAGGAGGCACTGCGGAAGTTCGAGGAGACGCAGCCCGACCTCGCCGTGATCGACATCATGATGCCCGACATGGACGGGCTCGTGGTGCTCGACGCGATTCGCCGGACCGGCGGGGATCTGCCAGTCATCCTCATCACCGGGCTCGTGGGCGAGGCATTGGCGAAGAAGGTCGCGCACCACAGTGCGGTCGCCTTCTTCGAGAAGGGCTCGGGACTGGACCGCTTCATCGAACTCGTGAACGACACGCTGGGCGTGTCCCGAAAGGCCGGGGCGTGAAGCCGCCCCGCGGACAGGACGTTCGACCGTGAATCCGAGGCTCCTCGAGCTGCTCGTCAAGGAGAACTTGCTTTCGCCGGACCAGGCTCAGAAGGCCTTGGCCGACCAGCGCCGTTCCGGCGAGCGTCTCGCGACGGTTCTGACGCGGCTGGCGTTCATCAGCGAGGACGAGCTCCTCGACTTCCTCAGCCGAAAGTACGGCATTCCCGTCATCAATCTCGGCCGGGTGGAGGTGGATCCCGACATCCTGCGGCTCGTCCGCAAGGAGATCGTCCAGAAGTACCAGGTGTTCCCGGTCCGCAAGGTCGGGAACACGCTGACCCTGGCCCTGTCGGATCCCACCGTGGTGCTCGCGATCGACGACGTGCAGTTCGCGACCGGGCTGCACGTCATCCCGGTGCTGGCGGCCGAGAGCGCCATCCGGGCGGCGATCGACCACAACTACAGCTCCGGCGTCGAGGACCTCAAGAAGCTGATCGACCAGGAGTCCACTGGCGAGACCAGTCTCGAGCTGCTCGACAAGGCATCGAAGGTCGACATCGCCGAGCTGGGCCGGGAAGCCGAGGAAGCGCCGACGATCCGGTTCGTGAACCTGATCATCGCCGACGCGATCCGGAAGCGCGCCTCGGACATCCATCTCGAGCCGTACGAGAAGGTGTTCCGCGTCCGGTACCGCATCGACGGCGTGCTCCACGACATGATGAACCCGCCGAAGCAGATGGAGCCGGCGATCCTCTCGCGCGTGAAGATCATGGCGAACTTGGACATCGCCGAGCGGCGCCTCCCCCAGGACGGCCGCCTCTCCGTGAAGTTCCAGAACCGCGAGATCGACCTGCGCGTCTCGTCGCTGCCGACGATCTACGGCGAGAAGATCGTCATGCGCGTGCTGGACAAGGGAAGCATCGTCCTCGACCTCACGCGCCTCGGGTTCGAGGAGGACGACCTCAATCGATTCAAGAAGATCATCGCGACGCCCTACGGGATGATCCTGGTGACCGGACCCACCGGAAGCGGCAAGAGCACGACGCTCTACGCGGCCATCGCGACCATCAACAACCCCGACATCAACATCATCACGGCCGAGGACCCGGTCGAGTTCAACATCGCCGGGATCAACCAGGTCCTCGTCCGCGAGGACATCGGCTACAACTTCGCCGCCGCCCTCCGAGCGTTCCTGCGGCAGGACCCGGACGTCATCCTGGTCGGCGAGATGCGCGACCTGGAGACGGCGCAGATCGCGATCCGCGCCGCCCTGACCGGGCACCTGGTGTTCTCCACGCTGCACACGAACGACGCTCCCAGCACGGTGACGCGACTCCAGGACATGGGCATCCCGCCCTTCCTCATCTCTTCGTCGCTGCTCCTGGTGATCGCGCAGCGCCTCGTCCGCCGGATTTGCCTGGAGTGCCGCGAGGCCGTCCAGGTGCCGGTGTCCGCGCTGATCGACGTGGGCTTCCGCCCCGAGGAGGCCGAGAGCGTCCGGGTCTACACGGGCAAAGGGTGCGCGAACTGCGCCAACACGGGATACAAGGGGCGCATCTCGGTCCACGAGATCATGTGGATGATCCCGGAGCTCCAGGAAGCGATCGTACGACAGCGGCCCGCCAACGAGATCAAGGACATCGCGGTGAAGGCCGGGATGCGCACCTTACGGCAGACCGGGCTGCGGAAAGTGGCCAACGGGCTGACCACCATTGACGAGGTCCTCCGCGTGACGTTCGCCGACTGAGGACCTCCATGAGCCGAATGACGGTTAGGGAGGAAGGCCAGTGAACCAGACCGTATCGATGCGCGACCTCCTCGTCGCCATGGCGGAGAGGACCGCATCGGATCTCCACATCACGGCGGGGGCGGCCCCGACCCTGCGGGTTCACGGCCACCTGGTGGCGTTGGACTACCCTCCGCTGGACGGGGAGCAGACGAAGGCGCTGGCATACAGCCTCATCAACGCCGATCAACGCGAGCGGTTCGAGTCGAACCACGAGCTCGACTTCTCCTACGGAGTCGTCGGGCTCTCGCGCTACCGCGTCAACGTCTACCGGCAGCGCGGCGCCGTCGGCGTGGCCATCCGGTCGATCCCGCACCAGCCGAAGAGCTTCCAGGAGCTGGGGCTGCCGGGCGAGGTGTGCACCTCGATCATCCAGAAGCACAAGGGGCTCGTCCTGGTGACCGGGCCGACCGGCCACGGGAAGACCACGACGATGGCGGCCATGCTGGACCGCATCAACCGCGAGCGCGACGTTCACATCGTCACCGTCGAGGATCCCCTGGAGTACCTGTTCCAGCACCAGAAGGCGCTGGTGAACCAGCGGGAGGTCGGGGCGGACACGCACTCCTTCCCGGCGGCCCTGAAGTACGTGCTGCGCCAGGACCCGGACGTCGTGCTGATCGGCGAGATGCGTGACCTCGAGACCATCCAGGCGGCGCTGACCATCGCGGAGACCGGGCACCTCACGTTCGCCACGCTCCACACCAACTCGTGCGCGCAGTCGATCGACCGGATCATCGACGTCTTCCCGCCGCACCAGCAGTCCCAGGTGCGGGCGCAGCTGGCGCTCGTGCTGGAGGCGGTGTTCAACCAGCTCCTCATCCCGCGGCGCGACGGGCGCGGTCGGGCCCTGGCCATGGAGATCCTGGTGGCGACCCCCGCGATCCGCAACATGATCCGGGAGGAGAAGGTGCACCAGATCTACTCGGCGATGCAGGCGGGTCAGAAGTTCGGGATGCTGACGATGAACCAGTCGCTCGCGAACCTGTACATCCGCGGTCAGATCTCGCGGCCGGAGGCGCTCTCCCGCAGCACGTATCCGGAGGAGCTGCTTCGCATGATGGACCAGCCCGTGGCGGCGGCGTCTCGCTAGCGCGGGACGGAGGGAACCATGCCGAACTTCACCTATCGGGGCGTCACGGCCGGCGGGGGGCAAGTCCGCGCGGAGATCACCGCGCCGGACGAGCGCGCGGCGGCCCGCCAGCTGCGGTCGCAGGGAATCGTCGTCCAAAACATCGCCGTGAAGCGGGGCGCCGGCGGCAAGGTCGCGTTCTCGGACCTGCCGGGCATCAAGTCACTCATCGGCGGCGTGCGCGGCAAGGACATCTCGGTCTTCAGCCGCCAGTTCGCCACGATGATCGCGGCCGGCCTGCCGCTCGTGCAGTGCCTGCAGACGCTGGGCATGCAGATGGAGCGGAAGCGCTTCCAGGAGATCATCGCGAAGGTGGCATCCGACGTGGAGTCGGGCTCCACCTTGTCCGAGGCGCTGGGGCGCTTCCCGCGGGTCTTCGACGAGCTCTACGTCAACCTGGTGCACGTCGGCGAGACGGGCGGCGTCCTCGACTCGATGCTGTCCCGGCTGTCGACTTACCTGGAGAAGGCCCAGGCCCTCAAGCACCGCGTCCAGATGGCGGTCGTGTACCCGCTCCTGGTCATGACCATCGCGGTGCTGGTCGTGGCCTTCCTGATGGTCTTCATCATCCCGATCTTCTCGGCCTTCTTCGCGAGCGCCGGAGTGCCGCTCCCGCTGCCCACGCGCATCGTCATCGCCGCCAGCAACGCGGTGGTGAAGTACTGGTACATCATGCTGCTCCTGTGGGGGGGAGCGATGTACGGCTTCCGGATGTGGTACCGGACGGACGCCGGCCGCCTGGCCGTCGACCGCTTCCTGCTCCGGGCGCCCATCTTCGGTCCGCTGGTACGGAAGATCGCGATCGCGCGCTTCACCCGGACACTCTCGGCGCTCCTCGGCGGCGGTGTGCCGATCATCGACGCGCTCCGCATCACCGCCAAGACGGCCGGCAACCGCGTGGTCGAGAACGCCGTGATGGGGGCGCGCGAGCGCGTCATGGCCGGGCAAACGCTCGGCGAGCGCCTGAAGGACAGCGGCGTGTTCCCGCCCATGGTCGTCCAGATGGTCATCGTCGGCGAGCAGACGGGCGCCTTGGACAACATGCTGGCGAAGGTCGCCGACTACTACGAGGACGAGGTCGACGTCGCGGTCGCGGGCTTGACGTCCTTGCTCGAGCCCCTGCTGATCGTCTTCCTGGGCGTGGTGATCGGCGGTATCGTCATCGCGATCTACCTGCCGATCTTCAAGGTGGTGACGCTGGTCAAGTAGGACCCACCGGGGGTGGGGAGCGGAATGGGGGAGCCACCGGAGGGGCAGGTGGCCGTTCGCTGGCTGGCGCTCGGCCGGACCAGCGTGGTCACCGTCCTCGCCGCCGCGCTGCTGGGCGCCCATCTCAGCGGCCGGCCCCTCTTTCCGTTCCCGCCCGTCCTGGCGCTGCTCGCCGCCAGCTATCTCCTGTCGGCGGTCTACCTGGTACTCCTCCGGCGGGTGCGGAACCCCGTCCGGCTCGCCGAGGTCCAGATCTACGGGGACATCATCCTCGAGACCATCCTGATCTACCTGACCGGCGGGCCGTACAGCGTCTTCCCCTTCCTCTACCTGGTGTCGATCCTGACGGCGAGCATCGTCGTGGCGCCGCGGGAGAGCTTCGGCGTGGCGACCCTCGCCGTGTTCATGCACGGCCTCATGCTGGGCGCGCAGTTCTACCGGTGGCTGCCGCCGGCCGCGGGGCATCCCCTGGCGCGCAACGTGGGGATAGAGGGCAGCCTCACGATCCTCCTGATCAGCGCCAACTTCTGCGCATCGTTCATCATGGCCTACCTCGGGACCTACCTGGCCGGACGGCTGCGCCAGGCACGCGGACAGGCCCACCGGAGCGAAGCGAGCCTGGCGGCCTTCCGGGCGCTGCACGAGGACATCGTTCAGAGCGTCGCCAGCGGGCTCCTGACGTTCGACCGCCGCGGCACGGTCACCTCGGTGAACCGGACCGCCGAGACCCTGTGTGGCCGTCGCGAAAATGAGCTTCGCGCCGTGCGATGGGAGGCGCTGTTCCCCGAGGCGCCGCCGTTCGCCGCCATCTGGGGGGATTTGGAGAGCGGCGGGGCGCGCCGGCCGCGCTTCGAGACGCAGCTGACGCGGCCCGACGGGTCCCGGATGGCGGTGGGGATGAGCCTCTCCTTCCTCCGGCGCGGACGCGGCGCGATCTGCTCGTTCCAGGATCTGACCGACATCAAGCGCATGGAGGAGCAGGTCCGCCAGGCGGACCGGCTGGCGGCCATCGGGCGCCTGGCCGCCGGTTTGGCGCACGAGATCCGGAATCCGATCGGATCGATCCGGGGGTCGGTCGAGGTCCTGCGGGAGAGCCTCGCGCCTCAAGGCGACGACCGGCGCCTGATGGACATCGTCCTGCGGGAGTCGGACCGGCTGGATGCGATCATCCGGGACTTCCTGCAGTTCTCCCGGCCGCCGCACCTCGTGCGCGTGCCGACCGATCTCACCGGCATGCTCGACGAGATCCTGCTCATGCTCTCGAATCACGGCGGGCTCCAGGAAGCCGACGCCCCGCGCGTGCACATCCGTCGGGACACGTCGGAGCCGACCGTCAAGGCCGATGTCGACCCGGCGCAGATGCGACAGGCCCTGTGGAACCTGTGTCTCAACGCCGTGGAGGCGATGCCGCAGGGCGGGGAGCTGCGCGTGAGCGTCCGCGCGGTCACGCTGGAGGCGGGACGGCCGGTGGTCCAAGTCACCGTCGAGGACACCGGCGTCGGAATCACCGCCGCCGAGCTGACCCAGGTCTTCGAGCCCTTCTACACGACCAAGCCCCACGGTACGGGACTCGGGCTGGCCATCGCGCACCGGATCGTCGAGGACCACGGCGGCGAGATGCACGTGCAGAGCGAGCCCTACCGGGGCACCCGGTTCACCATCTCACTTCCGGTCAGCGAGGCGTAAACCAGTGATCGAGCGCGTCCTCGTCGTCGACGACGACCAGAGCCTGCGGGAGTTCCTGACCATCACCCTCAGCCGGGACGGCTTCGAGGTCGTGACGGCGGCGTCCGGCCCGGAAGCGCTCCGGGCCATGGCCGAGACGCCGGCCGACCTCGCCCTCGTGGATCTCAAGATGCCCGGGATGGACGGTCTCGAGACGCTGCGCCGCCTCAAGGAGCTCAGCGAGACCGTGGCGGTGGTGATCGTCACCGCCTTCGCCACGACCGAGACCGCCATCCAGGCGCTCAAGGAAGGGGCCTACGACTACCTGATCAAGCCGTTCAAGATCGACGAGCTCAAGCTCGTCGTCCGCAAGGCGCTGGAGGAGCGCCGCCTGCGCTGGGAGAACCAGCGGCTGCGGCGCGAGGTCGAGCTCCGCTACACGCTCGGGAACATGGTCGGCAAGAGCGCCAAGGTGCAGGAGCTCTTCGCCACGATCAGCCGCCTGGCCGAGTCCCGGGCGACGGTGCTCCTTACCGGCGAGAGCGGCACCGGCAAGACGCTCCTGGCCAAGACCATCCACTTCAACTCGAGCCGGAAGAACGGTCCGTTCGTGGGGGTCAATTGCGCGGCGATCCCATCCGAGCTGATGGAATCCGAGCTCTTCGGGCACCTCCGCGGCGCTTTCACGGGTGCGATCGCGAACAAGCAGGGCCTGTTCGAGACGGCGGACGGCGGCACGCTCCTGCTGGACGAAATCAGCGAGATGTCCACGCATCTCCAGGCGAAGCTCCTGCGCGTGCTCGAGGACAAGGAAGTTCGGCCGGTCGGCGGGACGAAGCCCGTGCGGGTGGAGGTGCGGATCATCGCGGCGACGAACCGGGACCTCGCGCAGGCCATGGCGCGCGGCACGTTTCGGGAGGACCTCTTCTACCGGCTGAACGTGATCTCGGTGACCCTGCCTTCCCTGCGCGAGCGGCGGGAAGACATCCCGCTCCTCGCCAACCACTTCCTGCAGAAGTTCACCGAGCTGGCCGGGGCGCCGGCCAAGGTGTTGTCCCCCGAGGCGCTGGCGTGCCTCGAAGCGTACGCCTGGCCGGGGAACATCCGCGAGCTGGAGAACGTGATCGAGCGGGCCATGACACTCGAGCCGGGACCCATCATCCGTCCGGAGAGCCTGCCGGAGCTGCTCCGCCGGCCCCGGCCGCCCGAAGCGTTCCATGTCGACTTCCCCGCCGAGGGCCTCGACCTCGACCAGGTGATGGAACAGATCGAGCGCGATCTCATCCGCCGGGCGCTCGAGCGCGTCGACGGCGTCCAGAGCCGGGCCGCGCAGCTGCTGGGCACCGGATTCCGGTCCTTCCGCTATCGCCTCCAGAAGTACGGGATGATCGAGCGCGGGGCGGGCTCGGAAGGTGGCCCGGACGAGCCGGCGCAGTGACAATTTGCGAAGGACCGATGGCTAATCTTGACAGAATCGCGTTTGATCGTGCCCCGACAGCGGAGCAGGCCCCGCTGGGATTGGGCGAATGGACGACGAAACCGGGGGGGAAGGCCAGACGTGAAGGCCATAACCGGGGGTTTCAGCCCCCCGTAGGCCCCGGCACCGGATTTGCTCTACCACGCGCCGTGTGCGTGGACGGACAGTCGATCCGGTGCAGTTAACCCCCACCCAGCGGAACAGAGGAGGTAGACAGATGTTCAGGCAGCTTCGCAGTCAGAAGGGCTTGACCCTCGTCGAGCTCATGGTGGTCGTGGCGATCATCGCCATCATCGCCGCGGTCGCCATCACCGTGTTCCAGGACATCCAGAAGAAGGCCAAGCTGGCCGCCGACCAGGGCAACGTGGCCGCCATGCGGTCCGGTGTCGCCATCTACTACGGCAAGAACAACGGCATCTTCCCGGCGAACGAAGGCCAGGTGGAGAGCCTGGTGACGCCGCTCCCGACGTGGCAGTGCGGCATCACCCCGACCTACGACAACACGAACGGCAAGATCACGTTCAGCGCGACCGTCGGCAACTGCTAAGGTTCAGCGTCGCGAGCGGGGGAGGGCGCCCAGTGACTCGGATCGAGGTCTCGGCGGTGCTGCCGGTCCTCGATGAAGTCGAGAGCCTGGGCGTCCTCCACCGCGAGCTGACCGAGGTGCTCACGCGCCTCGGTCGTCCGTACGAGATCCTCTTCATCGACGACGGTAGCCGCGACGGCTCCTTCGAGCGGATCGAGAAGCTGGCACTCGAGGACGACCGGGTCCGCGGCGTGCAGCTCCGGCGCAACTTCGGCAAGGCCGCCGCCCTGGCGGTGGGCTTCCGCGAGGCGCGGGGCGACATCATCGTGACCCTGGATGCCGATCTCCAGGACGATCCTGCCGAGGTGCCGAAGCTCCTCAATCGCCTCGAGGACGGGTTCGACCTCGTGTCCGGCTGGAAGCAGGACCGGCAGGATCCCCGCTCGAAGACGTGGCCGTCCCGGCTGTTCAATCGGGTCACCGGGTTCCTGACCGGTGTCCGACTGCACGACTTCAACTCGGGATTCAAGATCTACCGGCGCGAGGTGGTCCAGGAGATCCGGCTCTACGGAGAGCTCCACCGGTTCATCCCGGCGCTGGCGGCGTGGCGCGGGTTCCGGATCGCCGAGGTGCCCGTGCACCACCGGGCTCGGCAGTACGGCCGCTCCAAGTTCGGATCGGCTCGCCTTTGGCGCGGCTTCCTCGACCTCCTGACCGTGCTGTTCCTGACCCGCTACACGCGCCGGCCCCTGCACCTCTTCGGCGGGCTCGGGCTGATCGCGTGGACGGTCGGATTCGTGGTGAACGCATACCTCACCGGGATCTGGCTGGCGGGCGCTCAGCCGATCGGGACGCGCCCCCTCCTGGCCTTCGGCGTGCTGAGCATGCTCGTCGGGGTGCAGTTCTTCGCCGTCGGGCTCCTGAGCGAGCTGGTGCTCAGCTACCAGACGCGGAGTGCCGACGACGTCTCGATCCGGCGACGACTGGAGTGATCGCCGGAGCCGAGCGAAGCGACAACGAGGGGAAGTATCGGTCGAAGAATCCGGTCGTGCGTTACCTGGTCGGGCGATTCCTGAGCCGGGTAGCGGAGCTGGCCGCCACCGAGCGCCCTCGCCGCGTGCTGGAAGTCGGTTGCGGCGAGGGCATCGTCTTGACCGCCTTGGCCGCGCGCCTGCCGGGCACTCGGTTCGACGGCCTGGAGCTCGACGAGGCGACGCTGGAGCAGGCGCGCGCTCGATGTCCCGGCGCCAGGCTCGTGAGAGGGGACGCATGCGAGCTGCCGTTCGAGGACCGGAGCTTCGACCTCGTGGTCTGCCTGGAGGTCCTGGAGCACCTGCCCGAGCCGGCGCGCGCGCTCCGCGAGCTCACGCGAGTCGCGCGGAGCGGATGCCTTCTGAGCGTGCCGCATGAGCCGTACTTCCGGCTCGGCAACGTCGCCCGAGGCAAGAATGTCGCCCGGTTCGGGGACCCCACGGACCACATCCAGCACTGGGGCGCCCGGGCCTTCGCCGACTTTTGCGGCCGAGAGCTCACCGTCCGGATTCGGGCGACGTCGTTCCCCTGGCTCATCGTCTACGGAACGGTCTGACCGCGTCGTTCTCCTCGGCGTCGCCCTCGTCCTGGTCGCGGGCTTCGCGTTCCGCGCCTGGAGCGCCTCGTACGGCCTGCCCGACCTCTACCACTCGGACGAGCCGCGGATCGTGGAGCGCGCCGTGCGGTTCCACCAGGGGGACCTCAACCCCCGGTTCTTCAACTGGCCGAGCCTCTACATGTACGTCATGGCCGGCGTCTACGGGATCGTCTTCGGGGCGTCGTCGGAGGGTGTGGCCGGGGCGTTCGCCCGGAATCCCGCGGCGTTCTATCTCGTAGGGCGACTGCTCACGGTCGTGCTCGGGACCGCGACCCTGGCGGTCGTGTACCTGACCGGGCGGATGACGTACGGCCGGGCGGTCGGCCTGATCGCCAGCGCGTTTCTCGCGGTCGACCTCGTCCACGTCCGGGACTCGCACTGGGTCACGACGGACGTGCCGCTGACCTTCCTGGTCGCCTGCGCCACGCTCTACGCGCTCCGCTACTGGACGAGCGGGCGCCGGCAGGACGCCGGCGCCGCCGGGCTCCTGGCCGGGCTCGCGACCTCGATGAAGTATCCCGGTGGGCTCGCGTTCCTCGGCTTGGTGGCCGCGCACGCGCTGCGGCGGCCGGGGTCGGTCGGCTGGCGCCGCCTCGTGAGCCGAGAGACGTCGGTCGCCGCGGGGCTCGCGACGCTCGGCTTCTTCCTCGGGACGCCCTTCGCGTTGCTGACGCCGGTCGCGTTCGTGCGCGGCGTGCTCGACGAGCTGCGCGAGGTGCACACGGTCCAGTTCGGCAACGAGGCGGACGCGCCGGGTCTGCTCTTCCACCTCGCCTACTCGCTCCCGGAGGCGATGGGCTGGCCGGTCTATCTCCTGGCGCTCGCGGGCCTCGCGTGGGCGCTGGCCGTGCGCGGCCCCCGCGAGGTGATCTTGCTCGCGTTCGCGGCGCCCTACCTGCTCGTGATCGTCACCTGGAGCTCCCGCTTCGAGCGCTACGTGATTCCGCTCCTGCCGTGCTTCGCGCTCCTCGCGGCCGCGGCGCTGACCCGAGGAGCCGCGTGGGTCGGGTGGCTCGGACGGCTCGTGGGACCGTGGTCCGGCGTGTCGCTTGCCGCGGCGACGGCCCTCCTCCTGGCGCCTGCGCTGGCCCGAGTCGTCACCTACCACCAACTGCTCGCGCGGCCGGACACGAGGGATCTCGGCGCCGGGTGGATCGAGCGCCAGGTGCCGCCCGGCACCCGCATTGCGCTGGAGCCCTACAGCGTCTCGCTGCCGGTTGCGCGGCAGCAGCTTCGCGAGGCGCCGGGGACCCTGGCCGGGCTCCAGCAGCCCTTGCCGCCCACCGCTCCCGCCGAAGGGGCCGCTCGCGATCCCGGCTACTGGCTGGTCCGGCTCGACACCTACGATCTCGACCGCCTGGTCCGGGAGCGAGTCGAGTACGTGGTCCTGTCGGGCTTCGTCTACCAGCGGCACCGGCAGGCCTGCGACCGCCATCCCGCGCCGTGCCGCTTCTACGAGCAGCTGGAGGCGCAGTCGCAGTTGGTCTTCGACGCGTCGCCGGGCGTGGAGGACGCTGCCCTGCGGGTCGGCGACATCTATTCGCCGCTCACGCGCCTCCGCGAGCGGCGGCATCCGGGGCCGCCGATCCGCATCTACCGGTTGCCCGCCGGCGGCCGAGCATGAAGGCCCCCGCTTCCGTGCTCCCGGTCGCCTTGCTCGCCGCGGTCGGCGCGACCGCGCTCCGACCGATCGACGATCCGGATTTCTGGTGGCTCCTGAGCGGCGGCCGCCACATGGTGGAGACCGGGAGCTTCGTGTCGGCCGACCCCTTTTCGGCGACGGCGCCCGGCGCGGCGTGGCTGAACCACGCATGGGGCTTCGAGCTCCTGATCTACGCGGTGTACGCGGTCGCCGGCCTCGCCGGCATCGTCGTCCTGCAGGGGCTGGCGGCGGCCATGACGTTCGCCGTGCTGTACCGATTGCTCAGCCGGGAGGGCCTGGCGCCCGGATGGGCGATGGGCCTCGTGAGCCTCGGCGCTCTGGCGACGTACGGCTTCTGGGCCCCACGTCCCCAGCTCGTGACCTATCTCCTGCTCGCGGTCTTCGTCTCGATCGTCGCCGACTTCCAGGCCGGTCGTCGGAACCGCCTCGGGTGGCTGCCGGTTCTCACCGCCGTCTGGGCGAACCTGCACGCCGGATTCCCGGCGGGACCGGGGCTGGTCGCCCTGAGTGCGGTCGGCGAGCTGACGGGCTGGGCGCTGGGCGACGAGACGGGGCGGGCCGGCGGCCACCGCCGAGCCCGCGTGCTCGCGGGCTGGTCTCTCGCGAGCGTGGCGGCCTCGTTGCTCAACCCGTTCCACTATCACGCGCTCCTCTTCCCGTTCCAGGTGATGGGCGAGCGACTGTCTCAGGCCTGGATCATCGAGTGGCTCTCGCCGCCGTTCGGGCATCCGCAGGTTCTCGTCCTCGAGATCCTGCTGGGGATGATGCTGCTGCTCACCCTGGCGACGGTGCGCCCGGTGCCCTGGCGCGACCTCGTGGTCCTGCTGCCGCTGGTCCACCTGGCGCTTCAGGGAACGCGCAACACGCCGCTTCTGGTGATCGTCGCGACCCCCATCCTCGGTCGCGCGGCCGCGTCCTGCGCCCAGGGCCACTGGGGGCGCCTCTCGGGCCTGGCCCGCCGGGGGCTCGCGGTGGGGACGGTGGCGCTGGTCCTCTCGGCATGCGGCCTGGTCTCGGGCTCTCGGGAGCCCCGGAGGGTCTGGAACGCGTTCCGACCGGAATTCGGCGTCACCGAAGCGTTTCCGGCGGGCGCAGTGGGTTTTCTTCGCCGAGAGGGTCGTCGCGGTACTCTGTGGAACGAGTACGTCTGGGGCGGCTATCTCATCTGGCATCTCTATCCGGAGCTGCGGGTGTCGATCGACGGCCGGGCGGCCGTCTACGGCCCGGAGCGCTTCAAGGAGCACCTGACGGTGAGCGAGGTGGAGCCCGGGTGGCAGAGCGTCCTCGCGCGGCTCCAGCCCGCCGCGGCGCTCGTGCGCACCGGGTCTCCGCTGGTGGCGGCGCTCCAGGCGACGGGCTGGGTGGTGCGCTTTCAAGATCACGTGGCCAGCGTGCTCGATCCCCCGGCGACCGCGCGATGACGACCGGACGCGTCGTCCGCGGGGCGCTGCTGGCCGCCACGCTTCTGGGCGTGGCGAGCATTGCGCTGTCGTCACTGACCGCGTTCGACTTCTGGTGGTACCTGGCGTCCGGCGAGCGCATCCTCGCGACGGGCTCGGTCCCGACGACGGATCCGTTCTCCTATACGGCCGAGGGCCGGCCGTGGATCAACCACATGTGGGCCACGCAGGTTCTCTTCACGCTCCTGTGGGAGCACGGGGGCCGGCTCGCCCTGATCGCCCTCAAGACCGCCCTCGTGGTGGCCACGTTCGCCGTGATCCTGGTGACGATGCGCGCGCGGGGGGTGCCTCCGCTCATGGCCGCCGCCGTCACCCTCCTGGCCGCCTGGACCGGAGCCGGGTTCTGGCACGCCCGGCCCCAGACGTTCACCTATTTCTTCATGGCGATCCTGGCGTGGCTCCTGCGCCCGGGCTGGGAGGAGCGGCGCATCACGCTCGTGCTCGTGCCCGCGCTCGTCGTCGTCTGGGTCAATCTTCACGCGGGTTTCATGATGGCGGGCGTGATGATCGCGGTCATCGGCCTCGGCACCGCGCTGCCGCTCCTCCTCGATCGCGAGCGTCGGCGGGCGGGATGGCGCGTGGTCGGCCTCACCGGCGTGCTCGGGCTGGCGGCGGGGGTCGCGAGCCTGGCGAACCCGTTCGGGATCCGGGCGATCCTGTTCCCGCTCGAGGTCGTGCACAGCGTCCCGTTCATGACGTCGACGATCGAGTGGTTTCCGCCCAACTTCCACCACAGCGGCTTCCGCCCGCTCGAGCTGATGCTGCTCCTCCTGTTCCCCGCCTTCGCGTGGGGCCGGAGTCGGCTCACCGCGGCGGACGTCGGCCTGATCCTCGTGTTCGCCCACCTCGGGCTCACGTCGGTCCGGCACGTCCCGCTCTTCGCCGTCGTGGCGGCGGCGCCGCTGGCGGATGCGCTGCAGGGCGCGCTGATGTCGGTCCGGCGAGTGGACTGGGGAGGCCACCGCGACCGTGTCCGGCGCCGGTTGCCCTCGATCGGTCCCGCTTTGACCGCGCCGGCCGCCCCGCTTGCCGCGGCCGCCGGGCTTCTCGTCGTCGTCGTTTCGGCGTACTGGGCGGCGATGGCGCCGGGACCGGCGAACCCAGTGCGCCTGGACTTGGCGGAGAGCCGGTACCCCAGTCGGACGATGACGTTCATCCGGGAGCATCAGCTGCCGCCGCCCCTCTTCAGCGTCTACGCGTGGGGCGGGTACGAGCTGTGGCGCCTGTATCCCGAGTACCGGATGTTCATCGACGGCCGCACGCACGTCTACGGCCCGGACGTGCTCAAGGACTTCCTCGAGGTCACCAACGTCGGCCCCCGCTGGCAGGGCGTGCTGGACAAGTGGCAGGTCCAGACCATCCTCGCCTTGCGGCCGTCGGCCCTCACCGAGACCCTCCTGGCTCAGGGTGGCTGGCGACTCGTCTTCACCGAGCGCGAGGCCGTCGTCTTCGTCCGGGACACCGACGCCAACCGACCTCTCCTGGCGCGCCTCGACCGCCTGTCGCGCGAGGCCCCGGGAGACGGCGCACCGGAGACGGCGCTCGAGCATCGGGGCCGGCGGGTGGGGGCCGTCGCGGCGGCGCTGGCGGCGGGGCGGCGCGGGTCGCGCGTCGAGGCTGTCCGGTGACACCCCAAGGGGCGGCCGAGCGGACCCAAACCATGCCGGCGAGCGCGGGGGGAGAGCGCGTGCTGGTGCTCTTCCTGCGGGCCCTCATGGCCGCGCGGAAGTCGCTCAGCCTCTATCCCGCCGGCAGCGAGATCGCCTCCACGTGGGTGCGGCGCCTCCATCGCTCCCTGGCGGACTTCTTCCAGCAGGGACTCTGCTTCCCCGTCCGCGTCGATCCCGATCGCTTCGCTTGGGCGGGCCCCGACCTCCGCGCGGCCGAACCGAGCCTGGAAACGTTCCGGTTCGACCTGGAGTCGCGCGGGATCCGGGAGCTGGAGGTGGACCCGTCGGTGGAGGAGTGGGAGCTCCAGGCGTTCCTCGAGCTCCTGAACACTCCCAACACCGAGCTGCGGCAGCTCGGGGGTGCGACCGCGTTTCTCTCGGCGCGCGGCGTCGTGCGGCTGCGGGTCGCGGCACCGGGAGACACCAGCGACGAGGAGATGAGCGCGGACGAAGCGACGCGGCGGGCCCTCCAGACGGGCCGGGACGCCGTGGACCTCTTCGTCGAGACGCTTCTCGGCCTCGTCGAGGCGCGCTTCGCGGACCTCACCTACGATCGGACCGCGCTCGCCACGTGGCTCGAAGCGGGGGCCGGCGGCTCGGCGGGCCGTCTCTACGAATCGGTGCGGATGCTCCACGGGTTGGTGGAGGCCGCTCCGGACCGCGAGGTTCGGACGCGGACCTTGGTCGAGGCGCTCCTGAGCTTGCCGGCCGAGCTGCTCCGGCCCTTCTTCACCGATCACGTGATTCCCCTGGCCGGGCGCGAGGTCCTGGCGCTCAACCTCCTCAGCCAGATGACCGAGGAGGAGCTGCGTCACATGGCGTCCCGCCTGGTGCCGCAGGAGTCGCTCCTGGCCCTGAGCTCGGAGCTCCTCGAGTTTCCCTGGGAGGAGACGCAGCGGCGGCGCCTGGTCGAGGCGATCACCAACGCCATTCGGGGAGACGAAGAGCCCAACCTCGTCGGCGACGAGACGCCCGTTCTCGAGGCCGACGACCCGGTGGTCGTCGAGCTGCGCGAGGAGATCATCGCCGCGTGCCATCCGGACGCCCTGATCGAGCGCAGCGCCGACATCCTCGTCGCGCTGGTGCTGAGTGTGGGCGACGACTACGGGACGTCCGCGGTGGACGCGCTCGAGGAGATCGTGGGCGAGGCGCTGGCGCGCGGGCGGATCGAGCTCGCCACGCGGGTGCTTTCGACGGTGACCGGCGCCGTCCAGGCGGGCGGGGCGCGCAGCCGCGAGCATGTCCAGCATCTCGCGGTCCTCCAGCAGCGCCTGGCCGGCCGCACCCACATCGCCCTGGTGGGGGGCCTTCTGCGCCAGCACGGCAGCACCGAGCGGCAGCTGGCCCTCGTCGCCCAGTATCTCGGCCTGGTCGCCAGCGAGGCCCTTCAGGAGTTCACGGGGCTCCTGGCCGAGGAGCGCGATCGTCAGGTCCGGGCCCGCATGTGCCAGGTCCTGGCCAAGGTGGGCCCTCCGGTGGTCCCGGTGCTGCTCGACTGGCTCGAGGACCCGCGCTGGTTCCTCGTCCGAAACCTCGTTCACGTGCTCGGCAAGGTCGGAGATGAGAGTGTCTTCGGACCTATCGTGGCGCTCCTCGGCCATCCGCACGCCCGGGTCCGCATCGAGGCGGTGCGCGCGCTCGCCGTGATCGCCCCCGCCCGAGCGGCGGCGCCCCTCGTCGAGCTCGTGCAGGACACGGACGTCGAAGTCCGGCTCGAGGCCATCCGGGCCCTGGGGGCCCTCCGACGCGACGAAGCGGTTCCGATCCTGCGCGACGTGGCGACCGCGTCGTCGGTCGCCGTCGCCGATCTCACGCTCCGGCGAGAGGCGGTCGACGCGCTGGGGAGCATCGGCACCCCGGGGGCCCGCGAGGCGTTGACGCACCTGGCCCATCGACGCGTGTGGTTCTGGAACCGAACCGAGCGCCGACTGCGCGACGTCGCGGCGACCGCGCTGGCCACGCGGCCGGAGACCGAGGACCCTGGCGATGACTGACGCGCCACCGCCCGATCCCCAGCTCATCTTCACCTATCTCCACGGGATGCTGCGCGCCGCCGGGCTGTACCTGCCGACGCATCCGCAGACGCATCGCGCCAAGCAGACCCTGTTCCAGGCCCTTACCGCCTACCTCAGCTCCCACGGCCGGCTGACCTATCGCTTCATGGGAGACCTCCTCGTCGCGAACGACCGGATCCTGCCGCGCGAGAGCCTGCTCTACCGGCGCTTCCTGGAGACGTGCCAGCAAGAGCGCGGGATCGGGGCGGTGGGCTTCACGACCGGCCTCGCGGAGCGAGAGCTCGACGCGCTCCTGGAGGCATTCACCGAAGGTGTCGGATCGTCGGTCGGCGAGTGGAGCGTCCGCCGCCGGCTCACGCACCTCCACCTGGCTCCGCCGACCCAGCCCGAGCGACAGAGCGGGGAGGGCGTCGCCCGTCGAGCGTATTACGGGTCCATCGAGGTCCTGCGAGACATCGAGTCCTTGATCCGTGCCCGGCGCTCCATCAACCTCGAGCAAGTCGGGACCCTGCGCGTCTACACCTCCACCATGCTGGAACAGATGCTGCAGGCGCCCGGGCTGGTGCTCCGCCTGGCCAGTATCAAGTCGTACGACGAGTACACGCTGTACCACTCGGTGAACGTCGCGGTGATCTCCATGGGGATCGGGCTGGCCCTTGGCCTGCCCCACGAGCTCCTGCGGGAGCTGGGGATGGCGGGCATGCTGCACGATCTCGGGAAGATCGCCATCCCGCTGGAGGTGTTGCGGAAGCCGGGGTTGCTGGACGCGGAGGAGTGGCGGATCATGTGCCGCCATCCCGTCCTCGGGGCCGATCTGCTGGCGCGGATGCCCGGATCGAACCGGCTGCCGCTGATCGTGGCCTTCGAGCACCACATGCGGTATGACGGGAAGGGCTACCCGTTCGTCCGGGACGGCTGGCGACAGCATCCGGTGAGCCGGCTGGCGTGCCTCGCCGACGTCTACGACGCGATGACCTCGCGCCGGTCCTACAAGAAAGCGATCCCCGTGGACCAGGTCCGCGCCTTCGTCCGCGACGAAGCGGGCCGGACGTTCGATCCGCGGTTCGTCGGCGTGCTCGACCGGATGCTGCGGATGATGCGCGAGGCGGCCAAGGGGGTACCGGCGTGAGGTCCTGGATCGACACCGTGACCCTCGCGAGGTCCCGCGTCCGCGTCACCGTGCCCTCGCCGATGCCCGCCGACCGCGACACGCTGGCGGTCGCCAGCGCGATTCGGCTCTTCGAGCGGTTCCCGGCCCTGGACGAGCTCGTCCTGGTGGCCGACGGCGGGGAGGTCTCGCTGGGGCGGACGGACGTCGAGCGATTGCTCGCGCCGGAAGGCTTCCCGGCGCTTCGGGACCGCGGGCGCTGGCCGCAAATGCTCGCCCGGGCGATGCAACGTTACGCGGGAACCGGGTCGGAGAGCGCCGCGTGAGCCGCCACGCCGCCACAGGCCGAAGGCCGCCCAGAGGCCGTCCAACTAACTCCCGCGAAGCCGGGGTAGACGGGTGAGCGCCGTGCTCCCGCCCGTCGTAGCCTGGCCGGCCGGCGTGATCCTGGCGGCCCTGCTGGGCAGCTTTCTCAACGTGTGCATCTCGCGCTTGCCGCAGGGCCAGAGCGTGGTTTTGCCCGCGTCCCACTGCCCGGCGTGCCGCCACCCCATTCGCCCCACGGACAACATCCCCCTGGTCTCCTATCTCCTCCTCCGCGGGCGCTGCCGAGCGTGCGGGGTCACCATTCCCTGGCGGTACCCGCTCGTCGAGGCGCTGGCCATCGCGCTGGGCGTGCTCGTTGTGTGGCAGCTCGGGCCGACCTGGGGCGCGGCCCGCGCGTTCCTGCTCGGCCTGGCGATGATCGCGACCGCCTTCACGGACCTCGAGACACGTCGCATTCCTGACCGCATCACCCTGCCCGGCATCGTCGCCGCGTGCATCCTGGCGCCCGACGGCCTGACGCGCGGGAGCGCCGGCGCGGCGGCCGGGGCTCTCGCGTTCGCGCTGGTCCGGCTCGTGCGGAGTCGCGGGGACGGCTCGTCGACGGCCGCGGACCCCGTCGCTTCCGGCGTCGACGAAGAGGTGGATCCCGAGGAGCGACGACGGCTCGACGCGTACTGGGCCGCCGCCTGGGGGGCGCTCGTGGGGCGTCAGGCTGCGCTCGTGGACGTGGGGACGCTGGTGGCGCCCGGATTGCCCCTGACCTGGCGCGTGCTGAGCCAGCTGGACACCGTGGTCGTGGGCTGCCTCGTCACGGGCGGCGTGTTCTTCCTGGTGGCCTGGGTCAGCCACCTCGCGCTCGGGCGCACTGGCCTCGGGGGCGGCGACATCAAGCTGGCGGGGCTGATCGGCGCGACCCTCGGCGGGGGCGGCGGCCTGGTCGCGGCCTTCGTGGGAATCATGCTCGGCGGCGTCGCCGCCGCCGGGCTGCTCGTGACCGGGCAACGACGCTTCGGCGAATACCTGCCCTTCGGGCCGTTCCTGGCCGCGGGGGCCATCGTGGCGGCGCTCTGGGGCGAGCCGCTGCTGGAGTGGTACCTTGGCTGAGGGCGACCCGTCGATGCCGCGGGACCTCATCTTGCCGGGCCGCACGGTGCGGAAGAAGTTCGTCCTGGCCTTCCTGATGGCGGGACTCCTCCCGCTGCTGTTCCTCGTGTACCTCGGATTGCCGGTCGTCCTGCCGACTACCGTGACCGCCCCGCTCTATCCGAAGGGCGCCCCGGTGTTCTTCGGACTCCTGGCCTTCATGGCGTTCGTCGTCCTGGCCGGATTCTACGTGATCTACACCGACATCCTGGGGCACATGCAGCGGCGTCTCGACGACGAGATGAGCCGGCTCCGAGCCAGCGGCGACCGGGCCGAATCGATGGTGGAGGAGCTCCGCCTCGCCAACTTCCGTCTGCGGGAGATGTCTCACACGGACGAGCTGACCGAGGTCGGCAACCGACGGAACTTCGACCTCCGCTTCCGGGAGGAGATCAGCCGATCCAGCCGGTTCGGGCACACATTCAGCCTGCTGATGATCGACATCGACGGGTTCAAGAGGTTCAACGACGAGTTCGGCCACCCGAAGGGGGATGCGGTGCTCCGGGCGCTCGGCGGGCTCATGCGGTCAGCGTCCCGGGAGGGCGACGTGCCGTGTCGCGTCGGCGGCGAGGAATTCGCGTTCATTCTGCCAGAGACCGGGAAGGCGGACGGCCTGGTGTTCGCCGAGCGCTTCCGCCGCCGGGTCGAGACGAGCGTAATGGCCCCGGACAGTTTAAGTCCGATCACGGTGAGCATCGGCGTCGCGGCGTACCCCGACGACGGCCGCAACCCGGACGAGATCGTGTGGGCGGCCGACGAGGCCCTGTACGAGTCGAAGCGCGCCGGCCGGAACCGGGTCACCTTGTACCCGCGGAAGAACGACGAGGTCGCCGCCGGGTGAGGGTCGCGATCCGACTCGGGACAGCGCGGCCCAAGGGGGCCCGGCCGGGAGAAGCAGCCTCGCCGACGCACTGGACAAACAGACGTTGAGTGCCGGGAAGAGGAGTCGCTCAGACCGTGATGTGACACTCCTGGCCTCGGGAAGTGCCAAAATGCGGTGCGCCGGCGGTGGGCTCGGGGGTGGTACCGCGGGGGAGATGCCCGAACGTATTGATTGTACGGCGCTGGCGAGTCTTATCCTGACCCGGCCTCGTTCGTGCATCCGTCCCATCCGGGTGACTCGCATGCTGCGTCGGGATTCTTCGGGGAAGACTGTGGTCGAGCTGGCCGTGGCCCTGGTCGTCATGGCCATCATTGCGTCGATTTCTCTCCAGGCCGCGGGGTTACTGCAATCCGCTCTCCGTGCCGGACGCACGAAGGGCGCCTCTGACGAGGTCGCCACGGCCATTCGCCATTCCCGGCAGCGCGCCATCAGCGACGCCCAGGACTACTGCATCGCCTTCCGGGACGTCGGCGGCACGGGGCAGTACGAGATCTACACCGGGGCCCGGTCCGGCACCTCGTGTGCCGGGACCAGCGTCGAGGGGCCGGTGACGCTGTCCGGCACCGCCACGGTGGGCGGCGCGGTCGCGTTGCGCTTCACGCCCGTGAGCACGGTGGATCCGGTGGGACCCACGGACATCACGGTCTCGTCGACCCAGGACGGCACGACGTGCTCCGTCGTCGTCACCGTCACTCCGGAGGGCGGGGTGCAGATCCCCGGCACGGCGTGCTGAGAGCCATGTGGACGCGTCAGCCCGGACGTGAGCAGGGGATGACCCTCATCGAGGTCATGGTCGCCATGGTGCTCCTGGCCACGGCTCTCATCGCCGTGGCCGCAGCCGTCCCGGCGGGCCTGACGTCGGTGAGCGCATCCGGCCTGGCGATCACCGCCGCCGGACTGGCCCAGGAGCCCCTCGACGTCGCGAAGCGTACGGCATTCGCGAACCTCGGGTCGCTCGCGGAGTCTCGGGCCACGGTGTCCGGATTCTCGGGCTTCGAGCGCGAAGTGCTCGTGGCGAGCTACGCCGCGCCCGGATCGTGCAGCGGTGCGCCGTGCTCGTCGAGCTGTCCGACGGTGGGTGGGCAGCCCACCTGCCGGACGGTGGAAGTGCGCGTCTACTACCGCGGGTCGTTCGGAGAGACCGTGACCACGTTGTCGCAGATCTTCGTCAAGTGATGCGCGGCTCACGGCTCCCGCGGCGCGTGTACAAGGGTTCGGACGGGGTGACCCTGACCGAGCTCGTGGTCGCCCTGGCCGTGTTCAGCGTGATCGTGACCGGGATCCTCACGCTCTGGCAGCAGGGCCAGACGGCCTACTTCGTCGGGTCGGAGCAGGCGGAGGTCCAGGGCGACGCGCGGGTGGCCATCGACCAGATGGCCCGCGATCTCATGAAGGCCGGGCGCGACGTCATCCAGTGCGCGTTTGACAGCGAGGCGTACACGCAGTGCTCGGGGGCCAAGCTCGCCCGGTGTCAATCGCTCCTCGGGGGAGGCTTCACGTGCAATGACACGTGGATCATCCCGACCGCCACGAGCAGCTCGTCGGCCATGACGCTGCGCATGCAGATGGATCTGGATGGCGACGGGCTCATCGACACGAGCGCCCCGTCCGAGGAGAGCATCACGTACGCGTGGACTTCGGGGAGCAAGCAGATCACGCGGCAGCAGGGTGTGGGGACCGCCCGCGTGCTGGCCGACAACATCACTTCCTTGCTCCTCACGTTCGAGGGCCCGACTCCGACCAACGGAGTATGCATCGGGACGTGGGCCGTCCTGACGCCCACGTCCCAGACCATTCGGGACTGCATCCAACGCGTCACGATCAGTCTCGTCGCCAGCGGTGGCGTCGGCCAGTTCGGATCGACGGGGACGGCGACGGTGCAGCGCACGCTCCGCACGACCGTGGACCTCCGGACGCGATAGGCTTCGGCCCAGGAGGAGATACGATGCCGCGCCTGAGCCCTCGGAACGCTGACGCCGAACAGGGCAGCGCCCTGGTGGCGGCGATTCTGGCCATGCTGCTGCTGTCGGTGTTCGCGCTGTCCGTCTCCGTCCTCGCCGACATCGAGGCGCGTCTCGGGTTGAACCAGAAGGCGACCCAGCAGGCGGTGGCCCTCGCGGAGGCCGGCCTCGAGCATGGGCGAAACATCGTGCGGGATGCGGCGACCGCGCTCAACTTCAACACGTACATCGGGAACGCCGCGGCCCGCCGGCTCGGCGTGCCGAGCTCGGGGATCACCCTGGGACCCGGGAAGTACTGGGTCCGCGTGGACAACGATTGCGCGGCGCCCGGCGGATTCTCGGGGACGCCTCCCTTCGTGCCGGCGGTCGTGGAGGACAGCGGCGGGGGAACGTGCTCCGAAAACGCCGACAACAACGAGACCGCCGTCCTGACGGCGTGGTCCGAGGTCACCGACGGGGCTGGGCGCGTCGTCGGCCGCGCGCGCCTCCGCGCGCACTACACGATCGGCAACCCGTGGAAGCACTCCTGCTACGACCAGGACGGTCAGCTCTGCATCGATGACGCGGTCGGGGGGTGTAACAACAACCCCTGCATCGATCCCAGCGACCCTCGGCATCCCAACGGGCCGGCCAAGGGCGATCTGCCCATTCCGAACGACATTCGGTGCGGCATCGCCGGCAACGGCACATATCCGGCGATTCCGGCCGCGGATATTCCGACCGATGTTGCTGCCAGATTGGCGTTTTTGGGGATCACGAACGCACCGTGCGTAATCTATCCCTACTACCAGTGGGCGCTCTACCAAGCTGCGCCCAATCGTCGCGAGTGCCTCCACATCCAGATGGCTTCGACTGGATACGGGACGAACCAGTGTCCATCGGGCGGTTCCCTTGCTTGGGACACGAGCAACTTGACGTGCACGAACGCGACGACGGCGGCCAAGTGCCATGGAATGGTGTTCTTCGGGCCCGGTGACGACACGACGACCCTCGCCACGAAGGCCGAGGTCGATGTCGGCACCAATACCTCACACGATACCGGCTGCATGGGCACTCGCAGCGGGAGCCTCGATTGCCCAGGATCCAACACCTCAGTCGTCGTCTACGTCATGGGCAAGATCACGATCAACAACAACGTCGAGGTGGCCGGCACCGTCGTGCTGCACGGCAACGGCGTCGCGGGCGGCGGCAGCGACCGGGACTTTGGCCTGACTGGCACCAATCGGGTGACGACGTTTCCGTGTACTGGGATCCCTGCCGGTACGCCATCCCCCGGATGCGGCTACCCTCTGGCGATCCTGGCGTACAATCCCAACAATCCACCCGATCCCGTCCCCACCACCGCCGCCGGCCAGACGATCTGGCTCGATCTGTCGAACTCGACGAGCAACGTGTCCGGACTCGTCTATACGGGTGGGACCGCGGATTTCAACCCGCTCACGATCGACGGGGGTATCATCGGCCATGATGTGAACATCACGAACACCGCGAGCCGGATCACGTACAATCCGACCTACGGCAATGCCGCGCCGCCCCCAGCGTTCAGCATACCGACGGACGGCGCGGGCGTCCTGATGTTCCCGGCGACCTGGGTGCACTGCACCTACTACGCCAACGAAACGACCGGTCCGACGCCCTGCTCGTAGGGGTGTGTCTGGACGATCGGAGGAGCTGAAGGGCGCTGGCGCTGCAGCCTCGAGCCTGACCGCGCCTTCTCGAACATAGCCGGGCCGTTCCCCTCAACAGGCCTGGTAAGGCCCAGCCGGTTGCCGAGGGAGCGGACCGTTCGGGGTCCGTCCCAGCCCTGGCCGGCCAAGCCGATACCACCGCCCTGGAGCCGGCGCGTCCGACGCCGCCGTCACCCCCTTCGCCGGATGCCGCCGACGTCAACGCCGGCGTGCCCGTGACGGACTGCTCCCGATCGAGAGCACTCGCCTGTCCGATCCGATCGCCAGTCGGGCCGCGCGCGGTAGCGTCGGCGTGACCGCCGGAAGGGCCGTGGCGACGTCAACGCCCGGCGTCCTCCGGGACGCATTCCCCCCGGCCGCCGGGGCGGTAAGCCGCCCACCGCGCGACGCCGTTCTCCTCGACGCCAGCGGCAAGGTGCCTCCGGGACGTCCTTCACTGGGGTGCCGGGGCTCCTGCTTCGACGGTGGCCGGACGGGCGGAGAACATCCCCGGCGGGGAGGTCCTGCCATAGCGCGTCGGGACGGCACGGCTCACCGGGGACCGCCGGATGGATGCCGCGCCCACCCACGGTCGACCATTCAGCATGAGCGGCCCGCACGTCGATGCCGACTAGGTCACGTGCACTGGACGCGAGAGCTGTCGGCATGGGCAGGGAGGTGTCGGCGTCGACCGTGGGGCATCACGCGTCGTGAAGCATGACGCGGGAAGGTCTCTCGCATCGGCATCGTCGCGCCATCGCACTGCCTCCCACAGCAGCGACGTCATCTCCAGTGGCCTTGGTCCTCACCCGGCTGGATGCGCGCGCTCGCCGACGAGTCCCCCCTGCGAGCGGCCGCACGGCGGCGCCTGGTCCTGATCTTGCTCTCCAGTGACTCGGTCGAGCGGCCGCATCACACGGGGGAGGTCGGCGCAGCGCTATGAAACGCATGGAAACGCGCGATCAGCGCGGATTCACGATCGTCGAGCTGATGATCGCCATGGTCCTGATGGCTATCGCGCTCCTCGCGCTAGCGGCATCGTTCCCGTACGCGGTGTACGGGATCGTGCTCAGCGGTGTCCAGACGACCGCCACGTTCCTGGCCCAGGAGGCGATCGAGCGAGCCCGGGCGGCCGACTACGAGAGCCTTGGCAGCTTGCGATTCGATGGGGCGGCGGGCGCGTCGCCAGGCGACTGCGACGCCGGCGGGAGTTTCCGCCCGGTGACGGCGGTCGCGGGATTCGCTCGGTGCGTGTCCGTCCGGATCGGCACGCCGACGCCGGCCACCACGACGATCACCGTCGTCGTCGAGTTCACCGAGACGGGTGTGGCTCGGCCGTGGCGAACGACGATGACGACGATTCGCGGGCGCTGACAGAGGGCAGACATGCGGAAGATCACGGTGCGCCTGCGTGAGACGCGTGGACTGTCGCTCATGGAGCTCGTGATCACCCTGGCGCTGTTCGCGATCCTGGCGGCCGGGGTCGGGGCCACGTGGAGCACGGCGCAGCAAGCGTTCTTCGCCGGTTCCGAGTCGGCGGAGCTCCAGCAGAACATCCGGGCCGCCCTGGATTTCATCGCGCGCGAGATTCGCGCCACCGGTCGCGACGTGACCGCGTGCGCCTTCGACTACGCGACCGCCACCAGCGCCGACTGCGACGCGGCGAAGGTCGCCCGCTGCGCGAGCAAGCTCGCCGCGACCGGAGCGCCGGACTGGGGGAACGACAACGGGCTCGGCGGGGCCGGCTGCACGGGGCTTCACGCGATCCCGTTCACCGAGGCCCGGGTCGATACGCTTCGCATTCGCTCCGACCGCAACCACAACGGGCGGATTCGCGGGCGGGGGAACGCCATCACCGCGCCGGCCTCGGCCGCCGACCGCGGCGAGGAGGACGTGCTCTATGCGGTCTCGACGACGAGCTGTCCCCCGGGCGTGTCCCGCTGCATCACCCGGGACGACGGGACCGGGCCCGTGTCCCTGGTGGCGGTGGACGTCAACGGCCTGGTGTTCACGTACTTCCCCCGCCCCAACTTCGGGCCGTGCGCCGGCGGGGCCAATCCCTGTGACCTGGCGTTTTCCCTGCCGCTCACCAGCCAGGCGCAGGCCGACGGTATCGGGCGCATCCGCATCACCCTCGAGGCGCAGGGGCAGGTCGCGGGGCAGGTGGTGAGCCGCACGCTCATCACCGAGGTCACGCTCCGGAACCGGCTCTAGACGGAGGACCGCATGCACGGACACCGGCACGACCAGCGCGGATCGGTCCTGATCATTGCGGTCGTCGCGATGCTCACGCTGTGCATCCTGGGGGCGTCGTTTGCCCTTCTCTCGCGAGTGGAGGTGACGACCGGGCTGGAACACAAGCGCCAGGTGCAGGCCGAGTCCTTGGCGGAAGCCGGGCTCGAGCGTGGACGCGATGCGGTCCGGGCCGCCGCGCTCGAGCCGTGCGGCTTCACCCGGTGGACCGATCCGGCCGGCGCACCTTCCGCCGGCTGCGGTCCCGGGGTCGCCAGGCCCCTGTTCGACGGGATCGGGTCGGGCGGCGGCGAGTACTCGGCGATCCTGGACAACGACTGCAGCCCGCTGGTCCCCGTCGCCATCGAGGATGCGAGCTGCGTCGGAGGGTCACCCGCTCGCGACACGAACGGGACGGCCGTCATCACGGCGTGGGCAACGATCACCGGTGGGGACGGACGTGCCCGGATGCGGGGGGTCGTGGCCGTCGACAGCCCCTGGAAGCATGTCTGCTCCAGCTCGAGCCTGGACAACCCTCCCGGTCACTGCAACGAGCCGGGAAACCGCAACGGGACCCCGACCGTGACGCCTGCGGACCCGAGCGAGTATCCGGGAGGCCCGGCCGCCTACGACGACCTGCCCCGGCCTCAGCTCGGGTGCTCGGCTATCGACCCCACGCTTCACGGGGAGACGGCGGCGAACTGTCCCCCGGGGCAGAACTACTCCTACCCGTACCCGAGCGGCAAGCGACTGGTCGTCGCCGGTGATCGGAGCCGGGGCAACTGTGACGGTGGAGGCCTCCAGTACCAGGGCTATTTCGACTGTGCGCTGACCACACCGTGCCCGCCGGCCGTCTGTGGAGGCCCGGGTCGAGCGGCGTGTGTCATGGCGGGAGATAGCCGTATCGACGGGATCACGTTCTTGTCCAACGCCACCGGTTGCGGCGCGAACACCGGAATGGTGTTCAGAGGGGGCTCCCCGCCCGCTATGTCCTACGGCTCACCGGCCGCGGGGGTGCTGCTGTACGTGATGCGGGGCACGGCGATGCCGTGGACGGATGCGGGCTGCTGCGACTTTGCGATCCAGGGCCGCGACTTCTACGGGACGGCCGTCGTCGAAGGCAATGGCCTGTCAGGGTGTGGCAGCCAGGACCTCCGCCACTCGAGCGGAGCTCGGGCGTGGACGCAGGGGAACGTCTACGGCTATCCCCTCGCCTACCTGGTCTTCGACCCCGTCGAGGCCATTGCCGATCGACCGGAGCCCACCGCGAACCCGTTAGACCCCCAGGAGACCTGCGCCGATCTGGGAGGGGGACCCGGAACGGAGGTTCACGGGCTCGTGTATTCCGGCGGCGACGTGGAGTTCGACGGCATCGCCCTGGATGGCGGGGTCGTGGCGTTCCGGGTCCAGACGCGGGGCAGCTCCACGATCCTCCGGTACAGCCCGATCCACGGGGATGCGACCCCGCCCCCGGGCTTTCCGACGGTGTCCGGGAGCCGGGTCGTCCTGCTCCCCAAGACATTGGCCTACTGCGTCAGCTACGCTGCGGACGTCCTGGGAGGGACCGCCTGCCCCTAGCGGCGTGGCCCGCCGGGCCTTCGGGCCGTTCCCGGGCAGGGTCACAGCGCTTCACAACATCTGGGAGTCAAGGCGCCCCTGCGTATAATGGCTGCCATGCCACCAGCGGCGCCGGTGTCGACCCCCGTGTACAAGGTCGGGCTGGTCGGGACGGGCGTCCATCTCGTCCAGGCGATCGAGACCCTCGGCGGCATTCCCGGGGTCACCATTGCCATCGTCGCGGACGCGAGCGACCGGTCCGAGGGGGGCAAGCTCGCCAAGAGCCTCCATCTTCCTCTCGTGAAGAACGCCATGGAGGTGTTCAAGACCGAGGCGAACCTGGTGCTCGAGGTGAGCGGGGACGAGCGGCAGTACGAGCGGCTCCTGGCGGTCAAGCCTCCGGGCGTGGAGGTCATGAGCGTCCGAGGGGCGCGTATGGTGATGGATCTTCTGAAGAAGGTCGACCTGATGCCGGGCGGCGGTGGCGACGCCCCGCGGCCGACCGCAGCCCCGGACGTCATTCACCTCCTCGAGCCCTTGTCGGCGGCGTTCCAGGACTCCCTGCGCCACCACAGGGTGGGGAACGACGCCGCCAAGGCCCTGCTTCCGGGGGTTGCTCGCGCGGCGGGAATGGAGTGGGCCGCCGTGGCCGTGCCGGGCGCGGGCGGCGCCCTCGCGTGGCTTGTCGCGGCTCCCGAAAGCATGGCGCTCTCCCGGCTCCCGGCGGACAAGGTCAAGCATGTACTGAGTCGAGGTGAGCCGCTCTGGCTGGCCCGGCCGAGCAAGGGCGTCGGGACGGCCGGGGTCCTGCCGCTCCGGGCGGGCGAGACCGTGCTCGGTCTGCTCTTGGTGGGCCGCTCGGGGGATACCACCGCGACGCCGAACGAGATCCTCGCTTGCCAGCTGGCGGCGGGGCTCGTTGCCTCCTCGCTCCGCGCCGCGCAGGCCGCCGTGGCGCCGGTCGAGGTCGTCCGCGAGGTGCCGGTCGATCGCGAGGTCGTGCGGGAGGTGGTCAAGGAAGTCCCGGTCGAAGTCGTGAAGGAGGTCGTGCGCGAGGTGCCCGTCGACCGGGAGGTCGTGCGGGAAGTGGTCAAAGAGGTACCGGTCGAAGTCGTCCGGGAGGTCCAGGTTCCGGTCGAGGTGGTCCGGGAAGTCGAGGTCGTCCGGGAGGTCGAGGTCGTCCGGGAGGTTCCGGTCCAGGTCCCGGTTGAGTTCCTGAGAGAAGTCGTGCGGGAAGTGCCGGTCGACCGCGAGGTGGTCCGGGAGGTTCCCGTGCCCGTCGAGGTCGTCCGCGAAGTGGAGATCGTCCGGGAAGTGCCGGTCCAGGTCCCCGTGGAGATCGTGAGGGAGGTGGTCCGGGAGGTCCCGGTCGACCGCGAGGTCGTGCGCGAGATCCCGGTCGAGATCGTGAAGGAAGTCGTGCGGGAAGTGCCGGTCGACCGCGAGGTGATCCGGGAGGTCCAGGTTCCGGTCGAGGTCGTGCGCGAGGTGCAAGTCCCTGTCGAGGTGGTGCGCGAGGTCCCTGTCGACCGCGAGGTCGTGCGGGAGGTTCAGGTGCCGGTCGAGGTGGTCAAGGAGATCGTCCGGGACGTGCCGGTGGAGATCGTGCGCGAAGTGCCGGTCGACCGCGAAGTCGTGCGCGAGGTCGTCCGCGACACCACCCGGATCGACGAGGAAGAGCTGTGGCGCCTTCGCCGGCGGCTCGAGGAGCTCGAGACCACGCAGGACCAGCTGACCGCGCGCGCCGGCCGGACGCCGGTCGACGAGAAGATGCAGGCCTTGCTGAACATGGCCGGGGGCGTCGGGCACGTCTTCAACAACGTGCTGGCGGGCATCCTCGGGCGGACCCAGCTCTTGCTCAAGCGGGCGTCGCGGGAGAAGTCGAAGGAGCTCGCAGCGGGCCTTCACGAGATCGAGGCGGCCACGCGCACGGGGATCGATGCGCTCTCGCGGATCCAGGAGTTCAGCCGATCCCGTCCCGCCGAGCCGTTCGGTCCCGTCGACTTGAACGACATCGTCCAGCGGGCGGTCGAGCAAACCCGGGCGAAGTGGCGGGACGAGCCGGCCGCCCGCGGCGCGCCCATCGAGCTGATCACCCACTTCGGGACGCATGCGCAGCTCGTCGGGGCCGAATCCGAGCTGCTCGAAGCCGTCGTCCAGCTGCTTCTCAATGCCGTGGACGCGATGCCGCGGGGCGGGACGATCACGATTCGCACCGGATTCGAGGGTGGGCGCGGCACGGTGTCCGTGTCGGACACGGGCGTCGGAATGTCGGAGACGGTTCAGCGGCGCGCCTTCGAGCCGTTCTTCTCCACCAAGGGGGAGACCGGCCTGGGCCTCGGGCTCTCCATGATCTACGGAGTGGTGGCCCGGCACGGCGGCGAGGCGACCGTGGAGAGCGAGGAGGGGCGAGGGACGACGGTCGTGCTGCGCCTTCCCGCGACCGGTGACGGCGCCCCTCCGCCGGTCGCCGGCCCCGAGGTGGATCGCCCGCAGGTGCTGCTGGTCGACGACGACGAGACCGTGCGCACCGCGGTGGGCGACATGCTGCGCGGCGCCACCTACGCCGTCACGCTCGCCGGCTCCGGCCTCGAGGGCATCGCCAAGGTGCGAGAGCGCGAAGGGCCGTACGATCTCGTGATCACCGACCTCGGGATGCCCGACGTCCCGGGATGGGAAGTCGTCGAAGCGGTGAAGCAGGTCGACGCCACGACGCCGGTCGTGATCCTCTCGGGGTTCGATCGGGCGCGGGCCACGCGCCGCGCGCGAGAGCTCGGGGTCGATCTCGTCATCTCGAAGCCCTTCGACATCCAGGAGTTCCTGACGACCGTCCGCGGGCTCCTCGCCGGCCGCAAGCGCGGCTAGCGCGCCGTAACTTACGGCTAAAATTGGTGTTTTTAAAACTTGACCGCCGGCGCCTGTCTAGTGATACTCATCAAAGTGAAATTAGTGCAAGGACACGTAAACAGCAGAGCGGAGACGGGAAAAAAATTAGTTTGGGGTTCGGGTGCCGCTAGGGGAGACTCGCTGGCAGTGAGGAACAACCCATGACGTTCTGGAAGAAGAAGAAGCGACCTGAAGTAGTCGGCCTGGACATCGGCACGAGCGCGGTGAAGGTCGTCGAGCTCAAGCCGAAGGGCTCAGGGTATGAGCTGGGTGGCTTCGGGATCGCCCACATCCCGGCCGGCGCCATCCAGGGGGGCGAGGTCAAGCACCCGGACGCCGTGCAGCAGGCGATCCGCCAGGCGCTCGTGCAGGGCGGCGTCCAGGCCACCGAGGCCGTCATCGGCGTCTCCGGGGGCTCGGTGATCGCCAAGCGCGTCAACTTGCCGAAGATGTCGGAGAGCGAGCTCGGCGAGTCGATCCGCTGGGAGGCCGAGCAGCACATCCCCTTCGACATCGACGACGTGAACATCGATTTCCAGATCCTGCGCCAGGACGGCCCGCAGCTCGAGGTCATGCTGGTGGCCGTCAAGAAGGGCAAGGTCCAGAGCTACGCGGACGTCGTCGAGGCCTGCGGACTGAACGTCGTCGTCGTGGACGTCGACGTCTTCGCCCTGGAGACGCAGTACCAGCACAACGAGTCCGGCCAGGGCAACGAGGTCGTGGCGCTCGTGAACATCGGCCACGAGACCACGAACACGAACATCATGCAGGGCGGCGTCAACGTCTACGCGCGCGACATCTTCGTCGGCGGCCGACAGTACGCCTCGACGATCGCGCAGCGCTTCGATCTGGCTCCGGCCGAGGCGGAAGCGATCGTCCGCGGAGAGCAGGGCGCCGTGAGCTGGGTCGAGGTCGAGCCGGTTCTGGACCTGGTCTCCCAGGAGATCGGCCAGGAGATCCAGCGGACGCTCGACTACTTCGGCACCACCGCCGAGCACGAGCGCATCCAGCGGATCTATCTCTCCGGCGGGTGTTCGCTGATTCCAGGTCTGCAGGAGTTCCTGGCGGGACAGTGGGGGATCGAGGTCATTCGGGCGAACCCCTTCAAGCGGGTGGATGCGGGCAGCGGGGCCGACGCGGGCATGGTGGACAAGCTGGCGCCGCTCGCGACTGTCGCGACCGGGCTGGCGATGCGCTATCCGGACGACCGGAAGTAAGGACGGGTAGAACCGTGGCGATCAAGATCAACCTCCTCCCACGGGAAGCGCGCGCGGCCCGACCGGGCCGCGCGGTGGCCGCCCCCTCCACCGCCGGGACGAGCGCCGGGTTCATCACCCGCGTCCTGACCGGCGTCTTCGTGCTGGTGCTCCTCCTCATGGGCACCCTGGGGTACCGGGCCTGGAGCGCGAAGCGCGAGTACCAGACCCAGATCACCAGCCTCAAGGCCCAGAACGAGCAGCTGAAGACGCAGCTCACCGAGCTTCGGCAGGCCGAGGCGGCCAAGGCCGAGATCCAGCGGCGGATCGAGGTCATCGGCAAGGTGGCGAAGAGCCAGGGCGTCCCGCTGGCCATGCTGAACGGCGTCCTGCGCGCGGTGCCCCAGGGCGTCTGGCTCTCCGGCGTCGAGATGAAGCCGCAGGAAGTCAAGGTCAAGGTCGAGGAGCCCCAGCAGACGGCTGCCGGGATGAGCGAGACCCTAGGGCGCCTCGAGGCCAAGCGCACCGAGGTCGAAGCCCAGGCGCCCCGGCCGCCGGGTCCGGCGCGCCCCGCGCGCGAGGTGTCGCAGCTCGCCGGGTACTCCGTGGTCCTCAAGGGGAGCGCCTTCAACAACTTCCAGATCGCCGACTTCATGGACAACCTGCGCAAGGTCGGCATCTTCGCGGACGTGGACTTCGTCGTGACCGAGGCGGAGCGGATCGACCAGACGCGCGTCGTGGCCTTCGAGGTCACGGCGAACGTCAAGCTCTGATCGGAGGGAGCGAATGGACCGGCAGGAACGCCAGAAGCTGATCCTGATCTCCCTCCTGATCGTCGCGGTCGGCTACTTCGCGTGGGGCGGCGTCGGGGCCTTTCCTGGCGTCCGGGGGCTCCGCGACGAGA
This sequence comes from Candidatus Rokuibacteriota bacterium, assembly GCA_044867785.1. Lineage (GTDB taxonomy): Bacteria > Methylomirabilota > Methylomirabilia > Rokubacteriales > DASRDR01 > DASRDR01. The sequence goes on along the minus strand of JBIOVM010000116.1, from coordinate 13,626 downwards.
CGGCGAAGCTCAAGCTGGAGCGCGACGACCTGGACCGCCAGGTCAAGAACGCGCAGCAGATGGTCGCGAACCTCGGGCGCATCAAGCGCGAGCGGGAGGCGCTCGAGGCGCAGCTCCGCGAGCTGGCCCGCCGGCTGCCGTCCGAGCACGAGTCGGCTCAGGTGCTCCGGAGCGTCGAGACCCTGGCGGGGAAGTCGGGGCTGACCGTGGGGCAAGTGCGGCGCCGGCCGAATCGGCCGCAGGAGCTCTACGTGGAGATCCCGATGGAAGTCGGCGTGGGTGGTGGCTACCACGAGCTCCTGAAGTTCGCCGACCAGCTGGCGCAGCTCCCGCGGCTCGTCACGCTCAACGAGGTCAAGATCCAGGGCCGGTCGCGCACGGCGGCTCCCGCCGGCACCGGGCGCGGGGTCGACCTGGCGCCGGGCGCCATGAGGGCCGACCTGGTGGCTGTCGTGTTCCAGGCGGTGCCCATGCCGGCTCCGGCGGCGGCGGCGCCTCCGCCGCCGACCCCGCGCTAGCGAGCACGACGGAGGGGATGATGCGCCTTCGAGACTTGAGCCGGCCGCGCGGGGTGCGGCTCGTGGCGGCTGTCGCCGCGGGGCTCCTCACCGCCGCCGCGTGGGCCCAGTCGCAGCCGAAGTTCCCGACGCCCTTGCCGGTGCCGAAGACGCCCGAGCCCTCGACGGCGCCCGCGCCGGCTTCGGCGCCCGCAACGCCGCCGGCGACAAGCGCGCCGGCCGCGGGCGGTCCTCGGGACCCGTTCGAGCCTCTGGTGCGGCAGGCGGCGCCCGGCGAGGAGAAGCGCGTTCACGAGGTGGCCAACCTCAAGCTCGTGGGCGTCCTCTGGGACGTCAGGGATCCCGAAACGATTCGCGCGCTCGTCGAGACACCCGACGGCCTCGGGTACTACCTGCGCCTCAACGAAGAGAAGTTCGGGGGAAAGGTCGTGGCAGTGGAACGAGACCGCGTGCGATTCGTCGTCCGGGAGGAGTCCCCGGGAGTCGGCGTGCGCGAGCGGACCGTCGAGCTCCGGTTGCCGAAGCCGGACGGACCCTAGAGCCAGTGGCCGTGGACCGATCGAGACGGCCGATGATGGGGGGGAGCGGCGTGGCTAGACGAGGCGTCATGGTCCTCCTGGGCTGTGCCTGGATCCTTTCGCTCGCGGGGCCAGCGAGCGGGAGCGAACGCACGGGTGGCCCCGTGCTGCTGGCCCAGCTTCGGGCGCCGATCGTCGCCCAGGCGACCGGCTCGCAACAGCAGCGACCCCGCCTCATCTCGCTGGACTTCAAGGACGCGGACATCAACAACATCCTCCGCATCCTCGCCGAGTTCAGCGGGCTCAACATCGTCACCAGCGACGACGTCAAGGGCAAGGTGACGGTCAAGCTCCAGAACGTCCCGTGGCAGCAGGCGCTCGACTCCGTCGTGCGGGCGGCCAAGCTGGCCTACGTCCAGGAAGGCAACATCATCCGGGTCGACAAGCTCGAGAACCTGACCAAGGAGGCCGAGGCGGCCTTCCGGGCCGAGCAGCGCGAGGTCGAGATCCAGCAGCGTCGAAGGGACGCTGACCTCCGGCTCGTCGAGCTGGAGCGTGAGACCGCCCTGAAGCGCCAGGAGTACGAGGTCAGGCGCAAGGCGATCGAGGACCAGCTGGTTCCGCTGGCGGAGGAGGTGTTCAAGCTCCGGTACGCGCACGTCGGCCCCAAGCGGGTCCAGCAGATCGACTTCCTCACGGATGCCGTCACCACCCATGAGGAGAGGGGGGTGGAGGAAGCGATCGCGGGCGGGGCCAAGAAAGAGGAGGGCAAGGCGGCCGGCATGCTCTCGCCGCGCGGTCAGCTGACCGTCGACCAGCGGACGAACTCGCTGATCGTGCGCGACATCCCCGACAACCTGGCCAAGATCAGAGAGTTCATTACCCGAGTCGACCAGGGAGCGCCGTCGGTCCTGATCGAGGCCCGGCTGGTGGAGATGACCCGGCAGGATGCGCGGTCACTCGGCGTGATCTGGGGTGGCATCTGGACCCCGCGGACCGGCTCGAACGGGCCCGTCGTCGACGTGCGCGGCGCTCCGCCGGGTGGCGGGGTATCCGGCGAGACGGCCGGCGCGGCGACACCAACGACCGCCGCCAACTTCCCGGCCCAGCTGGGCTCGCTGCTGGCGACCGCCACGCCCTTCGGCCTGGGCATCGGCTGGCTCGCGTCGAATTTCCACCTCGACATCCAGCTGCAGGCGCTCGAAGGTCAGCGCCGCGCCCGGATCCTCTCGTCCCCGAACCTGATGACCGTCGACAACCAGCCCGCGACGGTGGCCAGCGGGCGGAAGTTCCCAATCATCAGCATCACTGGCGTCCAGGGCGCCTCGCAGGCGTCGATCACGTTCCAGGACGTGACGACGCGGCTTCAGGTCACCCCGAGGGTCGTGGGCGACGGGCGCATCGTGCTCAACATCGGCGTCAAGGACGAGATCGAGGCGGAGCGAATCAACACGCCGTTCCTGATCGCTCCGATCGTGGCGACCCGGCAAACGGTCACCCAGGCTGACGTCATCGACGGCGGAACGGTCGTCATCTCCGGCCTTCGCCAGGAATCGTTCCAGAACGACGAGCGTGGGGTGCCGTGGCTTTCGAAGATTCCCGTGATGGGCTGGCTCTTCAAGAACGACCTGACGGAGGGGGTCCGGCGCGAGCTCGTCGTGTTCCTCACGGCGAAAGTGGTGACGAGCCCCGGGCAGGCCGCCGCGCCCGCATCCGTGATGCCCACGGCGCCTGGGGAGCCGATCGCGCCCGGGCCGAGTGGCCAGGCCCCCCCGACCGCCCCGACCGCGGGTTCGGCCGCTCTCACGCCTGCGGCCGCCGTGTCTGCCGCCGCGGCGACCGCGGTCGCGCCGGCGCCGACGAGCCTCTCTGCCGCGTCGACCTCCACGAGTCCCCCCTTGACGGCCTCCACGGCCCTGCCGCCGCGCGCACCGGCCGCCCGGCCCACGCCGGCGAATCAGTCCGGTGAGCGGTGATGGCCATGAGCGCGGTCCGACGGTTCGCGGTCGGCCTGGGCTTGAGCCTCGCGCTTTACGCGGGCACGGCGTCGCCTGCCCTCGCTCAGGACTGGACGATCCATCTTCGCGGTCACGCCGTGCCTATCACGGCGAGCTTCTATGCCGAGGAGTCGCCCTGGATCTTCTTCCGCGACGATCAGAGCCAGTACGTCTTCGCGGTCGGCTGTGATCGAGTTCTCCGCGTCGAGCGCGGGGGGGCCGCGATCGCGCCGCCGGCATGCCCGGTCGAGCGCCTGCCCACGACGATGCCGCGCGTGTACCTGGGGATCATGGATTCGGAGGAAAAGCGCCTCGACGACTCGATCGCGAAGCTGCGTGAGCAGACGCGTGCCTATGCGCAGGCGGTGGTGGCGGCGTTCGCGGTGACTGGCGAGTTCTCGAACGATCCGAACCGGCGGGCCGAGGCGGACCTGGTTCGACGGCGGAACCTGGATGCCGTCGCGTTCCTGCAGAACCAGATCCAAGACACGCTGGTCGACATCCGCCAGTCGGAGAATCGAGTCGGGGCGCTGGTCGACGCGTCCCGGACGTATCCGAAGGCCGAGCGGCAGCGGTTCTTCTTCTTCAGCAAGTAAAGGCTTGACGAGGCGGTGCGGGAAGTCATGGTGCAACTGGGACCGCGGAGCTACACGGTGCGGATCGGGCCGGGTCTTCTGGACGCGGCCGGGCCCGAGTGCGCGCGGCTCCGCCTCGGCCGGCGGGCGGCGGTCGTGACCCAGCCGGCGGTCGCCTCGCATGCGGCGCGCGTGGCCGAGAGCCTCCGGGGCGCCGGCTTCGACCCGACGGTCATCGAGGTGGCCGAGGGCGAGGAGGCCAAGAGCTTGCGCGAGGTGGAGCGGCTGTGGGACGGCTTCCTCGCCCACGGCATCGACCGCGCCTCGCCGGTCGTCGCGGTCGGTGGCGGCGTCGTGGGCGACCTCGCCGGGTTCGCCGCCGCGTCGTTCATGCGCGGCGTGCCTGTGGTCCAGGTCCCGACGACCCTGCTCGCGCAGGTCGACGCGTCCATCGGCGGGAAGGTCGCGGTCAACCATCCGCGGGGCAAGAACCTGATCGGCGCCTTCCACCAGCCGCGGCTCGTGCTGATCGATCCGGAGACCCTGCGCACGCTCCCGGAGCGCGAGTTTCGCTCGGGGCTCGCCGAGGTCGCGAAGACCGGGGCCGTGCTGAACGCGGACCTCTTCGCGGCGCTCGAGGGCGGGCTGGACGCGCTCCGGCGCCGCGACCCGGACTTTCTCGAGACCGTGGTGGCCGCCTGCTGCGCCGAGAAGGCTCGAATCGTCGAGCAGGACGAGCGCGAGGAGACCGGCGTGCGCATGGTGCTGAACTACGGGCACACGGTCGGGCACGCGCTCGAAGCGTTGTCGGGCTACCGCCGGTGGCTGCACGGCGAGGCGGTGGCCATCGGGATGGCGGCCGCCGGCCGTCTGGCGGTGCGCCTGGGCTGGACGGACGTCCGGACGGCCGATCGGCAGGACGCGCTGCTCCAGCAGGTCGGCCTCCCGATCCGGTTCAGCGGCCTCGATCCGCGCCAGGTCGCGGAGGCATTGCGTCACGACAAGAAGGCTCGGGAAGGCCGGGTGCCCTTCGTCCTGCTGCGGGTAGTAGGGCGAGCGGAGCTGCACCACGACGTCCCGATGGAAACGGTCATCGAGGTGTTGCGGGAGATCCAGGGATGACGCGCGCCCGAACACGGGCAACGGAGAGGAAGCCGATGCGAAGGACGGCGTGGGGACTCGCGCTGTGCGTTCTCATCCTGGGAGCGGCTCTGACGAGCTGCGATGGGCCCAACCGGGGCTCCAGCACGCAGCCCAGCGCGGCCTCGGGCATGATCCTCGACCTGGTGGCCAGCCCAAACACCATCCCGGGCGCGACGGCGGGGAGCGGCGAAGAGGCCGGCGGGTGCGCGCTGGTGCAGGCCAAGGTATGGGACACCCAGGGGAACCTCGTTGACGGCATCGCCGTCAGCTTCACGACGACGCTCTGCTGCTTTGCCGGCCCTGACGCGGTCGACGTCGTCGGGACCACGGTCAACACAGTCCGCGGCACGGCCAACGTGACCTTCTGCGGGAAGGCTCAGCGGGGGACGGCCACGATCACGGCCGCGGTCCAGGACGCGTTCGACACCGTCCTCATCACGGTCTTCTAGGGGGCCAGGACCATGGACGCCAAACTGTCACCTGTTCGCCCGAGTCGGGGCCCGTTGGGGATCCGCCTGTCGACCCTGGTGGTCTTCGGGTTCCTCCTGGTCGCCGGCACGCTGATCCAGGCATGCTCGGACAACAACGGCACGAGCGGGCCGACGTTCGAGTGCGCCGAGGTCAAGGCCCCGCAGAGCACCGCGAAGGGAACCAAGGGGTCGACCAACGTTCGATCCCTCGCCGCCTGCACTGGAAGTCCGGCCCCCAGCACCGGGTTCGCGAACACGTCGGCCGACATCATCATTCGTGTCTCGGCCAATCCCGCGTCGGCGGAGCCCGGACGTCGCGTCACCATCACGGTCAGCGTGACTAACGGGGGGGCGGGCGGCGGGGCCGGCTTGCCGCTGGCCGGCAAGCCCGTGCTCGTGAACACCTCGACGAATGGTGCGACGGCGTTCGGAACGGTCGACGGCCCGTCCGGGGTCACGGATGCCAACGGCATCTACCAGACGACCATGATCGTCCGCTGCGTGGATGCCGGCGTCGTGCCGGCGACCACTCCGCCCGCCCCTGAGCCCGCCACGGGCCAGGAGGCGGCGACCGTCACCGTCGACGCGTTTGTCGACGGTGCCTCCTCGGCCGCCACCGGGACGTCCGCAACCGTCTCGGTCACGGGCAGCAGCGGCAACCCGCCCTGCCCCGGCTCCGCCTAGACGCACATAACAGCGGGCTGCGCCCCGCGCGGGAGAGAAGACGCCTTCCTCCTCCGCGCGGGGCGCCACCGTCCTACCTTTCGGCCGAGGACTCCTGCGCCTGGCCCGATTCCCGCCAGACCTCCTGAAAGAGATCCAGGTAGCGGATGTTTCGGGGCTCGGCGTGGGGTCTCGCGAGACCGACCCGGATCAGCTCGGCGTTCAGCATCCGCCCGCTGGGCAGGTACACGTACGCGAGCCAGTCTCCGTCCGACGCGTAGCGCTCACGGTCGAACTCGAGATGGAGCACGAGCCCCCGCTCGAGCGAGCCCCAGGGGTCCTCGCCCGTGGCGCCGTCGCCGGACGCGGGCTCGACGCCGATCAGCCGGACGCGCTGGAGGCCGCGATCCAGCCGGATCTCCACCTGATCGGGTCCGAGCCGGCGGACGAAGCGGGCAGCGACCCGCCCGCGCGACGGCTCGACCTCCTGGGGGAGGAGCCGGGCGATCTCGCCCAGCGCGAACCCGACGACGCCGCCGAGACGCCGGAACCGGATCTCCCCGGCCTCCAGCCAGAACCCGTCCACCTGGATCACCACGCCGCTCGCCAGTTGAAGCAGGTGCGGGCGATTGCTGAGGGTCAGCGGTCGTGCGGCCGGCTGGGCGGCGGCCGCCGGCGCGTCGAGCGGGGCCGTCCGTCCGTCGGCGATGTCCCAGAGCGTGAGCCACGCTTCAGGCATGGCGGGCGGGGCGGGCATCCGCAGCACGCCGACCAGATCCCCCCGGTGGAATGTGAGTGAGCCTTCCGGCGTGCTCACCCGGACCTCCTCGCCCCGTGCGCCGACCTCGGTCGCTCGGACGGTGGCCCCGCTCCGCGTGGTCACGTAGAGCGCAGCCCCGCTCGCATTCTCGGTGACCCCGCCGGCCGGGGGCAGCGTCGCGGCCGTGTCCTCCGTCTCGTCGGGGACGATTCGCCGCACCTCGTAGCTCGGGATGCCCACCCAGCCGCCGTACTTCTCGAACCGGACCTGGCCGCCCTCCTCGACATACTTCTCGACGACGATCGGGTCGCCCCCGTCGATAAGGTGGATGAGGAAGGCGCGGGGCTTCGCGGGACGGGCGGCGGCCGGGGCCGCGGCGGGCGCCGCCGTCGCACCCTGCGCCGAGGAGGTAGCGACGGCGAAGACCGTTCCGATCGCGGCCCAGCGTCGTCGAGCCCGGCGCATGGCCCCACTATACCCAGGCTGGCCACGAGGACCAACGACCGACGCCGGGTCCGGAAGGATTGCCGCGACGCGTGTTTGCGCGCCGTCGACGTTGACAAGGTCGGACGCGTCCCCGTATAGTGAGGGCCGGCTCGGCCCATCGAGACATCGTTTGCCGACCACCGACGAGATCCGACAGCTCGAAGCGCGGCTCGCCCGAGAGCCCACCTCCCAGGCCTACGCCGCGCTGGCCGACGCGTATCGCCGGGTGGGCCGAGCCGAGGAGTCGGTGGCGCTGTGCCGCCAAGGCCTCGAGCGCTATCCGGCGTACGTAACGACGCGGCTCGTGCTGGCCAAGGCGTTGCTGGAGGCCGGCGACGTGCGCGCGGCCCGAGGGGAGATCGGCGCGTTCCTCGGGGGTGAGCCGGAGCACGAGCCGGCACTGCGCATCGCCGTGGAGTGCGCCCTGCGTGACGGCGACCCCGCGGAGGCGCTGGGTCTCGTGCGTCGGCTGGCCGCGCTGGATCCGCACGACCGGGGGGTCCAGGGGCTACTCCGGGCGCTCGAGATGGGCGTCGGCGGTCGGGTGGCTTCGGACGCGGGAGGGCTGTGGCCGCTCCTGGTCGACGACATGTACGCGACGGTGGCGTTCGGTGAGCTGTGCCTCGGGCAGGGGCTGACCGATGAGGCCACCGCGGTGTTCAGCCGGATGCTCGTTCGGCAGCCGGACCATGAAATAGCCCGCGCGCGCCTCGGGGCCCTCGGCCGGCCGAGGAGCCCGGCGCGGCGGACGCGAGGGTAGGCCATGCAGGTGTCGACCGCGGAGTTCCGGAGGGGGCTGAAGATCGAGCTCGACGGGCAGCCGTACAACATCGTCGAGTTCCAGCACGTGAAGCCCGGCAAGGGCGGCGCGTTCGTCCGCACCAAGCTGAAGCATCTTCGGCTCGGCCGGGTGGTGGACCGCACCTTCCGGGCGGGGGAGAAGGTCGGCCTCGTCGACTACGAGCAGCGGGCGATGCAGTTCCTCTACAAGGACGACAACTTCCACTTCATGAATCTCGATACCTACGAGCAGATCGCGCTCGGCGCGGACGTGGTGGGCGAAGCCTCGGACTGGCTGAAGGAGACCATGGAGGTCGACGTCCTGCTCATCAACGGCGCGCCGGCGGGGCTCGAGGTCCCGAACTTCGTCGAGCTCCAGGTCGTGAAGACGGATCCGGGCGTCCGCGGGGACACGGCATCCGGCGGCTCGAAGCCCGCCACGCTCGAGACGGGCGCCGTCGTCCAGGTGCCGCTCTTCATCAACGAGGGCGAAGTCCTGCGCATCGACACCCGGACCGGGGCCTACATCGAGCGGGCGTGAGGGCGCCGTGAACCAGCGCGAGATCCGACGGCTCGCCGACCTCCTGAAGGAGTACGACCTCAGCGAGATCGAGATCGAGCGGGAGGGCGTTCGGGTCCGGCTGCGCCGGGACGTCCCGGCGGCGCCGGGGCCCGCGGGCGCCGTCCCGCGCCAAGCGGCCGTGGCCATGCCGGGCGCGGCGGTCGCCGACGCCGCGGCGGCGACCGCTGCCGGCGAGGCTCATCTCCTCACGGTCGAGGCGCCCATGGTCGGCACCTTCTACCGCGCGCCGTCCCCGGACGCGCCGCCGTTCGTCCGGGATGGCGAGCGCGTGAAGAAGGGACAGGTGGTGTGCATCATCGAGGCGATGAAGCTGATGAACGAGATCGAGTCCAAGGTCGCCGGACGGGTCGTGAAGGTCCTCGTCGAAAACGCGCAGCCGGTTGAGTACGGTCAGCCTCTGTTCCTCCTGGAGCCCTAGCTCGCCCCGGCCTCGCCCCGCGGCCGATGTTCTGCCGATCCTGCTGGGCCAACCTTCCGGACGGCACCGAGCGGTGCCCGAAGTGCCAGCACGACCCGCGGGTGCCGGCGCCTCCGGCCGAGGCCAGCTCGGCCCCGCCGCCGCGACCGGCTCCGCCGGCGCCCCCGGTGGCCCGCGCCTCCGCATCCCGGCGCGGCACGAACCTGGCGCGCGTGAACGTGGCGCTGGCCGCGGTCATCGTCGCGCTGGTGGCCGGGCCGCCGGTCCTCCGCTGGTGGGAAGCGCGCCAGCAGGCGCCGCCGCCGGACGCGACGCAGCCCGCGGCGTCCGCGCCGGCCGCCGCTCAGCCGGACGCCAGCCCGCCCGAGGTCGCCGCCCCCGCGGTCGCCGGTCGGGGGGACGACCCGGACGCCCGCGCGGTGCGCGAGGCGCTCGACCTCTTCCAGCAGGGCCAGGTCACGGCCGCGTGCGAACAGTACCGTGACCTGGCGACCCGCACCCGCCGCGACGACATCCGGCGCGCGCTGGGCACCTGCTACGCGCGGCTCGGTCGCGACGCCTACCAGGCGGGCCGGCCCGCCGGCGCGATCGAGCACTACCGCGCCGCCGTCGCCGCCGCGCCCACTCGGGAGCACTGGAACGGTCTCGCGCTGGCTCATGCTCGGGCCGGTGACCCCGCGCGGGGGCAGGCGGTGGTGGAGCAGGCGCTGCGGGAGTTCCCGGACGACCCCGAGCTCGTGTACCTGCTCGCGGACCTGCAGGAGCGCCAGGGTCGGACCCGGGAGGCGGTGGAGACACTGAAGCGCCTGCTGGCGCGGGAGGCCGGCCACGCGCGGGCCCGGACGCTGCTCACGCGCCTCGAGCGCGAGCAGGGATTCGAGGCGGGCTTCTGGAGCCAGGAGAGCCCGCACTTCCTCGTGCGCTACGAGGGGGGCGGGGGCATCGAGGTGGGCCGCTCGGTGGTCGACATCCTGGAGCGCGCCTACGAATCGCTCGGCCGGGATCTCGGCGTGTACCCGAAGGAGCGCGTCCAGGTGGGCATCTACGTGACGAAGACGTTCGCCGAGATCGGCGGCATCCCGCCGGAGTTCGCGGAGCACGTGCTCGGGTTCTACGACTACCAGAAGCTCCGGCTCCGACTCTCGGCGTCTCAGACCGGGTCGTACGGGCTCGAGCGCCTCTGCCGGCACGAGTACGCGCACCTCCTGATCCACCAAGCCACGAACGGACGAGCGCCCCGGTGGCTCCACGAGGGACTGGCCCAGGTCGTCGAGCCACGCTCCGCCCCGCGGTTCATCGAGTCCGACGTGGTCCTGGACCGGCAGTACTACTCTCTCGACGGGCTGGAGCGCCTGTTCCGGTCGAACGCCGTCGGCGTGGCGTACCAGCTCTCCCACACCGTCGCCGAGTACCTGGCGGACCGCGGAGGCATGAGCGGCGTCCGCGCCTTTCTCGGCCGCCTCGGGCAGGGAGAGCCGCTGCCCCAGGCCATGAAGGAGGGCGTCGGCGTCACCGTCGAGGATGTGAATGCCCGCCTCCTGGCGGCCGGCGGGCGGAGCTGACGCGGAATGCGCCGGCCGGCCGGGACCGCCGCCGAGGCCTGACGCGCCTATGTTCACCAAGATCCTGATCGCCAACCGCGGAGAGATCGCGCTCCGGATCCTGCGGACCTGCCGTGAGATGGGGATCCGCACCGTCGTGGCGCACTCGAAGGCGGACTCCGGCTCGCTCCCGGTGCGGCTCGCCGACGAGAGCATCTGCATCGGGCCCGAGGACAGCGCGCAGAGCTATCTCAACATTCCGCGGCTGATCGCGGCCGCCGAGGTGACCGACGCCGAGGCGATTCACCCGGGGTACGGGTTCCTCGCCGAGAACGCCACGTTCGCCGAGATCTGTCGGGCGTGCAGTATTCGGTTCATCGGCCCGAGTCCCGAGGTGATCCGCCTGCTGGGTGACAAGGTCCGCGCCCGTGAGCTGGCCCGGAAGGCGGACGTGCCGCTCCTGCCCGGCAGCGACGGGTCGGTGCGCGACGCGACGGACGCGCGGGCGGTGGCGGAGTCCCTCGGGTATCCCGTCCTGCTCAAGGCGTCGATGGGCGGCGGCGGCCGAGGCATGCGGATCGTCTGGGACGGCGACACCCTGGAGGCGGCCGTGCGGACCTGCCAGAGCGAGGCGGCCGCGGCGTTCGGCTCGTCGGAGATCTATCTCGAGAAGTACGTGGAGGGCGCGCGCCACGTCGAGGTCCAGATCCTGGCCGATGGGCGCGGTCAGATGGTTCACCTGGGCGAGCGTGACTGCTCGATTCAGCGACGGCACCAGAAGCTGGTCGAGGAGTCTCCATGCCCGGTCATGACGGAGCCGGTGCGCCAGGCCTTGACCGGTGCGGCCCTCCGCCTCTGTCGCGCGGCGGCCTACGAGAGCGCCGGCACCGTCGAGTTCCTGGTCGATCAGGCCGGGGACTTCTACTTCCTGGAGGTCAACACGCGCATCCAGGTGGAGCACCCGGTGACCGAGGTGATCACCGGTCTCGATCTCATCCGGGCGCAGATCCTGATCGCGGCCGGTGAGCCGCTGGGTCTCCGCCAGGAGGGCGTCACGTTCCGCGGGCACGCGATCGAGTGCCGGGTCACCGCCGAGGACCCGGTGAGCTTCACGCCGAGTCCCGGGCGCATCACCGCGTATGCCGCGCCCGGTGGACCCGGCGTGCGGGTGGACAGCCATTGCCTGGCCGGATACACCGTGCCCCCGTACTACGACTCCCTGCTGGCGAAGGTCATCACCCACGGGGCGGACCGGGCGGAAGCCCTGGCCCGGATGCGCCGGGCGATGGCCGAGTTCGTGCTGGAGGGGATTCGGACGACCATTCCGCTCCACGCGCGGCTCCTGGCGCACCCGCGGTTCGCCGCCGGGGACTACTCCACGACGTTCCTCGAGTCCGGGCTCTGACGGGGCGCCCTCTCGGGCACCGCTCATCCGGGCGCCCGCTGGCGTGAGCTCGATCAGGCGGCCGGCCGGGTCTCCGCGTCCCGCGGCGGAGCGCGCGGAGCCGGACCCCGCGCCCGGGCCCGCGCCGGCCCGCCGGAGTTGGCTCGCGCTCGTGGCCCTCGCGCTGGTCGCGGGCGCCGCACTCAGGGTGACCCGGTTCTGGGCTCCCGAGCCCTGGCTCGACGAGTACGCGACCTCGTTCGACGTGACGGGCCCGTGGGGCGAGGTGGCGAGGCGCGTCGCCCTGAGCGAGGCCACGAGCCCCTTCTATTACTTCCTGGTCAAGCTCTCCGCCGAATTCCTGGGCTATGGGCCGCTCGGGCTCCGGCTCCCGTCGGTCGTGGCGGGCCTCATCCTTCTCGGAGCCACGTATCCCCTCGCGCGCCGGCTCTTCGGTGACCGGCATGCTGCGCTCGTCGCGCTGGTCGCCGTCGCGGTGAACGAGCGCCTGATCTGGTACGGGCAGAGTGCGCGCACCCACGGGCTGGCCCTCGCGGCGGCCGCGCTCTCGTTTCTCGCCTACGCGGCGCTGTGGCAAGCCGAGCGGACCCTCACGCGCGTCGGCTGGGTCGCGGCCACCGCGGCCGCGGTGTACGCCAACTACCTCTTCGGCATTGTCGCGCTCGCGCAGGCGCTCCACCTGGCCGCCACCCGCGGCGTGCGGGCCCTCGTCGGCCGCCCGTGGGGCGTGACGTGGCTCGCGCTCGCCGCCGCCGTGCTTCCGCTGGCCGGGCTCTTCGCGGGCGTCTTCACGCGGCGGCACTCCTTCGACTGGTTCCGGCCCGCGGTAGCCCTCGCTCCGGCGCGGGTCCTGGTCGACCTGCTCGACCCCTGGGTCTTCACGGCCGTGGCCGTCACGGTCTTGATGCTGAGCGCCGTGGAGCCTCCCCGCCTGGCGCGCGCCGGGCCGGTCGGCATTCTCGTCCTCTGGCTGCTCGTGCCGATCGGCGTCTTCAGTCTCGTGCCGCCGCTGCTCGGTGTGAGCCTCCTCTACTCGCGGTACGTCATCGTCGCCGCGCCGGCCGCCGTCCTGGTCCTCGCCTGGTGCGCGGCGAGCGTCGGTCGGCCCGGCGCGCTGCGCTGGCTTCCGCTCGTCGTGCTGGTGTGCACCACGGTCGCATGGAACCATCTGCCGGCGCTCCGAGACACGGGAACCTTCGCGCAGTGGCCGCCGGCCGGCTGGCACGCGGTCGCCGCGCATCTCGCGCGCCACGCCTCGCCCGGGGAGATGGTGCTCGTCAACACGGACTACGCGTTGGCCGACGAGGTCGCCGACCCGACCCGCGGCGCCGAAATCGGCCGCTTCGTCGTGTGGCCGGTGTCGAGCCATTTCCCGGCCGCCCGGCGCGACGACTTCATGGGGCTTCCGCTCTCGGCCACGCCGGCCACGCTCGCCTATCTCGATCGGACCGCGGCCCGCGCGGCGGGGGCCCGGCGAGTCTGGATCGTGGGCGGCGGCGCGGCCGGGCGGTACGTCTCGGATGTCCTGCTCCCCGCCCGGGGCTTCGTCCGGCGTCCGGAGGCGGTCTATGCCGGCATCGCGGTGCTGGCGATGGAGCGTCCGTAGACGGTGACCGCGGGCGCGCGCCGTGAGCCGCGCATCCGGACGCGGTCGCCTGTCGCTGCAACATGAAAAGGTCACGTTAACTGCGACGTAAAAATGTCGTCCCCCGGACTTGATGCAAACGAACCGGGTCGTACCCGCGGTGCCACGGGTGCGTGGGCGCCGG
>JBIOVM010000115.1:0-16840 GCA_044867785.1 Candidatus Rokuibacteriota bacterium | reverse complement strand
TGCTGTTGCGACAGGCGAGGGACGCGGCTTTGCGTGGGACGCGCCTTCCGGAATGCGGCGCGATCGAAATCGCTCCGCGCGTTCCCAGGGTGCGCCGCTCGTGATAGGGTGACCGCGTCGCGCGATGCGCGTGCGGCCCACGTCCAGCACCCAGCGGCCTCGAGGAGCCTTCTGTGCCCTGGCAGCCCTATCACTCCGTCTGGACCCTCCTGGTCTTCGGCTGGATCTGCAACTACATCGTCCGCATGGTGTTCTCGCCGCTGCTCGAGCCCATCATGGCCGAGTTCGGCCTGAGCCACGCCGAGGGCGGCTTCCTCTTCTCCGTCTTCTTCTACGGCTACGTGGCGATGCAGGTGCCGGCGGGGCTCCTCGGCGACCGGTTCGGTCGAAAGCGGGTCCTGGTCATCGGCATCCTGTTGGTCGCGGGCGCCTCGCTGGCCACCGGCCTCTCGTCGACGCTCGCGGTCCTCGTGCTGGCGCGCCTGGTGACCGGCCTCGCGCAGGGACTGTACTTCGCCAACGACCGCCCGATCATCGCGGCCGCGACCCCGCCGGACCGGCTCGCGATGGGGCAGGGGGTGTCCTTCTCCGGGCTGGGCGTCGGCACCGCCCTCGGGGTGCTGTTGGGAGGCGCGCTGGGCGAGCTGATGCCCTGGCGGCAGGTGTTTCTCGCCGTCGCGGTGCTGCCGCTGGTGTCCGCGACGCTGATCGGTCGCCTGGTCCCGGACCCGGGAGGCGCGCAAGGCGGACGCGCGTCCAGTCAGGAAGTCGCGGCCGCCTTCCGGACACGGGATCTCTGGCTCCTGGCGGTGGCGGGCATCGCCCCGATCTGGACCCAGTGGCTCGTCGGCGCCTGGGGCCCCGCGCTGTTCGCCGAGATCGGCGTGAAGGAGCTCGGCCGCACGGCCGTCTACGCAAGCATCCTCGGCGTCGCGGCGCCGCCGGGTCTCCTTGCCGTGGGCGCGCTGTCGGACCGTCTGCTCCGGCGGGGCATTCCGCGCCGCAGCGTCATCGCCGGCATGATCGCGGTCACCGCCGTGCTGATCGCCTGCGTCGGCGGGGTCGTTCAAGCCCGCGGGCCCGTCTGGCTGCTCGTCGTCGCCGTCTTCGTCACGAGCTTCTGCTTCTGGGGGACGTGGGCGCCGGCGTACGCCCTCACGGCGGAGCTCGCGCCGCGGCGCGCGATGGGCATCGCCTTCGGGGTGCTGAACGGCGTCGCGTTCATCGGCGCCCTGATCGCGCCGTACGTCACCGGCTGGATCAAGGACTGGTCGGGCTCCTTCGCGGGAAGATGCTACCTGGCCGCGGCCGTCCAGCTGGCCGCCGTGCCGGTGGCGCTCGCCGTGGGGTCTCGCCGGTCCAGCCGAGCTGCGACGCCCCCGGCGTCCTAGTCCGCGACGAGGTGCGCGGATCGTCCGGCGGCCGCCGGGCCGGTGCGCGACCGGCATGTATACTGGCGCCGTGAGTCGGACCGGTCGCCTCGCGAGTCTGCTCGTCGCGCCTCTCGTCGGCCTCGCGTGTCCGTGGGCGGCGGCGCAGGAGGTGCTCGACGCCACGCTCGACAACGGCCTGCGGGTGCTGCTCCAGGAGGACCACCGAAGCCCGATCGCGAGCTTCCAGGTCTGGTACCGGGTGGGCTCGCGCGACGAGCGGGTGGGTCTCACCGGCCTGTCCCACTATCTCGAGCACATGATGTTCAAGGGGACGCCGACCTACGGCCCGCGTGTCTTCTCGAAGCTGATCGAGACCGCCGGCGGCCAGGACAACGCGTTCACGAGCCGCGACGTCACCGCGTACCACGTGACCATCGCCGCCGATCAGCTGGATCTGGTGCTCGAGCTCGAGGCGGACCGCATGCGGCACCTCCTGCTCGACTCCCGCGAGGTCGAGGCCGAGAAGCGCGTCGTCATGGAGGAGCGTCGGACCCGCACCGAGGACGATCCGATCGGCGGGCTCGCCGAGCTCTTCAACCTCACTGCGTTTGCGGTGCATTCCTATCGCCTGCCGACGATCGGGTTCGCGCAGGACATCGAGCGCCTGACCACCGCCGACCTCCGGGCCTGGTACGACACCTACTACCGCCCGAACAACGCGATCCTCGTGGTCGTCGGGGATTTCCAGGCGGCCGATCTCCTCGCCAAGGTCCGGCTGCGGTTCGGCGGCATCCCGCGCGGCCCGGATCCGCCGGCGGTGGCGGTGATCGAGCCCGAGCAGCGGGGTCAACGGCGCGTGTGGCTCCGGAAAGAGGCGCAGCTGCCCGTGGTGTTCGCGGGCTACCCGACGCCGAACCACGGCTCCGCGGACGCCTACGCCCTCGAGGTGCTCTCCACGGTGCTCTCCGGCGGGCGGACCTCGCGACTCTACCGGCGGCTGGTGTACGAGGAGCGCCTCGCCCTCGAGGCGGGCGGTGACTACACCGCGCTCACGCTCGACCCGGACACGTTCACGTTCTACGTCACGGTGCTGCCCGGCCGCACCGTGGAGGAGGCGGAGCGCGCGCTGGACGCCGAGGTGGCGCGGCTCCGCACGGAGCTCGTCCTCGAGGAGGAGCTCCAGCGGGCCAAGAACCAGCTCGAGGCGGCCTATCTCTTCGGCCAGGACGCCGTCTTCACCCGGTCCGCGGCCCTGGCCCGTTACGAGCTCCTGGGCGGCTGGCGGCTCCGTGACCGCTACCTCCCCGGCATTCGCGCCGTTACGCGGGAGGACGTGCGTCGCGTCGCCGAGCGTCACCTGGTGACCGAGCACCGCACGACGGCGGTCCTCGTCCCCGTTGCGGGCGACGCCGCCGGCCGGTAGCGCCGGCGACCGGCATGACGCTCTCCAGCCGGCCGTTCGAAGGGTGCGTCACCGGGGTCGTGCCGGAGGCGGAGCTCCCGTGGAACGTGAGACCCATGCTCACCGGATCGATCCGTCGCTCAGCGTGAAGCGGAGGCGCAGCCCGGATGAGCGGCTCGAGCCCGGGATGCCGGCCGAAGCGGTCGTCGCCGCGGACCGTGTCCGGAGGCAGGGCGGATGACTGACGGGCGGCTGGTGGACGCCTTCGGCGACCTCGATCCCGAGCTGTTCCGGCGGCACGGTCACGAGCTCGTCGACTGGATCGCGGGGTTCCTCGGGGCGCCCGAGCGCTACCCGGTCCTGGCCCGCGTCAAGCCCGGCGACGTCCGCGGGGCCCTGCCGCCGACGGCGCCCCGGGACCCCGAGCCCCTCGACCGCGTCCTGGCCGACTTCGAGCACGTCATCCTGCCGGGCATCACCCACTGGAACCATCCGGGGTTCTTCGCGTACTTCGCGATCAGCGGCTCCGCGCCGGGCATCCTCGGCGAGCTCCTGTCGGCCGCGCTGAACGTCAACGCGATGCTCTGGCGCACCTCGCCGGCCGCCACCGAGCTGGAGGAGGTCGTGCTGGACTGGCTCCGCGAGCTCCTCGGGCTGCCGGCGGAGTTCCGCGGCGTGATCTACGACACCGCGTCGATCTCGACGCTCTGCGCGCTTGCCGCCGCGCGCGAGGCGGCGGGACTCGAGATCCGCGAGCAGGGCATGGCCGGGCGTGCCGACCTGCCGCGGCTGCGCGTGTACACGTCCGAACAGGCCCACAGCTCCGTCGAGAAGGGGGCGATCGTCCTCGGCTTCGGCCGCGAGGGGGTGCGCAAGATCGCGACCGATTCCGAGTTCAGGATGGACCCGCGCGGGCTCGGCCGGGCCATCACCGAGGACCGGGCCGCGGGATGGCGGCCGGTCGCGGTCTGCGCGACCGTCGGGACGACCGGAACGACCAGCGTGGATCCCGTGCCCGCGATCGCCGACGTCGCGGAGCGCGAGGCGCTCTGGTTGCACGTCGATGCCGCCTACGGCGGCGTCGCGGCGATCCTGCCCGAGCGGCGCGACGTGCTGACCGGTGCCGAGCGCGCCGACTCGATCGTGGTCAACCCGCACAAGTGGCTCTTCACTCCCGTTGACTGCTCGGCCTTCTTCTGCCGCCGCCCGGACGTCCTCAAGCGGGCCTTCAGCCTGATTCCCTCGTACCTCCAGACGGCGGAGGGTGGAACGGTCGAGAACTACATGGACTGGGGACCCCAGCTCGGCCGCCGCTTCCGCGCGCTGAAGCTCTGGATGGTGCTCCGCACCTTCGGCCGCTCGGGCATCGAGACGCGCCTCCGGGAGCACATGCGGCTCGGGCGGGCCTTCGCCGAGTGGGTCGATGCCGACCCGGACTGGGAGCGGATCGCTCCGGTGCCGTTCAGCACGGTGGTGTTCCGCCTGCGCCCGCGGACGTGGGAGGCGGACGACCCCCGCCTGGACGCGCTGAACGAGCGGCTCCTCGAGGCGGTGAACGCGTCCGGCGAGGTGTTCCTGTCCCACGTGGCCCTGCGCGGGCGCTACGCGATCCGGCTCGCCATCGGGAACATCCGGACGGAGGAGCGCCACGTGCAGCGGGCGTGGGAGATCCTCCGGGCCGAGGCGCTCCGCCTCGGAGCCCTGCCGCTCACCGTCGCGGACGGATAGCGGGCGAGGCCCGCTCGCGGTCGGGGGTGGCCGGAGGAACCCGCGGCCCTGATCGAGGGGCTCGCCACGCGCCTCGGGACGTTCACGGCCGCCGGCCGAGTCGACGTTCGTGTTGAGGTGGGCGGTCCGACCTCCGAGGCGTGGGGTCATGGGAGCGTCCGGCATCGTGGTTTGTCGCGCTGGCGGTCTTGCGCTTCCGCAAGTCGCTCGATCGAGCATCGCATCGACGGGAGGTGTCGCGTGACCGGGTCGGAATGGCTCTGGGCAGGGCGATCGAGATGAGCGGGATGCGACGACGGCCACTGAAGGTGGGAGTGGAGCTGCCGATCGCGGTCGACAAGGGGCGCCACGGCACGCCGCGGTGGAGCGACATCGCCGAGATGGCGCGCCGCGCCGAGGCGATCGGGTTCGACTCGGTATGGATCGAGGACCACCTGCTGTTCCGGCACGACGGGCGGCGCCCGCAGGGCGTCTGGGAGGGGTGGGCCATCATCGCCGCGGTCGCTGCCGTCACCGCGCGCGTCGAGATCGGCCCCCTCGTGTCATGCATGTCGTTCCGGAATCCGGCGTACCTGGCGAAGCTGGCCGACACCGTCGAAGAGATCTCGGGCGGCCGGCTGATCCTGGGCATCGGCGCCGGCTGGCACGAGCCGGAATACGGGGCGTTCGGCTTTCCCTTCGACCATCGCGTGAGCCGGTTCGAGGAAGGCCTCCGAATCGTTCACGGGCTGCTCCGCCACGGCCGGGTCGACTTCGTCGGCCGCTATCACGAGGCGCGCGACTGCGAGCTCCAGCCTCGCGGGCCCCGCCCGGGCGGGCCGCCGATCCTGATCGGGTCGGTCGGCTCGCGCATGCTGGCCCTGCTGGCGCGCTACGGAGACCTTTGGAACGCGTACTTCTCCCACACGAAGAACCATCCGGACGGCGTCGCGCCCCTCCGGGACCAGGTCGACGCCGCCTGCCGCGCCGCCGGGCGCGACCCGGCGACCGTCGGGCGGACGGCCGCCGTGTTCGTCGACATGGCGCCGGGCCGCCGCGCGTCCCCGCCGCTGCCCGCCCACTGGAACTTTCCGCCCCTCGCGGGGCCGCCGGAGCGACTGGCGGCCGAGCTCCGCGCCTACGCCGCCGAGGGCATCGGCCACGTGCAGCTCTGGCTCGAGCCGAACACGCTCGAGAGCCTCGAGGCGTTCGCGCCCGTCCTCGAGCTTCTGGACGGATAGCCTGGGGCACCGGCGCGGCGGCGCGACCCGACCCGGACGGAGTCGGTATAATGCCGCCATGCGTCCGATCCTCGTGCGGGGCGCCATGCTGACCGCCGCCGTCGCGGCGCTGGCCACGCCGGCCCGACCGCAGACGCTGCCCCCGGCCGCGACGGACCCGGCCCTGGCCGGGCCGGCGGTCGCGACGCGGTTCATGCTGCCCACGGGGATGGTCGTCCTCGTGGCGGAGCGGCCGGGCATCCCGATCGTGATCGTGAGGGTCGCGGTCGAGGCGGGCTCCGTCCTCGATCCGCCGGACAAGGCGGGCGTCGCGAACCTGACGGCCCTCCTCCTCACGCGAGGGACCGCGACGCGGACCGCGCTCGACATCGACCGCGCCATCGAGTTCGTCGGGGGCAGCCTCGAGGGCGAGGGCGGTCGGGACACGAGCGAGCTGACGCTCTCGGTGCTCAGGAAGGACCTGAGCCTCGGTCTCGACCTCCTGGCCGACTCGCTCGTTCGGCCGGTCTTCCCGGACGCCGAGTTCGAACGGAATCGCGACGAGGTGCGCGCGGCGCTCCAGCGCTCCGAGGAAGATCCGGGCACCGTGGCGGCCCGCACGCTTCGTCGACTGGTCTTTCCCACCCACCCCTACGGTCGTCCGGTCGAGGGGACGGAGGCGTCGCTCGGCGCCATGACCCCGGCCGACGTCGTCGCGTTTCACCGAGCGGCCTACCGGCCCGAGCGCACGATCGTCGCGGTGGCGGGGGACGTCCGGGCCGCCGAGGTTCGCGCCGAGCTCGAGGCGCGGCTGGGAGGCTGGCTCGCCTCGACGCGGGCCCCGGACGGCCCCGGGCCGGCGTCGCTCGGACTTCCGTCGCGCACCGAGACCGTCCAGCGTTCCCTGACCCAGGCCACGATCCTGCTCGGGCAGGCGACGGTGACGCGGGCGCATCCCGACTTCTACCCGTTGCTCGTCGCGAGCCAGGTGATCGGCGGCGGCTCGTCCTCGCGACTCTACACCCGCATCCGCGAGGAGCGCGGCCTCGCCTACAACGTCTACGCTCAGTACGCGACGTCCCGGTACGCGGGGTACTTCCTGGTCGAGCTCCAGTGCGAGAACGGGCGGATCCGCGAGGCTCTGGCCTTGGTGCGGGAGGAGCTGATCCGGCTCCGCCGCGAGCGCGTGACGGAGGAAGAGCTGGCGCGGGCGAGGTCGTATCTCGTCGGCAGCTTCCCCCTGCGGATGGGCACGGCCGCCGACGTGACGGATCTCTTGATCGGGATCGAGCGGTTCGGCCTCGGCCTGGACTACCCGACGCGCTTCCGACAGGCCGTCCAGGCGGTGACCGCCGACGACGTGCTCAGGGCCGTTCGAAGCCACTGGGACGCGGACGCCATGAGCCTCGCCCTGGTCGGGAACCTTCGAGACGCGGGGATCGGAAGCCCGTGAGCGGTGCCGGGGAGGAACAACTCGCCATGAGCGGCCTGCTGGGATACCGCGAACGCCATGACTGGGCGACGCATCGCCGGCGCGCCGGCGTCCGGCGCGGCGCGCTCACGGCGTCTGTCGCGCTGGCGCTTCTGGGCGCCCCGGGCTCGAGTCCGGCGCTCATGGGCGACTTGACGCCGGCGGGCGTGCAGGAGGCGATCGACGCGGGCACCGCGTCGGTCACGCAGGACGAGTTCGCCGAGGAGTGGCAGCTCCGCCTGCCGAGCGGGGAGGAGGTCGTCTTCAGCACGCCCTTCTCGCGGCTCGCCCTGGCCGCTCGTCAGGCCGCGATGAAGGGCGAGCCCCTGACGGACAAGCAGCAGCAGGAACAGTTCGACCGGGGCAAGGGCCGGATCCAGCTCCTGGTGACCATGTACGGTCGATCGCGGGACTTCGCCCGGTGGTACCGACCGGTTCTCATGGTGGGCGGGCGCGAGGTCAAGCCCGCGTTCGCCCAGAACGAGCAGACGCCGCTGTCGCTGGGAGAGGGGCGCTACGCGGCCCGCAACGTGTACGTGTTCCCGCTGGAGGAGCTGCCCACCAACGGGGCGGTGACCCTGGTCGTGCGAGCCGCCCCGCCCGACTACAAGGAGGTCTTGCGGGCCTCGCTGGACCTCGGGAAGTTTCGGTGAGCGCGCGTCCAGGCTGGCGGCCCGCGGGCCCGCGCATCCCGTGAAAGCGACTGTGGAGCGGGTCCCACGCCTTCGAACGGCCTTGTCGGACCGAGGAGACGACCGGCTCCCGCCCACCACCTGTTCCCGGTCCATCGTACCGATGGATCCGGCTCGAGAGATACAAGGAGAACGGACTCCATGGTGACGAAGGAGCGGTTCGCCCAGGGAATGACCTTCCAGCAGTACCTCGACCAGATGACCACCAACAAGGAGAAGTTCGTCGAGTCGCTGGGCGCCGTGCGCCTCGCGCCGGCGGCCCGCGCCGCCCTCGCGGATCGCCCCGGGAAGCTCAACGTGCTCGTCATCACCGAGGACTGGTGCGGCGACGCCCTGACCAACTTCCCGGTCCTCGCGAAGATGGTCGAAGGGCTGCCGAACGTCGAGATGCGGGTCTTCCTCCGCGACCGGAATCCCGACCTGATGGATCAGTACCTGAACCGGGGGATCTTCAAGTCCATCCCCGTCTTCGCCTTCTTCGACGGGGACATGAAGGAGGTCGCCCGCTTCGTCGAGCGCCCGCCGAAGATCACCGAGTACGTGGAGCAGAAGCAGCTCGAGCTCAGGCGCCAGCTCCGCGTCGAGCACGGCGAGGAGTGGCGGCGGGCGGCCGCCGACGAGATCCAGTCGCTCCTGGGATGAACGTCGCGCACCTCCTGGAGGCGAGCGCGCGCCACTTCCCGGCGCGGCCGGCGCTCGTCTTCGGCGATCGGTGCTGGACCTACGCCGACCTCGATCGCGACGCGGGCCGGGTGGCGGCCGGTCTCGCCCGGCTCGGGGTCAGGCCCGGCGAGCGCGTGTGCCTGCACCTCGGGAACCGGCCCGAGTTCGTCCTCGCCTACTACGGGTGCCAGAAGCTCGGCGCGACGCCGGTCGCGCTCAACGTGACCTACGTCCGCGAGGAGCTCGCCTACATCGTGCGGGACAGCGAGCCCGCTGCGATCCTGAGCGGCGCGCCATTCGTCGACCAGCTTCCCGAGCCCGGGGAAACTCCGTCGGTGCGGGCACGCGTGGGCACGGGTGAGGCGGCGTCGCCGCCCTTCGCGGCGCTTCTCGGCGACCCGCCCGCCCCGACCCGTGACGGCGATCGCGAGGACGTTGCCGCGATCCTCTACACCTCGGCGACCACCGGCCGGCCCAAGGGCGTGATGCTGACCCAGGCCAACGTGGTGTCGAACGCTTACGCGACCATGCACCACCTCCGCATGACCCCGGACGACCGGGGGCTCTGCGCGCTTCCTCTGTTCCACTGCTTCGGTCAGAACTTCATCATGAACGCGCTGGTGGCCGCCGGCGGAACGCTGATTCTCCACGAGAGGTTCGTGCCCGCCGAGTTCCTCGGGGCCCTCGCCCACCACCGGGTCACGATCCTCTACGCCGTGCCGACCATGTACATCGTCCTCCTCGGAAGCGGCCTGCCGGCCGGCGATCTCTCGTCGCTCCGCCTCGCCTTCTCGGCGGCGGCCATGCTCCCGGGCGACGTCGAGCAGCGCTGGACCGCCGCGACCGGCCTCCCGATCTCCCAGGGCTACGGGCTCACCGAGTGCGCGCCGTTCGCCACGTACAACCACGAGCGCGACCATCGCCCGGGCTCCGTCGGCACGCCGATCGAGAACGTCGAGGTGCGCGTCGTCGACGAGCACGATCAGGCGGTGCCCGATGGCACCCTCGGGGAGATCGTGATCCGGGGACCCAACGTCATGCGGGGGTATCTGGGCAAGCCCGAGGACACGGCGGAGGCGCTGCGGGGAGGGTGGCTGCATTCCGGCGACATCGGCTATCGCGACCCGGACGGGTACTTCTACGTCGTCGACCGCGTGAAGGACATGATCAACGTCGCGGGCTTCAAGGTCTTCCCCCGTGAGGTGGAGGAAGTGCTGTTCGAGCATCCGGCCGTGGCCGAGGTGGCCGTCCTCGGTCGCCCCGACCCGGTGAAGGGCGAGGTCGTCCGCGCCTGCGTGGTCGTCCGGTCCGGACACTCGACGACGCCGGAGGAGCTCATCGAGCGCTGCCGGGGGCGGGTCGCGTCCTACAAGGTGCCGGCGGTCGTGGACTTCGTGGCGGCCCTGCCCAAGAGCCAGACCGGCAAGATCCTCAAGAAGAACCTGCGCTGACGGCGCGTCCCCGGCCGCCGAGCGGCGGCCGCTCTTATGTGCTATCTATCTATCTGGCGGGGCGCCCTGAGCGCCGGGAGGGGATGATGCGGCGTTCGAGCGTGGTCGTCGTGGCGCTGAGCCTGATCGGCATCTTGATCGGTGGGGCCGTTCTGGCGTCGGTCGCCGAAGCCCGGGCGGGCGGCGGTCGGTCGAGCGGGAGCCGGGGCTCGCGGTCGTACTCGGCACCCCCCGCGCCCGCGTCTCCGATGGCGCCTTCTAACCCGAGCTCTCCGCAGCGCCCCGCCGCTCCCGGTGGCCCGGGCTCGATGACGTCAGCCCGCCCGGGCCTCTTCGGCGGGTTCGGCGGCATGTTGGGGGGCTTCCTCCTGGGCGGCTTCCTGGGTTCGCTCCTCTTCGGCGGGTTCGGCGGCCTGGGCGCCGGGCTCGGACTGATGGATCTCCTGGTGATGGGCGGGCTCGCGGCGCTCGCGATCTCGTTCCTGCGGCGGCGCGCGCTGGAGCCTGCGCCGGCCGGTGCGTACGGGGCGGGTGGCGCGCCGGCGCCCGGGTCGGTCGCGGTCGAGCGGGCGGCCGCCCCGACGTCCGCCGTCGCCCCGACCGATGCGGGCCTCGCCCAGGGCATCGAGCACATCGGCGCGATGGATCCGAGCTTCGATCCGGCGCGCTTCCTGGAGATCGCTCGAGACCTCTTCCTGCGCCTCCAGATCGGCTGGTCCGGGGGGAACCTGGCGACGGTGCGGGCGCATCTCACCGACGAGATGGCCACGGCCCTCGAGGGAGATCTGGCGCGGCTCCGGGAGCAGGGACGCCGGAACCGCGTCGAGGGGGTCGTCGTCGAGTCCATCGCGCTGACCGAGGCGTGGCAGGAGTACGGCCGAGACCTCGTCACGGTGGAGATCCGGGCCAATGCCCTCGACAGCGTCGTGGACGAGGTCACGGGCCAGGTGATCGAGGGGAGCGCCACGGCCCCGGCGCGCTTCGTGGAGTACTGGACCTTCGTCCGGCCCGTCGGCCCGGAACCCTGGAGGCTCGGCGCGATCCAGCAGCCGTCCGCCTGACGTCGCGTCCCGGGGGTTCCCGAGCGCCCTGGCCGTGCTACGCTGAAAACGTAGGCGACCATGGCCCAGGTAAGTGTCCTGCTGGTTGACCTGGACCCGGACCAGAGGCTGGTCGAAGGCATTCGCCAGGCCCTCCCAGGGCCTTCCTATGACCTGCGGCTCGCCGGGTCCCCGGCTCACGCGCTCGAGATGATCGGGACGGGCGACTTCGAGGCCGTCTTGGCGAACCTCGGCGCGGGCGTGGGCGATCCGCGGGCGCTGGTCTCGGACGTGGTGGCCCGCTGGCCCGATCTGCCCGTGGTCGTCGTCACCGCGCCCGGGGGGCGGGCGGAGGGGCTGGCGAGCCGCGAGACCGGCGCCTGGGACTATCTCGAGCCTCCCACCGACCTGGCTCCCGAGCGGCTCCTGAGCGTCATCGCGGGCGTCCTGGAGCGGCGCCGACTCCGCAAGGAGCTCCGCGCGGCTCAGGCGGCGGCGTCCGAGACCCTGAACCTCGAGGCGCGCGAGCGCCAGGCGATCCTCGCGGCCCTCGAGGCGACGCGCTGGAACAAGCAGGCGGCGGCCCGCCTCCTGGGGCTCCACCGGCCGACGCTCTACGCCAAGATGCGAAAGCACGGCATCCCGCAGGCGCGCCCGCACTGATCCTCGCGCGCGGTGCGCGCGCCTTGCGGCGACGCGGGGCGTGTGCCACAATGACGCGGGAATCAAGCGGCCCCCACCTCGCGGGGCCGCGCGTGTTTCGGCCCAATCCGTACTCGCCAACGGGGGCGGTCCATGACGACTCCGACGACAGATACCGGACTCCAGGACGTGGTCGTCTCCACGTCCGAGATCTGCTTCATCGATGGAGACCGCGGGCGGCTCCTGTATCGCGGCTTCGACATCCACGACCTCGTCGAGCATTCGTCGTTCGAGGAGACGGCCTTCCTGCTCTGGAACGGCCGGTTGCCCAAGCGCGCCGAGCTCGAGTCTCTTCGGAAGTCCCTGGCGACCCAGCGGCGGCTGCCGCCGAAGGTCCTGGCGCTTCTGAAGGGATTCCCGCGGAAGTCGGACTCGATGGACGTCCTCCGGACCGCCGTCTCGACGCTCGGCCTCCTCGATCCCGATGCGGGGGACAACTCCCGCGAGGCCAACCTGCGGAAGGCCGTCCGCATCCAGGCCCAGGTGCCCACCCTGGTCGCCGCCTGGAGCCGGATCCGCAAGGGAAAGGCGCCGATCCCGCCCAACCCGCGGCTCTCCCTCGCCGGCAACCTGCTCTACATGCTGCTGGGACGGAAGCCGAGCCCCCTCGCCGAGAAGGCGATGGACACCGCGCTGATCCTCCATGCCGACCACGAGCTGAACGCGTCCACGTTCGCCGCGCGGGTCACGGTGGCGACCCTGTCCGACATGTACTCGGGCGTCGTCTCGGGAATCGGGACCCTCAAGGGGCCGCTTCACGGGGGCGCGAACGTCGGTGTCATGCGGATGCTGCTCGAGATGGCCGACGTGGACCGCGCGGAGACGTGGATCAAGAACGCGCTCGCGCAGAAGAAGCGGATCATGGGGTTCGGGCATCGGGTCTACCACACCGAGGATCCCCGGGCGACCCACCTCCGGCGTCTGTCCGAGCAGCTCGGGCGGGAAGCCGGCGACCTCAAGTGGTTCGAGATGTCCCGCATCGTCGAGCGCGTGGTGAACGCCGAGAAGGGCCTGCACGCCAACGTCGACTTCTACTCCGCGTCGACCTACTACTCGATGGGCATCGACCCCGACCTCTACACGCCGATCTTCGTCGTGTCACGGGTCTCCGGGTGGACCGCCCACATCCTGGAGCAGCAGGCCCACAACCGCCTGATCCGGCCGCGCGCCGAGTATCAGGGCGCGCGTCAGGCGACCTACGTCCCCCTCGGCCAGCGCTGACGGGCCCGCGCGCTCCCGGATGATCGGCACCCGGTGTCTCGGGAGCCGCTGATGGCGCGGTTCACGAAGGGGCACGGGCTCGGCAACGACTACCTCGTCATGGAGGAGCGGGATCTCGACTTCCCGCTCGGGCCGGCGGCGGTCCGCTGGATCTGCCACCGCAACTGGGGCGTCGGCTCCGACGGCATCCTCCTCCGCACGGCCTCGGCCGTCGCCGACGTGGGACTCCGCATCTTCAACCCGGACGGGAGCGAGGCCGAGAAGTCCGGGAACGGCCTCCGGATCTTCGCGAAGTACCTCTGGGAGCGGGGCGGGCTGCGGAAGACGCCCACGCGCATCGAGACGAAGGGCGGCGTCGTGGAGGCCGTCTGCCACCTCGCCGGGGAGCGCGTGGACCAGGTGACGGTGGAGATGGGACACGCGACCTTCCGCGCTCCCGAGATTCCCATGCACGGGCCGGACCGTGAGGTCGTCGCCGTGCCCCTCCAGGTGGGGGACCGGGTCCTCTCGGTGACGTGCGTCTCGGTGGGGAACCCGCACTGCGTGGTCTTCACGGACCGGCTCGACGAGGACGAGGTCCGGCACCTGGGACCGAAGATCGAGACGCATCCGGCGTTCCCGAACCGCACCAACGTCCAGTTCGCGCGCGTGCTGGCGCGGGATCGCGTCGAGATCCGGATCTGGGAGCGTGGGGCGGGGTACACGCTGGCGTCCGGCTCGTCGTCCTGCGCCGTGGCCGCGGCGGCGGTCAGGAACGGGCTCGCCGACGGGCGGATCACGATCCAGAGCCCCGGGGGCGAGCTGGGAATCGACGTCCGGAATGACTGGACCATTCGGCTTCGGGGGCCCGTCGCCGAGGCGTGCGAGGGGACGCTCGCCCCCGAGCTCGTCCACGCGCTTCGCGAGGGTGTCCCGCCGCCGTTCGAGTGAGGTGCCCATGCCCAGTCTGATCTCCAAGACGGCGTTCATCGGCATCGACCACGTCGCTCACCTCGCGACTGGCGGCGAGGCCCCCGTCCTCCGCGCCAACCTCGAGGCCGCGACGCGGTTCCTGCTCGACAAAGGCGACGGCATGCCGGGGCGCGAGCGCTTCTTCGTCACGGCGGACCGCGCCCGGGCGGCGCTCGCCGCGCGGCTGGGCGGGCGGCCCGAGGACGTCGCGTTCCTGGGAAGCGCCTCCGAGGGCCTCCATGTGGCGTCCGAAGGCATCGACTGGCGGGCCGGCGACAACGTCGTGGTCGGCCAGAGCGAGTTCCCCTCGGTCCTGCTCGCCTGGCAACGGCTCCGTGCGCGCGGGGTCGAGGTGCGCCAGGTCGGCCGCGAGGCCGTGGTGACGCCCGACGAGATCGCCGCCGCCGTGGACCGACGGACGCGCGTCATCGCCGCCAGCCACGTTGGCTACCTCACCGGCGCCCGCCACGACCTCCGCGGCCTGCGCGCGCTCGCCGATCGCGCCGGCGCGCGCCTGGTGATCGACGCCTCGCACGCCCTCGGCGTCGTGCCCGTCGACGGCACCCTCAGCGACGTGGTCGTGGCCTGCTGCTACAAGTGGCTGCTGGCCGTCCACGGCGCCGGCGTCTTCTACGTGAACAGCCGGCGCTGGCCCGAGCTCGGCGCGCCCTGGGTCGGCTGGCATTCCACGCACCGCGAGGAAGACTGGCGTCGCCGCACGGCGTACCGGCTGCGGGACGACGGCTCGCGCTTCGAGGCCGGGAACCCGCCGTTCCTGCCCGTCTACGTGCTGGAGAGCGCGCTCCGGATCCTGGACGGCCTGGACGTGAGCGCGGTCGAGGCGCACGTGCTCGCCCTCGGGGGGACGCTGCGCGCGGGGCTCGTGAAACTCGGCCTCCCCGTCCTGACGCCCGAGGCGCCCGAGGAGCGCGCCGGGAACATCGTCTTCGCCAGCGAGCGGTGCCTCGAGATCGAGCGGTCGCTCCGGGAGGCCGGCGTGCTGGTCTGGGCCGGCGACGGACGCGTCCGCTTGTCCGTGCACGCGTACAACGACGAGATCGACGTGGCCCGTGCCCTCGGAGCGCTCGCGGACCTGGCGGCTCGCGGCGCCGTCTGACCCCGATCTGATCGCATGTGGCCGGGGGGGACGGCGGTGCCCGGTACCGCACCGGTCCTCGAGGCGCACCGCTTCGACGTTCCGGCACTCGAAGCCTTCCTGACCGCGCGGCTGCCCGGGTTCACCGGCCCGCTCGAGATCCGGCAGTTCCTCGGGGGCCAGTCGAACCCGACCTATCACCTGCGCACGGCGAGCGGGGAGTACGTGCTCCGGCGCAAGCCGCCCGGGAAGCTCCTGCCCTCGGCCCACGCCGTCGAGCGCGAGTTCCGCGTGATCTCGGCGCTCCGCGGCACGGGCGTGCCCGTGCCCGAGGCGTACGTGCTCTGCGAGGATCCCGGCGTGATCGGCACGGCCTTCTACGTCATGGGCTACGTGGCGGGGCGCGTGCTGCCCGAGCTGGCGCTCCCGAGCCTCGCGCCTTCCGAGCGCCGGGCGCTCTGGGACGACGCCGTCGCGGTGCTGGCCCGCCTCCACCAGGTGGATTGGCGGGCGGCGGGCCTCGCCGACTTCGGGCGCCCCGGCAACTACTACGCGCGGCAGCTCCACCGCTGGGTGGGCCAGTATCGGGCGTCCGAGACGGAGACCATCCCGGCCATGGAGCGCCTCATCGACTGGCTGCCGGCCCACGTGCCGGCCGACGACGCCACCACGCTGGTCCACGGCGACTTCCGGATCGGCAACACGATCGTCCACCCGACCGAGCCCCGGATCCTGGCGGTGCTCGACTGGGAGCTCTCGACGCTCGGGCATCCGCTCGGGGACCTCGGGTACCTCTGCACCGCGTTTCGCCTCCCGTCCGGCATCGACGGCCTGGGAGGCCTCGACCTCGCGGAGCTCGGCATTCCGTCCGAGGCCGAGGTGGTGGGGCGGTACTGCCGGCTGACGGGCCGCGACGGGATCCCGGAGTGGGAGTTCTACGTCGCCTTCGCGCTCTTCCGCCTCGCCGCGATCTGCCAGGGCATCATGGGCCGGGTGCGCGACGGCACCGCGAGCGATCCGGGCGCCCGGCGGCGCGGCGAGCGCGCCCGGCCGCTGGCCGAGGCGGCCTGGGCCGTGGTAGAACCGCCGTAGCTCGCGCGGCCTCCGCGGCTTGCGAACTGCGCGACCCGCCTCTGAGCCGCGATCCCGTTCTCGCCGGGTCTTTCAGGCAGCTGCAGTGCAGAACGGTTGCGACCCCACTCGCGGCGGACCGGACGCCTCGATCGGGGAACCAGAGCTGCCTGTCTTAGCTGCTTGAGAGGATGGGAGCCAGGCGAGACCCAGCCGGTTTTTCCGGAGGTGCGGGACAGCGGTCCGGAGGGTGTGAACCTCCGCATCGTGGACCTCGCGGTCCGCTATCACGCTCAGCGGTCGGGAAGACCAGCATCTCGCGCTTCACCTACGGCAGGCTGCTCTTGCGGATCAGCGCCTTCGCCGCGCGCCGCTGAAGTTCATCTGACGGGCCCGCGAGCGGGCCTCGCGACGCTCAACCCGGAGCGTGGCGTGGACGAGGGCCGCGTGAGAGGTGGCCGCGTCGCGCGGCGCCTCACGCGTGCTTCCGGAGCTCCAGGCGGCCAATCTGGCGGCGGTGCACCTCGTCCGGTCCGTCCGCGAAGCGGAGCGTCCGCGAGTGAGCCCACCAGTAGGCGAGTGGGAAGGCCTGGCTCACGCCGCCGCCCCCGTGGAGCTGCATCGCGCGATCGAGGACCCGCAGGGTCATGTTGGGCACGGCGACCTTGATGGCGGCGATCGCCTGCTTGGCGGCCTTGTTGCCCACCGTGTCCATCATCCAGGCGGCGTGGAGCACGAGCAGCCGCGCCTGGTCGATCTCGATCCGCGACTGGGCGATGC
>JBIOVM010000114.1:0-19571 GCA_044867785.1 Candidatus Rokuibacteriota bacterium | reverse complement strand
TGGGCTACCGGATCGGGTCGGACATCGGGGGGACCTTCACCGATCTCATCCTGACCAGCGACGACGGGCTGACGTTCCAGGTCGGCAAGGTGCTGACCACGCCGGATCGGCCCGACGACGCCGTCGTGGCGGGGATCCAGGAAGTCCTGGGCGCGGCGGGGGTGCCCGCCGCCCGCGTCTCCCACGTCCTCCACGGCACCACGCTCTTCACGAACGCGCTCATCGAGCGGAAGGGCGCGCTGACCGCGCTCGTGACCACCAAGGGCTTCCGCGACGCGATCGAGATCGCCCGGGAGCACCGCTACGACATGTACGACCTCTACATGCAGCGGCCGCGGCCGATCGCCCCGCGGCACCTCCGCTTCGAGCTGGACGAGCGCGTGCTGGCCGACGGCTCCGTGCGCCGGCCGGTCGATCCCGAGGAGGTGCGGCGCCTGGCCGACCTGCTCCGCAAGCGAGAGATCGAGGCCGTCGGCGTCTGCCTGCTCCACGCCTACGCGAATCCGGCTCACGAGCGTCTCGTGGGGGCGATCCTGCGGGAGGCGCTGCCCGACGCCGCGGTCACCCTGTCGAGCGAGCTGGTGCCGGAGATCCGCGAGTACGAGCGCACGTCCACCACGCTCGCCAACGTGTACGTGCAGCGGTTGGCCCAGCAGTACCTCGAGCGGCTCCGGGAGCGCCTCCGCGGCATCGGCGTCGGTGGCGGCCTCTACATCATGCAGTCGAACGGAGGGCTCTGCGAGGCCGAGACGGGCGGGCGGTATCCCGTGCGCCTGATCGAGTCGGGCCCAGCGGCGGGAGCGCTCGCCGCCGCCCACTACGGCGCGCTGCTCGGCCACAAGGACCTCCTCTCCTTCGACATGGGCGGGACGACGGCCAAGGCCTGCGTCATCTCGGACGGCGAGCCGCTCGTGTCGCCGGAGTTCGAGGTCGACCGTCGCTACCACTTCAAGAAGGGCAGCGGGCTGCCGATCAAGGTGCCCGTCATCGAGATGATCGAGATCGGCACCGGCGGCGGCTCGCTCGCCCGGGTCGACGCGCTTCGGCGGCTGCGCGTCGGGCCCGAGAGCGCGGGGGCGCGGCCCGGCCCCGTCTCCTACGGGCTCGGCGGGACCGAGCCGACCGTGACCGACGCCGACCTGGTGCTGGGGTACCTCGACCCCGACTTCTTCCTGGGCGGCCAGATGCAGCTCGACCGCGACGCCGCGCTTCGCGCGATCGCCGAGCGGGTCGGCGGCCCGCTGGGGCTCGACCCGGTCGAGGCCGCGTGGGGCATCCACCAGCTGGCCAACGAGAGCATGGCCGGGGCCGCGCGCATCCACGCGATCGAGCGGGGCAAGGACGTCGAGCGCTTCCCCATCTTCGCCTTCGGGGGCGCCGGCCCGGTGCACGCGCTCGGCGTCGCCCGGATCCTCCGGAGCCCGGCCGTCATCTACCCGCTCGGCGCCGGCGTGATGTCCGCGGTGGGGTTCCTGGTGGCGCCGCTCTCCTTCGACTTCGTCCGCACGGTGCCGGGAGGGCTCGACACCCTCGACTGGCCGGCCGTCGCCCGCGCGGTCGCCGAGATGGAGTCCGAGGGGCGCGCCGTCCTCGGGCGGACGATTCCGGCCGACCAGGTGCGATTCCGCCGGTTCGGCGACATGCGGTACCGGAAGCAGGGCTACGAGATCCGCGTGCCTCTGCCCGACGGCCCGCTCGACGCCGCGCGGCGCGACGAGCTCCGCCGAAGCTTCGAGGCGGCGTACCGCGCGATCTACGGCCACACCGTCCGCGACGCGCCGATCGAGGCGGTATCCTGGCGCGTCGTCGCCCAGGGGCCGCGGCCGGCGCTCCGGCTTCCCTCGAGCGTCGGCGCGGGCGGGGACCCACGGGCCGCCCGCAAGGGCGCCCGCCGCGCCTACCTGCCCGACGCGCGGGGCTACGCGGACGTTCCCGTCTACGACCGGTACGCCCTGGGGGCGGGCGCGACGCTGGACGGGCCGGCCATCATCGAGGAGCGCGAATCCACCGTCGTGGTCAACGGGCCGGCGCGGATCCGGGTGGACGACCGGTCCAACGTGGTGGTCGAGATGCCCGCCGCCGGCGCCGCCGCGCCGCCCGGCCGAGTCAGCTCGTGAGCATGGCCTCCCGGACGGGTCCTGCCGCCGCGAACGCGATCGACGTCGACCGGGTGACGCCGCGAACGGGGAGCCCCGCCGCGCGGAGCGCAGGACGACTCAACCGGCGCGCGATCCCGGCCGCGCCGCGGCCGCCGACACGATCACGAGCAACCTCGCGCGCGGTCCGAGCGAGCACGGTGGGGCTGTTCGCGGCGGCAGGACCCGGCGGGCGTGAGGCGTCCGCGAACGATCCGGAATAGGCAGCCGGGAGGCCGAGCATGGATCAGATCACGCTGGACATCCTGTGGAACCGCCTGGTCGCGACGGTCAACGAGCAGGCTGCCGCGCTGATGCGCTCGTCGTTCACGTCCATCGTGCGGGAGTCGGGCGATCTCTCGGCCGGCGTCTTCGACCGGCGCGGCCGCATGGTCGCCCAGGCCGTGACGGGGACGCCCGGCCACATCAACTCGATGGCGACGGGGATGGTTCACTTCCTCGCGCGCTTCCCGATCGACACCCTCCGAGCCGGCGACGTCCTCGTCACGAACGACCCCTGGAAGACCGCGTCGCAGCTCAACGACATCACGGTGGCCACGCCCGTGTTCCGGAGCGGCCGGCTGGTCGCCCTCTTCGCCAACACGTGCCACGCCCTCGACATCGGCGGGCGCGGGCTCTCGGCGGACGCGCGCTCGGTGTTCGAGGAGGGGCTCGCCATCCCGATGATGAAGCTCCACGACGCCGGCCGGCCCGTGGAGCCCCTCTACGAGATGATCGCGGCCAACGTGCGCACCCCCGAGGAGGTGCTGGGGGACCTCCATTCCCAGGTGGTCGGCAACGAGGTCGGCGCCCGCCAGCTGATCCGCTTCCTCGACGAGTTCGGCCTCGACGACATCGAGGCCCTGGCCGACGAGATCGTCGGCCGGTCGGAGCGGGCGATGCGCGAGCGCATCGCCGCCCTCCCCGACGGGGAGTACCGGTACGGGCTCACGATCGACGGCTTCGAGCAGCCGATCGAGATCCGCGCGGCGGTCCGGATCCACGGCGACGAGCTGACGGTCGACTTCGTCGGGAGCTCCGGCCCGGTCCCGCTGGGCGTCAACGTGGCCCTGAACTACACCCGCGCCTACACGACCTACGGCATCAAGTGCGCGATCTCGCCCGACGTGCCCAACAACGAGGGAAGCTTCCGGCCCGTGCACGTGACGGCCCCCGAGGGCTCGATCCTGAACGCGCGCTTCCCGGCGGCGGTGGCCGGCCGCCACCTGGTCGGCCACTTCCTGCCCTCGGCCGTCATGGGAGCGCTCGCGCACGCGCTGCCCGACCGCGTCATGGCGCCGGGCTTCGACGGGCTCTGGGACACGCAGATCACCGGCGTGGAGCGCGACACCCGCCGGCACTTCTCCTTCACGTGGTTCTCGGCGGGCGGGACGGGCGCCCTGCGTGGCCAGGACGGGCTCTCCGCCACCGCCTATCCGAGCGGCGTCGCCGGCGTGGCGGCCGAGGTCATCGAGACGCTCGCGCCGGTCGTCCTGCGCCGGCGCGAGCTCCGGTCCGACTCGGGCGGGGCCGGGACGTTCCGCGGCGGGCTCGGGCAGACGATGGAGATCGAGGTGCGGACGGACGAGCCCTACATCTTCTCGGGCCTCTACGAGCGAATCCGCCATCCGGCGCCCGGCCTCCAGGGCGGGAGACCGGGGGCGTGCGGCCGGGTCGAGACCGGCAACGAGGTCGCGCTGCCGCCGAAGATCAGCACCGTCGTCCCGGCCGACACGGTGGTCACCGTCGAGCTGCCCGGCGGCGGGGGCTACGGCCCGCCCGCCGCGCGCGATCCCGCGCGTGTCCTGGAAGACGTCCGCGAGGGCTACGTCTCGCTGGACCAGGCGCGCGCGCAGTACGGCGTGGCCATCGACCCGGACAGCTGGACGGTGCGGGCCGACGAGACGCAGAAGCTTCGCGCCGCCATGAGCGGCGGAGGGAGGGCGCCCCGGTGAGCCCACAGGCCGCCACAGGCCGAAGGCCGTCGAACCAAGGCCGTCCGATCAACTCCGGCGGAGGGAGGGTGGTCCGGTGAGCGAAGGCATGAATACCACGATCGCCGCGCTCTACGAGTACGGGGTCTGGGCGAACGAGCGGCTTCTCGACAAGGCCCGCGGGCTGGACCACGCCGACCTCACGCGGCAGTGCTCCCGGGGGGCCCAGCCCATCCTGCCGACGCTCGTGCACCTCTACGCCGCCGACTTCCGGTGGCTCCACCGCTGGCGACGGCAGCCGCCGCCCGAGGTGGCGCCGGCCGATTTCCCGACGGTGGAGGCGGTCGAGGAGCGCTGGCGCGCGATGTGGGCGGAGCGCCGCGCCTATCTCGCCGGGCTCGATCAGGCCGCGCTCGTGGAGGAGATCCCGTTCACGCGTCCGGCGGGAACGGTCTTGATCGTGCGCTGGCAGGCCATCGTCCACTGCGCCAACCACGCGACCCAGCACCGCAGCGAGCTCGCCATGATGCTCTCCGACCTCGGCCGCTCGCCGGGCGACATGGACATGTTCCTCTGGGCCACCCGGCCGCGATGAGCCGGCGTCGGCGCCCATAGCCCGGCATCCGGCCGGGGATCGCACCGAGTCGACCGGACGGGCTGACGTGGCCAGCTTGAGCCTCTTGTACGTAGGCACCCTGCCGCCCCGACGGACCGGCGCGTCCATCGTGGCGGGCCAGATTCTCGGCGTCCTCGGGCGCCGGGGCCACCGCGTCAGGGCGCTCGCCCCCATCGTCCCGGCCATGCTGCCGGCGGCCGACACCTTCACCCGGGCGCATCGCGAGATCGAGCTCGCGCACTATCCCGTCCCCCACTTCGAGGTATTCCAGGACGTCCCCTCGCCCCTCGAGTATCGCCAGCTCGAAGGCGAGGCCATCCGGGCGTGGCTGGGGCGGGAGCTCCGGCGCGACCCGCCGGACGTGGTGATCGCGGGCAGCGAGACCTACGCGTTCCACGTGCCGGACTTCGCGCGCGCCAGCGACGTGCCCTGTGTCTTGATGGTGCACGGGGGGCCGAGTACCGGCATCCTCGCCGGGACATACCCGCCGGCCCGCGCGGCCGAGCTCCTCGGGCAGTACCGGAAGATGGATCGCCTCATCACGATGGGACACCACTGGGCCGCGCGTCTCGGCGCGCTCGGCTTGCCCCCCATCTCGGTGATTCCCAACCCGGTCGACCTCGATCGCTTCCGGCCGCGCCCGAAGGATCCGCAACAGCGCCGCGCCCTCGGGCTCGAGCCGAGCGCCGTCGTCGTCCTCCACGCGTCCCACCTGGGCGCGGTCAAGCGCCCCCTGGACCTCGTCTGGTCGGCCGAGCGGGCGCTGGCGGCCGATCCACGGCTGGTCTACGTGATCGCCGGCGACGGGGCGCTGCGCGACGCGATGGAGGCGGCCTGCCGGGAGCGCGGCCTTCGGGAGCGATTCCGCTTCGTCGGCTGGGTCGAGCACGACCGGATGCCGGCCCTCATGAGCCTCGCCGACGTGGTGGCACTGCCGTCCGAGCACGAGACCCAGGCGCTCGTCTACCTGGAGACCCAGGCGTGCGGCGGGGTGCTGTTGGCCAGCGACATCCCGGCGGCACGCGAGGTGATCGTCGCCGGGCGGACCGGACTCCTGTTCGAGCGCGGGAACATCGACGAACTGACCCGACTCACGCTGGAGGCCGCGGCCAGCCCGGAGATGCGCGCGAGCATCGGCCGCGCTGCGCGCGCGCGGGTCGCGGCCCACGCATTGCCCGTCATCGTGGACCGCTATGTCGAGACCCTGGAGGAGGTCGCGAACGCGTCGCGGAGCGGCCGCGCGACGCGGCGCTAGCGGTCCCCGCCCG
This sequence comes from Candidatus Rokuibacteriota bacterium, assembly GCA_044867785.1. Lineage (GTDB taxonomy): Bacteria > Methylomirabilota > Methylomirabilia > Rokubacteriales > DASRDR01 > DASRDR01. Next base: position 13,618 of record JBIOVM010000114.1, on the reverse strand, counting down.
GGACCCGGTCGGGCGCCGAACGGACACGGCCTGACCGCGCCGCCTAGCCTCGCGGCGTGAGGACGACCTCCACGGCACCGTCCCGCTCGAGGGCCTCGCGCGCGATCTCCGAGAGGCGGCCGGCGGCAAGTCGCTCGCGCGGGCCGAGCCGCATGGTCACGATCCAGCGATTGCCGGTGCGAGCCACGGTCGGCGCCACGATCGCGCCCAGGACGCGGTGAATGGCGTCCGTCACGTGCACCTGTGCCGCCAGCCGGCGAAGGCGGCGGCGCTCGACGCCGTCCAGCACCGTCGTTGCGCCGCCCGCCAGCAGAATGGCGAAGCCCAGGACGGAGACGAGCGCGAGCGCGGTCAGCATCGCGCCGGCCCGACACCGAGGCCGGACGCCTTTCCGGCGGCCGGCGCCCCGGTGGCCGCGGCAGCGCGCCCCTGTCGGAGGCGACCGACCCATCCGGCGACGGCGACCAGAGCCACCGCCAGCGCGCTCATCGTGACGCCGATGGCGAGAATGCCCGAAGCGGCCAGGATCCGAAGCTCCAGCAGGTCCATGACGGTTGCCCTCCCTCGCGTCCTGTGACACCGGTCGAGGGCAACCGTGAAACGCGACTGGCCGGGGACCGGGAAACGCGCGGAGCTACCCCCGCGGCGAACGGCAGGAAGGCGCGGTCGCGCCCGAGTCGGCGCTCCCCGGGGGCACGAGCGGCGGGATCACCGCTCGGGCGTCTCCGTCAGCCTCCGGCCGCCTTGTCGATCTTCGCCCACGTGTCGCGGAGGGTGACCGTGCGGTTCAGGACGAGGCGGTCCGGGGTCGTGTCGGAATCGACCGCGAAGTAGCCGAGGCGCTCGAGCTGGAAGCGGCTGCCCGGCGCCGCGCCGGCCAGGCTCGGCTCCACGCGGGCGTCGCGCACGATCTCCAGCGACTTCGGGTTGATGAGCGCGGGGCCGTCCGCCTCGTCCCCGGGATTGGGATGCGTGAAGAGCCGATCGTAGAGCCGCGCCTCGGCCGTCCCCGCGTGCGGCGCCGAGACCCAGTGGATCGTCCCCTTCACCCGCCGGCCCTCGCCGGCCTGGCCGCCCCGGCTGGCGGGGTCGTAGGTGCAGCGCACCTCCACGATGTCGCCCGTCGACGGGTCCTTGACGACACCGGTACAGCGAACGATGTAGGCGTAGCGGAGGCGTACCTCGTTGCCCGGGAACAGGCGGAAGTACTTCGGCGGCGGCACCTCCCGGACGTCGTCCCGCTCGATCCAGAGCACGCGGGAGAACGGCACCTTCCGCACGCCCATCGCCGGGTCCTCGGGGTTGTTGACCGCCTCGAGCTCCTCGACCTGGCCCTCGGGGTAGTTCTCGATCACCAGCCGGACCGGCCGGAGCACCGCCATGACCCGCGGAGCGCGGCGGTTCAGGTCCTCCCGCACGCAGTGGTCGAGCAGCGCGGGGTCGACGACGCTGTTGGCCTTGGCTACCCCGATCCGCTCGCAGAAGTCGCGGATCGCTTCCGGCGTGACGCCGCGGCGGCGGTAGCCGGCGAGGGTCGGCATCCGCGGGTCGTCCCATCCCCGCACGTGCCCCTCCTGGACCAGCCTGAGAAGCCGCCGCTTGCTCATGACCGTGTAGGCCAGGTTGAGCCGCGCGAACTCGATCTGCTGCGGGTGGTAGATCTCGAGCGCCTCGCACAGCCAGTCATAGAGCGGCCGGTGGTCCTCGTATTCCAGGGTGCAGAGCGAGTGCGTGATCCGCTCGATGGAATCCGACAGGGGGTGCGCGTAGTCGTACATCGGGTAGATGCACCAGCGGTCCCCCGTCCGGTGGTGCGACACGTGGCGGATCCGGTACAGCGTCGGATCGCGCATGTTCATGTTGGGGGACGCCATGTCGATCTTCGCTCGCAGGACCCGCGTCCCATCGGGGAACTCGCCGGCGCGCATCCGGCGGAAGAGGTCGAGGTTCTCCTCGACCGACCGGTCCCGGTAGGGGCTGTTGCGGCCGGGCTCGGTCAGGGTGCCGCGGTAACGGCGGATCTCCTCGGCCGAGAGGTCGTCGACGTAGGCGAGCCCGCGCCGGATCAGCTCCTCCGCCCACTGGTAGAGCCGCTCGAAGTAGTCCGAGGCGAAGTAGAGGTGCCGGCCCCAGTCGTAGCCGAGCCACCGCACGTCGTCCTGGATCGCGTCGACGTACTCCACCTCTTCCTTCGCCGGGTTGGTGTCGTCGAAGCGGAGGTGACAGGTCCCGCCGAACTCCTGCGCGAGGCCGAAGTCGATCGAGATCGCCTTCGCGTGCCCGATGTGGAGGTAGCCGTTGGGCTCGGGCGGAAACCGCGTGACCACGCGTCCCCCCCATCGCCCGGTGCGCCCGTCCTCCTGCATGGCGGTCCGGATGAAGTTGGGCGGCGGTCCTGGCTCGGGTGTCGGCATTGGGCGCTCGCGCCCGCCTCGCGGCCGGGATCCCCGCTCCCGCGCCGGGGCGCGCGTCGAAGTCATCAGACTCCGTTCACGAAAAGCTTGGGGCCTCGGCCGCCCCTGAGGCAGATTGGCGTGGAAGGCCCGGGCGCTCTCGGAAGCGGCGCGGGCCTCGATTTCTCTTGGGAGGAACAGGCATGCGCAACAGGACCTGGCAGCGTCTCAGTCTTGCCGTGCTGGTGGTGTCGGCGCTCGCGACCGTCCGCGCGGATGCCCAGAGCCCGGAGCTCGCGGCGAGCTTCGCCAAGGCCACGACGGCGCTCTACGAGATGATCAACGTGCCCGACGGCCAAGGCATCCCGCGCGAGGCCCTGGCCCGGGCCCACGCGGTGGCGGTGTTCCCCGGCGTCGTGAAGGGCGCCTTCCTGATCGGTGGCACGGCGGGCGACGGCGTCGCCACGGCGCGCCGACCCGACGGATCGTGGAGCCCCCCGGCGATCTTCCGGATGGCGGGCGGGAGCCTCGGCCTCCAGATCGGCGCCGAGGTCATGGACGTCGTCCTGCTCATCATGACGCCGAAGGGTCTCCAGGGGCTCCTCTCGAGCGAGTTCACGCTGGGCGCCGACATGTCGGCGGCGGCCGGGCCCACCGGGCGGCGGTCGGAGCTCCAGACCGACCTCAAGTTCACGACCGACATCGTGACGTACTCGCGGACCCAGGGGCTGTTCGCCGGCCTGTCGTTGAGCGGCGCCAGCGTCCGCGCGCGCGACGACTGGAATCACTCGCTCTACGGGCGCGGCTACACGGTCCAGGAGATCTTGCTCGGCACGCAGCTGGCGATCCCGCAGGTCGCCCAGGGTTTCATCCAGACGGTGTCCGCGTCCGCCGGGCCGGCCGTCAGCCAGAAGTAGCGCCGCCCGTCGCCGCCGGGCGGCCCGGATGACGCGGGTCGCCCGGCTCCCCGCACCGATCGCGTGATCCGCGCGGATGCCGCCCCTCGCGGGGGGCTTCCGCGGTCAGCCGGGGTGTATCCTGACGCCATGTCTCCGTCCAGCGGGTCCGGATCGAAGGCCGCGCGGTTCCGGTCCCTGCTCGAGTCTCCCGAGCTCGCGTTCCTCATGGAGGCGCACGACGGGCTCTCGGCGAAGATCGTCGAGGAGGCGGGCTTCCCGGCGATCTGGGCCTCGGGGCTCACCGTCTCGGCGGCCTTGGGCGTCCGCGACAGCAACGAGGCCTCCTGGACCCAGGTCCTCGAGGTGCTCGAGTTCATGGCCGACGCCACGTCGATCCCGATCCTGCTCGACGGCGATACCGGCTACGGCAACTTCAACAACGTGCGGCGCCTGGTCAGGAAGCTGTGCCAGCGCGGCGTGGCGGCCGTCTGCCTCGAGGACAAGCTCTTCCCGAAGACCAACTCGTTCATCGGCGAGCACCAGCCGCTCGCCGACCCGGACGAGTTCTGCGGCAAGATCAAGGCGGGCAAGGACAGCGCCACCGACTCCGACTTCTCCATCGTCGCGCGGGTCGAGGCGCTCATCGCCGGGCGTGGCCTCGACGAGGCGCTCCAGCGGGCCGAGGCGTACCGGGCCGCGGGCGCCGACGCGATCCTCATCCACAGCAAGCGGTCGACCGCCGACGAGATCCTCGCCTTCGCCGCCGAGTGGGGCCGGCGCGGCCCGCTTGTCATCGTTCCCACGATGTACTACGCGACGCCCGCCGACGTCTTCCGCCGGGCGGGAATCTCCGCGGTCATCTGGGCGAACCACAACCTTCGCGCCGCCATCAGCGCGATGCGCGACGTCAGCCGCCGGGTCCACCAGGAGGAGAGCCTGGTCGGCGTCGAAGGGGCGATCGCGAGCGTCCGCGAGGTCTTCGCGCTCGCCGGGAACTGGGAGCTGGAGGAAGCCGAGCGGAGGTACCTCGGCCCGCCTCCGATCCGGCCGCGGGCCATCGTGATCGCCGCCTCGCGCGGCGCGGCCCTCGGTCTCCTCACCGCCGAACGCCCGAAGTGCATGATCGATGTGCGCGGCCAGCCCCTGCTCCGCCGGCTGGTCGCCGCGCTCCGGGACTCCGGCGTCGGGGACATCACGGTCGTGCGCGGCTACCGGAAGGAGGCGATCGACCTGCCGTCGATCTCGACCGTCGACAACGACGCGTACGAGACCACCGGTGAGGCCGCGTCCCTCGCCTGCGCGATCGACCGCCTCGAGGGGCCGTGTGTCCTGAGCTACGGGGACATCCTCTTTCGCCGTCACCTCCTGGACGGCTTGCTCGCCGCCGAGGGGGACGTCGTGGTCGCCGTCGACGCGCTCCAGAAGAACCGGACCGATGCCGATCCCGAGCGCGTCGCGGACCTGGTCGGCTGCTCCCGGCCCCACTCGGGCAACTATCTGGACGAGGAGGAGCCCGTCTGGCTCCGTCGGATCGGCAACGACCTTCGCCCCGCCGAGGCGGACGGGGAATGGATCGGGCTCTGCAAGCTCTCCGCGCGCGGCGCGGCGCTCGTCCGCGCCGAGCTCCAGGCCATGCGCGCCGAGGGCACCCTGGAGCGGGCCAGTCTGCTCGAGATGCTCTCTCGCCTGATCGCCGCCGGCCACCCCATCGGAGTGGTCTACGTCCTGGGCGGCTGGCTCGATGTCGACGACGCCTTCGACCTGGCCCGGGCTCGGAACTTCACCTGAGCCCGATCTGACGACGACGAGGAAGAGCTCATCCGGCATCTCTGGACGCGCAACGATCTGGCCTACGCCTTCTACGAGCGCCCGGCCGCGTGCCATCGCCCGGGACTGACGGTCATGTCGCCGGACGAGAGTGAGCGCGCGACGCGGGCCCGGGCGGGATCTCGGTCCACGCGGGAGCCCACGACGGAGCGATGATCGGCGCGGAGGCGTTCATCGGACCGGCGCTCACCCGCGGCTTCCAGTTCTATGCGGGCGTGCCGTGCTCGTTCCTCACGCCGCTCATCAACCGGGTCATCGGCGATCCCGCCCTCGGCTACGTGGGGGCGACCAGCGAGGGCGAGGCCGTCGCCGTGGCAGCCGGCGTGTGGCTGGCCGGCAGGAAGACCGTCGTCATGTGCCAGAACTCCGGGCTCGGGAACGCCGTCAACCCGCTCACCTCGCTCAACTTCCCGTTCCGCATTCCGACGCTCCTCATCGTCACCTGGCGGGGCCAGCCCGGCATCGGCGACGAGCCGCAGCACGAGCTGATGGGGCGGATCACCGCCGGCTTCCTCGACACGATGGGGATTCCCCACCGGCCCTTCCCGGCGGCGACGGAGGAGGTCGAGCCGAGCCTGGCTCTCGCCGAGAGCGAGATGGCCCGCTCGGATCTGCCGTTCGCCTTCGTGATGGCGAAGGACACGGTCCGCGACGACGGGCTCCACGAGAAGCCCCTCGACCCGCGCCCGCCGGGTGCGCGGCGCGACTTCGGGGAGCACGGCCCCCGCCCGACCCGCGTGGCCGTCCTGGAGCGCTTCCTCGCGCTCGTGACCCCGGACGCCGCGGTCGTGGCCACCACCGGCAAGTGCGGCCGCGAGCTCTACACGCTGGCCGACCGGCCCCAGCACCTCTACCAGGTCGGCTCGATGGGCTGCGCGAGCGCGATGGGGCTCGGCGTGGCGCTCCACACGTCGCGCCCGGTCGTGGTGCTGGACGGCGACGGCGCCGCGCTGATGAAGATGGGCAACCTGGCGACCATCGGGAGCCGCGCCCCGGCGAACCTCGTCCACGTCATCCTCGACAACGGCGCCCACGACTCGACCGGCGGGCAGGCCACGGTGTCGCCCAACGTCGACTTCGCGGCGATCGCCCTCGCCGCCGGCTACGCGACCGGCGCGTGCGCCGACAGCCTGGCCGGCTTCGAGCGGGCGCTGACGGCCACTCGCGGGACCCCGGGGCCGCATCTGATCCACGTGCGCATCGCCGCCGGCTCGCTGGCCAAGCTCGGCCGACCCACCATCAAGCCGCCGGAGGTCGCACGCCGGTTCCGGCGCTTCCTCGCCGGCCCCTGAGGCCCGGCCGAGCCGTGGAAGCCTGGCGGGCGAACCTCGTGACGAGCTCCGCCGAGATCGCGAACATCGTCCGGGAATGCCGCCGGATCGCGGTCCTCGGCATCAAGCCCGAGTCGCGCGCGGGGGCGCCGGCCTTCTACGTGCCGGAGTACATGGCGCGGCACGGGTACGACGTCGTCCCGGTCCCCGTCTACTATCCCGACGTCGTCGAGATCCTGGGGCGGCGGGTCTACCGGTCCCTGCGGGAGGTCCCGGGGTCGATCGACATGGTGAACGTCTTCCGGCGCCCTCCGCACATCCCGCCCCACGTGCCGGACATCCTGGCCGTGCGCCCCCGCGCCGTCTGGCTCCAGCTCGGGATCACCCACACCGAGACCGCCGAGACGCTCGCCCGCGCGGGCATCCGGGTCGTCCAGGACCGCTGCCTCATGGTGGAGCACCGGCGTCTCGCATGAGCCGACAGACCGCCACAGGCCGAAGGCCGTCGAGCCAAAGCCGTCCGGTCGACGACCGCGGAGTCGAGGAGTAGCCCGTGAGCGTGGAGGGGAACTTGGCGGAGCGGCTCGCGCCGATCGTCCTGCCGGATGCGGACGCCCGGCCGGTGGCCCTGGGCTCGCTGTGGGCGGATGCCGCTGCGGTCGTCGTCTTCCTCCGGCACTACGGCTGAATATTCTGCCGCGAGCACGTCGCGCAGTTGCGCGACCACCAGGCGGAGTTCGAGGCGCGGAACGTCCGCCTGGCGGCGATCGGCCTGGGCGATCCCGACTACGCCCGCGGATTCCGTGCCGAGACCCGCATCGGCTTCACGCTCCTGGCGGACGTGAACCGCGAGGCGTACCGGGCCGCCAGCCTTCGCTCGGCGTCGCCGCTCCACGCGCTCCGTCCCCACAACGTCTTTGCCGGCATCCGGGCTCACGCGGCCGGCCATCGTCAGGGTCGAAAGGGCCCGCATCCCTTCCAGCTGGGCGGGAGCTTCGTCTTCGGGCCGGGCAATGTCGACCGCTACGCCCACGTGAGCGAGACCTTCGGCGACAACGCGCCCATCGCCGCGCTCCTGGCCGCCCTCCCCGACTGACCCTCGAGGCCTCGGCCCCTCGAGCGGGGCGCGTATCGTGGTCGCGCGCCGACCCCGCGAGCGCGTCGGGGATCAGCCGCCGGGATCGAGGAAGCGCGCGCGGTGGCCCGGGTCGGGAAGCGCGCAGGCGTCGTACCGGCCGAAGAGCCGGTAGCGGCTTCGCGACAGCCAGTCGTAGCCGAGGTCCCGCACTCCGGTGGGGAGGAGCCGCAGCGCAGCCGCCGCTCGCCAGGGGCCGCCCAAGCGATGGAGAACCCAGAGCGCCGCGTCGGACTTCCGGAGGAGGCGCTCGCCCGCGCGGCCGTGCGCCAGCACCAGGTAGAGCGTGTCGAGGTCCCGGGCGTCGCGGCCGTGCCGGGTCAGGATCTCCCGCGCCAGACGGCTCTGTAGCGCGGCGAAGCGGAACCGGCCAGCGGGATCTCGGGCCAGCACGAACCGGACCAGCCGGTGGCAGAGCGCGCAGACGCCGTCGTAGAGGATGATCGGCGCGTCGGCCGCCGCGCCGGCCGGCTCGCGCGCGCCGCGCGCCGCGTCGGCGAGCTCCTTCATCTCGGCTCCAGTCTATCCGACCGACCGCCGGCGCAGGCCTCGCCCGGGCGGATCCGGGACGTTCCGGGAATCGCCCGAGTGTGCGACGATCGGCCATCGGGACGGGGTCGGGCGGGACGGGATCCGGGATTCCCCCGACGGGAGGAGCACGGATGGCGGGCACGCGGCATCTCCACACGTCCCACTGGGGCGCCTTCGAGGCCGAGGTGGTCGACGGCTCCGTCGTCGCCGTGCACCCGCATCCGGAGGATTCCGACCCTTCGCCGCTCCTCGACAACATCCCCGCGAGTCTCCGCCACCGAGCGCGGATCGCGCGGCCCATGGTCCGGGCCGGCTGGCTCGACCGTGGTCCCGGGCCGGACGGGCGCCGGGGCGCGGAGCCCTTCGTCCCGGTGAGCTGGGCGACGGCGATCGATCTCCTGGCGCGCGAGCTGCGCCGTGTCTACGACGCGCACGGCGGAGAGGCGGTCTACGGCGGCTCCTACGGCTGGGCCAGCGCCGGGCGCTTCCACCACGCGCAGAGCCAGTTGCACCGCTTCCTCAACTGTCTGGGCGGCTTCGTCCGCGGCGAGCACAGCTACAGCAACGGCGCGCTCACCGTCATCATGCCGCACGTCGTCGGCGACATGCGCGGCTACCTCGACCGGGCGATGGCCTGGTCGGTGATCGAGCGCCACACCGAGCTGTTCGTGTGCTTCGGCGGCATCCCGCTCAAGAACACGATGGTGACCCCGGGCGGGGCGAGCCGTCACCCCCTGCGGGACCATCTCCGGCAGATGAAGGCGCGCGGGGCCGAGTTCGTCCTGGTGAGCCCGCTCCGCGACGACCTTCCGGAGTTCCTCGACGCCGAGTGGCTGCCGGTCGTGCCGGGGACCGACGTCGCCCTGATGCTCGCGCTCGCCTTCACGCTGGTGGACGAGGATCGGGCGGACCGCGCGTTCCTCGGACGGTACTGCGTCGGCTTCGACCGCTTCGAGAGCTACCTCCGCGGCGCGGAGGACGGAACCGCCAAGACGCCCGAGTGGGCCGAGCGGCTGTCCGGCATCCCCGCCGCGACGATCCGGGCGCTGGCCCGGAGGATGGCGGCCCGCAGGACCCTGATCAACGCGAACTGGTCGCTCCAGCGGATCGAGCACGGCGAGCAGGCCCCGTGGATGGTCGTGACCCTCGCCGCGATGCTGGGGCAGATCGGCCTCCCCGGGGGCGGCTTCGGCAGCGGGTACGGCTCCATCGGGTACGTCGGCCGGCCTCCGCTCCGCGTCCATCCCCCGGCGCTCCCGCAGCGGGCGAACCCCGTCCGGGCCGCCATCCCGTTCGCCCGGCTGGCGGACATGCTGCTCCATCCGGGCGAGCCCTTCGACTTCAACGGCCATCGCCTGACGTATCCGCGGATCCGCCTGGTCTACTGGTGCGGCGGGAATCCGTTCCATCATCACCAGGACCTGGCGCGGCTTCGCCGCGCGCTCGCGACGCCCGACACGATCGTCGTCCACGAGCCGTTCTGGACGCCGATGGCGCGCCACGCCGACGTCGTGCTGCCGGCGACGATGACGCTCGAGCGGAACGACATCGGCGGGTCGCCGAACGATCCCTGTCTGATCGCCATGCGCCGGGTGGTGGAGCCGCACGCGGAGGCCCGGAGCGAGTACGAGATCTTCGCCGATCTCGCCCGGGCCCTCGGCATCGAGCCGCGCTTCACGGAAGGCCGGGACGAGATGGCGTGGCTCCGGCACCTCTACGAGACGTGGCGCGAGAAGGTCCTCCACCGCGGCGGGCCGCCCCAGCCCGACTTCGACCGATTCTGGGCGCAGGGGTCCCTCGAGATGACCGACGCCGACGCCGATCTGGTCCTGATGCAGCGCTTCCGGGAAGACCCGGACGGCGAGCGGCTCGGCACGCCGAGCGGTCGCATCGAGATCTTCTCGGAGGCCATCGACCGCTTCGGGTACAAGGACTGCCCCGGTCACCCGGCGTGGCTCGAGCCGAGCGAGTGGCTCGGCGCGCCCCTCGCCGACCGCTACCCGCTCCACCTGGTCGCCAACAATCCGACGACGCGGCTCCACAGCCAGCTGGACGTCGGCGCGTTCAGCCAGGCGTCGAAGGTGCAGGGCCGCGAGCCGATCCGCATCCATCCGACGGACGCGACCGCGCGTGGGATCCGGAGCGGCGACGTGGTGCGGGTGTTCAACGACCGGGGCCGCTGCCTCGCGGGCGCCGTGGTCACCGACGCCGTGCGCCCGCGCGTGGTGCAGCTCTCGACCGGCGCCTGGTACGACCCGCTCGATCCCGCCGACCCCGACTCGATGTGCGTCCACGGCAACCCGAACGTGCTCACGTTCGACCGGGGCACCTCGAAGCTCGCCCAGGCGTGCGCGGGCCAGCACGCGCTGGTCGAGGTCGAGCGATGGACCCGCCCGGTGCCCCCGATCCGCGCCTACGACCCGCCGCCGACTGAGCGCCGCCCGGGGCTCTAGCCGGGGCAGGCCCGCCCCTTCCCGGGGCACGCAGAACAGCCGCAGCTGCCCTCCGCCGCCTCGGTATCGCCACGTTTGCCTGGGCGAGCCTCGGTAATGTAGGCTCATACACATGCGTCGCACGCAGCTTCTCCTCCCACCCGACCTTCACCGGCGCGCCGCAGAAGCAGCACACGCCAGGAGACTGTCGCTCGGGAGCCTCGTCCGCGAAGCCCTCGCGGAGTATCTGTCGCGCACCGGAACGGCCCAGCCGACGCCCTAGGCCGTCCGGGAGGTTCTGCTCGCCGAACCCTTCGAGGACCCGGCTCCCGATCCGAATCTCTCGGTGGACGTCGACTTCTATCTGTACGGGGTGTCCCGGCGTTCCGGGCATCGACGCCGCAAGGCGAGAGCGAGCCGCCGCTCCTGAGCGCCCTCCAAGCCGTTTTCGTGGACACCGGTGCGTGGGTGGCACTCAGGTACGGCCGTGACCAGCATCACGCCAGGGCGCGCGCGCTGCTGCGGCGACTCGACGCCGAGGGGCTGGGCCTGGTGACCAGCGAGTGGGTCCTAGCCGAGGCGGTGACGCTGCTCAAGGCGCGTGGAGCCGTGGACCAGGCGCTCACGCTCGGCGATACCCTCCAGGCCGGCCGGCTCGGACATCTCGTCGAGTCCACGGCCGAGCGACGCCGCCGCGCCTGGGAGCTCTTCATGCGCCACCGCAATCTCCGCGTCGGCTGGGTCGACTGCGCGAGCTTCGCCATCATGGAAGAGCTCGGGCTGCGTCGATTCTTCGGCTTCGACGACGATTTCGTACGAGCGGGATTTCTTTCCTACCGGTAACGCGCACCTCGACGGCGTACGCCGCCCCCGGTCACGGTCCGCTCAGGCCTTCACCGCGCGATAGTCGCGAAGGAGCCCGTTGAACAGCTCCTTCACCGTTCCCTCGACGAAGCCGACCTGGTGGAGCGCCGCCAGGATCGCTCCCGGGCTCCCGCAGCTCTCGGTCGTGTCCCACCAGTAGCGCATCAAGGTATGCATGTGCCGGTTGCCCGTCGCCGCCGCGAGCCCCGTTCCGACGACGGTCCGGATGTAGAAGCGCGACACCGACCGAAAGGCGGCTGACCGGGGCGGGGACGCCTCCAGCAACAGGAGAATGCCCCCCGGCTTCAGCACGCGGCGGTACTCGCGGAACGCCGCGTCGAGATCGGAGACGTGCCGAAGCGCGTACCCCATGCTCACGAAGTCGAACCGGGCCTCGCGAAAGGGCAGCTGCTCGCCCACGCCCTGGACGAGGGCCCGACATCCGCCGTGTCGCGCCTCGCGGAGCATGCCGGCGCTGGGATCGAGTCCCACGACGTCGCCCGCCGAGCCGACGAGCCTCCTGGCGGCTTGGGCGGTCAGGCCGGGGCCGCATCCGACGTCCAGCAGCGACATGCCGGCGCGGAGCCCCGCTCGGCGCAGCGACTGCCGGCGATAGGTCGGGCCCATGCCGAAGGCCGTGACTCGATCGATCGCCCGGTACCACCGCGCCGTGCGGTCGAAGAGGTCGTTCACGAACCCCTGCCGCAACTCGGTGGTGCCGTAGTACTGGGGAAGCGTCGGGTGCGGCGGGCTCTTCACCGCTCGCTACCGCCGCCGGAGCACCACGCAGTACTGGTACGGCAGGAAGGTGACGTCGCGCACCAGGCGCAGACCCGCGCGCTCCGCGTCGCGCAGAAAGGTCTCCCGCGCGATCCGACGCTCGAGCGGCGGGCCGACCGGCGTCTCCCGGCGGTCGAAGTCGACGTTCACCAGCCGACCGCCGGCCCGGAGGAGCCGCGCCAGGCGACGCAGGTAGCGGGGCCCGCCGGGGAAGTGGTGGTACGTGTTCACGACGAGGACGAGGTCACAGGCGCCGTCGGGCAGGAGCGGGTCGTCATCGCGGCCGAGCACGGGCGTGACGTTGCCGATCCCGGCGCGATGCAGGCGCCCGAGCAGGACCGGGAGCATCCGGGGCTCGGCGTCGACGGCGTAGACGCGCCCGCGCGGCCCCACCGCGCGCGCGAGCCGCCGCACGAGGTAGCCCGACCCGGCGCCGATCTCGGCCACGGTCTGGCCCCGGCGGAGGCCGAGAGCCCGGACCAGCGCGAGCGGGCGCTGCCACCGGGCGCGGCCCGGATCCTCGAGCCGACCCAGCATCAGCTGGAAGTCGCGCGGGTTGCCGTGGGCGCCGAATCCTCCCGGAACGCCGTGGCCCCCGGGCATGGATCGCGCGGGCCGCCGGTGCGTGGGCGCCCGGTGACCCCGCGCGGCCCGTGAGCTCACGCAGAGCCGGCGGACAGGAGGCGCACCTCCCGTCTCACGCCGCGGAGGTCCATCTCGAAGGCCAGTCCCGCCACCGGGGGGTGGGACAAGTACCAGTGGACCCCGTGGATCGCCGCCGGTCCCATCGCCGCGAGAACCTCCGTCGCGAGAAAGCTCTCGAGGGGATGCGCGGTGTAGATGTCGACCGCCGTCACGTCCGTCCACGCGGCGCCGAGCCCCGCGAGCCGCGCCTGCATCACGCCCATCACGTAGCCGGCCTTCTCCCGAAGCGCGTCGGGGGACGTCTCGTCGGGCCGCACGATTCCCGAGCGCGACGCCTGGCCGGGCCGGAGCTCGCCCGAACCCGCCGCCACGAACGTGGGCCGACCGTACGACCGTTCGCCCGGCTCGGCCGCCACCGTGTAGGAGAAGGCGTAGAGCGACGCCTCCGGCGGCGGCCCGACGACGGGCGCCACGTTGGTCCGCGCCACGGGATTGCGCCCGTCCACCAGGAGCCCCCACTCCCCCAGCAGCTCGCGGTAGCCGCGGTTGAACTCGGCGAAGCCCGCGAACGTGAGCGGCGTCGGCACGCGCAGCTCGATGGCGCAGAGCGCGGTCCGCGGCCGCCCGAGCGCCCGGAGGCGGCGATCGATCCGCGCGAAGCCCTCCCGCCACGGCACCGGGGCCTGGAGGGTCGCATGGACCACCTCCCACCCCGCCGTCGCGACGACTCCCGAGGAGTACGGCTCGCCGCCGGGCATGAAGCGATAGCTGGGATCGGGCCCCGGCAGGAGCGACGGCCCGGTCACGTCAGCCCTCGGCCGGCAGGCCGAACGCCTGCCGC
>JBIOVM010000113.1:0-21666 GCA_044867785.1 Candidatus Rokuibacteriota bacterium | reverse complement strand
GCGCGACCGCGTGGCCGGTCTACCTCCCGGCGGGCCGGTGGCACGATTTCTGGACCGGTGCGGCCTACGAGGGTCCGGGGGGCGTCACGCTCCCGGCCCCCGTCGACCGGCTGCCGCTGCTCGTCCGGGCCGGTGCGATCCTGCCGATGGGGCCGGTCGTCCAGCACACGGGTGAGCGGCCGCTGGACGAGGTGACGCTCCTGATCTATCCGGCCGGCGCGTCACGCTTCGAGCTCTACGAGGACGACGGCCGATCGAACGCCTACCGCGAGGGCCGCTACGCGTTGACGCCGCTCGAGTGTGAGACCGGGCCCGGCCGGGTGGTGGTGCGGATCGGCCAACCGGCCGGCGACCCGTCGGTGATTCCGGCCGGGCGGCGCTACGTGCTCCGGCTGCGGATGGACCGGCCGGTCTCGGTGGCCGTGGAAGGCCACGGCGAGCTGCCGAGACTGGCCGGATCCGGGGCGGCGGGTGCGGGCTGGTGGACCGACGGCGAGGGGTTCATTCTCGTCCGCCTGCCCGACCAGCCCGCCGCCACCGTGACCGTGAAGACTACGACTTGAAGTACCAGGTCTCCGTGTGCGCGATGTGCGGGTTGTCGCTCACCGCGCTGTTCCAGAGCCGCTCCGGGATGTTGCCCATGTTGTTCTTGATCACCCGGACGCCCTGCGACGCGGGGGAGTTCGAGATCACCGGAATCACCCACAGCTCGTCGAGGGCGATCTTCCAGACCTCCTTGGCCAGCTGCGTCCGCTCCTGATCGGGCACGCCGAACGACTTCCGGTACTTCTCCATCAGCTCGCGCATCCTGGGCGGCGGCGTCTTGCCCTGGGTGCCGGCGCTCGAGTACCACGTCCCGTAGAGCGGGCCCGTCGGCACCCCGCCGTCGGTGGGGAAGAACCAGGGCGCGTGGCCGTACATGTTGTCGGCGCCCCACTGGGTTTCGAAGTAGATCTGATGCTCGTTCGAGCGCATGCGGGCGGTGGCCAGGCCGCGCTCCAGCTCCTGGACGTCCCCGCGGATGCCGATCTTCTTCCAGTGCTCGACGATCATCTCGGCGATCTTCGTGTACGGCAGGAAGCCGACGTAGGTCGTGAGCGCGATCTGCAGGCGCGCACTGCCGTCGCTGCGCAGCCGATACCCCTCGGCATCCTTCTTGTCGAGCCCGAGCTTGTCGAGCATCTCGTTGGCCTTCCGGACGTCGTGGGTGGCGTGGAGCGTCTTGTACTCCGGCCCCGGGAAGTACGGGGTCCGCTCCCCCGGCGCCGCCGAGCCGGTCTGCCCGAGCCCGAGCACGAAGGTCTCGTTGATCTGCTGGCGCTCGATGCCGTGGGACAGCGCGATCCGGAAGTCGCGCGAGCTGAGCCACTTGGCGATCTCGGGATCCTTCTCGTAGCTGGTGTTGCAGAAAAGGCCCACGTCGGCGCCCTGGTCCGACGGATCCAGGTAGACGCGATAACCGCCCTTCTGCTGGTTCTCGAGGAGCACCGGGAGTTTGCCGATGTCGATGTGCCGCGCCTGTGAGTCGTACTCGCCGGCAATCGCCCGGAGATTGATGATCTCGAGGTTTTCTCCGAGCGTCATCTGGATCCGGTCGATGTACGGGAGCTGGTTCCCCGCGGTATCCACCCAGACGCTGTAGGGATTCCGCTCGAGGATGAACCGCGGCGTGTTGATCGGCGAGGTCGTCTTCCAGGGCGTCACGACCGGCAGCTCGGGGTTGACGCACGAGTTGTTGCGGTTCTTGAAGAGGGTCACCCAGCTGTTGACGTTCACCTCGGCGACCTTCTTGTCGATCTCGGCCTTCGACGTGTACTTCGGATGGAACTGCTTGAGGTAGTGCGCGGGCGCGAAGCCCCCCAGCGCGTCCCGCCCGAACCGCGCATGGTGCCCGATGCCCCACACCGAGGCGAGCACGACCGGAAGGGCGTAGTACGGATCGGGCGCGACGAATTGCACGGTGGCGGCGTCGACCTTCCGGATCGCGATCGGCTTGCTGTTGATCGTCATCACGGTCAGCGGCGTCGGCACGAGGTCCTTGTTCTGGTAGACGTCCTCGAACCAGAAGACGAAGTCGTCGGCAGTGAACGGCTGGCCGTCGCTCCACTTCATGCCCCGGCGCAGGAGGAGCGTCGTGACCTTCCCGTCGCGGCTGACCTCCCAGCCGCGAGCGATGTTGGGAACCACCTTGGTGCCAGTGTAGTCCCAGTAGAGCAGCTTGTCGTTCTGGGCCGCGCGATGGGCGTTCGAGGTGTCGAAGGCGCCCGTGAATCCGCGGCGCCACGTCCCTCCGTAGCGCCCGATCTCGCGGAGCGGCTTGACCACCAGCGGGTCCTGGCCGATGCGCTGCTCGACCGGGGGCAGCTTGCCCGCCTTCACCAGCTCGGCGAGCTGGGGCGCCTCGTTGAAGCGCTTGGGCACGAGGGCGGGATCGGAGACGACCTCCGCGCCCTCCAGCTTCCCGATGAGGTGCGCCCCCGGCTTCGGCCCCTGGGCCCCCGCCGGCCCGGCCGGCAGCTGGGCCGCCGAGGCGGCCAAGAGGCCGAGGCGCAGCATGTCGCGCCGCGACAGGCCGGGTTCGTCGTGGGGTCGCTCTGTCCGCTCTGAGTCGCTCATGGATGTCCCCTTTCGCCCTCTGCGATGAGGGTCGGTCCCGATCCCGCGATCATGACGACGAGCTCGAGGATCCGCGGCGAGGTCGCGTGGTTCCGGTACGAGCCGCGCGCGTCGGCGCCGGGCTTCCCGCGGGCGGCCCGCAGCTCCCGCGACGGACCAGCTCGAGCTCCAGCGGCGGGGCGGCGCGGTCTCCGGTTCGCCCCGCCATCAGCTCGATGAGGCGCCCGGCCGCCGCCCGGCCCAGCTCGTAGCGCGGGACCCGCACGGTCGTGAGCGGCGGCGTGACCAGGCTCGCGTACGGCACGTCGTCCCATCCGACGATCGACAGGTCCCGCGGCACGCGGACCCGCCGCTCGGCGCACGCCTGCAGCAGTCCGATCGCCATCACGTCGTTGTGGCAGATGGCCGCCGTCGGGCGGGGCTCCCGGTCGAGCAGCTGCTCGCCCGCGCGGTGGCCGCCCTCGAGCGACATGGCCTCCCGGAAGATCAGCGATCGGTTGGAGCCCAGGCCGATCCGGGCCAACGCCGGGCGATACCAGTCCTCGCGGTTGCCGACGCGGGCATCGGTCCGGGACGGGACGATCAACGCGATACGGCGATGGCCGAGGCCGGCGAGATACGCGGCGACTTCCGTCGTGGCGCTCGGCCAGTCGACCCAGACGGCGGCGACGTGACGCCCCGACACCTCGCGATTGAGGAAGACCATCGGCACGCCGGCCCGCTCGGCCAGCTCCGCCAGGTCACCGGCCGGGCACTGCGGCGCGCCCAGGATCAAGCCGTCGGTGCTGCGCTCCAGGAGGTGCCGGACGTTCCGGAGCTCGCGCTCGGGGTCCCGCCGGCTGCTCGAGAGGATCAAGCTGTATCCCGCCGGCGCCAGGACGTCCTCCGCCCCGCGCGCGACGTCGGGAAAGAACGGGCTCGCCACGTCGCCCATGACGAGGCCGACGGTCTTCGTCCGGCGGCTGACCAGGCTGCGGGCGATGTGGCTCGGCTGGAACGCCAGCTTGGCGATCGCCTGCTCCACCCGCGTGCGCGTCGTCGGCGCGACGTGATTCTCGCCGTTGATGAAGCGCGAGACCGTCTGGTGGGACACGCGAGCGAACCGGGCGACGTCCCGGATCGTCACGCGCTTCCCCGCCGGGGATGACGGCGACATCGTCATGCGGTCGTGTGACCGGTCACACCCTAGCAAGGGCTCGACGGGGCTGTCAACGGCCGTGCCGATCCGTCGGTCGCCGCGCGCACGGAAGCCCCGGCCGGCGCCCTTCGCGCCGTGGCGGGAGCCGTGTACGTGTCCCCGATCGAGTGCTAGATTGTGACCGGTCACGTTCCGGCGAGGGGAACAGGTTGAACGACTGGAGCACCATGGCGACGCGCGACCGGAGCGCGGTGAGGTCGGTGTCCGCCCGGGAGACGGGCTCTCCGAGCACGACGATCTCGCCGGAGTGGATCCGCTCGAGCGCATCGACGCAGCCGATGAGCGTGCTCGTGCCCGATCCCGACGGGCCGGAGACCACGACGACCCCCTCTTCGAGACACCGCGGGTCAAGTCACGGGGGACGTGCCGCCGCCCGAACCACTTGTCCACCGCCTTGAGCTCGATCGCCGCTCGCTCATGAAAGGCCGGGCGCGATGCCTCCGGCCCGCCGCGAGAACAGTGGACCCATGGACGTCGCACGCATCGTCGCCGCGCCGGTCGTCGACGCGGCAGGGATCCGACGTCGCTTGACACCGGCTGTCCCGGGAGCGACCCTCGACCGCACGGAGCATCGCCGAAGCTCTCGACGACGCGTCACACCCGGGTGCGGCGGCACCTCGCGGATACCGCCGATTCACAACGCCGTGAAGGCGCGACGCCACTCGGAGCGTGGAGCCCGAGTGCCGCTCGCACGGAAAGGACAGGCGTGGAGATGAGCATCCTTCGTCGAGATCGGATCATCCCCGGCGCGCGCCGGCGGGCGCGGCTCGTCCTGAGCCTGGCTCTGGCCGTCACCGCGCTCCTCATCGCGGACTCGGCGGCCTGGGCCCAAGGGAAGACCATCACGCTGTCCATGCTGGCCGGGTTCAAGGAGGACGTGCTCCGGGCGAACCTGCCGGACTTCGAGAAGAAGACCGGCATCAAGGTGCTCATCGATGCGTCGCCCTTCGCCGACATGTACAAGAAGAACCTCCTCGCGCTCAGCACCGGCGGGCGCTTCGACGTCCTGTTCCTGGACGAGCCGTGGATCCCGCCGCTGTCGGAGTTCCTCACGCCGCTCGACGAGCGGCTGAAGAGCGTCGACATGCAGGACTTCGTCCCGACGACGGTCGCCTCCGGAGCCTTCCAGGGCAAGCAGTACGCGCTGCCGGTGGATCCGAACGTCCAGATCCTCGTGTACCGGAAGGACCTGCTCGCGCAGAAGAACCTCAAACCCCCCGCGACCTGGGACGAGCTCCTCGCGACGGCCAAGGCCCTGCACGACCCGGCCAAGGAGCAGTACGGATTCGCCATGACCGCCAGCAGCGACATCCAGACCTCGCTGTACCTCCTCCTGTCCATGTGGTCCCAGGGGGCGGAGCTGATCGACGCCCAGGGGCGCG
Organism: Candidatus Rokuibacteriota bacterium; assembly: GCA_044867785.1. Lineage (GTDB taxonomy): Bacteria > Methylomirabilota > Methylomirabilia > Rokubacteriales > DASRDR01 > DASRDR01. Next base: position 16,470 of record JBIOVM010000113.1, on the reverse strand, counting down.
GCGGCGCGAACACCCCCGCCGGCCGGAAGGGCGGGGAGATGTTCCTGGAGCTCCTGAAGTTCACCCCGCCGAACGTCCGGAGCTACACCTTCGCCGACGTCAACAAGGCGATCCAGACCGGCCAGGCGGCGATGGCCATCCAGTGGGCGTCGGGGGCGAAGCCGATGGAGGACCCGAGCCGGTCGAGCGTGGCCGGGAAGCTCGGCTACGCGGTGGTGCCGAAGGCCGTCCGCCAGACGCCCATGCGCGGCGTCTGGACGATCGCGGTGGCCAAGAACAGCCCGAACCAGGAGGCCGCGTTCGAGTTCGCCAAGTGGCTCTCGAGCAAGGAGTTCGGGCTCGCCGCCGTGAAGTTCCCGAGCGCGACGTCGGCCATCCACAGCCCGCGCGTGTCCGTCCTCCAGGACGCCGGCACGAAGGCCGCCCTGCCCTACGCCGAGACCCTCCTGGCCAGCCTCCAGGTCACGAAGGGGCGGCCGCGCTACCGGGAGTACGCCGACATCCAGGAGCACGTCCGCATCACGGCCGGCAAGCTCACGGCGGGCGAGCTCACGCTCGACGCCGCGTTGAAGGAGATCGACGCCGGGGTCAACAAGGTCCTCGGCAAGTAGCCGGGACCGGGCGACGATGGGCGGGGCCCGGGCAGGACGCTGGTTCCTGCTTCCGGGCCTCGTCTTTCTCTTCGCGATCGACTTCGTTCCGCTGATCTACTCCGCGTGGATCAGCCTCTACGAGTGGTGGCTGCTCCGCCCGCGGAACATCCGGTTCGTCGGCCTCGGCAACTACCTCCAGCTCGCGACCGATCCGGAGTTCGGGCGGGCTGTCGTGGTCACGACGCTGTTCACGGTCGGCGCCGTGGCCGTGGAGTTCCTCGCGGGCCTGGGCCTCGCGCTGCTCTTCGCCCAGCCGATGCGCTTCCTCCGCCCGCTCCGGGTGCTCCTGCTGCTCCCCCTGTTCATCGTGCCGGTGGTCGGCGCGACGATGTGGCGCGTCATCTTCCACCCCGAGCTGGGCGTGCTGAACTACTACCTGAACCTCGCCGGGCTGGGCCGCCCGTCCTGGCTCGGCGATCCCACCCTGGCGCTCGTGTCGATCACCCTCGTCGACGCGTGGCGCACGATCCCGTTCATGTTCCTCGTGCTGTACGCCGGCCTCCAGATGCTGCCCGCCGAGCTCTACGAGGCGGCGGCGGTCGACGGGGCGTCCCGCTGGCAATCCTTCCGCCACGTGACGGTGCCGCTCCTGACCTACATCATGCTGGTGGCGGTCCTGATCCGCGGCATGGACGCCTTCCGGGAGTTCGACATCATCTTCGTCCTCACCGGAGGCGGCCCCGGCACGGCGACCCAGACGATCCAGATGCTGAACTACCGCGTGTTCGGCCTCGGCCACATGGGTCTGGCCAACGCGTTCGGGATGGTCACGCTGGCGCTCGTCGCCCTCATGTGCTGGGTCCTCATGCGGACGATCCTGCGTCCGCCGCGTCGAGCCGGGAACGCCGCGTGAAACCGACGAGGCTTCGGGTCGTCTTGACGGTGATCGCGCTGGGCCCCGTCCTGTTCTGGACGCTGTTCCCGATCTTCTGGATCACGACGGCCTCCTTCAAGACGGAGCGCAGTCTCTACGCCCGTCCGCCCCAGTGGCTCGTCTTCGACCCGGTCCTCGAGAACTACCGTTGGGTGCTGGGCAACATCCCGTTCCTCGAGTACATGACGAACAGCCTGGTGATCGCGATCGGAACGACGGTCGGGAGCCTGGTGCTCGGGGTGCTGGCGGGGTACGGCTTCGCGCGCTTCCGGTTCCCGGGCTCGGACGCGGTGCGCTTCCTGGTGCTGGTCACCCGCATGGCGCCCCGCATCGTCCTGGTCGTGCCGTACTATCTCGTGATGCAGCGCCTCGGGCTGCTCGACACCTACACCGGCCTGCTCATCGCCTACGTCTCCTTCGCGCTGCCATTCACCATCTGGCTTCTCATCGGGTTCTTCATGGACGTCCCCCTCGAGATCGAGGAGGCGGCCATGATCGACGGCTGCTCGCGCGTCGGGGTGCTCCTGCGGGTAGTGCTGCCGATCGTGGCGCCCGGTCTCGTCGTCGCCGCGATCTTCGCCTTTCTCGTCTCATGGAACGAGTTCCTGTTCGCCCTGATCCTGAGCGGCGTCAAGGCGAAGACCCTGCCGGTCGTGGTCGCCGGGTTCAACACCGACGCGGGCCCGCTCTACGGCGAGATGAGCGCGGCGGCCGTGATGGTCATGCTGCCGAACATCGTCATGACGGTCGCCCTGCAGCGCTTCCTGGTCCGGGGGCTGACGCTCGGCGCCGTCAAGGGATAACCGAGCCACCGGTCGCGGAGGGTCCATGGAATCCCGAAACCTCGGTCTCCTCCGGGCGCTCACGTGGGAGCGAACCCGGGACGGCGTCGAGTTCCGGTGCGTCACCGAGCTGCTGGCGGCCGCGCGGGTCGCCATCGAGGTCGCCGGATCGCGGGCCGTCCGGGTCCGGATCACCGCCGGCGCGGCGCCGCTCGGCAAGACGTTCACGTACGTCGTCGGTCGACCGCGCGGAGGCGGCTTCACCGTGGAGGCGCCGGAGGGACGGGTCGTCGTGCGGACCCCGCACCTGGCGGTCGAGGCGTCCCTCGATCCCTGGCAGCTCGCATTCCGGGACGCCGACGGTCGCCTGCTGACCCACGAGGTGCCCGACGACGTGAACTTCGCGGGCCATCGCCTGGGACCCCGGCCGGGATTCCAGGTCGAGAGCCTGCCGCACGATCCGGCGCGCCGGACGCTCGCGGTGCTCGAGAACTTCCTGCTCGACCCGGACGACCATTTCTACGGCGGGGGCGAGAAGTTCACGCGGCTGGACCACGTCGGCCGCTCCATCCGCATCTGGAACCGGAATCCCTACGGGGCCCGCTCGGAGCTCGCCTACAAGAACATCCCGCTGATCGTCGGTAGCCGCGGGTATGGCCTCTTCGTGGACGTCCCGACGGCCGTCACGTTCCACCTGGGCAGCCGCTCGAACCGCGCCTACACGATGGAGGCCGCCGGGCCCGAGCTCGACTACTACGTGCTTGCCGGCACGCCCAAGGAGATCCTCGCGACCTACACCACCCTCACGGGAAAGCCGCCCGTTCCGCCGGAGTGGGCGTTCGGCCTCTGGGCGTCGACGTGCTTCGTGAAGTTCACGGAGGACTCGGTGCTCGCGGAGGCGCGGCGGCTCCGCGACGACGGCATCCCGTGCGACGTCTTCCACCTCGATTCCTTCTGGCAGCGCGCGTTCATGTGGTGCGACTTCGAGTGGGACACCGAGCGGATTCCCGATCCCAAGCGCCTCATGGGCGAGCTGCACCGGCACGGCTTCCACAACTGTCTCTGGATCAACCCCTACGTCGCGTGTCAGAGCGCGCGCTACCAGGAAGGCGCGGCCCGCGGGTACTTCCTGCGCCGTCCGGACGGGAGTGTCTACGACGCCCTCGTGTGGAACCAGCGGACCGAGCGCGGCATGGGGCTCTGCGCCATCGTCGACTTCACCCATCCGGACGCCGTCCGCTGGTACCGCGGGCTGCTCGACTCCCAGCTCGCGCTGGGAGCCGACTCCTTCAAGCCGGACTTCGCCGAGGAGATTCCCGAGGACGCGCGCTTCGCCAACGGCCTGACGGGCGCGGAGATGCACAACCCCTATCCCCTCCTGTACCAGCGCGAGTGCTTCGAGGCCACGCAGGCGGCGCAGGGGGGGCGTGCCGTGGCGTGGTCGCGGAGCGCCGCGCCCGGGGTGCAGCGCTATCCGGGCCACTGGGCGGGTGATTCCGAGTGCACGTTCCTCGACATGGCGAGCACGCTGCGCGGAGGCCTCGCGAGCGCGATGAGCGGCGTCGCCTACTGGAGCCACGACATCGGCGGATTCTGGGGCGACCCGACGCCGGAGCTGTACGTCCGCTGGGCCCAGCTCGGGTTCCTCTCGGCGCTCAGCCGCTATCACGGCGCCACGCCGCGCGACCCCTGGCGGTTCGGCGCGGAGGCGCTGGCGATCTTCCGGGAGTACGCCCGCTTCCGGAGCCGGCTGGTCCCGTACCTGGTGAGCCACGGCTGGATGGCGTCCGAGACGGGCGTCCCGCTCATGCGGCCGATGGTCATGGAGTTTCCGGACGATCCCGCCGGCTTCGCCTTCGACCTCCAGTATTGCCTCGGTCGGGAGCTGCTCGTGTCGCCGGTCACGCGTCCGGACGGTCACGTGACCACGTGGCTGCCCCCCGGCCTCTGGATGGACTGGTGGAGCGGCGCGATCCTGGAGGGCCCGCGGACGCTCCGCCGCCCGGTGCCTCTTCGCGAGCTGCCGCTCTACCTCCGCGAGAACAGCCTCCTCGTCCTCGGTCCTGTGCGGAGCCACGTCGCCGAACGGCCGGCCGACCCGTTGACCGTGGAGGCGTTCGTGACGACGGAGGCGACCTTTGCGCTGCGCACCGACGCCGGGCGGGTCGACTTTCGGTGTCGCCGTGACCATCAGCGGGTCGTTCTCGAGGCCACCGCCGCGCCGGCCACGCTCGTCCTCCGCCTGCACCACGCCGAGCCCCCCGGGGACGCCCTGGCCGACGGACACCGTCTGCCCCGCCTGGATCCGGACGCGCTGGACCGGGCCGAGCGAGGCTGGACGGTCGACGGCCGCGCGATCGTGCTGAAGGCGCGGGCGCGGGAGCTGCGGACCGAGTAGGGGTCGCGCGGGGACGCCGGCGGGGCACGCTCGGACGCGGCTCGGGTTCCGAGCGCTCAGGTCCAGCCGGCGTCGACCACGTAGCTCTGCGCCGTGCACCCGGCGCTGTCGTCCGCCGCGAAGAAGAGCACGGCGCGCGCGATGTCCTCGGGCACGAGCTTCCGCTTGAGACACTGCCGACGGAGGAGCTCGGCCTCGGATTCCGGCGTGAGCCAGAGCCGCAGCTGGCGCTCCGTCATGATCCAGCCCGGCACGACGCACGTGACGCGGATCCCGTGCGGGCCGAGGTCCCGTGCGAGCCCGCGCGTCAGCCCGACCACCGCCGACTTGGCGGCCGTGTAGCCCGGCATGCCGCCCTGCCCGACCATCCACGACGTGGAGCCCAGGTTCACGATGGCCCCGCCCCCGGCGGCGGCCATGTCCCGGTACACCGCCTGCGCCGCGAAGAACTGGTGCCGCAGGTTGACCGCGAGCCGGTCGTCCCAGTACTCGGGAGTGACGCTCTCGAGCGCGTGGCGCTCGTCGTGGGCGGCGTTGTTCACGAGGACGCGGATGGGTCCCAGTCGACGGCGCACCTCGCCGACGGCCGCCCGCAGGGCGTCGATGTCGCGCAGGTCGCAGTGGAGGAAGAGGGGCTCGCCACGACCCGCCGCCGCGACCTCTCGGCAGAGCCGCGCGGACGCCGCATCGTCGATGTCGAGGAACGCGACCAGGGAGCCTTGCGCCGAGAAGTGCTCCACGATGGAGGCGCCGATCCCGCTTCCGCCGCCGGTCACGAGGACCACGCGGTCGCGCAAGCTCGGGTACGTGGCGTACGTCGTCATGCCGCCCTCCTTGGCTCGCTGGACGTGGACGGTGGCGCGGGTCCGACCCACGCTAGCACACGCCGCCCCGGTTGCCGGGACCGCGAGCGGCCGCTATCCTCGGCCGGCATGGACCCGATCACGCTTCGCACCGGCCCGCTCGGCGTCGTCCTCGCGCCGTCGGTCGGCGGATCGATCGCGCGCTTCTGGTCCGAGTCGGGCCGCCGGCCGGTCGAGCTCTTGCGGGCCGCACCGGATGACGCCATGCGGGACCGCGACCCCTGGGCGATGGCGAGCTTTCCCCTGGTCCCGTGGTCGAACCGGATCCGGCACGGGCGCTTCACCTTCGGCTCTCGCGCGGTGAGCCTTCCGCCGAGCCGGCCCGGCGATCGCCACGCCATCCACGGGCACGGCTTCCGCGCCGCGTGGCAGGTCGTGGACGTCGGACCGACGCGGGCCGTTCTCGAGTACCGCCATGCGGCGGGCCCCTGGCCGTGGGCCTATCGGGCGGTCCAGCGCGTGACCCTCACCGCGACGGCGCTCGAGCTCGAGCTCCGGCTGACGAACGAGAGCGACGAGCCGATGCCCGCGGGCCTGGGCTGGCACCCCTACTTTCCGCGGACTCCGGGAACGACGCTCACTGCCTCGGTGGGCGCCCTCTGGCTGACGGACGCCGAGATCCTGCCGGTCTCCCGTGTCGCGCCGCCCGCGGATCGCGACCCGGGGCGTGGGCTGGCGGTCGACCGGGTATCGCTGGACAACGCGTTCGTCGGCTGGCCCGGCCGAGCGGTCGTCGCCTGGCCCGAGCGGCGGGCCCAGCTCCGCCTCGATGCCAGCGAGCCGCTCCGCACGCTCGTCGTCTACACGCCACCGGGCCAGCCGTTCTTCTGCGCGGAGCCCGTGAGCCACATCACCGACGCGTTCAACCGGGCGGCGGCCGGGCAGGCCGACACCGGCATGCTGAGCCTCGAGCCCGGTGAGACCGTCCGGGCGACGCTCACGTTGACACCCGATCTCGCGTGACGACAGACCAGGAGGGCCAGATGACAGGGACTCCGACCCGTGGCGCCCCGCCGACCGACACCACCCGGAGCGCCGCGGCCACGCTGCGGACGCTCGACGGAAGTGCCGTGACGATCGAGGGGGGCTTGTGGGCGAGGCGGCAGGCGACCAACCGCGACGCCGCCCTGCCCCACGGCTACCGGATGCTCGAGGCCGCGGGAAACTTCGAGAACTTCCGCATCGCGGCGGGACAGTCCACTCGACGGTATCAGGGCCCGGTGTTCATGGACTCCGACGTCTACAAGTGGATCGAGGCCGCCGCCTACGAGCACGCGCGCGTCCCGAGCGATTGGCTCCTGTCCCACATGACGACCGCGATCGACATCGTCGCCGCCGCCCAGGGCGACGACGGTTACCTGAACTCCCACTATCAGGTCGCGGAACCGGGCCGCCGCTGGACGGACTTCGCCCAGGGTCACGAGCTGTACTGCGCGGGGCACCTGTTCCAGGCCGCGGTGGCCCACCGGCGGGCGACCGGCGACGAGCGCCTGCTCGGGATCGCCCGCCGCTTCGCCGACTACCTCGACGCGACGTTCGGACCGGGGAAGCGGCCGGGAACGCCGGGCCACCCCGAGATCGAGCTGGGCCTGACCGAGCTCTACCGTCTGACCGGCGAGCGCCGGTACCTGGCGCTCGCCGGCTTCTTCCTGGATCAGCGCGGGCGGGGCTGGCTCGGCCCCGGACGGTACGGCAGCTCGGCCTACTACCAGGATCGGGTCCCCGTGCGGGAAGCGAGCGAGGTCGAGGGGCACGCCGTCCGGGCGCTGTACCTGACCGCGGGCGTCGCGGACGTGTACCTCGAGACCGGGGAGCCCGCGCTCCTGGCCGCCCTCGACCGCCAGTGGTCCGATCTGGTCGGTCACAAGCTCTACGTGACGGGTGGTGTCGGCTCCCGGCACCTGGGCGAGGCGTTCGGTCAGCGGTACGAGCTGCCGAACGACCTCGCGTACTGCGAGACGTGCGCGGCCATCGGCAGCATCCTGTGGAGCTGGCGGATGCTGCTCGCCACCGGCCAGTCGCGCTTCGCGGACCTGATCGACCGGACGCTCCACAACGCGGTGCTCGCCGGCGTGTCGCTCGACGGCGAGCGCTACTTCTACGTGAACCCCCTCGCCAGCAACGGCCAGCCCGAGCATCTCGGGCGCGGCGGCTGCCGGCGCAAGGAATGGCACCTCGTCGCCTGCTGCCCTCCGAACGTCATGCGGCTCCTGGCGTCGCTCGGCCACTACGTCGCGACGCGGGACGCGACCGGCCTGCAGATCCATCAGTACGCGCCGGCCCGCGTGGCGACCGAGCTGCCGGGCGGGGAGTCCGTGACGCTCCGGATGGACACCGCGTACCCCTGGGAAGGAACGATCCGGATGACGGTCGAGGGAGCAAGCCGCGGTCAGTGGGCCCTCGCCCTGCGCGTACCCGAGTGGTGCGTCCACCCCGCCGTCCGGGTGAACGGGAAAAGCGCGGACGGGACCCGGAATGCCGCCGGTTACCTGCGACTCGAGCGGAGCTGGCGCGACGGAGACACCGTCGAGCTCGACCTGCCGATGCCGGCGAGGCTGATCGAGCCGCACCCGGCCATCGAGTCGACCCGCGGATGTCTCGCGATCGATCGTGGCCCGCTCGTCTACTGTCTCGAGCAGACCGACCAGGACGACCGGGCGATCGCCGAGCTCGAGATCGACGCGACGGGGACCCTCACGTCTCGTTGGGAGCCCGCCCTGCTCGAGGGCGTGACCACCGTCCGCGCGGCAGGATTCCAGGTCGACACGGCGGCGTGGCAGGGCCGGCTGCATCGCCCGGTCGGCTCCGGGCCGCCCGCGCCGCGGCGCAAGGTCGAGCTGACGGCGATCCCGTACTACGCGTGGGCCAACCGCGGCCCGGCGGCGATGCGGGTCTGGATTCCGAGAGCTACAATCTGAGCGCGGTCAGCGCCGCGACCACGAGCTCGACCACCCTTCTGCCCGAGAGGAGCCCCGCGTGACAGGGAAGGACCGGATGCGACTCGGACTCATGCTGCCCATCGGCGCCGGAGCCTTCGGCGAGGGCCGGCCGGTGCGCTGGACGGATCTCCGCGAGATGGCCCGTACCGCGGAGGCCGTCGGGATCGACACGCTCTTCGTGCCGGACCATCTCCTGTTCCGGAAGTCGCCTCCGGGCAACCTCATGCAGGTCAACATGGACGAGGGCAAGCTCCGCGGCGTCTGGGAATCCTGGACGATCCTCGCCGCCCTCGCCGAGGCGACCACGCGCCTGCACCTCGGGCCCCTCGTGGCCTGCACCGGGTTTCGCAATCCCGCCGTCCTCGCCAAGATGGCGGACACGCTCGACGAGGTGTCGGGCGGGCGGCTCGTCCTCGGCCTGGGCGCGGGCTGGCACGAGCCGGAGTACGAGGCCTTCGGCATTCCGTACGACCACCGGGTCGGACGGTTCGAGGAGGCGCTCGCGATCATCGTCCCGTTGCTCCGCGAGGGCCACGTGGACTTCCAGGGGCGGTACTACCAGGCGCGCGACTGCGTCCTTGCCCCTCGCGGTCCCCGTCCGGGAGGTCCCCCGATCCTGATCGGCGCCCAGCGCCCCCGCATGCTGGCGCTCGCCGCCCGCTACGCCGACATCTACGATGCCGACTACCATCTCGACGCCGGCGGCGTCGCGCCGCCGTTCGAGGCGCTCGCCCGCGCGTGCGCCGAGGCGGGGCGCGATCCCGCGACCATCGCGCGCACGGCCGGGACGCGCGTGGCGCTCACGACGTCGGGGGCGCCGCGCCCCGGGCTGCCGGGCGTGCCGGCGCCGCCCGGCGCCGCCGTCTTCGAGCTGGGTGGCATGCGGCAGATGGCGCGGGTCGGGACGGCGGTCGAGCTCCTCGAGCACGCGCGGACCTTCGAGGCCGTCGGCGTGCGGCAGCTGACGCTGAGCCTCGTCCACCCGCCCGGCCCGAAGGGCATCGAGCTGCTCGCCCCGGTCGTCGAGGGCCTGCGCCGCTAGCGTCGATCCGCGCCCGCACCCGCGCAGTCGGCCGCGGCGGACCTCTCGTCGCTCTTGTCGGCGCTCGACCTCGGCGGCTACGCCAGGAACGAGCGACCGCCCGATTTCGTCGGTCTCACCACTCACGGGCCTGCACTGACGCTGGCCGAGCTGCACGGGAAGGTCGTGCTCCTGACCTTCTGGGCGACGTGGTGCCCGCCCTGCGGGCCGGAGTTGCAAGTGCTCGAGTCTCTCCACCGCGAGCTGGGGGTCCAGGACCTCGCGATCGTCGCCGTGAACGCGAGCGAATCCATTCCGGTGGTTCGCGAGTACTCCAGAGCGCAGGGCTCACGTTCCCGGTCCTCGTTGACCCGCGCGGCGCCATCCAGCGCGCGTACGGTGTCATGGGTCTGCCCACTACCTTCGTGATCGGACGCGACGGCCACGCGGTGGCACGGGCCATCGGCGCCCGGGACTGGGCCGGCGCCCGCTCCCGCGAGCTGCTACGGGAGCTCCTGCGGGCAGAGCCGGCTCGACCCCGGGCACCTGCCGGCGCGGCGCGGCCCTGAGCGCGGCGCGGTCGACGCAACCTGACCGTGGCGCCGAGTCCGGGTCACCCGTTCAGGGGAGAACGAGGCACTTCGCTTCCCGATGGGGAACCAGCTGTAACCGCCCGCAACCGACGCCCAGGCGTACCGCTGAGGCGCGCTCTCCTACCCGGAAGGCGTCACGGCGAGGTCGATGATGGGACACGCAGTGTCACGCGGCCGAGCGCGCCGGTGACAGCATCGTCCCTCTCGCTCAGAGCCGCACGAGGCGCGCCGATCGGATCGAGGGCAGCGCCCGCAGTTCGGCCAGCACGGCGTCGGAGACCGGGGTGTCCAGGCTCAGGATCGACACGGCGCGGCCGCCGGGACGCTGCCGGCCGAGCTGCATGCCCGCGATGTTGATGCCGCGCGCGCCGAAGAGGGTCCCGATCCGGCCGATGACGCCGGGCACGTCGTCGTTCGTGAGGACGACCATCGAGCCCGACGCCGGCGCCTCCACGTCGAACCCGTCGACCTGGACGATCCGGGGCTCCTTCCGGTGGAAGAGCGCCCCCGCCGCCTGCCACTGCCCGCGGTCGGTGGCGAGCTCGGCCGTCACCAGGCTCGGATAGTCCTCGCTCACGGGGGTCTTCGCCTCGACGACGCGGAGACCTCTCTGCTGGGCGAGATACGGCGCGTTCACGTCGGTCACGTTCTCCTCCAGGATCACGCCGAGGAGGCCGCGCAGGAACGTGACCGTGAGCGGTTGGATCGCGTGGCCGGATACCTCCCCGGCATACGTGAGCCGCACGTCCGACATCCGCCCTTCGGCGAGCTGGCCCAGGAACGAGCCCAGCTTCACCGCCAGCGTGAGATAGGGCGCCAGCTCCCGCAGGAGCTCCGGGTCCACGCTGGGCGCGTTCACCGCGTGCCGGACGACCCCGCGAAGCAAGAGGTCGGCGACCTGCTGTGCGATGGCGACCGCGACCTGGGTCTGCGCCTCCTCGGTCGACGCGCCGAGGTGCGGGGTCACGACGATCGGGTCCAGATCGAGGACCGGGGAGCCCCAGGGCGGCTCGCGCTCGAAGACGTCGAGCCCCGCGCCCGCGACGTGCCCCGCCTGGACCGCCGCCGCCAGGGCCGCCTCGTCCACGATGCCCCCGCGGGCGCAGTTGACGAGCCGCACGCCGGGCTTCGTCCGGGCGAGCTCGGCGGCGCCGACGAGACCGCGCGTCTCCTTGGTCAGCGGAAGGTGGATGGTGATGAAATCGGACCGCCGGAGGAGCGTGTCGAGGTCGACCAGCTCGACCCCGAGCCGCTCCGCGACGTCCGCGCCGAGGTACGGGTCGTAGGCGAGGACGGTCATGGCGAAGCCTTGCGCGCGCCGGGCGACCTCGGAGCCGATCCGCCCCAGGCCCGCGATGCCCAGCGTCTTGCCGTACACCTCCGCTCCGAGGAACCGCTCGCGCTCCCACTTGCCGCCGCGGAGGTGCGCGTGAGCTTGGGGAAGCTTCCGGGCGACGGCGAGCAGGAGCGCCATCGTGTGCTCGGCGGCGGCGATGGTGTTCCCGCCGGGGGTGTTCATGCAGACGACGCCCCGGCGCGTGGCCGCCTCCACGTCGACGTTGTCCAGGCCGACCCCGGCCCGACCGATCACCTCGAGCGCGGCGCCCGCCTCGATCGCCTCCGCGGTGACGCGGGTGGCGCTCCGGACCACCAGCCCCGCGTACGGGGGAATCCGCCGCGTCAGCACGTCGGGCGACAGGGTCGGAACCACGTCGACCAGGAGCCCTTCCCGACGGAGGGTCTCGACGCCGACGTCCTGCAGGGAGTCGGTGACGAGGACCCGCTTCGCGGCCGGGCCGGCCACCCCCGGCTCAGCCTTCCTTCGCGAAGATCCGCTGCGCGGCCGCGACCGCGGTGCCCAGCTCCACGGGAACTCCCAGGCCGAGCAGCACGCGCTCGAGCACGGCGAGCCCGACGATCAGGTCCGCTTCGTCGACCCACCCGAGATGGGCCAGCCGGAACAGCTTGCCCTTCATCTCGCCCTGCCCGCCGGCGATCGTCACGTTGTGCTCGGCGCCGTACATCCGCACCACCGCCTCGCCGTCGGCGCCGGACGGTGCGACGACGGCGGTGACCGCGGGACTCGGCGTGGCCCGAGCGAAGAGGCTCAAGCCGAGCGCCTGGGCGCCGGCCCGCGCCGCGCGCGCCAGGCGGTCGTGGCGCCGGAAGACCTCCGGCAGCCCCTCGGCCCGCAGCAGGCCCAGGGCGACGTCCAGCCCGGCCAAGAGTGACACCGCCGGGGTGAACTGGCCCTGGTTCTTCGCTTGCCAGCGGCGCTCGGTGGGCAGGTCCCAGTAGAATCGCGGGCAGGTCGCCCGTTCGGCCGCACGCCACGCCCGGTCGTTCATCGCGATGAAGCCGAGGCCCGGAGGGCACATGAGGCCCTTCTGCGACCCGGCGACCACGACGTCGATCCCCCAGTCGTCCATCGGGCACGGCACCACGCCCAAGGACGACACCGTGTCCACGACGCACAGGGTCTCGGTGCGCCGGGTGAGCGCGGCGTAGGCCTCGACGTCCTCGAGGACGCCGGTGGATGTCTCGCTCTGCGTCACGAAGAGCGCGCGGGCCCGCGGGTGCTGAGCGAGCGCGGCTTCGACCCGCACCGGCTCCACCGTGTCCCCGTAGGGCGCGTCGATGGCGTGGACGGTGACGCCGAAGGCCTGCGCGATGTCGCTCCACCGCTCGCCGAACTTGCCGCAGCGCACGACGATGACCTCGTCGCCCGGCGAGCACACGTTGACGACGGCGGCCTCGAGCGCGCCCGTTCCGGAGGCCGCCAGGACGATCACCTCGCTCCGTGTCTCGATCAGCTCGGCGAGACCGGCGCGCACTCGGGCGAAGAGCGCCTCGAACTCCGGAGTCCGATGGTGGATGATCGGCCGCCCGATCGCCTGGAGGACCTCGGGGGGAATCGGGGTCGGCCCGGGCGCCAGAAGATGGTACTTCTTCATGCTGCGGCTCCTTGCTTCGAGCTACCGCCCGAAGGCGTACGGAGGGCGGAAGACACCGCGCTCCGTGATGATGGCCGTGACGAGCGTGGCCGGCGTCACGTCGAAGGCCGGGTTCCGCGCCGGGGACGCCGCCGGCACGATGCGCCGCCCGGCCAGCTCCTGGACCTCGCGCGGATCCCGCTCCTCGATGGGAATGGCCGAGCCGTCGGGGATCGTCGGATCGATGGTCGAGAACGGCGCGGCGACGTAGAAGGGAATCCGGTGGTGCCGCGCCAGTACCGCCACCCCGTACGTCCCGATCTTGTTGGCCGTGTCCCCGTTGGCCGCGATCCGGTCGGCGCCCACCACGACCAGGTCGACCTCGCCGCGGGCCATTGTGGAGGCCGCGGCGACGTCGGCGATGACCGCGTGGGGAATGCCCTCGCGCGCGAGCTCCCACGCGGTGAGCCGCGCGCCCTGAAGGACCGGCCGGGTCTCGTCGACCCACACGAAGGGCTGCCGCCCCGCTTCGACGGCGCTCCGCACGACGCCGAGCGCCGTCCCGTATCCCGCGGTGGCCAGCCCGCCCGCGTTGCAGTGGGTCAGGATGCGCGCGCGGGCCGGCACCAGCTCGGCCCCGAAGGCTCCCAGCCGGCGGTTGGCCGCGATGTCTTCCTCGCAGATCGCCTCCGCCTCGGTCACGAGGCCCGCCCGGAGCGCGGGCGGCGGCAGCGCGCGGCGGCTCCGCGCGTACCGCCGCATGCGGTCGAGCGCCCAGAACAGGTTGACGGCGGTCGGGCGCGTGGCGGCCAGGCCGCCCGCGGCGGCCTCGACGTCCCGGAGGAGCGCATCCCCATCCTGGGCTGAGCTCGAGAGCCCGGCCAGCGCCACCCCGAAGGCCGCCGCCACGCCGATCGCGGGCGCGCCGCGCACCGCCAGGGTCCGGATCGCGTCCGCCACCTCGGGCCACGTCCGGCACTCGAGGTACACCTCGTCGCCGGGCAGGCGGCGCTGATCCAGGAGGACCAGGCGATCTCCCTGCCAGCTGAGCGGGCTGAAGGCGAGCGGGGGCGCGCCCACTACCGGGAAGACGCGGCGCCGTCGGACCGCGCGGCCCCGGGCATCGCCAGCCGGGCCGCCGCGTCGGCCGGGGCGAGGCCGGCGATCCGCACGATCTTCGTCCGGGCGGTGTGGCCGCGGACGATCTCGACCCGCGACGGCGCGCAACCCAGGCGCTCGGCCAAGAGGGCGCGGACCGCCGCGTTGGCGGCGCCGTCCGCCGGCGGGGCGGCGACCCGGAGCCGCAGGACCGGGCCGTCCCACCCGGCGACGCCGTCGCGGCCGGCACGGGGCCGGACCGTCACGGTCAGGCGCGTCTCAGGAAGCGACGCCATCGCCTTCCGCGAGCGCCTGCTCGGCGAGCCGCTTGTGCGTCGCGAGCGTGTTCATGATCTCCTCGCCGAGCTGGCGTCGGAGACGCCGGAGGCTCGTGACCTCGGCGGTCAGCCGCGTGTGCTCCTCCCTGGCGTCCTGCATGAACTTCTCGGCCCGGAGGTGCGCCTCGCGGAGGACCAGCTCGGCCTCGCGCCGCGAGTTCTCCTTGAACTCCTCGGCGATCTTCTGCGTCGTGACCAGCGTCTCCTGGAGCGTCTTCTCCCGTCCCTCGACCCCGCGGGACCGCTCCTCGAGCACGAGCAGCTGCTCCTTCAGGTGCGCGTTCTCCCGCGTCAGCTCGTCGAAGTCGTCGGCCATCTCCTCCAGGAACGCGTCGACCTCCTGCGGATCGAATCCCCGGAAGAGCCGCACCGCGAACTGCTGCTGGCGGATGTCCGTGGCCGTCATGCGCATCGGAGTCCCTCCTGACCCTCCGGGTCACCCGAGCCGGTACGCCGTCTTCACGAGCACCGGGACCAGGAACCACTGGAGGAAATAGATGCCGAGGATGACGACGAGCGGCGAGAAGTCGATCGTGCTGTACGGAAGGCGCTGCCGGATCGGCCGGAGCACGGGCTCGGTCACCTGGTGGAGGAATCGCACGATAGGGTTCCAGGGGTCCGGGTTCACCCAGGACAGCAGCGCCCGGATGATGATGATCCACAGGTACGCCCAGAGGACGTAGTCCACGAGCTTCGCGATCGCGAGCACGAGATCGCCGATGACGAACACGGCTTGCCTACCGTCCCTCGCCGAGCTCGCGCGAGCGCTGGGTGGCCCGCTCCACGGCGTCGATCAGTGTTCGCCGCAGACCCCCCGCCTCCAGCGTGTGGATGCCGGCGATCGTGGTCCCGCCGGGCGAGCTCACCATGTCCTTGAGCTGGCCCGGATGCATGCCGGTGTCGATGAGCAGGCGAGCCGTCCCCAGCACGGTCTGCATGGCGAGCGTCATCGCGGTCTTTCTGTCCAGGCCGACCCGCACGCCACCGTCGGCCAAGGCCTCGACGACGAGGGCGATGTACGCGGGGCCGGAGCCGGAGAGGCCCGTCACGGCGTCCATCATCTCCTCTTCGAGAACGACCGCCCGGCCCACGGCCTCGAAGATCTGCCGCGCCGTGTCCAGGTCGCCGTCGGCCAGCCCCGAGGCGCGCGCGATGGCCGTCGCCCCTTGGAGAACGAGCGCGGGCGTGTTCGGCATGACCCGGATGAGCCGCGTGCCCGGCGGGACGTGCCGGCGGATCTCGGCGGTCGCCACGCCGGCCGCCACCGAGATCAGAAGCTTCCCGGGGGTCGCCGGAGCGATCTCCTCCAGGACCTCGCGCAGGGTCTGCGGCTTGACGGCCAGGATGACGACGTCGGCCCGCCGGACGAGCGTCACGTTGTCGGGGGTGACCAGGACACCGTAGAGCCGCCGCAGCTCCTCCAGGCGCTCCCCCCGCACGTCTCCGACCAGCACGTGCTCGGCGGGCACCAGCCCCGTCTTCGTGAGGCCCCGGATGAGGGCCTCCCCGATGTTGCCGCCGCCCAGGAACCCGATCCGCTTGTCCTGGATCGACACGTCAATCCCCTCTGCCGGGCGCGACGGCGTGCCGGGCGTTCACGGGGTCACGCTCCCCGGGGTCCGAAGATCGCGGTCCCGACGCGCACGATCGTCGCCCCCTCCTCGATGCCGACCTCGAAGTCTCCGCTCATCCCCATCGACAGCTCCGTGAAGTCGGCACCGACACCCCAGCTGCGGGCGGCTTCCAGCAGCTTTCGCATCTCGCGGTAGTGCGGGCGGGAGTCCTCGGGGTCGCGCGGAAGCGGGGGGATAGTCATGAGCCCGCGGACACGGAGTCCCGGGAGCGCGCCGATCCGCTCGAGCGCCGGGCGAAGCTCCTCGGGGCGCACGCCGCCCTTCTGCGGCTCCGCGGCGACGTTGACCTGGACGAGGACGTCGGCGCGGCGCCCGTCGTGGACGGCCCGGGCCGAGAGCGCCTC
>JBIOVM010000112.1:0-19548 GCA_044867785.1 Candidatus Rokuibacteriota bacterium | reverse complement strand
TGGCGGACGTCGGGCGCGGCGTCATCGCGACGGACGGAGCAGCGTGCGAGACCGAGCAAGGGCCCGGGGATCAGCGTCATGGCGCCGAGGCGGGCGGCGTGGCGGAGCAGGGCACGGCGGTCCAGGCGCATCAAGGCACAGTGTAGGAAGCAGACCTTGGCGCCTCAACCGCCTCGGGCGGGCCCGCTCCCGGGCCGGGGCGCCGGGCGGTCCTCGCCGGGCTACGTGCCACTGCGCGGCGATCTCCCGCGGCACGGTCCTCAGCAGATGCTCCGTCGCGGGGAGGAAGCTCGAGGCGAAGCGCCGGTAGTCGATCGCGATGCACACGCGGTCGGCCCCGATGAGGCTGGCTCCTGCCGGGCGAGCGGGATTCGATCAGCCGCTGCCGACGTACCGGTCGATATGGTACGGCACGTGGGCGAGGCCCGGACAGTAGCGGCCGACAACCGGCGCCAGCCGCTCGTAGAGCGCCTTCAACGGCGCGTTGAGGCGGGCCAGCCGGGCCCGTGCGGCCTCCGCCTCGCGCGCCAGCTTGGGCACGTCTACGGTGGTCAGCTGGCGGCGCTCGACCACCATCCGGCCGCCGATCATCACGTGCGTCACCGCGCCGCCATCCTCCGTGTGCACGAGCTGGTTGGTGGGATCGTTGAGCGGGATCCAGTTCGGATGGGCGAGGTCGAGGAAGACGACGTCCGCCTTGTAGCCCGCCTCCAGCCGGCCGATGCGCCCCTCCAGGCCGAGGGCCCGCGCGCTGCCCTCCGTCGCCGCCATCACCACCTGCTCGGTGGTGACCCAGCGCTCGACGTCGGGCCCGCGCGTCTTGGAGACCAGCGAGGCCAGCCGCATCGACTCGTACATGTTCAAGTTGTCGGAGCAGTTGGCGCCGTCCGTGCCCAATCCGACGTTCACCCCGCGCATCAGCATCCCGTGCAGGTCGGCCAGCCCGTTGCCCAGGCGCATGTTACTGCCCGGGTTGTGGGCGACCGAGGCGCCGTGCCCGGCCAGGCGTCGCATGTCCTCGCCGTCGAGCCAGACTCCGTGGGCGACGGTGAAGCGCGGGCTCAGCGCACCGAGGTCGGCGAGGTGGGCGGTCTGCGTCTTGCCGTAGCGCTGCAGGCCGGCGATGGCCTGGACCTTCGACTCCGCCACGTGGCTGTGCAGCCCCACGCCCCGCTCCTTGGCCAGGCGCGCGCAGGCGCGGATGAAGTCGTCCGAGCAGTGGTGCGGGATGGTGGGGGCGATCGCCAGCCGCACGTCGTACCGGTCGAGCGTCCAGGCGTCCAGCGCCTTGCCCAGGCTGGCGATGCTCTGCCTCCAGGGCGCCAGCCGGAGCCGGTCCACGTCCCGGCGCAGCGCCGGCGGCATCGCCTCCAGGAGTCCGGGGATCGCCTCGTAGAACGTGCGATCGGCCAGCATCGGCGCGACGACCGCACGCAGCCCGACGTCGGCGTAGGCGCGGCCCACCGCCTCCAGCCCCTCGGGCGTGACCAGCGGCAGCTCCAGCGGCAGGTCGTAGACGGCGGTGCAGCCCTTCAGCACCATCTCCACCGCGCCGATCTTCGCGCTCAGGTAACGGTCCTGGTGCGTGCGGTGGCCCCCGATCCAGGGCGCGGCCGTGAGCAAGAGCTCGAGCGTCCAGAGATCCCCCATGCCCTTGGCCAGGTTGCCGTGCGCGTGGGTGTGGGCGTTGACCAGGCCGGGGTGGAGCAGCATCCCGCGGGCGTCGATCACGGCGGCGCCGGGCGGCGGCTTCGTCCCCGGGGCACGCACCTCGGCGATCGTGTCGCCGCTGACCAGCAGGTCGGCGGCCTCGGCCCGGTGGGCGCGCGCGTCGAGCAGGCGACCGCCGCGGACGATCGAGAGCGTGCCGGGCTTCCGTTTCATGGGGTCGACCTCCGCCTGCGGGGGCATCGTGGTCGTGGCAGCTTGCGCGAGTCCTTGAGAGAAGGGGGGAGGCCGTGGCGATGTCGGTCTGGGACCTCGGGCTACGGCAGTCCTCGGTAGACTGCGGCCACCCCGGCCCGCACCCGCGCCGGCTGCGCCCAGCCGGGATACCTCGCCTTGAACTCGTCGACGAGGAGCTGGCCCGCTTCGTCCGCCGACCTGCCGTCCTTCTTCAGTGCGGCCGTGCGCGCCCGGAGCGCCTGGAGATAGCCGCGGTAGGCGTCGATGTCGGAGGCGTCGTCGATGTCGTAGTGCGCCCCCACGACGATCCGGGCTTCAGGCGCTCCATCTCGTCCAGGCCCACGAGCCAGGTGTCGCCCGCGATTGCGCCAGGCCGCCGTCGGCAGATCCCGAGCGCGGCTCGGCATGGTCTCCTCCAGTGCGAAGAGTCTGGGCGTCAACGCTACACCGCGGTCCCGCCCGGCGCCAGCCTGCCGCTGGGTCTTCGGCGGGCCGCCCGAGCCGAGACCCCCTTCAACCGTCTCCCGTCCCGGCTCATGAGTGACGGTGACCCTCCGGTCTCCTTGACGGTGCGCCCCGAGCGGGCGCACGATGACGCGGGGCGCGCCTGAGCGCGTTCTGCCGCGCGACCTCCGGCGCCTCCACTCCGGAAGGGAGACACGTCGATGGGCCCCACTGCGAGCAAAGCCGTCCGCGTCACGCATCCGCTGGATCCACTCACGGCCGACGAGGTCACGCGCGCGTGGGAGATTGTCCACGCGCAGCCGATGCTGGGCGATCGGGTTCGGGTCGTGTTCATCGATCTTCACGAGCCGTCCAAGGCGATCGTGCTCGGCCACCGGCCTGGCGATCCCGTGGACCGGGCCGCGTTCGTCGTCGTCATGGACAGCGCGGCGGGCAAGACCTACGAGGCGGTCGTCTCGCTGTCCGAGGCGCGCCTGATCTCGTGGCGGCACGTACCCGACGTCCAGCCGGCCATCGTGCTCGACGAGTTCCTCGAGTGCGAGGCCGCGGTTCGCGCCGATCCTCGCTGGCAGGCGGCCATGCGCCGTCGCGGGGTGACGGACTTCAGTCTCGCCATGGTGGATTCGTGGTCGGCGGGCCATTTTGGCTTCGAGGGCGAGGACGGGCGGCGCCTCACCCGCACGCTCACGTGGGTCCGTCGGAGCCCGGGTGACAATGGGTACGCCCGGCCGGTGGCCAACCTCGTCGCCGTCGTCGACCTGAACGAGATGCGAGTGCTCCGGGTCGAGGACGAGGGCGTCGTGCCCCTCCCTCCGGAGGACGCCAACTACTCCCCCGACGTGGCGGGCACGCGGACCGACCTCAAGCCGATCGAGATCCGGCAACCCGAGGGGCCGAGCTTCGAGCTCGCGGGGCACGAGCTCCGCTGGCAGCGGTGGCGCATGCGGCTCGGGTTCACGCCGCGCGAGGGCCTCGTCATCCACACGGTGACGTATCGGGACCAGGGCCGGGAGCGCCCGATCCTCTACCGGGGCTCGGTGGCCGACATGGTGGTCCCGTACGGTGACCCGCGCCCCACCTACTTCCACCGCAACGCTTTCGACGTCGGCGAGTACGGCATCGGGACCCTGGCGAACGCCCTCATGAACGGCTGCGACTGCCTCGGCGAGATCCGGTACCTGGACGCGGTCGTCAACGATAGCCGGGGGCGCGCGCTGACGCTGCCGAACGCGATCTGCGTGCACGAGGAGGATCAGGGGATCCTCTGGAAGCACTTCGACTGGCGGACCGGCTATTCGGAGGTGCGGCGCTCGCGACGGCTCGTCGTGTCGTTCATCGCGACCGTGGGGAACTACGAGTACGGGTTCTACTGGTACTTCTATCTGGACGGAACCATCCAGCTCGAGGTCAAGCTGACCGGGATCGTCTCGAACGGGGCCGTGCGCCCCGGTGAGAAGCCCCCCTGGGGCGAGCTGGTGGCGCCCCAGGTGTACGGTCCCATCCACCAGCACTTCTTCAACGTCCGGCTCGACATGATGGTGGACGGGCTCCGCAACTCCGTCTACGAGGTCGACACGGTGGCCGATCCTCCGGGTCCGGAGAATCCTCACCGCAACGCGTTCCACACCGAGGCGACCCTCCTGCGCTCGGAGGGCGAGGCGCGGCGGCTCGTCGACCCACTTCGCGGACGGTTCTGGAAGGTCGTCAACCCGTCGGTCCGGAACCGCCTCGGCGAGCCGGTGGGCTACAAGCTCGTGCCGGGTGAGAACGTTCTGCCGTTCGCCGCGCCCGACGCGTCCGTGACTCGCCGAGCCGGCTTCATGACGCGGCACCTCTGGGTGACCCGCCACGACCCGCGCGAGCGGTACGCCGCCGGCGACTACCCGAACCAGCATCCCGGGGGCGCCGGGCTGCCGACGTATGTCCGAGACGACGCGCCCCTTGACGACACGGACGTGGTCCTCTGGTACACGTTCGGGGCCCATCACGTCGTCCGCCCGGAGGACTGGCCCGTGATGCCGGTCGTGAGCATCGGGTTCATGCTCAAACCCGTGGGCTTCTTCGACCGGAATCCCGCCCTCGACGTGCCGCGGCCAGCTTCGCACGCGGCCTGCGCTGACGGAGATGGGTCGGGTGACGGCGGCGCTCCCTGTCACGCGGGGTAGCGGGGCCCCGGCACCCCTTGCGCCGCCGCGCTCGGGGTACCTCCCCCGGATGAGGTGGCCCTCTGGCCAAACCGCCGGCTGTTACTCACCTGGAGTCCGAACAGCCAGACCGGGCAAGACGAACGTCTCGCTGTCTCCCGATGAGCCTCCACCTGGGGCGTGCTAAGAGTCAGTGACGGCAGGCCTCGTCTCGGGGCGCTGTCCCCTTGCTCGAGGCGGTTGACCGATTGGCGCGGTCGTGCGCGGGCGGTCGGCGGCGGGCCGGGCGGCGGTGCGAGGCCGCGGAAACCGCGTGGGCAGGTCCGGAGCATTCAGCTGGAAGAGGTGCTCCGGCTCCGGCAGGCCGTGGAGCCGGTGACGGCCGAGCGCCCGGAAGCGGACGCCGGGCGGGACCGTAGCCTCGACGGCCCGCATCGCGGCGCGCGAGAGCAGGGTCTGGCCGCCGTGGGCGGCGGCGCAGATGCGGGCGGCGGTGTGTACAGGCAGCCCCACGTAGCCGCTGTCGGTCAGCGTCGGACGGCCGGTGTGGATGCCGATCCGTACCCGGACCCGGGCCCCGTCCGGCCAGGCGTGTGACGCGAGGCGCCGCTGCATCGCCAGCGCCGCGTGGAGCGCGCCGCCGGGCCGCTTGAAGGCGGCGAACAGCTCGTCGGCGCGCACATCGACCTCCCGCCCGCCGGCCCGCTGCACGGCGCGACGGAGGAGGCGGCGCACCTCGCCGAGGAGCCCGACGTACCCGTCGCCCAGCCGCCGGAGGAGACCCGTGGAGTCCTCGATGTCGGTCAGGAGTAACGTGACCTGGCCGGTCGGCAGATCGTGCGCCACGCCGGCGCGCGCGCGGAACTCGCCTTCCTGCCGCTCGGCTTCGAGCTGACCGGCGAAGAACCCGATCGGGACGATCCCGTATCTCTTGGCGGCGGTCAGGAGCCGCCGGCGTGCGCGCTCCCGCCCGGCGGCGTCCTCGAACCTCACCTGGTTGAAGCGGGCCAGCGCGTTGCGGACGTGGGACTCGTCGTGGATGGGCAGGCGTCGCTGGCCCTTCGAGTCCACGTAGGCGAAGGCAGTGTCCGGCAGGTACTTGCGTGCCCTGGCCCCGAGCAACGCCATCCGAATCCGATGTTAGCAGAACGGCGCGGGGCCGGGCCGCCCGCGGGCTCGAGCCGGCGCGGCGATGAGTGCGGCGACGCGGCGGATCTCCTGAAGCCGCTCGTCGGGGCGGAAGCCCGGCCAGGCCCGTGAGCCGAGGCACCTCCGATGAAGCTCCTAGCCAAAGTCCGCCAGCGGAGGCTGGCGGCGACCGGCTAAAACCCGGAACGAATTCATGATTCGGTGTACTAAGCCCGGGCGGTGGCCCCTCGCGAGACCGGAGAGAGGGCACCCGACCCGACGTCATGAGAAGTCTGGGCCGCCCCTCATCCTCGAGTGTGCTCGGAGCCAGGGGAGGGTGGCCCCGCGGGACACGCGAACGGGTGAAGCCAACGAGCCTGAGCCTCCGCCACGACGCGATTCCCCCGGACCGTCCAATGCGTGTCGCGGGCCTTGTAGAGTGGCTCGGCCGATTGCCGGCTACTCACGATGAGGTCCGCTGTTGGGTCGTAGCAGGCGAGCGCCGAGGCGCGGCAGTACTCGAGCACGACACGATTCGGCAGCAGAGGGTCGACCGCGATCGGCCCCAAAGCGGCCACGCTCGGACGCCGCCGGAACTCCTCCTCGAGCTGCGCCAGAGCCTCCGGGTAGACCTGGAGCACCGATGGATAGAGGGAAAGGACCATCCGGCGACCCTGCCCGGTGACCTGGTGCCGGAGAAGGTCGAGGATCGCCAACGTGGGACCCCACGCCCGCTTTACAGAGGGCGCTCCGGGTGGACGGGCGAAGCGCCGGTACTCGTTCCACATGATGCCGACGAACGATTCCTGGGTATAGACAGGCCCGACCAGCCGACTGTCGTTCGGATGGATGGGTGCGGCGGGGTTGACCATGTGACCCCCCCGGGCGTGCAGGGGGGCCCTCCATGGTGACCTCGAGATCCCGGTCGCCATGTCACGCTCGAGACCGGTCGCGACCCTGACCAGGTTGGCCGCGAAGCGCGCGAGGTAGAACTTTCGGAGTGACTGGGGCACCCGGCGGAACGACGGCGGTGGAGCGAACAGGTCCGGGCCGTCATTCCCCAGGTAGAGGTTCACCAGCACGAGATCCGGATCGAACGTCGGGCCGGCCAAGCCGAAAAGGACCTTGTAGTCCCAGACGGAGGTCCCGCCGATCCCGAAGTTCAACAGGTCGACGTCGATCCCCGGACAATTCGCCCGGAGGGCTTCCTCTAGTCGCGTCATCACGGCGTCCGGGTAGGGAACGACGCCGTATGTGAACGAATCGCCCAGCGCCATGATCCGGAACCGGCCCGGTGGTTTCGGCACCACGAACTCGACGTCGTTGAGCCCGAACGCGTTGTTCCAGTAGTTCAGGAAGTCGCGGTGCGGGACGAGATCGACGCGCGACGCCAAGTAGGCCTCGAGGCTTCGGAACACAGGCTGCTCGGGGGCATCGCCGACGGTCACCAGATACCGGACCGGCGCATGGAAGCGGACGACCAGGCGCAACCCGACCTCGGCAAGGGCGACGAACGCCACGAGACCGAACAGCACTGCGAGGGCATTCTTCATCGGCAGCGCCCATCATACGCCGCGGCTCTCCTCGACAGAGTCCAAGCGGCTCGGCGGCGGCAAGGCTGGCGTGAGCGCGCACGATCGGCGTCCGGTGATGCCGCCGAACGGCCAAGCCCGCTTCTCGATAGAGTCGGTAGCGGGGCCGGCGGAACGGTCGACAACATCTCGGGCGGCATGGGCACGGAGCCGCTCACTCATCGTCTTCTGTCCGCCGGCGAGCTCCGGAGCCGGCACAGCCAAGCTGAGGCTGCCCGCAATGCGCCCCGGCGCATCGTTATCGAACCTTCGCCGACGGGACCAACGTGACGACACGATCGGCGGCCGCGACGACGTCGGGGGCCGTGCGGGCGCCCATCGCGCTTCGGCTCGGCCGGAGGGTGGGGGCCCGCGAATCGCCGCCCTCCGCCGCGCCGTCGTCAGTCCCGCGTGCTCAGGGCTTCCTAGAACAGCGTGTAGATGAACGGCGCGATGGCGGAACTCTGGGCGAAGATGATGAGCCCGCCAAGGAGCACCAGCAGGAAGATCATGGGCGTCAGCCACCACCACTTCCGCTCCCAGAAGAATTGCAGGAGCTCGCCGGCGATCCCGGCCCGGTTCGTGAGGCGCTCGATCAGGCGCACGCGGCCGGGTCTCGCGTCGCGTGCTTGTCGACGACGCAGTCGCCGAGCACGAGCACGTCCATGCCGCTCCGGGCGAAGGTGGCCAGAGCCTGAGCCGGTGTGTTGACGATGGGCTCCCCCTTGAGGTTGAAGGACGTGTTGAGGAGCACTGGCACGCCGCTGGCCTTCCCGAAGTGCTCGATGAGTCGATGGTACCGCGGCGCCGTCTCCTCGCGGACGGTCTGGAGCCGCGCGGTGCCGTCCACGTGCGTGACCGCCGGGATGACGTCGCGCTTGGCGTCGTGGACGTCCACGACGTAGAGCATGAACCGCGCCGGGTAGTGCTGGGGGGCGTCGGGCAAGGCGAAGTACTCCTCGGCGCGATCCACGGGGACGGACGGTGCGAACGGCCGGAACGGCTCCCGGTACTTGATCTTCACGTTCACCAAGTCCTTCATGTCCGCACGGCGCGGGTCGGCCAGGATGCTGCGGTGGCCGAGCGCGCGGGGCCCCCACTCGAAGCGGCCCTGGAACCATCCGACGACCTGCCCCTGCTCGAGCCGGTCGGCGACGTGGTCCAGCAGGCGGTCCTCGTCATCGAAGGCCCGGTAGGCGACCCCGCCGGCCTCGAGGGACGCGGTGATCTCGGGGCGCGCGTACTCCTGGCCCCACGACGCATGCTCCATCACGAAGCCGCGCGGCCGGCCGAGGACCGCATGGTGGGCCCACAGGGCCGCGCCCAGCGCCCCCCCCGAATCGCCCGCCGCGGGTTGGACGTACAGCTCCTCGAAAGGGCCCTCGCGCAGCACGCGACCGTTGGCGACGCTGTTGAGCGCGACCCCGCCGGCCATGCACAGTCGGGAGAGCCCGGTCCGGCGGTGCGCATGCCGCGCCATCCGGAGCACGACGTCCTCGATGACCGCCTGGACGCTCGCCGCCAGATCGGCGTAGTGCTGGTTCTGCCGCGCCTGCGCCGCGTACTCGGCGGGCCGTGGCCCGAAGTACGTGGGATACCCGCTGGCGGCCGTGAAGAACGGCGCCCCGGCGTCGCGCGCGGCGCCGAACAGGTCCACGAACCGGTCGCTGTACGTGCGCTCGGCGGACCGGTGGAACTCGAAGTAGTCCATGTCGAGCTCGAAGCCGCCGTCGGCGTCCACCCGGATCAGCTTCATCACGCGGTCCACGTACCGCGGCGTCCCGAACGGCGCCATGCCCATCACCTTGTACTCGCCCTCGTTGACCTCGAACCCGAGGAACGCGGTGAAGGCGCTGTACAGGAGGCCGAGCGAGTGCGGGAACCGGATCTCCTCGAGCACGGTGAGATCGGTGCCGCGCCCGACTCCGACGGTCGCGGTGGTCCACTCGCCCACGCCGTCCACGGTGAGGATGGCGGACTCGGGGAACGGCGAGCAAAAGAAGGCGCTCGCGGCGTGCGAGAGGTGATGCTCGCTGAACAAGATGCGCGAGGCGGGGATGCCCAGGCGCGTCTGGAGATGGTGGCGAATCCACACCTTGTCCCCGAGCCACGGGATCATGGCTTCCTGGAACAGGCGGCGGGATCGGGGGAAGCCCTGCATGCACGTGAGGAGGAGGCGCTCGAACTTGAGGAACGGCTTCTCGAAGAACGCCACGTAGTCGAGCGCGGCGCCGGAGATGCCGCCCGCGCGCAGGCAGAAGTCGATCGCCTGGGCCGGGAACCCGTAGTCGTGCTTCTTCCGGCTGAAGCGCTCCTCTTCCACGGCGGCCACGAGACGGCCGTCGCGCACGAGCGCCGCGGCCGCGTCGTGGAAGTAGCAGGAGACCCCGAGGATGTCCATCAGGACTGCCGGTGAGCGCGATCGGCGACCGGCCGCGGGTCGGTCTCGCGCGGCCGCCAGCCGCGCGGGGTACCTGGCCGGATCGCCAGGGGCTCACGCCGACGAAGGACGAGCGCAAACGGGCCGCGGATCGCGAAGTAGAAGACGCTCAAGAGGATGCGCGCCTGCACATCCCCGATCCGGCGGGCCACGCGCGTCCACCACTGCCAGGCGGCGCGGCCCAGGGCCGCGACGCCGTGGCCGCGCGCTTGCGACGACGTTTCGGCGGACACGCCCGGAGTCTAGCACGGCCCTCGGAGGATCCTGAGTCGGAGGCAGCGGTTGCGCCCGCGCGCTCCGGAACCTGCGGCGCCGACCCGACCCGCGCCGGCTGGCGGCGGCGGCGCTCGCCGCGGTCGGCCAGTGCCCCTGCCGGGTCTTCCGGGCGACCCTCACCTCAGGCGCCCCCCTTCCAAGGCAGGCGCCGCAGCGTGGGGTCACCGGTGAGCCAGGCCGCCAGCGCCTCGCGATTCGGCGGTGACCCTCGGCGTTCCAGTGCGAGTCGTGCGCAAAGGTGAAGCGCGCGGTTTCGGCGGCCGGGATCACGCGGGCGCTGTCGAGGCATGCGTCCGGTCGCGCCGCACACGCGTCATGGAGACCGGCCAGCTCGGGGTCCGCCGGCCGGGTCTCGCCGCTATGGGCGATGAGCAGCGTGCGGAAGAGGGCGCATGCACGAGCACATCTTCATCGACCTGCTGCGCGAGTTCTGCGGCGATGGCCTGCTCAATGACGCCCCGCTGGCCGCCCGAGAGCTGGCCCGCTTCCGTGAGGCGGGCGGGGGCACCGTGGTCGACGTGACGAATGCGAGCCTGGGACGACACCCCCGGTCACTCCGGACGATCAGCGAGCAGGTCGGGGTCAACATCGTGCTGGGCGCCGGCCTGTACCGCCATCGGTACTACGACGCCGCCTGGGTCGACCGCACGAGCACGGACGCGATGGCCGAGTGGATCGTGCGTGACCTTACCGTCGGGATCGGCGACACGGGCGTCCGGGCGGGCATCATCGGGGAGATCGCGTGCGACGAGTGGCTCACGGCCCAGGAGGAGCGGGTCTTCCGTGCGGCGGCGTGCGCCCACAAGAAGACGGGGGTCACCATCACCACCCATGCGGCTCGGTGGCCCATCGGCCTGGCGCAGCTCGACCTCCTGGCGGAGGAGGGCGTCGATCTCCGGCGCGTCATCGTCGGGCACTGCGACACCGTCAATGCCGCCGGGTGGACGTCCGCGGCGCCGGTGATGGAGTACCACGAAGCGCTCGCGCGGCGCGGCGCCTACGTCCAGTTCGACACGATCCGGCGGGGCAGCGAGCACGAGATCGAGGTCCGCCTCGCCTACACGCGCAACCTCATCGAGAAGGGTCACGCGGACCAGATCCTGCTCTCCCACGACGTGTGCCTGCGCTCGCACCTCCGTGCCTACGGCGGCGGCGGCTACGACTACCTGCTGACGGACTTCCTCCCGCGCCTGCAGGCGACGGGGGTCTCGGCCGAGACGATCCGGGTCATCACGGTGGACAATCCGCGGCGGGCCCTCACCGGCGGCAAGTGACGGCGGACCGATCTCGTCATCCTCATTCGGCCTCGCCCGAGTCATGACGGGACTCGCCGCCGATCCAGACGGTCTTGACGTTCATGAACTCCTTTGGGCCGTACTCGCCGAGCTCGCGCCCGTAGCCTGATCGGCGGACGCCGCCGAAGGGCAGCCGGGGATCGGACGCCACCATCCCGTTGACGAACACCATCCCGGCCTCCACCTCGTCGACGAACCGGTCGCGCTCCGCTTCGTCTCGGGTCCAGACGCTGGCCCCGAGCCCGAACGTCGTGGCGTTCGCGACTCGGATCGCCGCCTCGGCATCGGTCACCCGAAAGAGCGTGGCGACCGGGCCGAACAGCTCCTCGTGGTAGGCCGGCGCCCGCTCGGGGACGTCGCGCAGCACGGTCGGCGTATAGAAGTTCCCCGGGCGTTCGAGGCGCCGGCCGCCCGTCAGGATGCGAGCGCCCGCGCGGACCGAGCGCCCCACCTGATCCTCCAGGTGTTTCAGGATCTCCGGCGTTGCGAGCGGGCCCACGTCGGTGCTGGGATCAAGCGGATCGCCGACCCGCACCGCGGCCACCGCCTCGACGAGCCGCCGCTCGAACTCGTCGGCGATCGGCTCCGCGACGATGAAGCGTTTGGCGGCGATGCACGACTGTCCGTTGTTGATCAGGCGGGCTTTCACGGCGATGCGGACCGCTTCGGGGAGGTCCGCGCTCGGCATCACGATGAAGGGATCGCTGCCGCCTAGCTCGAGCACGGTCTTCTTGATCGCCGCCCCTGCCTGGCCTCCCACCGCCCGGCCGGCTTGCTCGCTCCCCGTCAGCGTCGCCGCCACCACGCGGTCGTCGGCCAACACTCGGGGAACCTGGTCGGTGTGGATCAGAAGCGTCTGGAAGACGCCCTCGGGAGCGCTCGCGCGCCGGAGCACGTCCTCGATCGCGAGCGCGCACTGGGGCACGTTGGCCGCGTGCTTGAGGAGCGCGACGTTGCCCGCCATCAGCGCGGGTGCTGCGAACCGGAAGACCTGCCAGAAGGGAAAGTTCCACGGCATGATCGCGAGGACGGGCCCGAGCGGCTGGTAGCGGATGAAGCTACGCGCGGCATCCGTCGGCACGGGCTCGTCGGCCAGCATGGCCTCGCCGTGCTCGGCGTAGTGCCGGCACGCCCACGCGCACTTGGCCGCTTCGTCGGCGGCCGCCCGGAGAGGCTTGCCCATCTCGAGCGTCATCAGCCGCCCGAGGGTGTCCCGTTCCCCGTCGAGGATCTCGGCCGCGCGCGTCAGAATCCGAGCCCGCTCGACGAACGGCGTCTGCCGATACCGGCGGAAGGCCTCGGCCGCTTTGGCCAGCCGTGCACCGATCCCGGCCTCGTCGAGCGTCCGGTAGGCCGCCAGCGTCTCGCCCGTCGTGGGATTGACGCTCATCATCTCCGGCGACTTCGGGGTAGCCGCGCGCGCCTTCGGGCGAGCGGCCAGGTCTCGCTTGATAGCGGTCCGCGCCATGGGACACCTCCTTCGCCCGGCGGCCCGGCGACGTGGCACCGAGGTCCGCCACGAACTATGTTAGCGGAGCAAGCGGGAGACCACCTCGCGAAGCCGCGCCACGGCGCAGAGCGCTTCGCCGCGGGCGGATCGCGCCCGGGGATGCGCGTCCCGCTTGGGGCGAAGCGCGACAGGCCGTCCGCGCGGCGCCGTCGTGTCGCGGGGTCGAGGACGGAGGCCATCCAGCACGGCACGTGCGTGCGGCGGCATTCGTGTTGCTTCCGAGAATGCCGGCTTGAAGGACGAGGAGGAAGACCATGTCGATCCGAACGCTCGGCTGTGCGATGGCGGTCGGCTTCCTGGCAATGGCCGCGATGCAGGACGCGTCGGCTCAGGCCCCGCAATCACCGACTCCGGCCCCCATCGACGGCGTCGTCCGCGCCGAAACCGTCGCGCGGGGGCTCGACCATCCCTGGGGGCTGGCCTTCCTGCCCGACGGCCGCATGCTCGTGACCGAGCGCCGGGGGCGGCTCCGCCTCGTCGATCGAGACGGTCGGCTGTCCGATCCCCTCGGAGGCGTGCCGGAGGTGGCGGCGGGGGGGCAGGGCGGCCTGCTCGACGTCGTGATCGATCCCCGCTTCGCGGATAACCGCTGGATCTACCTCTCCTACGCGGAGCCGGGGTCCGGCGGCACCGCCGGGACCGCGGTCGCGCGCGGGCGGCTCGGCGCGGGCCGCCTCGAGGACGTGCGAGTGATCTACCAGCAACAGCCGAAGGTGAACGGAGGGAACCACTTCGGCTCCCGTCTGGTGTGGGCGCGCGACGGCACCTTGTTCGTCACGCAGGGCGACCGGTTCGCCTATCGTGACAGGGCCCAGGACCTCACCGTCGGCCTCGGGAAGATCGTGCGGATCCATCCGGACGGCTCCGTGCCGCGCGACAATCCGTTCCTCGGCCGCGGCGAGGCGCGCCCCGAGATCTGGTCCTACGGGCACCGCAACGTGCAAAGCGCCGCCCTCGACCCGGAGACCGGCCAGCTCTGGACGGTGGAGCACGGCGCGCGCGGCGGCGACGAACTGAACCACCCAGAGGCCGGCAAGAACTACGGCTGGCCCGTCATCACCTACGGCGTGGACTACTCCGGCGCGAAGATCGGCGAGGGCACGGCGAAGCCCGGCATGGAGCAGCCCGTGTACTACTGGGATCCCGTGATCGCTCCGTCCGGGATGGTGTTCTACACGGGGAACGCGGTGCCCGGCTGGAAGGGCAGCATCCTCATTGGTTCGCTGAGGCCGGGACTCCTCGTCCGGCTGACGATGGCGGATGGGCGCGTCGCGCGGGAAGAGCGGTACCTCGCGGACCTGAAGGAGCGCATCCGCGACGTGCGCCAGGGTCCGGACGGCTTCGTCTATTTGCTGACGGACCATCGAGACGGCCGGATCCTCCGCGTCGGGCCGGCGCGCTGACGCGGCGACGCTCGCAGGCCGCTGGACCTGGCTGTCCGGCCGCCGTGCGGATCGAATGCCGCCCAGCTTGCAGCCCCGGATGATCCGTTCGGTGCCTTGCGGCCGGGTTCAACGCCTCGGTGGCGGGGTCGCGGGCGTCCTCGTCCTCCGGGCCACTCATCACACCTGCGCTGCGCCTGCCTCGCGGGAAGCGCCATCGTCGATCAGCTGACAGGTGCCATCCGCGTCGCCCTCAGGTGACCCCGGAGTGTGTCTCACCCTGATCGGCCGCGCGGCCCGCCGCCCCGGCTAATCCGCCCGGGGCGGCGACCCGTCGAGGTGGCGCCGGAACCATTCGACCTGCCGGCGCATCAGCGCGACGCGGTTGGACGGGCGCCCCATCAGCGAGAAGAAGTGCGGGTCGTGCGGATAGCGGACCAGCTCGACGTCGCGGCCGAGATGCCGGAGCGCCGTGAACATCTGCTCCGACTGGTCGATCGTGACCCGGCCGTCCCCCTCGGCGTGCTGGATGAGGAGCGGAGTCCGGATGCGAGCCGCGTGGTGGATCGGCGACCGGGCGAGATAGTCGAGCGGGGCGTCCCAGGGCGGCGCGCTCCCGTGGAGCAAGAGGTTCCCGCCGTTGTCGCTGGTGAGGGCCTGCGTGTAGAGATTGCTCACCGCGTTCTCGGCGATCGCGCAACGGAAGCGGTCGGTGCGGCTCAGCACGGTGTAGGTCATGAAGCCGCCGTAGCTCGTCCCGGTGACCGCGAGGCGGTCCGGGCGGATCCAGCCCGCTTCGGCCGCGTGGTCGAGCGCGGCCATCTGGTACGGGTAGTCGATGCCGCCCCAGTCGCCGCGCAGCGCGGCGGCGAAGGCGTGGCCGTAGCCGCTGCTGCCGGGCGGGTTGATGAAGACCACCGCCCAGCCGGCGCTCGCCCAGAGCGCGTGGCGGAAGTCCAGCGTGTAGCCGAACTCAAGATGCGGGCCGCCGTGGATGTGAAGCACCGCCGGCACGGGCCCCTGCGCGCCGGCGGGCCGGCAGATCCAGCCTTCCGCCTCGAGCCCGGGGTGCCCGGGCAGCGCGAAGCGCTCCATGGGCACTCGCGGGACCCGCCGCCAGAAGCGCTCGCCGACCTCCGTGAGGCGCCGCGGGCTCGCGCCCGGGTCCAGCACGAACACCTGATCGGGGTCGACGTCGTCCATGGCCGTGTACGCGACGCGGCCGGCCGGGCCCAGGCTGAACTCGGCGACGCAGAGCCGGCCCGGCGGGGTGACCGCCTCCACCGGGCCCCCGTCGAGAGGCACCCGGAAGATCGGCATGGCTCCGTGATCGCCGGCGCAGAAGTAGGCGAAGCCGTCGGCGGCGGCGACGGGCACGGGCCCGCTCCCGAACCGGAGATCCGAGTGGCTGCCCGGCCCGTGGCCCGCGAACCGGTCGAAGTGCTCGGTGAGGGAGACGGGCGCGGTCCCGTCGACGCTCGCCCGCATGAGCCGCGGGGTGCAGCCCGTCATCATCATGTGAGAGCTCACGTAGAGGAGCCGCTGGCTGTCGGGGCACCAGGCGAGGGCCATCCCCTGGTGAAAGCCGACGCCGGCGGCGATGCGCCGCCCGGCCCCGCCGCCGGCCGGGAGAAGCCAGATGTCGCCGCCCCCGTGCCGGTACGTGTTGTAGTGCTCGAGGCGCGCGCACGCGAGCCAGCGGCCGTCCGGCGAGTAGCGGGGCGCGACGTGAGTGTACGGGCCGCCCGCCAGCTGACGCGCCGGCCCGCCGTCGGCGGGGACCGCATAGAGCCCCGGCCCCTCGTCCTCGAGGAGTCCCAACCCGTCGTAGCGGATCGGGATGCGCGCGTAGGCGCGGATCCTCGCCGCGGCGCCGTCGGCCCCGAGCGGCTCCGCGCAGTACGCGAGCTCGCGGCCGTCGGAGGACCAGCAGAGGTCGGTGACCGCGCCGCCGCGCGTGAGCTGGCACCTTCGCCCCGAGTCGAGCTCCAGGACCGTGATCTGCGGCCCGTCCCCCTCGTCCTGGATCACCGCCACCCGGCGGCCGTCCGGCGACCAGCGCGGGCGCCGGAGCCGCGCGGCGCTCGTCGACAGCCGCCGTGGCGCCGCCCCGCCCCCGGCCGGCACGACGTAGAGGCCCGACGCGTAGCCGTCCGGGCTCACGCGCGGGCGCGTCACGACGTAGAGGACGCGCGCCCCGTCGGGCGAGAGCGCGGGCTCGCCGACCACCTCGACCTCCTCGAGGTCTTCCGGTCTCACGAGCCTTCCGGCAACCGCTCGCGCGGGTCCAGGGCGTCCCGGAGCGCGTCGCCGAAGAGGCTCAGCGCCATCACGGTCAGGCTGATGACGAGGCCGGGAAAGATCACGAGGTGCGGCGCGCTCCGGAGGTACGTCTTCCCGGTGGCCACGAGCGCGCCCCACTCGGGCGCGGGCGCCTGGGCGCCGAGCCCGAGGAAGCTGAGGCCGGCCGCCCAGAGAATGGACGTCGCGAACTGGAGCGTCGACTGCACGATGATCGGCGACAGCGTGTTCGGCAGCACGTGGCGCGCCAGGATCAGGAGCTGGCTCTGCCCGAGGGCCCGGGCGGCCTCGAGAAAGGGCAAGGCCTTCAAGGCCAGCACCTGCCCGCGCACCAGCCGCGTGTAGGTGGGGATGGACACGATGCCCACCGCGATCATCACGTTCTCGAGGCCGGTGCCCATGATGGCGACGATCATGATCGCCAGGAGCACGCCGGGAAACGCGAGCAGGACGTCCACCAGCCGCTGGGCCAGGAGGTCGAACGTCCCGCCGACGTAGCCCGACACCAGCCCGAGCGGGACACCGACCAGGAGGCCGATGGCCACCGCGATGAGCCCCACGCGGAGCGTGAGGCGCGCGCCCCAGATGATGCGGGAGAGGACGTCCCGCCCGAGCTCGTCCGTCCCGAGCCGGTGCTCGCGCGACGGATCCTCGCGCGCCCGCGACAGATCGCCCCGGAGGGGATCGTGAGGCGCGAGCCACGGGGCGAGCAGGCCCACGAGGACGAACAGCAGCACCAGCACCGCGCCCGCCGACCCGCTCCGGTGGCGGGCGATGCGCCGCAGGACGTCCAGCATCCGATCCGCTTCCCCTACCCGTGCCGGATCCGCGGATCGACGACGCTGTAGACCAGGTCCACGAGCAGGTTCGTGAGCACGAACCCGCCCGCCGCGACCAGGACCACGCCCTGGATGACGGGGTAGTCCCGCCCGAGCACCCGGTCGACCAGGAGCTTGCCCAGCCCGGGCAGCCCAAACACGCTCTCCACGACCACCGCGCCGCCCATGAGCTGGCCGAACTGCAGCCCGGAGATCGTGATGACGGGAATGAGCGCGTTCTTCAGGGCGTGGCGATAGACGACGGCGCGCCCGGGGAGCCCCTTCGCCCACGCGGTGCGGACGAAGTCCTGGCGGAGGACCTCGAGGAGGCTGCTCCGCGCCATGCGCGCCACCACCGCCGCCGCCGGCAGCCCGAGCGTGAGCGCGGGCAGGATGTAGTGCCACCAGGACGCGGCGCCGGTGGCGGGCAAGAGCCGCCACTGGACGGAGAGGACGAGGATCAGGAGGAGCCCGAGGACGAAGGTCGGCGTCGACAGCCCCGCCACGCTCGCGGACATCGCGAGGTAGTCGACCCAGGTGCGGCGCCGGAGGGCGGCCGCGACCCCCAAGAGCACCCCCACCGTGACCGCGATGCCCATGCTGGCGACCGCGAGCGTCAGCGACACCGGCAGGCGCGGCAGGAGCTCGTCCACCACCGGGGCCCGCGACATGGTCGAGCGGCCGAGGTCGAAGCGGGCCAGCCCGGCCAGGAACTGCCCGTACTGGACCAGCAGCGGCTGATCGAGGCCGAGCTCCTCGCGGAGCCCGGCCAGCATCTCCTGCGTCGCATGAAGCCCGGCGATCGTCTCCGCCGGATCGCCCGGCAGGAGCCGCACCATCGAGAACACGACCACGGTGACCAGCCACAGCGTGGGCAGCGTGACGAGAATCCGCCGCCCGAGGTACCGGATCACCGATCAAGCCACGCCTTCTGGAGCAGCACGCGCTCGTTCGGAGTGATCTCCACGCCCTTCAGCCGGCTCGCGGCCCCCACGATGAAGTGCTGGGAGTAGAGCGGCACCACCGGGAGGTCCGCCCAGAGGAGCTTCATGGCACTGGCGAACAGCGCCGCGCGCTTCTCCGGGTCGGTCTCGATGCGCTGCGCGTCCAGGAAGCGGTCCACGTCGAGGTTCTTGTAGAAGAGGTGGTTGCCGCCCTTGGGCCGCCAGTTGGCGGAGTGGAAGTCGGGGTACAGCGGGAAATCCGCGTCGAGGTACTGCGAGATGCGGGTCACGATCGACATCTGGTACTCGTTCTCCCCCGCCGGCATCAGGATGTACTTCAGGAACGTGCCCCACTCGAGCGTTTGGAGCTTGGCGTTGATGCCCACCGCCGCGAGGTCCTGCACGACCGCCTGGCAGATCAGCTCGTCGCTCGGCGCGCACGTCATCGTCGTGCTGAAGCCGTTCGGCAGGCCGGCCTGGGCCAAGAGCTCCTTGGCCTTCGCCGGGTCGTACGGGATGGGCTCGAGCTCGGTGTAGCCGACGACGCCCGGCCCCACGATGTTGCGGGCGCGCGTCGCGTGCCCCTGCATCACGCCCTTGATGTAGGCGTCCCGGTTCGTGGCGAGGGCCGCCGCCCGCCGCACTTGCGGCTTCTCGAAGGGGGGCTTCAGTTCGTTGAAGCGGAGCCACTGGTTGCGGCTGGTGACCGCGGACAGGACCTGGACGCGGTTGCTCTTCGAGAGGCGCGCCACCTCGCTGGGCGGCACCTCGACGATGACGTCGGCGTCGCCCGCCTCGAGCGCGGACACCCGGCCGTTCAGATCGGGGATCGCCGTGACGACGATCCGGTCCACGAAGGCCTTGTCTCCCCAGTAGCCGTCGTTCCGCACCAGCACCAGCTCCCCGCCGCGCTGCCACGACTGGAAGCGGAACGGGCCGGTGCCGACCGGGTTGCTGCCGGAGTTCTCGCCGTGCTTCTGGAGCGCGGTCGGGCTCTGCATCCCGAAGTAGATGAAGCCGAGGAGCGCGCGGAAGGGCCCGTACGGCGCCTTCATGGTGATCTGGACGGTCTGCGGGTCGACCGCCTTGATCTCGGCGAGGGGCGCCAAGAGGTTCGCGTATGCGAAGCCCTTGCCGTCCCGGATGCGCTCCAGGTTGAACTTCACAGCTTCGGCGTTGAACGGGGTGCCGTCGTGGAACGTGACGCCGGAGCGGACCCGCAGCGTCCAGGTCTTGCCGTCAGGGGAGACCTTCACGTCCTGGGCCAGCCAGGGCACGAGCCCCTTGGGCGTCCACCGGAAGAGGCCCTCGAAGATCTGCTCGCCCACGATGAAGCTGTAGTTGGCGAGCGTCCGGGCCATGTCGAGGC
>JBIOVM010000111.1:0-13109 GCA_044867785.1 Candidatus Rokuibacteriota bacterium | reverse complement strand
CCCAGCTGGCGCTCGAAGAAGTCGCCGAAGGCGGCCTCGACGACCTCGCGCATCCGCGAGAGGTCGCCCTTCTTGACCCGGCGGACCTTGATCATCGGCTCGAGCGACCTCCGGAGCGCGTGGAGGTCATGCGTGCTTCTTCACCTGGGTGCCGGCGAGGTCCTCCAGCACCGTCACGATGCCCGAGTGGTCGAGCTGCCCCCGACCCTTCGCGCGCGCCGCGCTGAAGAGCTCCTGCACGACGGCGGTGGCCGGGAGCGGGACACCGAGGGCGCGGGCGGCGTCGGCGATGAGCCCGAGGTCCTTGTAGTGGAGGTCGATCTTGAACCCGGGCTTGAACTCGTGCGCCAGATAGTTCGGCGTCTTCTGGTCGAGGCAGCGGGAGCCGGCGAGGCCGCCGCCGAGCGCCTTGAGCGTCAGCTCGATGTCGAGCCCCGCCTTCGCCGCCAGCGTCAAGGCCTCGGCCAGCGCGGTCAGGTTGACGGCGACGATGATCTGGTTCGCGAGCTTGGTGAAGCCACCGGCGCCGAGCGGCCCCAGGTGCGTGATCGTCTTCCCCATGGCCTGGAAGACCGGCAGGACCTGCTGGAACTCGCCGGCCTCGCCCCCGACCATGATCGACAGGATGCCCTCGACGGCGCCCTTCTCCCCGCCGGAGACCGGGGCGTCCAGCATCTTCACGCCCTTCGGGGCAAGCGCGGCGCCGACCTTCTGGGAGACGATCGGCGAGATGGTGGACATGTCGACGAGGATCTGGCCCGCCCGCACGCCCTCGAGCAGGCCCTTGGGCCCGAGCGCCACCGTCTCCACGTCGGGCGAGTTGGGGAGCATCGTGACGATCACGTCGCCCGCGGCTCGCGCGACCGCGGCGGGCGATTCGGCCGTCTTGGCGCCGAGACCCGCGAGCTCGTGGACGGCAGCCTGGCTCCGGTTGTGGACCACGAGCGCGTGGCCGGCCTTCAGGAGGTTCTTGGCCATGGGACGCCCCATGATCCCGAGCCCGATGAATCCGATCGGTCCCTGCATGACGTCCGTCTCCTCCCAGGCGCTCGCGGGGAATCTCCGGGCAGACTTCGCACCCGGCGTCGCGGCGCGGAACGGGTCGATTATAGGAAGGGGGCGAGACCCGTCAAGAGGGCGGTCCCGCCGGGGAGGCTTTCCGGCGCGGCCGCGGACGGGCTCCTGCGCCCCGCATGAGACCCGCCAGGAGGAACAGGCAGACCGGCGAATGGTTGACACGTTGCCGGAGCGAGCGCCATCATCGGGCCGGCTCTGCGAAAGGACACCTTGCACATCGGGTACTCGACGGACCAGGCTCGCGGCGTCGCCGAGCAGGCGAACGCGCAGCTCGCCGTCGAGGGCCGAGGGCTCCTGCACGGGCCCTACTCTCCGAGGTACGGTCAGGAGTAGGTGCGCGTCGAGCCCGGCCGCGTCGTCCCCTGGCGGCCCGATCGGCTCACCGTCGACCCCTGGACCGTCCTCCGGCTCGCGCGGTACCGACGGCGGGACCAGGCGCCGGCGCCGGTGTGGGACGCGACGCGGACGATGACCGGGCGCGCGGGCGAGCTGGCCGTGCCCGTGGCCGCGCTGCGCCTGGTCCGGGTCGCCACGGTCGCCGAGGCGCGCGTCGTCCTCGCGGAGGGCCCGTCCTTTTCCGGGCGCGCGGTCGCGCGCCACCTGGCCGGCGCCGATCGGGCGATCGCGTTCGTCCTGACGCTCGGGGCGGCGCTGGAGGCCGAGGTCGCGGCCCTCGGGCAGCGGCACGACCTCCTGGAGGCCTACCTACTCGACCTCGCCGGCTGGGCGGGGCTCGAGGCGGCGGTGCGGGCGCTTCGGCGCGATCTGATCGCCGCGTTCCCCCGCGCCCGCGTCTCGCACCGGCTGGGCCCCGGGCACCGGGACTGGCCGCTACCGGAGCAGGTCGCGCTCCTCTCGCTCTTCGAGGACGCGAGCGCGCCCGTCCGGCTCTCCGAGCACGGCGTCCTGGTCCCCTTCAAGTCCGTCAGCGGCATCTTCGGGGTCAGGCCTTGACTTCGATACAGTTCAGCCGGCCGGGGCCGCGGCCGCGGGGGGATTGTCAGGAATCGAGGCCCGACCCCGCTACACCTTGCCGTGGAGGTGCATGGGGCCGGTGGGCTGGGGGACGCCGCCGGCCGGCTCCAGCGTCACGGCGAACGCGTCGAAGGTGCGGTCGGCCGGGAGCGCGGGAACCCTGAGGAGCGCCCGACCCACCGCGTCGACGCCGAACACGCCGGCCGGAACCGGCTGCGGCCCCGCGAGCGCCCAGAGCTCGTAGGCATGCCCCGGCGGCGGCGCGGGCAGGCCGCGCGCCAGGAGCAGCCCCTGCCGCGTGGTCGGATTCCAGAGGAGCCACGCCGTGGCCTCGGGCGTCGGCTTCTGGCCGGCCAGACTCACGTAGCGCACGTTGGGATCGGACAGGAACCCGAGCGTCCGCTCGCGATCGGCGAGCTCCGTCTGGAGCGACGCGACCCGGTCCTGCAGCGCCCGGATCTCCCCCCGTGTGCTCGCGAGCTGCGTGTTGACGACCACGAGCAGGGCGGCCGCCGCGGCGAGCCCGGCCCATCCCGCCCACCAGAGGACGCGGCCGCGTCGCGCCGGCCCGAGCGCCGCGGGCGCAGGCGCGCGCGGGCGCTCGGCGCCGAGCCGCTCGAGGACTCGGGCCCGGAGCGAGGGCGGGGGGGGCACCGGCGGCAGCGTCCGCGGCAAGGCCGCGAGCGCCTCCCGCATCTCGCGGAGCCGCGCCGCGCACGCCGCACAGCCCGTGGCCAAGTGGGTCTCGAACTCGACGAGCTCCTCGCCGTCGAGGGCGCCCAGCGCGTAGACGTCCGCCGCCTGCTCGAGCCGCGTGTCGTGGCTCATGTCCCCGCCGCCTGGCGCCCCGCCGACAGGGCGCCGCGGAGCCGCTCCAGCCCGCTCCGCATCCGCGTCTTCACCGTCCCGAGCGGCTCGCCGAGGCGCGCCGCGATCTCGCTCTGCGTGAGGCCGTCGAAGTACGCGAGCTCCAGCACGCTGCGCTGCGCCGCCGGCAGGTCCGCCAGGGCCCCGCCGAGCGTCGCGCGCGCTTCGGCCTGGCCGGTCGCGCTCTCCGCCACGGCCGGCGCCGGGAGCCGATCGGGATTGTCGGCCGGTCGCGCCATCTCATCACGTCTACGTCTAGAACGAAGTTTATCGATGCCTCGGCTCCGGGTCAGGGTGATGAGCCACGCCTCGGGCGTCCCGCGGTCCGCGCTGTACGTCTCCGCCTGCCGCCAGACCTGGACGAAGACGTCCTGCACGACCTCCTCCGCCTCCCCGCGCTCGCGAAGGATCCTCAGCGCGAACGTGTGCACGAGCGCGGCGTGGAGATCGTAGAAGCGCGCGAAGGCGTCGCGGTCGCCCCGCGCGATCTCTCCGAGGAGCCGGACCGTCGCGTCCGGGGCGACCGTCCCCATGCTGAGTGGTGTAGCAGAGTGACGCGGCCTCCGGCAAGAGGAACGACGTCCCGCGGCGCCTCCCCCCTCTCTGAACGCGCGCGATCCGCTCCGTCGCCGGCGCTCGTAGCGTAAACGGTGGAGTGTGGCCTCACGTGGCGCGCGTCCGCGAGCCACCGCCACCGAGATCCGGCCAGCGCCTCCGGCGCGTAGGGGCGGGTGAGGCAACGCCTCGCATCTCGCACCGGGAGGTCACCATGCAACGTGACAAGCATCGTTTCCCCGCCCACGCGGTCGCCGGGCTCCTGATTCTCCTCCAGCTCCTTGCGGTGGTCGGCTCCGCGGGAGCGGCCAGCCACCGGGAGGCGCCGCTGATCGCCCTCGATCCGGCGGCGGACATCACGGATGTGTACTTCTTCCGCAGCTGGACCGACCCGACCAAGGTTGTCCTCGTCATGAACGTCATCCCCGGCCAGGAGCCGAGCTCCGGCCCCAACTACTTCAACTTCGACGATCAGGTGCGCTACGCGTTCAACGTCGACACCAACCGCAACGGGACGGCGGAGAACGTCGTCTACGAGATCCGCTTCAAAACGCGGATCGAGGGAGTCGTGAAGCAGCTGCGACTCCCGGTGGGCTACGCGGCGGTGCCGCCGATCACGGCCCTCTCCGGGCCCGACGCGGCCGGGATCGGCATCCGTCAGACCTTCACCGTCACCGAGATCAAGAACGGCCGCCAGCGTGAGCTGGGCACGCAGGAGATGGTCGCGGTGCCATCCAACGTGGGTCCCCTGACCACGCCGAACTACGAGGCGCTGGCCGCGCAGGGCGTCTATCCCCTGTCGAACGGCGGGCGCGTCTTCGCCGGGCAGAGGGACGAGACCTTCTACATCGACCTCGGCGCGACGTTCGACACGGTCAACCTCCGGCGCACCCCGCCGATCCTCGACGCGGGCGAGGACGGAAACGACGCGGCCAACCCGTTCGGGGTCGACACGTTCTCCGGCTTCAACGTGAGCACGATCGCCCTCGAGATCCCGATCGAGGAGCTGACGTCCGATCCGAGCGCCGTGCTCGGGCTCTACGCCTCGACCAGCCGCCAGAAAAACCTCCAGCGCAAGGGTGACGGCACCTCGACCGGCTCGGGGGGGTGGGTGCAGGTGGCCCGCATGGGGAATCCGCTCGTCAACGAGCTCATTATCCCCACCGACCGGAAGGACCGGTGGAACGCGAGCGACCCCAAGGACGAGGATCAGTTCGTCGACTTCTATCTGAACCCGAGCCTGGCCGCCGTCCTGAACCTCCGCTTCGGCACCACGTTCCCGACCGCGGGGCGCACCGACCTAGTCGCCGTGCTCCTCCAGTACAGCGGCGACGGCACCTGCGGGAAGAACGACCGGTGCTCGGAGCTCCTACGGCTCGACGTCGGCGTCGCCCCAACCGCGCCCGACGCTCAGAAGCGGCTCGGCGTCCTCGCGGGGGACAACGCCGGCTTCCCGAACGGTCGGCGGCCGAACGACGACGTGACGGACATCGCCCTCCGGGTGGTCGGCGGGATCCTGGTGGCCGACGACCCGGCGGCCTTCCCCCGGCTCGGCGACGGCGTGAACTTCAACGTCGGCGCCGAGGGCTCGTTCCTGACCGCGAACGGCATCTACGGGCAGTTCCCGTTCCTGCCGACGCCCCACGGCGGGCGGAGCCCGCTCCACATGGACTGCGGCGAGCAGGCGCTCTATCCGGACGTGAATCCCTGCTGAGTCTCATTCCCTGACACCGGTGCCGGCGGGTCCGCACCTCGCCGGTGCCGGCACGGAGCGACGGCCATGGATATGGATACCGTAACGGCTCGATCGAGGCGCTACGCTCGGGCGATCGCCTTCGCGCTCGCGATCCTCGGCTTTGGAGGCCTTGGGAGCCTCGGGCCCGGGCCCGCACGGGCGGACGACGGCGCCGCGGACCGCGCCATCGCGGCCTACCGGCGCGGGCTCCAGCGCCGGCCCGCCGACCCGTGGACCCACTACCGGCTCGGCGACGCGTACGTACAGAAGTTCCGCGCCACCGCCGACCCGAGCTGGCTCGCGCTCGCCGAGCGGGCGCTCCGGCGGTCGCTCGCGCTGGAGCCCGAGCAGGCGAGCGCGCGGCGTCACCTCGCCTACGTCCTCTACTCGCGCCACGAGTTCGACGACGCGGCTCGCGAGGCGACACGCGCGACGTCGGTCGATCCTGGCGACAGCCACGCCTGGGGGGTCCTCGGGGACGCCCACCTCGAGGTCGGGCGCTACGCCGAGGCGGAAGCCGCGTACCGCCGGATGCTCGAGACGGGGAACGACCTCTACGCCCACGCGCGGAGTGCGGCCCTGTCGAGCCTGCGCGGAGACGTGGCGGGCGCGATCCAAGCCCTCCAGACCGCGCTCGAGCGCGGCCGGGCGGAGGGGCGGCCCGCCGAGGCGCTCGCGTGGGTCGAGTGGCAGCTCGGTCAGGAGCACTGGAGCCGGGGCGATCTCGACGCCGCCGAGCGCGCCTATCGCGCGAGCCTCACCACGGTCCCGGGCTACCACCGGGCGCTCGCCGGGCTCGCCCAGGTGCTCTCGGCGCGGGGCCAGGGCTCCGAGGCCGTGCCGCTCCTCGAGCAGGCGATCGCCGCGGTCCCGCAGCTCGACTACGTGGTCGCCCTCGGCGACCTCCACGCCGCCCTCGGCCGACCGGACGCCGCCGAGTGTCAGTACGCCCTGGCCGAGCACATCGGCCGGCTGAGCGCGCTCAACCAGGTCCTCTACAACCGCGAGCTGGCCTGGTTCTACGCGGATCACGACCGACGGCTCGACGAGGCGCTCCGGCTAGCGCGGCGGGAGCTCGAGGCCCGGAAGGACGTCCACGCGCACGACCTCCTCGCGTGGACGCTCTACAAGGCGGGGCAGCCGGAGGCCGCGCGCGCCGCGATCGCGGAAGCCCTCCGGCTCGGGACCCGGGACGCGCGGCTCTTCTACCACGCGGGAATGATCGAGCGGGCGCTCGGGAATACCGAGGCCGCGGCGGCGTACCTCAGACGGGCGCTCGCCACGAATCCTCGCTTCCATCCACGTCACGCCGACGACGCGCGGCGCGCGCTCGAGGCGCTCGACGGCGCCGGGGCGTCTCGGCCGCGCCCCGAGGGCTCCGATGCGAGTTAGGCGGC
Source organism: Candidatus Rokuibacteriota bacterium (assembly GCA_044867785.1). Classification (GTDB taxonomy): domain Bacteria; phylum Methylomirabilota; class Methylomirabilia; order Rokubacteriales; family DASRDR01; genus DASRDR01. Next base: position 6,503 of record JBIOVM010000111.1, on the reverse strand, counting down.
TGGCCGGCTTCCTCGCTGCGCTGGCCCTGGTCGCCCCCGCGCGGGCGAGCGCCCATCCGATGGGCAACTTCAGCATCAGCCACTACACGGCGATCCGCGTCGAGCCCGACGGCGTGCGGCTCCGGTACGTCCTCGACCTAGCGGAGATCCCGACGTTCCAGGCGCTCCAGACCGAGGGGCTCCCGGCCGAGCCCGAGCATCCCGGCGTCCGGGCCTACCTCGCCCGCACCGTGGAGGCCTTGGCGGACGAGCTCACCCTCGAGCTCGACGGCCGGCGGCTCCCGCTCCGGAGCGAGGGAGCCGAGCTCATCTTCCCGCCGGGCGCGGGCGGACTGCCGACCCTCAAGCTCGGGGTGGTGTATCGCGCCACGCTGCCGCGGGGCGACGGGCCGGCCACGGCGGTCCTCGCCTACCGGGACGGCAACTACCCCGAGCGGGCGGGCTGGAAGGAGATCGTCGCGACGGCCGCGCCGGGCGTGACGCTGGTCGCGAGCACCGTGCCCGACAACGACCGGAGCCGGGAGCTGGCCGACTACCCGACCGATCCAGTCGAGAGCCCGCCTCAGGTGCTCGAGGCCCAAGTCGTCTTCGCGCGCGCGGCTCTCCCGACCTCGGTCGCCGCCCTGTGGCCGGCGCGGCGGCCGGGGGGCCCCGGACCGCCCGGATCCGGGGGCGGCGCGGCGGCCCCCGCGACCCCGACGGCGCCCGTGATCGCGCGCGTGGAGGAACCCGCGCAGGTCGAGCGCCCCACCCCCACGACGGACGGCGGCGCCGCGCCCGCCGATGTAGAGACGCGCGGCCTCGCCGCGAACGTGCGGGGGACCCCGCGCGACGCCTTCACTGCGCTGATCGCGGGCGGAGCGCTCGGACCGGGGATGCTCCTGTTCGCGCTCGCGGTCGCGGCGAGCCTGGGCGCCTTCCACGCGCTCGAGCCCGGTCACGGCAAGACCGTCGTCGCCGCGTATCTGGTGGGCTCGCGCGGAACGGCCGGCCACGCGCTTCTTCTCGGGCTCGTGGTGACCGCGTCTCACACGGTGGGGGTGTACCTCCTCGGGGCGGTCACGCTCTACGCCTCGCGCCACGTCGTGCCGGAGCGCCTGTACCCGTGGCTCGGCGCCGCGTCCGGAATCCTCATCGTCTGCCTGGGCGTGAGCCTCCTCTACCGGCGCCTCGGTCCGGGGGCAGCGCCGCGCGGCCCTGGGCTCGACCACACCCACGAGCATGGGACGCTCGCCTCGTCCGACCACGAAGCGGCGCACGCCCACGGCATCGAACACGGGCACTATCACGAACACAACCACGATGACGATGACGACGACCACGACCCCAACCACGGGCACGGCCACCATCACCATCACGTGCCCGACGGACCGGTCTCGCTCCGGGCGCTCGTGGCCCTCGGCGTGTCGGGAGGCATCGTCCCCTGCCCCGCGGCCCTGGTCGTGCTCCTGAGCGCCGTCGCGATGGGACGGATCGGCCTGGGTCTCCTCCTGATCGTGGCCTTCAGCGTCGGGCTCGCCGCCGTCCTGATCGCGATCGGCCTCCTCGTCGTCTACGCCCGGCGGCTGGCGGCACGCTTCGGGCGAGCCGGGGTCGAAGGCCCCCTGGTGCGGCGATGGCTCCCCCTCACTTCCGCGGCGGTGATCACCGCGTCGGGCGTCGTGATCACCGTCCAGGCGCTCGGCGGCTGATAACCCTGCAACTCCGGCTGGAGGAGGACTCTCCATGGACGTCTCGCTGGTCACCGCACTCGGGCTCGGCCTCACTCTCGGCCTCCGGCACGCCCTCGACGCCGATCACGTCGCGGCGGTCTCGACACTGGTCGCGCGCGAGCGCGGCCTCGCCCGCTCCGCTCTCCTCGGCGCGTTCTGGGGGGCCGGCCACACGCTCGCCCTCCTGGGCGCCGGCATCGCCGTCGTCGCGTTCAAGCTCACGATCACCCCTGTTGTCGAGGCGGCGCTGGAGCGGGCCGTCGGTCTGGTCCTCGCCGTCCTGGGTGGCCACGTGCTGCTCCGCGCCCTCGGCCGACTCCTCGTCCACGGGCCCGAGCACACCCACGGAGGGGTGACCCATCGCCACGCGCAGGGGCACCTCGGATCGCCGGACGCGGCGCACCTCCATCTCGTCCGGCTGGGCGGCCGACCCTTCCTGGTCGGGCTCCTCCACGGGCTGGCCGGGAGCGCCGCACTCACCCTTCTGGTCCTCGGGACGATCCCGTCCCCGATCGGCGCCCTCGTCTACATCCTCGTGTTCGGCGTCGGCTCGACGGCGGGAATGCTGCTCCTCAGCGGGCTCGTCGGGCTCCCCGTGGCTCTTGCGGCCCCGGGCGCGCACCGGCTCCAGGCGGCGATCCAGGTGGTCGCCGGCGTCGGGAGCGCCGGCCTCGGGATCTGGATGCTGGCAGGCCCCGCGGCCTGACACGGCCTCAGCCCGTCAATCCGACCGCGGCGAGCCGCTCGTAGACCCGGGTAGACGGACAACCCCCGAGCCATCACCCGGAACACGAGGAGGACACGCAGATGCAGACGGGATGGGCGAAGCAGTTCGGATCGGCGGCGATCGCCGCGTTTCTGGCGGTCGGATGCAGCGGCACGATGCCCGGCTCGAGCCACGGCCACATGGGCATGGCCCAGGCGGGCTCCCCGAACGGGGCGACGTCGGCGACGAAGGCCGCCGAGCTCCGCGCTAGCCTCAACTACCTGATGGGCGAGCATATCCTGCTCGCCTCGAGCGCCACCGGCGCCGCCCTCGCCGGCCGCGAGGCGCAGTTCAAGGCGGCCGCCGCCGCGCTGGACGCGAACGGCGTCGACCTCGCGAAGGCCATCGGGTCCGTCTACGGCCAGGGCGCGCAGGACGCCTTCCTGCCCCTCTGGCGGCGCCACATCGGGTTCGTGGTCGACTACACGGTCGGCGTGGCGACGAAGGACAAGGCCAAGCAGGACAAGGCCGTCACCGACCTCGTCCAGTACACGCAGGACTTCGGGGCGTTCCTCGCCTCGGCCAATCCGAACCTCCCGAAGGACGCGGTGGCGGATCTGGTGAAGACCCACGTGCTCACCCTGAAGGACGTGATCGACGCGCAGGCGGCCGGCGACCAGCCGAAGGCCTTCGCGGCGACCCGGACCGCGTACGCCCACATGGGGATGATCGCCGACCCCCTGGCCGGCGCCATCGCCAAGCAGTTCCCCGACAAGTTCCCGGGGTCGACGATGTCGGCGGCCGCGGGTCTGCGGTCCACGCTCACGATGGCCTTCCAGGAGCACACGTACCTGGCGGCGCGCGCGACCGGAGCGGCGCTCGGCGCGCGTGACCCGGAGTTCAAGGCGGCCGCCGCCGCGCTGGACGCGAACGGCGTCGACATCGCGAAGGCCATCGGGTCCGTCTACGGCCAGGGCGCGCAGGACGCCTTCCTGCCCCTCTGGCGGCGCCACATCGGCTTCGTGGTCGACTACACGGTCGGCGTGGCGACGAAGGACAAGGCCAAGCAGGACAAGGCCGTGCAGGATCTCGTGAGCTATTCGCAGGACTTCGGCGCGTTCCTCGCCTCCGCGAACCCGAACCTGCCGAAGGACGTGGTGGCCGGGCTCGTCAAGGACCACATCCTGACGCTGAAGCCGGTGATCGACGCGCAGGCGGCCGGCGACCAGCCGAAGGTCTACGCGATGCTCCGCTCGGCGACGGGCCACATGCGGATGATCGCCGATCCGCTGGCCGAGGCGATCGTGAAGCAGTTCCCCCAGAAGTTCGGGGCATAGCGCGCGCTCGACGTCGCAGGATCGATGAGGGGGCGGGCGCCCGATCGGGCGGCCGCCCCCTGGCTTTCGAGCCGGCGACGGCGCGCGGTCCGGCGCCGTGCGGTTACCGGCGATTCCCCTCTGCCCGCCTCAGGGCAAAGGGCGGTACCATGTGCGCGCGGGAGAGTCCTCATCGCCACGCGCGCGGGGCGGATCCACGCAGGCGGCGGCCCGGGCGGCGCGGTGGGCGCCCACCGTCGCGCGCGAGGCGGATCCCCGAGGGAGGCAGACGTCGTGATCATCGGCGTGCCGAAGGAGATCAAGACCGGCGAGCAGCGCGTCGCGCTGACTCCGGCCGGCGTCTACTCCCTCGTCGACGAGGGTCACCGGGTCTTCATCGAGCCGGGCGCCGGCGCGGGCAGCGGTTTCCGCGACGACGACTACACCCAGCAGGGCGCGAGCCTCGCGCCGGTCGACGCGGTGTGGGCCGAGTCGGACCTCATCCTGAAGGTGAAAGAGCCCATCCGGGCCGAGTACCCGCGGCTCCGCGCGGGCCAGATCCTGTTCACCTACCTCCACCTCGCCGCCGTGCCCGACCTCACGCAGGCGCTGCAGAAGTCCGGAACCGTCGCGATAGCCTACGAGACGGTGCAGCGCGCCGACGGGAGCCTGCCGCTCCTCACGCCGATGAGCGAGGTGGCGGGGCGGCTGTCGGTGCAGGAGGGCGCCTACCACCTGGGGAAGGCGCACGGCGGCCGGGGCATCCTGCTCTCGGGCGTCCCGGGCGTGCCGCCCGGAAACGTGATGATCATCGGGGCCGGCACGGTCGGCCTGAACGCCGCCAAGATCGCCGTCGGCCTTGGCGGTGACGTGTCGATCCTCGACGTGAACGTCGACCGGTTGCGCCATGTCGACGACCTCTACCGCGGCCAGGTCGTGACGCTGGTCTCGAATGCCTTCAACATCGCCCGCCTCGCGCCGCGCGCCGACCTCCTGATCGGCGCTGTCCTGGTCGCCGGCGCCCGAGCGCCGGTCTTGGTCCCGGAGTCGACGGTGAAGACGATGAAGGAAGGCTCGGTGATCGTCGACGTCGCGGTGGACCAGGGCGGCTGCGTCCAGACGATGCGTCCGACCACGCTCGCCGACCCCGTCTACCCGGTGCACGGCGTCGTGCACTACGGCGTGGCCAACATGCCCGCCTTGGTGCCGCGCACGTCGACCTTCGCGCTGACCAATGCCACCCTCCCCTACGTCGTCGAGCTGGCGGGCAAGGGCGTGAAGCGGGCGCTCCGCGAGAACGCGGCGCTGGCAAAGGGGCTCAACGTGTGCCAGGGCCGGATCGTGCATCCCGGCGTCGCGGCGTCGGTGAGCGAGAAGGCGGCGCCGTTGGAAAGCTGCTTCGAGGAGTGACTCGGCACGCCGGACAGCTCGAACGATCACTCGATCGGGGTAGGGCCGGCCTTCGTCGGTCCGGGCCCGGGAGCGTGGAGCGAGGGACATGACGCGGAGCTTCGAGGACGAGATCCAGGCGACACGGGCGGGCTCGGGAGCGTGGTACGCGCGGGCGCGGCAGGCGGTCGGGGGCGCCCTCGGCCACGACGTGCGCCATGCGCTGCCCTTTCCCACCTACATCGCCCGGGCGCAGGGCGCCTACAAGTGGGACGTGGACGGCTACCGGTACATCGACTACCACGTGGGGAACGGCGCGCTCCTCCTGGGCCACGCCCACCCGGCGATCGTCGAGGCCGTCATCAAGGCGGCGCCCCTCGGGACGCACTTCGGCAACGACCACCCGCTGCAGGTCGAGTGGGCCGAGCGGATCCAGTCGCTCGTGCCCTGCGGCGAGCGCGTGCGCTTCACGAACTCGGGCACCGAGTCGGACATGCTCGCCTGCCGGGTCGCGCGCGCCCACACCGGGCGGCCGACGATCCTCCGCTTCGCCGGCCACTTCCACGGCTGGGGCGACGAGCTCCTGACCGGCTTCGCCCCGCCCTTCGACGTGCCGTCGTCGATCGGGCTCACGCCGGGGTTCCGCCTCGGCACCGTGATGGCGCCCGCCAACGACCTCGACGAAGTGGACCGGCTCCTGCGCCAGCGCGGCGACGTCGCCGCGGTCATCCTCGAGCCGAGCGGAGGCTCGTGGGCGCGCCTCCCCCTCCGGCCCGGATTCCTGGCGGGGCTGCGCGAGATCACCCGGCGACACGGGACCCTCCTCATCTTCGACGAGGTGATCACCGGGTTCCGCTGGGCGCCTGGCGGCGCCCAGGAGCGGTTCGGCGTGACGCCGGACCTCTCCACGCACGCCAAGATCGTCGGCGGCGGAGTGCCCGGCGCCGCGATCTGCGGGCGAGCGGACGTGATGCGCGTCTTCGACATCACCGGGGACGCCTTCCACGACCGGTTCCGCCGCATCGCGCACCAGGGGACCTACAACGCGTCGCCGCTGACCGCGGCCGCGGGGCTGGCCTGCCTCAACATCGTCGCCACCGGCGAGCCGACGCGGCGTGCGGACGCCCTCGCCGAGCGCCTTCGTGCGGGTTTGAACGGCGTCCTCGAGCGTCACGGCGTCCGGGGGCTCGCATACGGCGAGAGCTCGGTCTTCCACCTCTACCTCGAAGCGCCCGGGGCAACGCTCTCCGTCTCGCGTCCCGAGGACTATCGCTGGCTCGACCCCGTCACCCTGAAGAGCATGGACCCCGGCCTGGTCCGCGCGCTCCAGAACGGCTTCCGCGTGCGCGGCATCGAGCTCTTGTCCTACAACGGCGGCAT
>JBIOVM010000110.1:0-12802 GCA_044867785.1 Candidatus Rokuibacteriota bacterium | reverse complement strand
GCTCGCGCCGGGCTGGTTCGCGGATCGCCTGGTGGCGCGGCTCGGCGTGCGCTTCGGGGATCCGGTCGTCTCGGCGGCGGCGGACGCGGCGACCCGCGCGCGCGGGACGCAGCTACTGTGGCGCCTGCGCGCGATCCTGGGCGTCGAGATCCTCCTGGTGCTGCTGGGCGGCGTGGCGCTCTTGGGCCTCCTGCGGGTCCCGGGACTGCGGGCGGCCCGCGTGGGCGCCGCCCCCATTCCGCCCCTCTGGCCATTCGGGGACGGGGTGGGCCTGTTCGCGCGCGGCGCGGTGGGCCTGGTGGGCGTGGCGCTCCTGTGGCCGCTGCTCCCGGACCGCGCGGGATCAAGCCTCCTGATCGCGCTCTTGTCCGCGGCGCCGCTCCTCGGCTACGTGCTGTGGTACTGCCGCCGCTCCGGAGTGTCGATGGCCGACACGTTCGGGCTGCGCGTCTCGCGCGCGCACGGAGGGCTTGCGCGGCTGGCCGGCGCGACGCTCGCCCTCGTCGCCGTGTCCACCGTGGGCGACTTCGTGCTCGACCTCGCCGGGTCGTTCCTCGGCCTCGGGCCGCACTGGACCGACGGCTTCCAGGAGACTCTCGTGTGGGGCACACGGGGTGAGGTGGCGGTGGACGTCCTGGACAGCTGCGTCCTCGCCCCGGTGCTCGAGGAGCTGCTCTTTCGCGGGCTGCTGTACGGGACGTTCCGGCTCCGGTTCGGCCCGGGGACGGCGACGCTCCTGAGCGCGGGGCTCTTCGCGGGGGCGCACGGCTACGGGGTGGTCGGCTTCGCTTCCGTGCTCATGAGCGGCGTGCTCTGGGCGGTAGCCTACGAGCGGACGCGCAGCCTCCTGCCGGGCGTGCTGGCCCATGCGGTCAACAACGTCCAGGCGACCGCGATCGTCCTCGCGACGCTCCGGTTCTAGCCGGCGCTTGTCACCTCGTGGCGGCAATCGATCGCGACGGGCTCTTCTTGGCACGCGGTCGGTCGCGACTCACCTCTGGGATGTCCCTAGCTCGCCGTCGCGCCGCGCAAGCGCGGATCCCTCCGACGCCTGGCTCCGCGGCGGCGCGTCACGGTGGCGCGATGGCACGCCAGGTGATCGGTCATCTTTCCCGAGCGCGCAGGTCGGGCAGCGAGACCGAGGCGTCTCGGACGCGGGCGGGGCGCGGTGACGGGCCGGCTCTGGCCCGACGCACGCCAGACGCTCCTTCTCCGGGCTGGGCTTTGCCCCGGACCGGAGGCGATCGCCGCCTGGCACGAGGTGGCCCGGGATCTCGATCTCGACGCGCTGGATCGAGGCGCCGCCCGCCTGCTGCCGCTCGTCTGGAGCAACCTCCGGCGCCACGGCGTCGAGGCGGAGGCGCTGGCGCCCCGGCACCGGGCCGCGCTCGAGGCCAACGTCCGCGTCCTCGGCCAGCTGGGCGCGGCGCTCGGGCCGCTGCACGCCGATGGGATCGCGACGATGCTGCTAAAGGGGTCGGCGCTCCTCGTCGACGGCTACGCGGACCCGGCGGGACGTCCCATGGCGGACCTCGACGTCCTGGTGCCGCTCCACCGCGCCCTGGACGCCGGGCGGGCGCTCGAGGCGCACGGCTTCGTGGCGGACGTGCGACTCACGCCGACGATCACGCGCTACACACACTCGGCCTCGTTCCGGCATCCTCGACACCCCGCGCTCGACCTCCACTGGCACGTGTTCGAAGAGTGCTGCCGGCCCGACGACGACGAGCCCGTGTGGACCGCGTCGGTGCCGGTCACGGTCGGCGGCGTGGCGACGCGCGTCCCGGCGCCGGAGGACCAGCTGCTCCACGCGTGCGTGCACGGGGAGAAGTGGGTCCGGGTGCCGGGCATTCGCTGGGTCGCCGACGCCGTCACGCTCATCCGGCTCGGTCGGATCCGCTGGGCGCGGCTGGTCGAGGAGGCGACGCGCCGCCGCTTCGTCCTCCGCATGCGAGCGCAGCTCGCCTACCTCCGGTCGTCCTTCGACGCCCCGGTCCCGGACGAGGCCCTCGCCACCCTGGCGGCGGCGCCGGTCTCGCGGATCGAGCGCTTCGAGGACCGCTGGAGCGTGCGCGACCGGCGACGGCCGTGGGCGCTCGTGTACTGGTGCAACCATCGGCGCTCGGCGTCGGGCGGCTTCGCGTCGGCTGCGCTCACCTTCCCGCGATATCTCCAGGCGGTGTGGCGCCTCGGGTCCCTCGCGGCGGTCCCGGGCGCCGGCCTCCGGCGTGTGCTCGGGCGGCGACCGCCCGCGCCCTGACGGCGCGCTCCGTGCGGCGTCGGCGACTTCGTGCGAGACCCCGGTCCCGAACAACCACCTCATCACCGAGTCCGGCGCGGGCTCATCGCCCCGTTCGGGGACGACGCCGTGATGGCCGAGATGATCGAGGCCGTGGCCCCCCGGCCCCGTGACCCGCGCGCCGCCCAGGACTACGTCGTCGCCCACCATACGTGGGACCGCCGCATCGACGTCTACGAGCGCTGGCTCGCCGCCGAGTTCGGCGTCTGACCCCTCTGCCGGAGCGCTCAGGCCGCGCACGGCGGTCGCGGCCGACGGCATCACGCCGGGCAGGGGCGGGCCGGCGCGCCTTGCGGCACGGGGCGGAGGTGTTACCATCGGGCGATCGGACGCCGGCCGGATCCCCAGGATCGCGCGTGGTCCGCCCATCCGAGCCCGGTCACCATCCACGGAAGGGGAAGAGGCATGACGAGATTCTTGGCCTGGAGCGCCGCGGTCGCGGTGGGCGCGCTCTGCGCGTTCGTCCCGGAGGTCTCCGCGCAGCAGAAGTTCATCACGATCGGCACCGGCGGCGTCACCGGCGTGTACTACGCCGCGGGCGGCGCCATCTGCCGGCTCGTCAACAAGGATCGCAAGACGCACGGCATCCGCTGCTCCGTCGAGTCGACCGGCGGCTCCGTGTTCAACATCAACACGATCAAGGCCGGCGAGCTGGACATGGGCGTCGCCCAGTCTGACGTGCACTACAACGCCGCGAAGGGCCTCGCCCAGTTCAAGGACGCGGGGGCCTACGGCGATCTGCGGGCGGTCTTCTCCCTGCACCCGGAGCCGTTCACGGTGCTCGCCCGGAAGGAGATCGGCGCGAAGACGTTCGCCGACTTCAAGGGCAAGCGGTTCAACGTCGGCAATCCGGGCTCCGGGACGCGCGCATCGATGGAGGAGCTGCTCGTCGCGCTCGGATGGAAGCTCTCGGACTTCGCTCTCGCCTCCGAGCTCAAGGCGGACGAGCACGGTCCCGCCCTCTGCGACGGGAAGATCGACGGCTTCTTCTACGGCGTCGGGCATCCGTCGGCGAACATCCAGGATCCGACGACGAGCTGCGGGGCGAAGCTCGTCTCGCTCACCGGGCCCGCGGTCGACAAGCTGGTCAAGGAGAAGCCCTACTACGCGGCGGCGACCATCCCCGGCGGCCTCTATCCGGGCAACCCCGAGCCCACCCAGACGTACGGCGTGCTGGCGACCTTCGTCTCGTCGTCCAAGGTGCCGGCCGACACGGTGTACGCGGTCGTCAAGGCCGTCTTCGACAACTTCGACGAGTTCAAGAAGCTCCACCCGGCGCTCGCCGTGCTGAAGACGGAGGAGATGATCAAGAACGGGCTCTCGGCCCCCCTCCACGACGGCGCGGCCAAGTACTACAAGGAGAAGGGCTGGCTGAAGTAAGCCGATCCCGACGCGACGGCGTCCGACGGATGGGCGGAAGGCGCGTGCCTTCCGCCCGTCTCGCTTGAGGAGAGGGAATGGCAGCGGAAGCGCCGAAGCTGTACACGAGCGAGGAGCTCAACCAGCTCGTCAAGGAGGCCGACATCGGCGGCCGCGACCCCGGCGGCGGGGTCGGGCGCCTCCTCGCCTTCCTCTGTGCCGGCTGGTCGATCTTCCAGCTCTGGTACGCCTCGCCGCTGCCGTTCGTCCTGCGCTTCGGCGTCTTCAACGACACCGAGGCGCGCGCGATCCACCTCGCGCTGTCGATCTTCCTGGCCTTCGCCGTGTTCCCGGCCTTCCGGTCCTCGTCGCGCCGGACGGTGCCGTGGGCCGACTGGGTCGTCGCGACCGTCGGCGCCTTCTGCGCCGCCTATCTGTACCTCTTCTACGAGCAGCTCGCCCAGCGGCCGGGCCAGCCGACCACGCTGGACATGGTGGTCGGTCTCCTCGGGATCGCGATCATGCTCGAGGCCACGCGGCGCGCGATGGGCACCGCGATGCTGATCACCACCGGCGTCTTCCTCGCCTACATCTTCGCGGGGCCGTACATGCCCGAGGTGATCCAGCACAAGGGCGCGAGCGTGTCGCGGCTGGTCTCCCACATGTGGCTGACCACCGAGGGCGTCTACGGCGTGGCCCTGGGGGTCTCGGTCCAGTTCATCTTCCTGTTCGTCCTCTTCGGGACGCTGCTGGACATCGCCGGGGCCGGCAACTACATGATGCAGGTCTCGACCGCGCTCCTCGGGCACCTCCGGGGCGGGCCGGCCAAGGTCGCGGTGGTGTCCTCGGCGCTGAACGGCGTGGTCTCGGGCTCGTCGGTGTCGAACGTCGTCTCCGGCGGCATCTTCACCATCCCGTTGATGAAGCGGACGGGGTACTCCGGCGTCAAGGCGGGCGCCATCGAGGCGGCCTCGTCGATCAACGGCCAGATCATGCCGCCGGTCATGGGGGCCGCGGCGTTCCTCATGGTCGAGTACGTCGGCATTCCGTACTCGGAGATCATCAAGCACGCCGCGCTGCCGGCCGTCATCTCCTACATCGCGCTCTTCTACATCGTCCACCTGGAGGCGCTGAAGTACGACCTCCAGCCCATCCCGCGCGGCGCTCCGGCGCGGCCGCGCCAGCGATGGGTCGAGCGCGCCCTCGGGGTCACCGGCACGCTCGCCGCCGTCGCGCTCGTCTACTACGTGGTCACGGGCGTGCAGCGGCTCTTCGGCCCGTCGGCCGGCTGGGTCCTGACGCTTCTCACGGCGGGCGGCTACCTCGCCCTCTTGGCCTACTCGGCGCGGTTCCCGGACCTGCCCGTGGACGACCCGCGCGCCCAGATCATCCGACTGCCGGAGCTGTGGCCGACGGTGCGGGCGGGGCTGCACTTCCTCGTCCCGCTGGTGGTGCTCCTCTGGTGCCTCATGGTGGAGGAGCTGTCGCCCGGCCTGTCGGCCTTCTGGGCGACGGCCACCGTCATGGCCACGGTGATCGTCCAGCCGCTGCTCCTCGTGCTCTTCCGCCGGCAGGGGGAGCTCCGCGCGGCGTGCGGGCGCGGGCTCGGCGATCTCTGGAAGGGGCTCGTCCTCGGGGCGCGCAACATGATCGGCATCGGCGTGGCGACCGCCAGCGCCGGGCTCATCGTGGGCACGATGACGCTGACCGGCATGGGCCTCATGATGACCGAGTTCGTGGAGTACGTGTCCGGCGGCAACGTGCTGGTGATGCTCGTCTTCACCGCCATCATCTGCCTGCTCATCGGCGCCGGGGTCCCGACCACCGCGAACTACATCCTGGTGGCGACCATCATGGCGCCGGTGATCGTCGAGCTGGGCGCGCAGTCGGGATTGGTCATTCCGCTGATCGCCGTGCACCTCTTCGTCTTCTACTTCGGGATCATGGCCGACGTGACGCCGCCGGTGGGGCTCGCGTCCTACGCGGCCGCGGCGATCTCCGGCGACGACCCCAACGCGACCGGCTGGCAGGCCACCTGGTACAGCTTCCGCACCGCCGTGCTGCCGTTCGTGTTCGTCTTCAACCCCCAGCTCCTGTTCATCGGGGTCGACTCGTGGTGGGAGGTCATCCTGGTGACCGTCACCGCGACGGTGGCGGCGCTCCTCTTCGCGGCGGCGACGATGGCCTGGTTCCGGACGCGCTGCAACGCGCTCGAGATCGCGCTCCTCCTCCTGGCGACCTTCCTCTTCTTCCGGCCGGACTGGGTGATCGACCGCTTCCACCCGGAGTACGTGAGCGCGCCCGCGAAGGACATCTACCGCGTCGCCGACGGCCTGGCGCCCGACCAGCTGCTGGTGCTGGGCATCAAGGGAGAGAACATCGAGGGCGACGAAGTGCGCAAGGTGGTCGCGCTCCCCATGGGGTCGGGCCGGGACGGCCGGGAGCGGATCCGCAACGCGGGGGTCACGCTCGTGCCGCAGGGCGAGGACGTCCAGATCGCGGCGGTGAAGTTCGGCAGCCTCGCGCGAAAGCTCGGGATCGACCAGGGGTACACGATCGCCGAGCTCAAGCTGCCCAATCCGGCCCGACCCTCGCCCTACTGGGTCTTCATCCCCGGGGCACTGGTGGCGTTCTCGGTCTGGTGGTGGCAGGGACTCCGGCGGCGCCCGGTCGCCCTGTCCGGCCGCGCGGCCACCTAGTTTATTCTTCGCCACGCGGGAGAAGCCGCGTGAGCAGGTGCGCGCGGGCCGGCGCGGCGCCGACCGAGACATCTCGCGCTTGACTTGCCAGGTCACGGTGCCTAGCGTAGGGCCAGCCGAGATGCCGAGCCTACGGATCCTCTACGACGTGGACGGCTGGGCGTTCCACCATCAGGCTCGCGCGCTCCAGCGACACGCTCCCTCGGATTTCACCGTCTCGCTGGCGCCGCTCGCGAGCGCGGTCGAGGCACCCGCCGCGATCGGCGGGGAGCCGGTCGACATGATCTTCTGTCTGCCCCGCACAAAGCTCGCCGCGGTCCGCGCCGAGCTTGAGCGCCGGCGCTGGGAAACCCGGCTCGTGGCCGGCTGGAGCGCCGGCTGGCCTCGAGTTGCCGACGAGCTGTCGCGCGCTCTCGCCTTGGCCGACGCCATCATAGTGAATAACCGGGACTACTGGGAGCGGGCGGGCCGGCCGGCGCGCAGCTGGATGATCCCGAACGGCGTCGATCTCGACGTGTTCCGGGTCCGCGTCCCGATCGAGCGGCGGGCGCCGAGGGTGCTCTGGGTGGGCTCGACGCGGTTCCGCACGCTCAAGGGATATGACGACCTCGTGGTGCCGCTGGCGCGCCGGCTCGCGCGAATGGCAATTCCCGCCGAGCTCCTGTTGATCGATCCGAACGATCCGGCCAAGCGCGGGCCCTCCACCATGGCGGAGTGGTACAACCGCGGCACCGTGCTGGTGGTGGCGAGCGAGTCGGAGGGCACGCCGAACCCCGCGCTCGAAGCAGCCGCCTGCGGCTGCACCGTCGTCTCGACCGGGGTGGGCAACATGCCGGAGCTGATCGTCGATCGGGTCAACGGACGGCTGGTCGAGCGGCATCTCGATGCGCTCGCGGACGGCGTCGTGGCGGCGTGCGCGGAGTATGTCCAGCTCGCGCGCCGGATGCAGCGTGACATCCGGGCCTGGGACTGGCGGTTCCGCGTCCCGGAGTTCTTCGGCGTCTTTCACGACGTGCTGGCCAGCGCGCCCACCCGCGCTCATGCGCCGGTGTGAGCGTCGAGGACGCCGCCGACGGATGACCGGACCGCGCCAACCCCTGAACGTCCTCTACGTCGGGACGCTGCCGCCCCATCCGGGAGGCTCCGCCATCTCGGGCGCCCAGCTGGTGGTGGGGCTCGCGCGACGCGGCCATCGTGTGCGGGCCCTGGCACCGATCGCGCTGGAGGGATTCCGCCACATGGACGGGTTCGCTGCCCGACACCGGAAGGTCCCGGTGACGCGCTTCCCTGTCCCGTTTTTCCTGACCGCCACGAACCGAGGCATCTCCGATGAGTACCTCGACGCCGAGGCGCGAGGCATCGCCGAGCGCCTCCCGGGCCTGATCGCCGCCGAGCGCCCGGACGTCGTGTTCGTCGGCCGCGAAGCCCTGGCGTTCCATGTGCCTGACCAGCTGGGATCGATCCCCAGCGTTTTGCGGACAGCCGGCGGCATGGCGATCGGGCTGCTCAACGGCACGTTGCCGCCGGGCCAGCTCCGGTACCTGCTGCGACGGATGCGCGAGATGACCCGGGTGGTCTCGCCCGCGCGTCACCTGGCCGAGGGGCTGCGCGGGGCGGGGCTCGCCAACGTGGAGGTGATCCCGAACGCGGTCGATCTCCGTCGCTTCAGGCCCCGACCGCCCGACCCGAACCTCCGGCGTCGGCTGGGGATCGCGCCGGGTGACGTCGTGGTGATGCACGTGTCGAACCTGAAGACCATGAAGCGTGCGCTGGATATCGGACGGTCGGCGCGGCAGGCGCTCGCCCGCGACGCCCGGCTCCTCTACGTGATCGTCGGCGACGGGCCGGACCGGCAGCCGCTCGAGGAGCTTTGCCGGCGCGAGGGGATCGCCGGACGATTCCGTTTTGTCGGCTGGATCGACTACTCCCGTATGCCGAGGGTCATCGCGCTGGCGAATCTCGTGGTCATGCCGTGCGACTTCGACACGCTCGCCCGCGTGTACCTGGAGTCGCAGGCGTGCGGTCGAGTCCTGATTGCGAGCGACAACGCGGGCGCCCGGGAAGTCGTGACCCACGGCGAGACCGGCCTGCTCTTCCCGAAGGGCGACGTGGCGGCCCTGACGGCGGCGACCCTGCATGCCGCCGCCGATGCGGCCCTCCGGCGCAGGATCGGCCACTGGGCGCGCGTCCGCGTCGCCGTGCACGACGTCGAGGCCGCACTGGACGCCTGGATCGCCCTCCTCGCGCGGGTTGCCGGCGTGGACGTCGCGAGCCGCACCGCGATCGGGCGGGTCGACGACGGTGCCCGGAGCGGGCGCCCGGTGGGTGCGAGTCAGCACCGACGAGGCCCTCGCGGGCCCCGGTACCCGAGCCTCGCGGCGAGGGCCGAGGGCACGGTGGCGCCGGCTGGATGACCCCTTCGACCGGGGCCGGGCGGGGCTGACGGGGGGTCCTCGCGCCCGTTCGACCGAGTCTCGCCGTAGTGCTCGGCCTCCTCGCAGGCCGCTTCCTCGTGGGGGTGGAGCACCGCCGAGGAAGGAGCGCCAGAGAGGCCTGATTCAACGGTCTCTGGCCGCGGGCTGTGCCGGCCGCTCACGGGGCAGGAAGCCCCACCATCGCCGGAACGCCTCTAGTCATTCTCCGCTCTCTTTCTGGCCGGAGGCCGCCTCTCGGAGAATCGGCGCTAGTATTGGGACGAGGCCGCTGCCACCCACCAAGGGAGGCCTTCAATGCCTCAAGCCTTACCACTACGCGGAATCGCCACGATCAGCCCGTGCGCTGCCGACCACGAGGCGGCCAAGCGATGCGTGCCGGGCCACAGCGAGTGGCGCATCGGCGATATGCAGGACGAGCTCGGCATGATTGACGCCAGATACGCCCCGCGAGGGCCCAGCCGGGCCCGGGAGGCGTCGTCGTGTTCTGGCATATCGACGACATCGACGCGGCGATTCAGCGCCTCAAGCAAGCTGGCGCCACGGAGTACGAGCCGAAGACGCCTCGCAGTGGGGGTGTCGTCACGGCGTCATTCGTCGACCCGTTCGGCAACGTCCTCGGCATGATGTACAACCCGCACTACCTCGAGATGTTGGAGCGCAAGAAGTAACGCCCAGTGGTCCTGCTCGCCAGGCGCCTGCCGGCGCTTGGAGCGAATGTTCGATCGCGGCGGGCTCAGCCCCTCGCGGGATGGTCGTGCCCGACCACGGAGTCGTTCGCGTTCGTCTTCAACCCGCAGCTCCTGTTCATCAGCGTCCACTCGTGGTGGGAGGTGACGCTGGTCAGCGTGACCGCGACGGTGGCAGCGCTCCTCTTCGCGGCGGCGACGATGGCGTCGTTCCGCACCCGCTGCAACACGCTCGAGATCGCGCTCCTGCTGGTGGCGACGTTTCTCTTCTTCCGGCCCGACTGGGTGATCGACTACGCCGGGCCGGAGTTCATGTGCATTCTCGTAAGGATCGGAGAGCTTGTCTGCGAACTGGCGACTGGGTGCCCGGGATCCCGGACACAAGCGCTCCCCGAAGCTCGGCCGTTTGCCCTCTGACTAGGTGCCGCACCGCTCCGAGGGGGGCATGGCCGAGAAGGGGCTTCATGTCACCCGACGCTCCCGGTGGGGACACGTCACCGCGGTGGCGCGACGATCCCGTCGGTACTGGACCGAGCCCTCGACGCTACGGCCCCGGCGCGCGCCAGACGACGGTGGCGCCGGCTCCGCCGTACGCTCCGCGCCGGCTCAGGAAGTCCTCCGAGGCCAGCAGGATGAACGCGATCATGGCGAGACAGATGGCAAAACCCGCGATGCCCATGGTGATCTCGAACAGCTTCAGGTCACCGAGCAGCCGCACGACCGCCTCGGGGCCGGCGCCCGATCGCCCCTTGCGCCCGCGCAGCCGGGCGGGGATCGTGACCAGGAGCCAGATGGCGTTGATCGCGGAGCCGAGCCCGAGCGCCACGATGGCGAGCCCGACGGCGGTGAAGACGAGGATGGTGACCCGCGCCATCGGACCACCCTCTCGATAGTTCCGGACGGTCGCGGACAGGAGCCGCGGCGTCCGCGCGAACGCTGACGGGATCTGGGACACGAAGCTTTGGCGCGGCGCCTTGATCCAGGCCTCCATGGCGCGCGCCGCCCCCGCGTCGCCGCCCATCTCCTCCCGGATGGCCCTGATGGTGGCGGTGAAGCCGCGCTCGTACTGGCCCTCGGCGAAGGCCGGCGCCAGGTCCGTCCCGAGGATCTGCGCCACGCGGGCGTCGGTCAGCGCATGCTCCAGGCCGTAACCGACCTCCAGGCGGGCGATCCGCGGCTCCGTGAAGACGAAGAGGACCAGCCCCGTGTCGTTCTTGGACGCTCCGACCTTCCAGTCGCTCGCGGCGCGCATCGTCCAGGACGCGACGTCGCCCGCGGGCGTCGGGGCGTCCACGTAGATGACGAGCTCGAAGCGCTGGTCGACGAGCAGCGCGCCGGCCCATTCGCGGGCGAACCGGGGCGAGACGAGCCCGACCCGGTCGACGAAGGCCTGGTCCGGCTGCGCCGGGGAGGGCGGCGGCCCGGCCGCGCGCGGCACCGCGAATATCAGGAGGAGCACCGCGGTGAGGAGCCCGAGGAGGGTCGAGCGAGCGATGCGGATCTGGCGCGGGGTGATCGTCGGCGACGGCGCGGAGGTGGGCCGTTTCACCGCGCGAGCCATGCGCGCGATCGCCCGACGGGTTCGGCGCGACGGGGGGTGGAGGTCACCGCGAGGGCTGGCCTCACCCGAGAAGGGGGAGCCCCGAGTCGACTACGCGTACCTCGGCCGGCGGTCGTTCAGCGCGAGCCAGCCGCGGCCCACTCGATAGATGAACCAGAGCCCCACCACGGCGAGGGGCAGCCACGCGATGATGATTCCGATGCCGAGCGTGACCACGATGAAGAGCGCGCAGAGGGCTACCCACAAGAGCCCGTACCAGAACGTCCGGATCTGCCACCGGAAATGCGACTCGAGGAGCGTGCCGCGCGTCTCGACGCGCTTCACGTAGTTCAGGATGACCGCCACGATGGACGGCCACCCGGTGAGAAACGCGCCCACCACGGTCGCGGTACCTACGATGCCGGTGACCAGGCTGAAGGCGTGGAGCGCATAGATGATGTGGGTCACGCGGACCAGCGATGGCCGCGGCTCGGCGGTGTCGTGAGGCGGGGGCGTGGCGGTCACCGCCCCAGTATAGTGCGGCCCGCCGCCTGTGCCAGCGCCGGGCGGCCGGGAGCGAGGGTCGGTCAGAGCGGTCGAATGCCCGGTAGGTTGCGGAAGCGGTCGGCGGCCGAGCCGGCCCGGGCGCTGGCCGAGCCTGTCGACCCGGCGCGGCCGGAGTAGCCCGAGCCTCCGGCGACCCCGGACGGGCCCCGCGGACCCGAGCGCGCGCCCTCTCGCCCGGAGCCCCCCGCGCCGCCGTTGCCACCGCTCCCGCCCGAGCCTCCCGCGCCGGCAGGGCCGCCGGACACGTCAGGTCGGATCTGCCGCTCGAGCTCGGGGAATCGGGAATCGTAGACGAGGTCGATCGAGCCCCCGTCTCCGCCGCTGCCGCCGTTTCCTCCCGATCCGCCGGATCCGCCTGGTCCCCCGGGACCTCCCGGCTTTCCCGTGCCTCCCTGCGCCCCGCTCCCGCCGTCGCCGCCGTCACCGCCGGCCCCGCCCGGGCCGCCCCGCGCCATCAGCGTGACCGACGCATCCGGCAGCGCCAGGAGGAAGTCGCTCTCGCTGCCCTCGATCCGGATGGCCATCAGCCGGGCGTAGAAGCGGGTCCGGACCAGCGTCGCGTATGCGCGGAAGCGAGGCCCGTGACTGCCGTCGTCTCCTTCTTCACCAGGGCCGCCGTGCTCTCCGGGCTGACCGACATAGCCGCGGAAGAATCCCGGGTGTCCGTCACGTCCGTGCCGCCCACGGGCGCCCGGCGCCCCGATCCCGCCGCCCTCGCGGACGCAACCGTACTCGGGCTCGAACCGGAGCGTCTCGCTGAATCGATCCGGCCGGTAGCGGAACGACGTCTGGATCTCATATCCGCGATCGACCGTGGCCAGCATGTCGCGCCGCGGCTGATACCACCCGTGCTCGTCGACTGTTCCCTGGCCGCTCGCGAAGACGAAGTTCCCGAAGTCCAGGAACCCGTTCCGCCGAGCCTGACGGTCGCCGACCCAGGTCTCGAAGCGCGCGGGGCTGTTCTGATCCTCGAGCTTGGCCTCGACCCTGACCCACATCTGGACCGGCTCGCGCGGGCAGATCTTCTTCACGGGCCGCCGGATGTCGGCCTGCATGCTCACGACCTCGGCGCCTTGCAGGCTGACGGTGTTCTCCCCGACCAGGGACTTGTAGGCCGTGCACGCACCCAGCACGAGGACCATGAGCCCGACCGTCGCCATCGCACGGAAGCTGCGGCGGCGCTCGGCCGCGCGGACGGGACGGCTCGGCTCGTGACC
>JBIOVM010000109.1:0-24579 GCA_044867785.1 Candidatus Rokuibacteriota bacterium | reverse complement strand
GTGCTCTTCTTCGTCTCGGTGGGGATGCTCTTCGACCCGGTGCACCTGGTCGCCGCGCCGGGGCTGGCGTCGGCGACCCTCGCCGTCGTGCTCGTGGGGAAACCGCTGGGGACCCTCGTCGTCATGTGGCTCTTGGGCTACCCGCTCAAGGTGGGCCTGTCGATCGCCGTCGCCCGCGCGCAGATCGGCGAGTTCTCGTTCATCATGGCGTTGCTCGGGAGCCAGCTGGGTATCCTGCCGGACGCCGCCATGTTCACGCTCGTCGTGGTGGCGATCGTGTCGATCACGCTCAACCCCTTGCTCTATCGGATGGTCGACCCGGTGGCCGCCTGGCTCGCGGGCCGACGGCGCCCGGGGACCGTCGAGAGCCAGGAGCCCGCCGGCGGACCGGGTGAGGAAGGCGAGCCGCCCCACCGCACGAAGCGCCATCGGGCCGTGGTCGTGGGCTATGGCCCGGTCGGGCGGACGGTCACGCGGCTGCTCCGAGAGAACGACATCGAGCCGACCGTCATCGAGCTGAACCTCGAGACGGTGCGCCGGCTGCGGGAGGCCGGGCTGCGGGCGGTCTACGGGGACGCGAGCCACCGCGACACGCTGCGGGACGCCGGCATCGCGGGCGCGGGCAGCCTCATCCTGAGCGCGTCCGGCCCGTTCCACGGGGAGGCGGTCATCCGGCTGGCCCGCGAGATGAACCCCGGTATCCAGGTCCTCGCCCGCGCGACGTACGTGCGCGAGCTTCCGGCGCTCCGCCGGGCCGGGGCGGAGGCGTTCTCGGGTGAAGGAGAGGTCGCCCTGGCGCTGACGGTGTCGCTGCTGGAAGGGCTGGGGGCGACCCCCGAGCAGATCGACCGGGAGCGCGAGCGGGTGCACGTCGAGCTGCTCGGCGGCGCCGGCGACGGTCCGGCGAGGAGTCCGGGCCCGAGTCCGTGAGCGGCGGGCAGGGCGGCGCCGAAGCTACTCGAATGGCCGCGGCGCCTCCTCGGCCTGGTGGTCGTCTGGCTGGCCTTCGAATGCGCCGCCCGCCTGCTCGGGAGCGATCGCAGCCAGGCCGGCGTGGCCGTCGGCGCCGTGGTGGCCCTGGGGTGCCCTGGATCAAGGTGGTGATCGCCCCCGGCCACGGAGTCGCGCTCCCGGCCGCCCGGATGGCGGCGTGCGCCACGCGGCCCTTCCGCGCGTTCCTGGCGCCCCGGCCGCGTGCGAGCCGGGAGGAGGCCGCATGCTCTACATGATCGTCGAGCGCTTCAAGAACGGCGATCCGGTCCCCGTCTATCGGCGGTTCCGGGACGAGGGCCGGCGCCTGCCCGACGGGCTCGTGTACGTCGCGAGCTGGGTGACGCTGGACATGACCACCTGCTACCAGCTGATGGAATGCGAGGACCGCCGGCTCCTCGACCAGTGGATCGCCCGGGGCAGCGACCTCGTCGACTTCGAGGTCGTTCCGGTCATCACGTCGGCGGAGGCGGTCCAGCGCATCGCGCCGCGGCTGTAGGCGCCGGGCGCCGCCGACGGCCATGGCGAGAGGCCCCGGCTTGACGTTCCGCCCGGAACCATGGTCTCTTGCGGCCAGCGGCGCGCCGAACGGGGCGCCCGGTGTGGGTCGTTTCGACGACACTTCGTGAACCAGCCAATATCGATTCGGGGGAGGGTGCAGGCGTGAGACGGGCTCTTTCGCTCCTTCTGCTCGGGGGTCTCCTGCTCGGGCTCGACGGACCGGCGTTGGCGCAAACCGAGCTCACCATGTCGAACTGGGTGGCGCCCAACCACCCCGTCGTGAAGTACATGATGGAGCCGTGGGCGGCGCAAGTGGAGAAGGCGACCGCTGGTCGCGTCAAGGTGATCATGCTACCGAAGCCGATCGCCGCGCCCAACCAGCACTACGACGCGGTGGTCAACGGGCAGGTCGACGTCGCCTGGGCGACGTACGGCTACCAGCCCGAACGCTTCCAGCCCTACCTCATCGCCGAGCTGCCGGCGCTGGGCGAGACGGCGGTGTACAACGGGGTGGCCCTCTGGCGGACGCACAAGGCGCACATCGAGAAGGCCGGGGTCCACAAGGACGTGCAGCTCCTCGGGGTGATGACGCACGGGCCCGGCCTCATGCATCACTCGAAGAAGCTCATCCTCAATCCGGACGATCTCCGGGGTCAGAAGATCCGTGTGGGCGGGGACGTGCCGAAAGCGATCGTCGAGGCCTTCGGCGGGGTCGTGATCACCCAGCCGGCGCCGAAGTCGTACGAGATCCTCTCGGCGGGCATCGCCGACGGGATCATGTTCCCGACCGAGTCCCTCAAGAGCTTCAACATCGCCACCCTGGTGCCGTACAGCAGCTACGTCAAGGGCGGACTCTACAGCTCCTCGTTCTGGTTCGCGATGAACAAGAAGAAGTTCGACGGCCTCTCGAAGGCCGACCAGGATGCGATCATGTCGGTGTCCCAAGAGAACTTCGCGCGGCTGGCTGGCGCCGGCTGGGACAAGGCCGATCAGGAGGGCCGGGAGGCGATGAAGGCAGCCGGCGGGAAGATCCAGGAGATGTCGCCGGCGTTCGTCGGCGAGCTCCGGAAGCTCACCGACAGGCTCGAGGCGGACTACGCGGCCAAGATGGACAAGATGGGCCTGAACGGCAAGGAAGTCATCCGGGCCTTCCGCGCCGAGGTGGAGAAGGTGTCGGCGGAGAAGAAGTAGCTTGACGGCGTCGACCGGCGAGGGGAGGGTCGGCGCGCCGGGCGACGGGCTGCCGACCTCCGTCTCGCCGCTCGACGATCTGTTCCCCGGCCGGCTCGGGGCCTGGGCCGGCTGGGTGCTGGGGACCGTCGCCGCGACGGTCCTGTTCACGATGATGGTCCTCACGTTCGTGGACGTCACGGGCCGCAAGCTGTTCACCCATCCGGTCTACGGGGCGTACGAGATCACCGAGTTCCTGATGGGGGCCCTGATCTTCTCCGCGCTGCCGCTCGTCACCGCCCGCGAAGGTCACGTCACCATCGACGTGCTCGACCACCTCCTGCCCGCCGGCCTCGCGCGCTGGCAACAGGTCGTCGTCAACACGATCAGCACGGGGGCGCTGGCCTTCGTCGCGTGGCGTCTGTGGGAGCTCTCGACGAGCCACATGCGGACCCACGAGGTCACGATGACCCTCCGCATCCCCCACGGGCCGTTCAGCCGGCTCTTCGCGGTGATGGCGGCGCTGGCCGCCGTCGCGTGCCTCGTCATCGTGTGGGGCTATCTGTCGGGGGCCCGCCGGGTCCGCTCCGCGTCCGCCGGTTCCCATTCGTGACCGAGACGCTCCTGGCCTTCGCGGGCCTGCTGGGGCTCGCGTTCGCACGCATCCCGGTCGCGTTCTCCATGCTGATCGTGGGCATCGCGGGTTTCGCCTGGAAGCGCGGGATCCCGGCCTCGCTCGACCAGCTCGCCCAGACGACGTTCGCGGCCGGCATCAACTACGAGCTGTCGGTCGTGCCCCTCTTCATCCTCATGGGCAACCTGGTGGCCCGGGCCGGGATGTCGCAGGAGCTGTTCCGGGCCGCCTACGCGTTCATCGGCCACTGGCGGGGGGGGCTCGCCATGTCGACGGTCGTCGCCTGCGCGGGATTCGGCGCCATCTGCGGATCCTCGATCGCGACCGCCGCCACCATGACGCGCGTCGCGTACCCGCCGATGCGCCAGCTGGGCTACTCGGACAAGCTCGCCGCCAGCGCGATCGCGGCCGGCGGCACGCTCGGGATCCTGATCCCGCCGTCGACGATCATGGTCATCTACGGGATCATGACCGAGACCAACATCGGCCGGCTCTTCGCCGCGGGGGTGCTCCCCGGAATCCTCGCCGCGTTCCTGCTGTGCCTGGCGGTCCGCTATGTGATCTGGCGCGAGCCGCAGGCCGGCCCGGCCGGGGCGCGATCGTCGTGGGCCGCCCGGTGGCGCGCCCTGCGCGGGGTCTGGGGCGTCGTGGCGCTCTTCGCGCTGTCGATCGGGGGGATCTACGCGGGGATCTTCACCGCCACCGAAGGGGCGGGGATCGGCGCGTTCGGCGCGTTCGTGTTCGCCCTCGCGCGCCGGTCGCTCAGCTGGGGGGTGCTGCGCGAGGTCCTGCTCGAGTCGGCGCGGACGACCTCCATGCTGTTCATGATCCTGATCGGCGCGCTCGTGTTCGCGAATTTCATCAACTTCACCACCATGCCGCGGGACCTCCAGCACTTCGTGGAGCGGTTCGCGGTCCATCCGATGATGGTGGTCGCGGCGATGTGCGCGATCTACGTGATCCTGGGCACCGCGATGGAAGAGCTGTCGATGATCCTGCTGACGGTGCCGGTGTTCTTCCCGGTCATCGTGAGCCTTGGTCTCGATCCCGTCTGGTTCGGGATCCTGATCGTGGTCGTGGTCGAGATCGGGCTGATCAGCCCGCCGGTGGGCATGAACCTGTTCGTCATCAATGCGCTGCTGCCGCACGTGCCGACGCCCACGCTGTTCCGCGGGGTCACGCCGTTCGTGGTGGCGGACGTCGTGCGGCTCGCGATCCTCATCGCGTTCCCCATCATCTCGCTCTGGCTGCCGTCCGTGCTTCGGATCGCCGGCAAGGGGTACTGAGCGGACCGCGCTCGCCTCGACCGACCACGGTCGGTCGGGAGTCAGCCGCCGGCGGCGCGCCGCCGGAACGGGTGCACGAGCTGCGCCCCCCAGCCCTCCGGGACCGGATGTCCGGCGGTGCCGTACGCGGCCGGCCACTCGTCGCCGGGCAGGTGGAGCGTGCCGAAGACCGCGTCAATGACGGGGAGGTGCACCGCGAAGTTCTTGTCGATCGGCGCGACCGCGTGGTGCCAGTGGTGCGTGCGCGGCGTGGCGATCACCCGGTCGATCCAGCCGAACCGGAAGCGGACGTTGGCGTGGATGAGCACGGCGTGGAACGAGACGAACAGGAGGTACGCGTAGAGAGCCGGCTGCGCGAAGCCGAGCAGGAACACCGGCACCATCACCAGCCCGCGCGTCACGACGATGTCGACCACGTGGAGCCGCGAGCCGGCGAGCCAGTCGAGGCTCCGGCTCGAGTGGTGGATCGCGTGGAAGCGCCAGAGCCAGGGCACCGCGTGGAAGGCCCGGTGCACCCAGTACTGGGTGAAGTCGGCCAGCAGGAGGATCTCCAGGAACTGGAGTGCCAGCGGCTGACCGAGGATCGCGCGCTGGAGCCCCGCCGGCTGCCACAGCGTCGCGAGCGCGGTGGCCGGCAAGAGCGTGAGGAAGGTGAGGGCCTGGACCGCGAGGTGGCTCACCATGAAATGCGCGCCGTCGGTGGTCCAGCCGTAGCGGAACGTCGTCTGGCCCGGCAGTCGGGGGAAGGCGCGCTCCAGCGGCACGAACACGAGAGCGAGCAGGAACAGGTTCAGCAGGAACCAGTCGAGCCCGACCGTGAGCGGCTGGTCGAACCGGCTCTCGACGGGCACGCGACCGCCGCCGGCGAGCGTGGCGGCCAGGGCCAGCGCCACCCCGACCAGCCCCAGGACCTTGCGCCGGCGCAGCAGAAGTGACAGCGCGCCCAGCAGGAAGGCGAGCCCGATCGCGATCTCGATGACCGCCCGCACGAGCGGCAGGGGATAGTGCGTCCGGAACGCCGCCGACGAGAACACCCCCGGGAACCGGAACGCCGTGACCCCGAGGAGCGCCAGGGCGCCGAGGAACACGCTCGCCGTTCCCGACATCCAGCCGGAACCGAAGTCCCGCCCGTCCGCGTCGCCGAAG
This sequence comes from Candidatus Rokuibacteriota bacterium, assembly GCA_044867785.1. Taxonomy (GTDB): domain Bacteria; phylum Methylomirabilota; class Methylomirabilia; order Rokubacteriales; family DASRDR01; genus DASRDR01. Next base: position 18,852 of record JBIOVM010000109.1, on the reverse strand, counting down.
GCGCGCCGGAACCATCGCTCGAGCGGCGGATGCGTCGTCACGGCCGTTGACGGGACGGCGGCCGGAACGCCGGGCCGATGGTGAGCGTCGCCATGGCATCCACATCGTATGCGGCTCCCGCACGCCGAAGCGAGGTTCTCGTGAACGCGGCCCGGGGGGCCCGGGGGCAGGCTCAGCCTGAGGTGGCGGCCGTCTGATGAATGTGCAGGATCTTGCCGCCGGCCGTGGGAAGGGGCGGCCGGCGCTCCACGCGGAGGAGCCGTGCCTGACGCCACTGCGTGGCCATCACGCGCTCGACTCCCGAGCCAGTCCCCAGAGCCGAAAGGAATGCGTCGCCTACGGCGTCCGGATCGAGCGGGCCGATCGCCGGGTGGACGAGGAGCCGGAGGGAGGGTCGACCGTCCGGTTCCTCCTGCTCCACGAGCTGATAGTCGGTGGGCCCCCCGCCGAAGCGGCGCGGGAGCTCCTCCTCCAGCACCCGAATGACATCGGCGTCGAAGAACGTCATGCCCCCTACGGTGAGCTTCTCGAAGCTGCGGACGTCGCGGAGGTGCGTCGTCCAGCCCAGGCCCTCGAGCGGGCAGCCGCAGTCATGCCGGACGAGGTTGGCCTGGTCCCCCACCGACGCGTTGATCAGGATCATGGGGCTCTCGCGCCGCAGCGAGGAAACCAGGAGAGCGCTGGAAGGCAGCTCGTGCGTCGCGCTCTCGCGGCCGGGTTGGGTGAGGACCCACAGGTCCTGGCTCTGGTGGTGGTCGTCGGAGACAGCCGGGGCGAGACACCCCCAGCCGATCCCCGGACATTCGGTGGTGCCATAGCGGGACAGCGCCTCGGCCCCGAGGCTCCGGATGACGGCCTGGCGCGCCGGCGTGAACGGCTCTCCGATGACGCTGAAGCGGGCGCCGGTCAGGTCGACGCCCTCGGCCAACGCGGCCTGGCACACGCGCAGCGCCGAGCTCGGGAACGTCTCGAGATGAGGCGTCAGGCCCGCCAGGAGCGTGCGCGTCATCCAGCGCACGATCGGAAGCGGCGCGTCGAGGGGAACGTAGCGCGGACCGGGGAGGGGCATCCCGGCGAGGAAGCTGGCCACCTGGAGAGCGCGGGCGCTCCAGCGATAGCGCGGATGCAACCGCGCGGCGGCGGGATCCACCTGCGAGAACCAGCGCTCGGGGACGATTCCCATCGCGGCCAGGCGGAGCACGTGGGTGAGCGCGGCGCCCCCCGGGATCTCCCAGAGCGCGTGGCGCCAGCCGTGTATCCCCCGTGGGCTCCAGGCCAAGGTCGCATTGACCGCTCGCTCCCGGACGAACGCGAGATCGATCGGGACGGGCGTGCGGGTTCCCCGGCTGCCACTGGTCGCTCCCTCGAAGTGGGTCGCGAGCCACGGGGGGCGCAGCCGGCGCGGATCCACGTGCACGACGCCGTTACCCCGGACGGCCGGGCGGCGCCCCTTCAGCTCGTCGACCGTGAGGTAGACCCCGCTGCGGAACAGGCGGGCCATGGCCCCTTCCAGGCCCTCCTGTCGGACCAGGCGCTCGAGGTCGCCGTACTCGCAGCCGGCCAGGTGGAGGAGCTGACGATACGGGTGATCCTCGACGGCGTAGACCCCGGTGCGGACCAGGTCGAGGAAGTCCGCTTCGCGGCGTTCCAGCCGCCGCCGGAGGATCGACCGGGCCTCCTCGAGGGTGAGCGGGCGCCGCAGGAAGCCGGGCAGCTGACGAAGGAAGCGCGTGGCCTGGACGATGTCGTCTGGCGACGGGAGGGCCACCCACATGCCAGCCTCTGTCAGCGCGTCCGCTCGCCCGGCGGCTACTCCGCCCGGGAGTGCACGCCGAGATGGAGATGCAGGATCTTGGCCGAGCCCGTCAGCAGGGGCGGCCGGCGCTCGACCGTGACCAGATCCGCGTCGTCCCACACGGCGCGCATGATCGATTCCGCGCCGGAGCCCCGTCCGATCGCCTCGAGGAACGTCCGGGCGACGGCGCGCGCGTCGACGTCGCCGATCACCGGATCCACGAGCAGACGCACCCGCGGCCGCCCGTCGTCGGCCGGGCCCTCGACCAGCTGGTAGTGGGTGGGGGCCCCGCCGAATCGGGAGGGGAGCACTTCTTCGAGGACGCGGACGACGTCGGTGTCCAGGAAGGTCATGCCGCCGGCGGTCAGCTTCTCGTAACTCCGGATGGTGTGGAGGTGCCGCGTCCAGCCGAGCCGCTCCATCGCGCACCCGCAGACGCGGTCGACGACCACGGCCTGGTCGCCCAAGGCCACGTTCAGGAGGACCAGCGGCGCCGTCATGCGGAGAGACGTCACGAGGAGCGCCCGGGCCGGCAACCCGGCCGGGCCGCCGTCGGGGCCGGCTTGGACGAGCGCATGGAGATCGCTCAGGACGTGGACGTCGTCGGCCGCCTCGGGAGCGAGGCAGGCCTCGCCCAGTCGCCACGTCTCCATCGCGATGTAGAGAGGGTGCGCCTCCGCCCCCGTCCGCCGGATGAACGCCAGCCGCGCCGCGGTCACCGGCTCACCGTAGAGCAGCAGGCGCGCGCCGCGGAGATCGAGCGCGGCCGCCCGGGCCGCCTCGGCCAGGCGCACGGCGGGGCTCGAGTACGTCAGGAGGCAAGGCGTCGCTCCCGACGCGAGGACCTGCCGCATCCACCGGATGATCGGGAACGGATCGTGGATGGGCACGTGCTCGGGCGCCGGCAGCCGGACACCGGCGAGCCGACCGCCCCAGCGGACCGCCCAGGCGCTCCACCGATAGCGGGCGTGGAGGTCAGGGCTGGCGGTGTCGACGAGCGAGAACCAGCGCCGCGGCGCCTGCCCCGCCTTGGCGCACACGAGGAGCGGCCGGATCGTGCCGCCCGGGACGTCCCAGTACGCGAGGTGCCACCCCGCCCCGCCCCGCGCCTCGAGACTGGCGGCGAGATCGGCGGCGACGTCGCGCACGAACCGGAGATCGATGGCGAGCGCGGTGCTCGGACCGCCGCTCCCGCTGGTCTGGCCCGGCAGATGGTGCGCCATGGCCACGTTGCGCAGCCCGCCGGGGTCGACATGGAACCGGAGCGCGCCGCGGGCGACCGGCCGACGACCCTTGAGCTCGCCGACGGTGAGGAAGACACCCTCGCGCAGGAGCGCGCGGAGGGCCCCCTCCAGGCCGTCGCCGGAGACGAGGCGCTCGAGATCCCCATACTCGCAGCCCGCGTGCCGGAGCAGCGCGCGGTACGGGCTGGTCGAGTGCGCGTAGACCGCGCGGCGAACGAGCGTGAGAAAGTCGGCGTCCCGCTCGGCGAGACGACGGCGGATGATCGCTCGGCCCTCGGCGGCGCCGATCGGCGATCGGACGAAGGCGGGCAGCCGGGCGAGGAATCTCGCGCCCAGCGCGGCGTCGGCCAGCCAGGCGCCCGGGCGCGTCAGGAGATCACGGGCCACTTCGAATCGATCGCCACGCCCGCGCGCGAGATCTGCTCTCGGGCCAGCGCTTCGGCGCGGTCGTAGAGGGCGCGCTCGTCCACCGTGGTCAGGCGGCCCTCGTCGAGCACCATGCGGCCGTCGATCAGGACCGTCCGGACGCTGGCCCCGCTGGCGGCGTAGACGAGGTTGTTGACGGGATTGAGGAGGGGCCGCCACTCCGGCGTGTCGAGGTCGTAGAGGACGAGGTCGGCCCGCTTGCCGGGCTCGATGGACCCGACGACGTCACCGAGGAGCAGCGCCTCCGCCCCCAGCCGCGTGGCCATCTCGAGCACCCGCTCCGGGGGCATCACCCCGACGTCGAGGCGCGCGTCCTTGTAGAGGGTCGCCGCCAGGTACATGAGCCGCAGCATGTCGAAGTGGTTCGAGCCGTTGCCGCTGTCGCCGCCGAGCGAGACGCACACGCCGGCGTCCAGCATCTCGACGAACCGACCGTGGGCGGCCAGGCCCTTCGTGTGCTTGAGGCCCGCCGTCGGGCAGTGGGAGACCTTGACGCCCCGGCGGGCGAGCAGGGCGATGTCCGCCTCGTCGACGTACACCATGTGCGCGAGCTTCGTCCGGGACGTGAGGACCCCCAGCGCGTCGAGCTCCGCCAGCGGGACGCGGTCGCCGGTGCGGCGACTGGGGTGCGAGGCGAAGTGCATCATGCCCCACCCGACGCCGTGCCGCTCGGCGAGCGCGCGGGCTCCCTGCATCAGGGCGGGGGAGCACGTCCCGAAGCCGAGGAGGAGGGGCCAGGCGTGGATCCGGTCCCCGGCGCGGCCGTGGACCGTCTCCAGCATCGCCGCGTTCTCCCGCAGCGCGGATTCGGTCGTCTGTCGCATCCGGCCCGGGCCCGACGCCTGGTCCCAGGACCAGCGGCCGAGCACGGCGCGCATGCCGATCGTCTCGACGGCGTCCGCCACCGCCCCCACGTCCCAGAGCGTCCCGGCCTCGCAGAACGTCGTCGTCCCGGTGCGGATCATCTCCACGCAGGCCAGGAGCGCGGAGACCTGCTCCTCCTCGGGGGTCATGACGGAGTAGAGCGGGATCAGCCAGTCCGACAGGTAGCGGTCGACGGGGATGTCGTCGAGGAGGAGGCCTCGGTTCAGATGCTCCGAGAGGTGGACGTGGGTGTCCACGAAGCCCGGCAGCACGACGCGCCGCCGCCCGTCGATGATCCGGTCAGGGGGGTGCGCCGGGCGCACCGCGCCCGCCGGACCGACCTGGACGACGTCGCGCCCCTCCACCAGGACCGACCCGTCGGTCAGGATCCGCCGTCCCTTGTCCAGCGTGACGATCGTGGCGTGCTCGATCAGGATCATCCGCGTCTTCTCAGAGCAGCTCGTACGCTTGGAGCTCCACGGCCCGCGGGCGGCGGGCGCCGCGCGCGACCGCGATGATGCGGTTCAGCCAGGACAGCTCCGGCGCGCCCGTCTCGAATCGCAGCACGGTGCGGAAGTAGTACCGGGCGGGGTCGACGGCCTCGCCGGCGGCGAGCTGCGCGAGGACCTCGGGCGGGCCATGACGGACGCCCTGGCTCCGGACCTGGACGAGCGCGCCGTCGGCGGTCTCGAGCGTGTAGCGGGCGTCCAGCCTCGCGGCGCCGTCCTCGCCGATCGTCTGCCAGTCCGCGCCGCCGGGGCGGACGCGCCCGGCGACCCGATCGCCGCGGAACGAGCCGCCCAGGATGTCCACCACCCGCCGCTCTCCGAGCGGCGTTCGGCCCAGGCTGAGGACCTCGGCCACCTCGACGTGCGCGTCGAACAGCGGCCGGAAGGCGAGCATGATGCGCATGGTGCCGCGAGGGGTCGGGCCGAGGCAAGCCCCGCCGAGCGCGGCGCCTTGACGGCCCTCGGCCGGAAGTGCTCTATTCCGCCACGAGACGCGCGACCGCATCGGCAGCTCACGCACGGCTCTTGAACGGCGACCCTGGGAGGCCCAGTGTAATGAAAGTCGGATTCGTCGGGACCGGCAGCATGGGTCGGCCCATGCTGCGGAACCTCGTGGCCAAGGGCTTTTCCGTGGTGGCCTACGACGTCCAGCCGGCCGCCCTGAAAGCGGCGGTCAAGCTCGGCGCGCGGCCGGCGGCCTCCACCGCGGCGGCGGCCAGCGAGAGCGACACCTCGGCCGCCCAGCAGGTGCTCCGCATGGCGTCCTCGCAGGGTTACGGCAAGAAGGACGTGGCGTCCGTCTACGCGTTCCTCAAGGCGTCCAGCGGCGACGCGCCGGTGTAGGCCGGGCGCTCGGCGGCGGACCGCGAGCCTCACGTGAACATCGCGCGAGCGGTCGAGCACGCCGCGCGCGACCACCCCCACCAGCCGGCCATCCTGTTCGAGGGCCGTGCCGCGAGCTACCTCGAGCTCGACCGCGCGGCGAGCCGGACGGCCGGCGGGCTCCGGGCCTGGGGAATCGAGGCCGGCGATCGGGTGGCCCTCTTCCTCCCCAACATCCCCGAGTTCGTCGTCGCGTACGTGGCCGTCCTCAAGCTGGGCGCCGTCGCGGTCTCGGTCAACGCGATGCTCACCACCGAGGAGCTGGCCGTCCTCCTAGAGGACTCGGGGGCGCGCGCGGCCTTCACCGTGGAGGCGCTCTGGCCGCGGCTCGCGCCGCTCGCCGGCGACGGGCTCCGCCGCGACCGCGTCGTGATCTGCGAGGGCGAGGTGGCCGGGCTGCCGACCCTCGACGCGTTCGGGGCGGGCCACCCGGACGAGCACCTCGCGCGCGACATGGCCCCGGCGGCCCCGGCGGCGATCCTGTACACGTCGGGGACGACCGGCCGCCAGAAGGGCGCGACGCTGAGCCATGCCAACGTGGTGTCGAACGTGCGCGCCGTGCAGCGCTACATGCGCATGGGGCCGGAGGACCGGGTGCTGGTGACGCTGCCGCTCTTCCACGTGGCGGCCCAGAACGTCCTCATGAACGGCGCCTTGAGCGGCGCGGGGACGCTGGTGCTCCACCGCCGGTTCGACGTCGACCGCTGCGCGGACGCGATCGAGGCGCAGCGGGTCACGATCGTGACGGGCGTCCCGACCATCTACATCGCCCTCCTGAACGCGCGCGTCCGCCCCGCGGCCCTGGCCAGCGTCCGCTTCTACAAGTCGGCGGCCGCGACCATGCCGGTCGAGATCGCCCGGCGCTGGCGCGACGCGTACGGCCAGACGATCCTCGAGGGCTACGGGCTGACCGAGACCTCGCCGGCCGCGACGTTCAACCACGAGCGGGAGTACCGCCCGGGCTCCGTGGGCACCCCGGTCGAGATGGTGGAGATGCGGGTCGTCGACGAGGACGATCGGGACGCGCCGCCCGGGACCTGGGGGGAAGTCGTGTTCCGCGGCCCGAACGTGATGCTCGGATACTGGAACCGGCCGGAGGAGACCCGGATCGCGATGCGCGGCGGCTGGTTCCACACCGGGGACATCGGCCACCTGGACGGCGACGGCTATCTCTACTTGGTGGACCGGGTGAAGGACATGATCAACACGGGGGGCTTCAAGATCTGGCCGCGCGAGGTCGAGGAGGTGCTGTACCGACACCCGGCGATCGCCGAGTGCGCGGTGGTCGGGATGCCCGACGGGCTGCGCGGCGAGGTGGCGACGGCCTTCGTGGTGCTGCGGCCGGGCCCGGGTGCGTCGGCCGGGGACCTCGAATCCCACTGCCGCGCCCACCTCGCGACCTACAAGGTGCCGCGCACGTTCGAGGTCGTCCGGGAGCTTCCGAAGAGCCCGTCCGGGAAGATCCTGAAGCGCGCCCTGCGAGCGTCCAGTTCCCAGCCTCCTCCGGCCGAACCGCCCCGAGTCTCGTGATGCCCCCCGGCCCCCCGTTCCGCGCCGAGCATGTCGGTAGCTTCCTGCGCCCCGCGCGCCTCCTCGCCGCCGCCCGCGAGGTCCGCGCCGGCACGATGGCGGCCGAGCGCTTCGGGGCGTGCAGGACGACTGCGTCCGCGAGGTGGTCCGGCTGCAGGAAGCGCTGGGGCTGCCGTCCATATCCGACGGCGAGTGCGGCTTCAGCTCGGTGGCCGGCTCGGGCCAGCCCCTCACGGCGGACGACCAGAGGCGGAAGCTGACCCGGGTCCTCGAGGTGGCGGACGCGGTCTGGGGGACCCGGTGAGGGCGCCGATCGCGGGCGCCTCCGGCGGCTAGACCGACGCGGGCTGCCGACGGCGTGGGCGGGCGACGCCCAGGGCCCGCCCGGCGCCTGGGGGCAGGCTCTCCGGCGCGGCGGGGCCGCCCGCGACCTCGTACACGATGGCGCTCGGGCGCGGCCGCCGTCGGTCCACGCGGCGCCGCTCCTCGGCCGAGGGGCCGGCGGCGACGCGCCGACGCTGGCCCACCCGGCGCTCGTAGAGCACCTCGACGCCGACGCCGTGGAGCGCCCGGCGCAGGATCCGGTAGAGCTCGCGCTGCTGGTGGTGGACCACGAGGATGAAGCGCCGGGGGGAATCGGTCGGCTTCCCGGAACGGCCGTCGCCTCCCGGTCGCTCGTTGAGCGGCCGGAACCACCCGGCGATCGGGACGGTCCCGTGCCCGCCGCACTGGGAGCAGGATGGCTGGTCCGTCAGCCAGTCACAGTCCAGGCACAGCCGGGCGTGCTTCAAGGACAGGGCCATGGCTCCTGCGCCCCCCGCTCGTAAGGATGCCAGCGTGCCGGAACGGGATGCAAGGGGGGGGCCACGGCCCGAGTGCGGTCATACGCCTGTGGAATGCGGGGTTCGCCCCGCTCGGTCGCGGCCGACGGACGGCACGCTGTCGGTCCCGTTGCCAAAATCTGGCACGCGCGCGGGCGCGACTGACGAGCCTCGGCGACGTCACAGTCGGGACCCGATCGCGGGGTCGACGTGCTCGGGACGGATTCCGATGCCGACGAGATGGCCCGGAATCCTCCGGAGGAGCGGGAAGCGCGCCAGGAGGCGCAGGGCCAGGGGCGGCCGGATGGGCGCCCGGCCGGCCAGGACGGGGCGGATCACGCGGTCCTGGGCGAGCAGCTGGATCCGCTGGGTGACGCGTGTCGGCCACTCGCGCCGGCCCTGCACCGCCCGGAGCTCCTCGGGCGTCATCCGGCCTTCGCGGAGCGGCCCGGCCAGCCGGTTCGCAGTCGCGACGGCGTCCTGGATCGCGAGGTTGATCCCGACGCCGCCCACCGGCGACATCGCGTGGGCGGCGTCGCCGATGCAGAGGAGACCCGGGCGCCACCAGCGGCGCGCGCGGTCGACGCGGACGGTCAGGAGCTTCACGTCGTCCCAGGTGCGAAGCTCGCCCACACGGTCGGTCGCGAAGGGCGCCAGCCGCGCGACGTCCCGGCGGAAGGCCTCGAGGCCGGCCCGATGGATCTCGTCGAGCGAGTGCTTCGCGATCACGTAGCCGCATTGCCAGTGCTCCCCGCGATTGATCATGACGAAGATCCGGCCGGCGTCGAATCGCCCCATGGTCTGGCCTTCGTCGTCCGGACGACGAGAGAGCCGGAACCAGAGCACGTCCATGGGCGCGCCGAGCACGTCGACCGGAAGGCCGGCCCGGTCCCGCACGAGGGAGGAGCGCCCGTCGGCGCCCACCACGAGGTCGGCCCGGACGGTCCGGGGACCGTCCGGCGTGCCGACGTCCACCCCGACGACCTGACCGGCCTCCTCGAGCAGGCCCGTGACCTCGGCCTGCATCCAGAGCCGAAAGGTGGGGTAGCGCCCCGCTTCCTCGGCGAGGAAGTTGAGGAAATCCCACTGGGGCATGAAGGCGATGAACCGGCACCGCGTGGGCAGATGGTCGAAGTCGGCGATCGGCACCATCACGTCCCCCACCCGTGCGCTGAGCCGGTAGACCCGCTCGTGGGGCAGCGTGAGGAGCCGGTCCAGGAGGCCGAGCTCGTGCATCACCTCGAGCGTCGAGGGGTGGATCGTGTCGCCCCGGAAGTCTCGCAGGAAATCGGCGTGCTTCTCGAGCACGAGGACGTCGACGCCGGCCCGAGCGAGGAGCAGCCCCAGCATCACGCCGGCGGGCCCTCCGCCGGCGATGCAGCACCGCGTCGTCGTGGTGGGCGCGGTCACGCGTCGCCTCGGCCGCATCGCCCCCGCGGTCCGGTCGGCTCCCCGCCCGGCGGGGCGGAGGGGGTTGACGCGGCGCAGAGGCGCATGCTCTGTTCGCCGGGACGCCGACCGAGGATCCACGGCGCGGCGCGCGGGAACATTCGGCGCCCGGCCGTCGTTGCCTCGTCAGAGGCCATGCGCTCCCCCGCGGAAGGGCGCGCTCGGGCCGCGACGCGATCGAAACGCCGACCTGGGGAGGGGACGCCATGTCGAAACGGTGGCGCTGGATGCTGGGCGGGGTGATGGCCGCGATGGTGGCCGGGTGGGCGGGTCTGGCCCCCGCGCAGTCGGGTCCGGTCAAGATGGAGTGGCTCTCGTGGTCCATCTTCCGGTTCACCTCGCCGACCGGCAAGGTGATCGTCACGAACCCGTTCGTCACGAACCCGGACAGCCCGGTGAAGGTGGACAGCTTCCCGAAGGTGGACGTCATCCTCGTGGCCGACGGGCACCGGGACGAGGTCGGCGCGACCGACGAGATCGCCATCAAGACGGGGGCGAAGATCGTCACCCCCTTCGAGATGTGGACCGTCTACTTCGAGCCGCGCAAGGTGCCCGAGGCGCAGCTGCACCGGAGCAACCCCGGGGACTGGTTCCGGCTCGACGGGCTGACGATCCGAAACGTCGCCGCCGTGCACGGGTCGGGGACGGTCGACAAGCTCGACGGCGGCCCGGCGATGGGCTTCATGATCCACTTCGAGAACGGCCTGACCGTGTACTTCGCCGGGAGCACGGCGCTCACCATGGACATGCAGCTCTGGGGCATGCTCTACAAGCCCGACGTGGCGATCCTGCCGCTGTCGAACAACCGCGACCCGCAGGACATCGTCCACATGGTTCGGCTGCTCCGGACCGAGAACCCGAACCTCAGGACGATCGTCCCGCACCATCACCGGCTCCAGCCGCCGCCCGGCGCGCCGACGCCGGCGGCGATGGAAGCCGCGCTCAAGACGGCCGGCCTGCCCGTCACCGTCCTGAACCCGGACCTCAGCAAGGTGTACGAGCTGACCAAGTAACCCGCCCCCGGGGTCAGGCCCCGACTTTGACTTTGGCGAAGTCAAAATCAGGGTCTGACCCCGACTTTGATTAGTCGCACCGCTTGAGGAAGATGTCCCAGAGCTTCGCCGGACGGGCGCCCTCGTTGCGGACGTCGTGGGGCGTGAGACCCGGCATCCAGTAGACCTCGCCGGGCCCGAGCTTCTGCCGCCCCGTCGGGCTCTCGACGGTCAGCTCCCCCTCGAGGACGATCCCGATCTCCGACTCGATGCTCTGATGGCGTCCGGTCGCGCCGCCGGGCACGAACGTCAGGAGGGCGACGCGCACCGACGCGTTCTCGAGGATGACCTGGCTCGCCGGCATCTGCGCGGTCGCGTCGAGCGGGGCCAGGGTCGTGGCCGTCAGCAGGGCGGCCAGCGCGAGGGCTCTCTTCATCGAGTCTCTCTCCTTCTCACCGGGTCTCGACGATGGGCTGGGCGATGATCCAGAGGCTCACCACGGTGTAGCCGACCATGAGCGCGAGCATCGGCAGCTGGCTTCGGAGAGCGGCCCGCCGGTCCCGGTACTCGCGCAGCGCCACGACGTGGGCCACCCACACCGCGATGACGTGGCCCAGCACGATGGCGACGACGGCCGTGTACCAGACCGCACGGGCCCCCACGAGCCCGATGTCGGGCCGGTAGCGCGCGGTTCCGAAGAGGTTCCAGCCGAGCCCCAGGGGATCGGAGGCGAGCCGGATCAGGAGCTGGCCCTGGACCAAGAGGTACGTGAAGTAATGGGCCAGGTGGTACGCGATCGCGATCGGCACCAGCGAGAGGACGAACAGCCGGGCCACCGCGCCCGTCGAGAGCGGGCCCCCGGCCATCCAGGCCATCCAGCGCGCGAAGGCCAGGTAGACCAGCACGAAAAGCAGCGGGAACGCGAGGAGCCCGAGGGTCCCGATGACGGTGAGCCGGGCCTCGCCGAGCGGCGCGAGCGCCGCGTACAGCGCGCCCTCGAGCCCGGCCCAGGCCGGCGTCGCGGTGAAGCCGTCGAAGGTCACCGCGGAGAGGAGCAGCAGGACGAATACGACCATCGACGGCGTGACGTCGTCGGTGCGGAGGAGCCCCGCCGCGAACGGCCGGAGATTCCACTCGCGCCGGGCGGGCGCCGCCCGGTCGAAGCAGTCCCCGCAGTCCAGGCAGACGCCGTCCGGCCCGGCGCAGGGCGCGGCGCAGCGCCGGCAGGCGTCCGGGTCGGCCGTGCGGATCTCCGTCGGGGCGAAGCGCGCGAGGACGCCGAACGCCGTCGCGAAGGGGTCGGCCCGCCGGAGCCACGTGGCACGGCCGAAGAGCGCCATGCCCGCGAAGGTGAGCGCCGAGTAGCCGAGGATCAGCCGACCCAGGTGAGCGGGGATGCTCCGCCCGGTGTAGATCAGCTCGATCCAGGCGAAGATGAGAAACAGGACCACGGCCGGCCAGTACCCGAGCCACGCCGGGTACCGCCATGGCGGGCGCCGCCCGCGCGCTCCGAGGAGGGTCTCGACCCCGCTCCAGATCGCGGCCCAGGGATTCACCACGGCCCAGAGGTTGCCGACCAGGGCCGAGACGTAGGCGAGGCCGACCCACCAGGCGACCCAGACGGCCGTCGGCGCGAGGTTCCGCGTCGGCGTCTGGTCGCCGGCCAGGCTCGCGACGAGGACCAGCACGAGCAGCCCCACCGAGACGCCGCGCGCGGCGCGCCGGACCCCCGCGTGGGCGAGGAGCCGACCCGGAGCGAAGCGCAGGAGATTCGAGCGCCAGTCGTCGCGCTCGCCCGGAGCCGCCTTCACGAAGAGCCCGATCACCACGAAGGAGAGCGCGACGGCCGCGGCGGCGCCGGTGACCCAGAGCGCGAGCGGCACCGGCAGGTCGTAGCGCTGGCCGAAGCCGTGGGCGGCGGCCGCGCCGGGCGCCAGCAGGACGAGCGCCCCCACGCCCCGCGCCAGCTGCCGGCGCGGGACGGTCGGGGAGGAGGCGGAGCGCGGCCCGGTCAGCGGGGATGGACCTCGAGGTGGGCGATCGTGGCGTGCGTCTGCGCATGGAGCTCGATCGGGAACCGCCCGGTCGCGGCGGCCGTGAAGCGCATCTCGGTCCAGGCGGCCGGGGAGACCCGCGCCTCGATGTCGTACCCGTGCAGATGCAGGACCACCGCCTGGTCGGCCCGCCACTTGAGGATGACCTCCTCGCCCTGCCGGACGCGGACGAGTCGCTGGTTCTCGGGCAGCCGTTCCTTCTCGATGGTGAGCTCGAAGATTCGAGGCTGGGCGACCGCGCCGCCAACCAGGGCGATCGCGAGTCCCGCGGCGGCGAGCATCGGCGGCCAGAGGCGCGAGGCGGTCATGCGTCCCTCCTGATCCTCGGTCGGGCGGTCAGTTGGCGCGGAGCTGCTCGATCCGGGCGGCCGCCTGGCCGAGCGCCGCCGCCACCGCCGGCAGGTCCTTCACGGGCACGTAGAGCGTCGTGGGCACTTCCCAGACCGCGCGCTGCAGGAGGATCGGGAGGTCGCCCGTCTGCACGTAGCCCACCGCGTCCCCGCGGATGCGCACGACGCCGATGCGGACCGTGCCGCCGTGAAAGTCCATGTCGACGCTGTCCACCCGGGCGTCGGCGGGGGCTTGGGCGGCCAGCCGGGCCATCTCCCCCACCGCCTGCGCCAGCGGCCGCACGTCCGTCCCGTCGAGCAGGCCCGCCCCGAGCCGGTAGAGATCGCCGCCCACGCCGCTCGGCACCAGCAGCGTCACCCGCAACGCCAGCGAGCGCCAGTCAGGCCGGCCGGGCTGGTAGGCATGCTGCACGTCGATCGCGATCTCGCCGGGCCGGGCCGCGGCGCTCGCCGCCGTCCGGGGAAACCCCGGCAGCGCCATCGGCGCGATCGGCAGCGAAGCGATCGCGTGCGTCTCGCGCACGCACGGCGTGCAGGCCGACAGCACGAAACGCTCGAAGACGGTGGGGGGCCCTCCGACGGGATCGCCGTTCGCGCCGGCGATCGCCGGCGCGAGCACGAGCGGGAGGGTCAGGGCGAGCGTCACCGGTCGTCGCATCGTTCCCCCCGCGCGAAGGCGTCGCGCGGGCGAACGCCCGCGCCGGAACGATCTTACCCCGGCCCGCCCCGGGACGTGGGGCGTCGCCGTTCGCGCGCGCGAGGATCGAACCGACCGACCGTGGCTCCGGCGCGTTGTTTCGGTCCGCCTTGTGAGCCGGCGGGGAAGCGCGCTACTCTCGCATCAAGAGTGTCAGTCTGCGTCGCCGGGGACGATGTCCCGCCGCCGATGCCCAGGCCGGCGACGACCATCCAGCCCCCCGATGGCGACAGCCAAGACGAACGGACCTGGCCGCCCGGCGCGAGCTCGGGCGCCAGCGAGGAGATCATGACGGCCTCGATTCTGGTGGTGGACGACGAGTCCACGACGCAAGAGACCCTGGGAACGTTTCTCGAGAACGAGGGGTACCGAGTGGCCACCGCCGGCAGCGGCCGGGAGGCGCTCACGCGGATCGAAGCGGAGGCCTTCGACGTCATCGTCGCCGACGTCGTCATGCCGGACCTCAGCGGGCTGGACCTGCTGGAACACTCGCGCCGGCTGAGCCCCGAGGCGGCGGTGATCCTCATCAGCGGGCACGCGACCGTCGACACCGCGATCCAGGCCCTCCGCAGGGGCGCCTGCGACTACCTGCAGAAGCCGTTCGTGCTGAACGAGCTGGCGTCGACCGTGCAGCGGCTCTTGCGCCAGCGGACCGCGTCCCCGGAGCCGCATCCGCGGCCTCCCGCGTTTCCGCCGCCCTCGATCGACACCGCGCTGGTCGGTGCCAGCGCGGCGATGCGCGCGGTGCGGGAGCAGATCGCCCGGTGTGCGCCCGCGCCGGGCCACGTGCTCATCACGGGCGAGAGCGGCACCGGCAAGGAGTTGGCGGCGCATGCCATTCACGCCGCCAGCCCCCGCAGTCATCGCCGGCTCGTGCCGGTGACTTGCGGGACGGTCCCCGAGGCCGTGCTGGAGAGCCAGCTCTTCGGCCACGTGCAGGGCGCGTTCACCGACGCCCTGCCGGCGAATCCCGGGCTCTTCGTCGCCGCCCACGGGGGCACGCTGTTCCTCGACGAGATCGCCGAGATGCCGCTCGGGCTCCAGGCGAAGCTCCTGCAGGTCATCGAGGAGCGCCAGGTATGGGCCGTCGGCGCCACGCGCCCGCAGCCGATCGACGTCCGCATCATCGCGAGCACGAGCCGAGACCTGCCGGGCGAGATCGACGCGGGGCGATTCCGGGCCGATCTTTTCTACAGCGTCAAGGTCGTCCACTTGGCTCTGCCCCCCTTGCGCGAGCGCCGGGAGGACATCCCGCTCCTGGTCGAGCACCTCATCCGGCGGCTCAACGTCAAGCTGGGCCGCCAGGTGCGGGGCATCGAGCGCGAGGCGCTCGACGCGTTGAGGCACCACCCGTGGAAGGGCAACGTGCGGGAGCTCGAGCACGCCCTCGAGCGGACGATGGTCCTCGGGGACGGGGACCTCGTCGCTCTCCGGCACGTCGTCGAGGACCTTCGGGCCTCGGCGCCGGAGTCGGAGTCGGTGAACCTCCGCCGGGTCGTGCGGGTCTTCACTCGCCAGCACATCCTGGACGTCCTCGGCCGGGTCCGGCACGACAAGCGTGCCGCGGCGCGCCTCCTGGGGATCAGCCTGGCCTCGCTCTATCGCAAGCTGAACGTCGAGCCTCGGGAAGGGTCTTCGGACACCCCGGGCGACGACGCATGAGGGGGACGGCCGGCTTCGGCCCCGGGGTGGTAGCCTGGGAGTCGACGGATCCGGCCGGACGTGGGAGCCGGATACGTAGCCGCGCAGGAGGCGACTTGATGCACCGCGTGTGGATGGTCGGGCTGGCCCTCGTCGCGCTCGCATCCACGGTCGAGGCCCAGGAGGCCGGGAAGAAGGAGCTACCCTTGGCGCAGGACTCGCTCTATCGCCTCACGACCAAGACGCTCGAGGGACAGCCCGCCGATCTCGGCGCCTACGCGGGCAAGGTGGCCCTCGTGGTCAACGTGGCCAGCCAGTGCGGGTACACGCCGCAGTACGCGGGGCTGGAGCGGCTCTACGGGGACCTCAAGCAGAAGGGCTTCGTCGTCCTCGGCTTTCCGAGCAACGACTTCGGCGGCCAGGAGCCGGGCACCGCGCAGGAGATCCGGCAGTTCTGCTCGATCAACTACGACGTCACCTTCCCCTTGTTCGACAAGGTCGTCACGAAGGCCGGGGCCGGCCAGTCGCCCGTCTACGCGAACCTCCAGAAGCAGTCGGGGGAGCTGCCGGGCTGGAACTTCTCGAAGTACCTGGTCGGCAAGGACGGGAAGGTCGTGAAGTTCTACAAGAGCGGGGTCAAGCCGGAGGACCCCGGGCTGCGGAAGGACATCGAGGCCGCTCTCGCGGTACGGTAGCGCCGGCCGCCCGGTGTCGGGTACCGGCACGCGCGGCCCCCGGTCGCCGTCCGCGAGAATCCATCCGCCCCAGCCGCTCACGCGCGCGAGCGTCGGCCGGGCGATCCTCCTCGCCGGCCTGACCGTCCTGCTCGCCGGGGCGTGCGCCACCCCGGTCGGGGTCAGCTCCGGCACGACGCAGTCCCTCGAACGGCGCATCACCGCCAACGCGCTCGTCGGCGACGAACCCAGCACCTACTCCGACCAGGTCCTCCAGCGCTTCAATCTCCGCGACCGCTTCCGGAGGGATCCGGCCGCCGCGCTCGCCGAGCTCCACCGCAGCCTGGACACGGAAGGCGCCGAGAACCGCCTCTTCGCCCTCGCGGAGCTCTCCTATCTGCACGCGCGCCGGTCCGGCGACCGCTCTCACTACCTGGCCGCCGCCGTGTACGGGTACGCCTTCCTCTTTCCCGGCGACCAGACCGCGCCGCCCGACGCGCTCGACCCGCGCTCCCGCCTGGCGGCCGAGCTCTACAACCAGGCGCTGGCCGAAGGGCTGTCGCCCGGCGGGACGAGCGTCGCCGTCAAGCCGGGCGCGTACCGGCTGCCCTTCGGACTCCTCAGCATCGACATGCCGGGCGGCGAGCCCGTCTGGGCGGGCCGCGTCCTCGACGACTTCCTGCCAGCCTCCCACGTCCAGGTCCGGGGTCTCCGGAACCGCTACCGCCGGGCGGGGCTCGGGGCCGCGCTCATGGCGCGCCTGGGGCCCCTGCCGGGCGCCGCGCCGGCGTACAGCCGCCTGCCTCCCCGCTTGAAGGTCGCGGTGACCGTCTTCCTGCGGCTCGACCACGTCCGGGAAGGGCTCGTCACCGGAGAGTTGCGAGGCTCGCTCGAGCTCTACTCGATGGACAGCGCGAACGAGATCGTGGTCGAGGGGCGCCGGGTGCCCCTCCAGTTCGAGCCGAGCGCCGCGCTCGCGTACACGCTGGACGGCGCGCCGGTGTGGGAGTCGGAGATCTGGGGATTCCTGCGCGGGACGTTCCTGGAAGCCGGGAGCGCGCTCTACACGCTGACCCCCCACCGGCCGGGCACGGTGCCCGTCGTCCTGATCCACGGCACGGCGTCGAGCCCGGCCCGCTGGGCGGACCTCGTCAACGAGCTCGAGGCCGATCCCCGCATCGCCCCCCGCATCCAGCTCTGGTTCTTCACCTACAACACCGGGCTGCCGATCCTCTACTCCGCCGGGCTCCTCCGAGACACGCTGAGGCAGGTGGTCGCCGAGCTGGACCCGCCGCACGCCGACCCGGCGCTCCGACGCATGGTCCTGATCGGGCACAGCCAGGGCGGCCTCCTGGCGAAGCTGGCGGTGGTGGACAGCGGCACGAGGTTCTGGGACAACGTGAGCCGCACGCCGCTCGACGAGCTCGCCATCTCCGAGGAGACCCGGACGGTCCTGCGCAGCTCCCTGTTCGTCAAGCCGCTGCCGTTCGTCACGCGCGTCGTGTTCGTCGCGACCCCGCACCGCGGGAGCGACGTGGCCGGCTTCCTGGTGCAGCGCCTCCGCTGGCTCGTCGAGTGGGCCCTCACCCTGCCGCCGAGCCTCATCCGGGTCTCCGGGGAGGTCCTGACGGGGAGCGAGGACACGCTCCTCCGCCGGCAGCTCCGCCAAGGACTGCCGCGGAGCGTCGACAACATGAGCCCGGGAAACCAGGCCATCAAGACGCTGGCGACGCTGCCCCTGGTCCCGGGCGTGACCGCCCACTCGATCATCGCGATCAAGGGGAGCGGCGTCCTCGCCGAAGGCGGCGACGGCGTCGTCAGCTACGAGAGCGCTCACCTCGACGAGGCGGTGTCCGAGCTGATCGTGCGCTCCGGCCACTCGGTGCAGTCGCATCCGGAGGCGATCGAGGAGATCCGTCGGATCCTGCTCCAGCATCTCGGCGGCGCGGGCCCGGCGACCGCGAGGTGACGGCCCGAGGGGCTCGCGGGGCGGAGGATGCTGGCGTGACGGTGTGCCTGGCCCGGCTTCTCGCCGGCACCGGCGCCGCCCTCGCCGTCGTCGTCGCCGGGGGGTGGGGGACTCTCGCTCTCCACTACTCGGATCTGTCGCCGGGGTGGACCCGCGCGGGCCTGGCGGCGGCGTTCGGTCTCCTGGCGCTGGGCGCGCTGGCGTCGATCGGCCTTCGCCGGCGGCGCGGGGCGGCGCTGGCGGTGCTCGCCGTGGCGCTCCTCGTCGTCCTGGCCTACTGGCGGACGCTGCAACCGTCCAACGACCGGGACTGGGCGCCCGAGGTGGCACGCGCCCCTCGGGCCACGATCGCCGGCGACCTCGTCACGCTGCACGACATCCGGAACTTCGACTACCGCACCGAGACAGACTTCAGCCCGGCGTACTACGACCGCACCTTCGACGTGCGCCGCCTCGACTCGCTGGACCTGGTCACGGCCTACTGGATGGGGCCGGCGATCGCCCACGTCTTCGTGAGCTTCGGGTTCGGCGACGAGCGCGTGGCGATCTCGGTGGAGGCTCGGAAGGAGCGCGGGGAGGGATACTCGTCGGTTCAGGGCTTCTTCAAGCGGTACGAGCTCATCTACGTCGTCGCCGACGAGCGCGACCTGATCCGGGTGCGGACGAACTATCGTCGCGATCCGCCGGAGGACGTCTACCTCTACCGGGTGCACGGCCCGATCGAGAACGCCCGCCGGCTGTTCGGGGAGTATGTCCGGACGATCAACGCGCTCCACGACCGACCGCGCTTCTACGACACGCTCTCCACCAACTGCACCACCCAGATCCTGCTGCACACCCGGGTCAACCCGGATCATCTGCCGTTCAGCTGGAAAGTCCTCCTGAGCGGATACGCCGCCGAGTACGCCTACGAGAAGGGACGGCTCGACCAGAGCCTGCCGTTCGAGGCGCTTCG
>JBIOVM010000108.1:0-11576 GCA_044867785.1 Candidatus Rokuibacteriota bacterium | reverse complement strand
CGTTCAGGAAGAGCACTCCGGGATCGGGACCGTGGACCTGGCGCGGGCGCGCCCGCTCGAGGTACGTGGCGAGCGCGCGGCGAGCGGCGTCCCCGATCGGAACGAGCCGTTGCCGATCGCGCTTGCCGCGGCACACGAGCAGCTGGGCCTGCAGGTCCACGTCGCCCGGGCGGAGGCCGACGAGCTCGGAGGCGCGGAGCCCGGAGCCGTACAGGAGCTCGAGGATGGCGCGATCCCGCCAGTCCTGCGGGCTCGCGTTCCCGGGAGCCTCCACGAGCGCGGCCGCGTCAGGCTTCGACAGCGCCCGAGGCAGCCGTCGCGGCAGGCGCGGCGTGTCGAGCAGCGCGGTGGGATCCGTGCGCACCAGGCCTGCGGCGCGTCCGAACCGGTACAGTCCGCGGATCGCCGCCAGCCCGCGGGCGAGCGTGCGCGGGCCCAGACCGGCGCGCCGGAGCGCGTCGAGGTGGGCGACCAGGTCCTCCGGCCGCGCGGTCTCGAGCGTGCGCCGCCGGGTCCGGAGGAACGCGGCCAGTCGGACGAGATCCCGGCGGTAGGCCGCGATGGTGAGGGCCGAGCTGCCGTCCTCGACGCGGAGCCGCTCGAGGAACTCCTCGATCAGCGAGGCGGCCGGCGTCAGGGTCGCCGCCGGTTTCATGGTCGCTCGCGCGAATCGAGGAGGATCGTCACGGGGCCGTCGTTGGCCAGGCGGACGGTCATCCGCGCGCCGAAGCGGCCCTCCGCGACCGGGACCCCGCCCGAGCGAAGCTGCCGCGCGACGTCGTCGACGAGCGGCGCGGCCGCCTCGGGCGGGGCCGCCTTCAGGAAGTCCGGCCGCCGCCCCCGGCGCGTGTTGGCGAGCAGGGTGAACTGAGAGACCAGGAGACAGCTGCCGCCGGTGTCGAGCAGTGAGTGCTGGAAGCGCCCGCGCTCGTCGTCGAAGATGCGGAGGTGGAGGATCTTGTCGGCGAGGTACCGGACGTCCGCGGGTCCATCACCCGCCGCCACCCCGAGCAGGGTGACGAGGCCCCGGTCGATGCTGGCGATCACCTGGCGATCCGCTTCGACCGACGCTCCGGTCACGCGTTGCAACAGGGCCCGCATGTGGTCCGGTCTCGGCCGAGTATATCAACGCGTCTCCCGCCGGCGCAAGGAACTCCTCCGTCGACGGCGCATGAGCGCGGTCCATGCGAGGCGCACTTCGTCGGATCCGAGCGCCGCGTGGCAGCCGACGTACGCGACGATGGAGCCGGCTATGACCGTCGCGAGCCACGCCGCTTCGGCGAGCCGACCGGCTGGCGACGGCCAGAGCCGCCACGCCGCGCTCAGCGCGAGCGCGAGCCCCGCCGACACGGCAACCGTGCGAAGCCACGCCCGGCGGGCGCCGGGGACGCGGTGGCCCGGCAGTCGGCGCCGCAGGAAGACGGCGAGCGTGACCGCGTTGACCGTGGCCGAGGCCGAATTCGCGAAGGCCACCCCCACGTGGCCGTGCGTTTGCGCGAGGGCCGCCGCGACCACGCAGTTGAGCGCCATCGCGCCGACCGCGACCTTGACCGGGGTGCGCGTGTCCCCCGTCGCGTAGAAGCCCTGGACCGCCACCCGCGTGATCGAGAGCCCCACGACCCCCACCGCGTACATGGAGACCGCGGCCGCGGTCCCGGCGGTGTCGAGCGGGCCGAAGCGTCCCCGCTCGTACAGGATGCGAACGATGGGCTCGGACAGGACGAAGAGGCCGACGGCGGCCGGCACGCTGACGAACGCCGACAGGCGCAGCGCGAAGGACAGCGTTTCCCGGAGCGCCTGCGGGTCGCGACGCGCGGCCTGCTCCGACAGCGTGGGGAGCACCGCGGTCGCGATCGCGACGCCGAAGACCCCCAGCGGGAACTCGATCAGGCGATCCGCGTAGTAGAGGTACGAGACGCTGCCGGCGGCGAGGAACGACGCGATGATCGTGTTCACGACCGTGCCGAGATGGCTGGCCGACTGACCCACGACCACGGGCGCCATGAGCTTGAGGATCCGCCGGACGGCCGGATGGCGGAGCGCGAGCCGCGGCGTCGCGAGGAGGCCGCGGCTCCAGACCGAGGGGATCTGCACGACGAGCTGCCCGACGCCTCCGAGGAGCACCCCGATCGCGAGCCCGATGACGGGCTCGGCCAGGCGGGGCGCGATGACAAGCGCGCCCGCGATGACGCCGACGTTGAGCGCCACCGGGGAGAGCGCGGGCACCATGAACTGGCGGTGCGCGTTCAGGATGCCCATGGCGACCGCCGCCAGGCCGACCAGGAAGAGGTACGGGAACATGAGGCGGGTCAGGCCGATGGTCAGGTTTCCCACGGCGGGATCCGCGAAGAACCCCGGCGCCATGACCCGGAGGATCCACGGTGCGGCGAGGATGCCCGTGACCGTGATCGTGCCGAGGAGCAGCAGCATCAGGCCCGTGACCGCGCGGAGCATCTGGAGATTGTCGGCCCGGGCGCGCTTGGTCGCGTACTCGGTGAAGACCGGGATGAACGCGGCGGAGAGCGCACCCTCCGCGACGAGGCGGCGCAGGAGGTTCGGCAGGCGGAACGCCACGAAGAAGGCGTCGGTGGCGGGGCCGGCGCCGAACGCGCGCGCGACCACGAGATCACGCAGGAAGCCGAGGATCCGGCTGACCAGGGTCGCCGTGCCGACCACGGCGGCCGCGCGGGCGACGGCTCGCTGGGCGCCCACGACCGGCGGCGGAGGCGGATCGGTGGCGTCCGCGCCGATCGGCCCGTCCGCGCCGACGCCAGGCCCCGGCGGGAACGGGTCGGCGGGCCGGCGGCCGGTCTCGCTCACGGGATCGCCGTGGCCGCCGGCGCGCGGATCGCCCGCCCGAGTGGCCGCCGAAGCTTGACAGTCCTGTCCACGCAGGATACGCTCCGGATTCGCGCCGTCGCCCCCGCGATTCCGTGTCCGGACGTGGCGGCCGGGCGGTAGTTCCGAGCGAAGGAGGTGAGCTCATGGCGAACATCAAGTCGGCGATCAAGCGCATCAAGCAGGGCGAGAAGCGTCGCGTGCGCAACGCGGCCGCTCGATCGACGGTGCGGACGGCGCTGAAGAGCGCGCGCACGGCGCTCGACGGCGGCCAGGTCGCTCAGGCTCGCGAGGCGCTGCACCGCACCATCCAGATCCTCGACAAGGCGGTCACGAAGGGCGTCGTCCACAAGAACGCCGCGGCCCGGAAGAAGTCCCGCCTGACGCGTCAGCTCAACGCGCTCTCGAGCCGCTAGCTCGCCAGCTCGGCGACCAGGCACGTGAGGTGAGCGCGGGGACTCCCCGTCCCCGTCTTGAGTGCCTGCTCCACCTCGAAGCACCGTTCGGCGCCTCGGGCGAGGCCTCGGATCCCGACGGCGCGGGCGCGCGCGCACAGACGCTCGACGGCCCAGTCGGGCCGGCGGCGCTGGAGCCCTCTCGCCGCCTCTCGAACGTCGCCGCCGGCGGCGGCGGCCGGAAGCACGCGCCAGAGGTCGCGGAGATACCCCACCACCCAGGCGAGTAGGATCAGCGGGCCGTCGCCGGACGCGAGAAGCTGCGACACGATGCGCAAGGCCTCGCTCCGCCGCGCTTCCTCGAGGGCCTGCGTGAGCTCCCAGTACTGACGCGTGCGGGTCTCACCGGCGAGGGCCCTCACGACCTCCTCGGACACGCGCCGGTCGCCGCCCGCGTAGATCGCGGCCTTCTCGATCTCCGCGGCCAGCCGGCTCAGGTCCTCGCCGATCAGGTCGACGAGCGCCTGCGCGGCATCGGGTGGAAGCTCGAGGCTCGCGCTCCGGGCGCGCTCCCGGACCCAGCCGACCACCGCACGTCCCGTCGGCGGCCGCACCTCCACCTGATCCGCCTCGGGGAGGATCCGGAGGCCGGGCGCGCGGCGGTCCGCGCCCGCGGCCACCAGGAGCACCGTGGTGCCCTCCGCCGGCCATCCCGGCCCCGCCCGTCGCGCCTCGGCCAGGGCCTCCCGGAGCCGGTCGGCCGTCTTCGCCGGCAGGTCGCCCACCCCGCGGACCAGGACGAGTCGTCGGCCTCCGAACAGCGAGAGCGTGGCCCCGGCGTTGACCAGGTCGTCGGGCGTGAGCTGGTCGGCGTGCAGGACCTCGCGATTCCAGTGAGCGGCCTCTTCGTCCGGCAGGAGGGCGCCGGTCACGCGCCGGAGGAGGTCGTCGACGAGGAGTGCGTCGGGCCCGTGAAGCAGGAGGAGCGGAGGGATGCGCCCGGCCGCCGCGTCGCGGAGGAGAGCGGTGACCTCCAGCTCAGAACCCTTCGAAGGCGAAGCTGACGATCGCCCGCGCGACGTCCACGGCCGCCCGCTGGACGGCCTGCTCCTCGCGAGCCAGCGTCTGCGTCACCTGCCCCGCCACCAGGAAATCCGCCCGCTCTTCGATTCGGTCCTGCTTCCAGATGACGCGGTTCTGCTTGAGGTCGCGGAACGTGAGCGCCAGTCCGATGATCAGGCGATAGGAGGTGACGTTGGCGTTCCGGTCGAACGACAGCGCGACGAGCCGGTACTCCACGATCTGGCCCTCGAGGCTGGCGTCGGCCTCGCGCGAGTTGGCGGCGATGCGAACCCGGCTGGCTTGCACCACCGCCTGGGTGAGGGCCTGCGTGATGAAGTCCTCGATTCCCGGCTCCGCGGTCTTGTTCTCCAGGACGGGGACGTGGATCGACTTGATGCCGGCCGGCAAGCTTGTCCGGAGCGAGTATCCGCAGCCGCCCAGCCCGATGGCCGTGACGAGGGCGAGCAAGACCGTGCGACCGGCCCGGAGCCGCCGGCGGCGGCGGCCGATCATGCCGGGCTCCCCGCGCCGCGGGTCACGATGTTGACCAGCCGGTCGGGCACCACCACGACCCGCGCGACCTCGCGCGAAGCCAGCCACGGCCGCACCTTCTCGTCGGCGAGCGCCTCGCGACGGAGCCGTTCCTCGGCGATTCCCGGGGGGACGTTCAGGCGCGTGCGCACGCGCCCGTCCACCTGCACGACCACCTGGACGGCTTCGCGCTCGAGGGCGGCCGGATCGGGCTCGGGCCACGCGGCCCGGAACACACTGTCCCGATGGCCGAGCTGGGCCCAGAGCTCCTCGGCCAGATGCGGGGCGAACGGGGCCAGGAGGCGGACGAGCGTGTCGACCGCCTCGGTCAGCAGGCTGGCGCGCTCGGTCGCCGCCGCGCGGTCCAGCGACTCCGTGGCGAACGTCTGCATCGAGTTGACGAGCTCGTGGAGCGCGCTGATCGCGGTGTTGAAGTGGAAGTCCTCGAGATCCGCCGTCACCCGCTGGATCGTCTCGTGGACCGTGCGGCGAAACGCCCGCCCCGGCGCCGACAGCTCGCCGACCGGGATGCCCCTCTCCACCAGCGCGGGCCGATTCGCCTGGAAGAGCCGCCACACACGGTTCAGGAAACGAAAGGCGCCTTCCACCCCCTGGTCGCTCCACTCCAGGTCCTTCTCGGGCGGGGCCATGAAGAGCTCGAACACCCGGCCGGTGTCCGCCCCGTACGTCGCGATGAAGTCGTCCGGGCTCACGACGTTGCCCTTGGACTTCGACATCTTGGCCCCGTCCTTGATCACCATGCCCTGCGTGAAGAGCCGCTGGAACGGCTCGTCGATCTTGAAGTAGCCGAGATCGCGCAGGACCTTGGTGTAGAAGCGCGCGTAGAGCAGGTGGAGGATGGCGTGCTCGATGCCACCTGTGTACTGGTCGACCGGCATCCAGTAGTGCACGGCCTCGGGGTCGGCGAGACCACCCGCATGGCGCGGCGAGCAGAACCGCAGGAAGTACCAGGAGGAGTCCACGAAGGTGTCCATGGTGTCCGTCTCGCGCCGGGCCGGCCCCCCGCACCGCGGACAGGTCGTGTTGACGAACGCCGGCACGTCGGCGATCGGCGAGCCGCCCTTCCCCGTGATCTGGACGTCCTGCGGGAGCACGACCGGCAGGCGCTCGGGCCGCTCGGGCACCGTCCCGCACTTCGGGCAGTAGACGATGGGGATCGGGGCTCCCCAGTACCGCTGGCGGCTGATGCCCCAGTCACGCAGGCGGTAGTTGACCTTCCCCTCACCGAGACCGCGCGCCACCAGCCAATCGATCGCCCGGCGCTTGGCCTCGGCCACGGTGAGGCCGTCGAGGAAGCCCGAGTTGACCTTCACGCCGTCGCCCGTGTACGCCTCGCCTGTCCAGCCCGGCGGCCGCCGAACCGTCTCGATGATGGGCAGCCCGTACGCCTTGGCGAAGTCCCAGTCGCGCTGGTCCTCTCCCGGCACGGCCATGATGGCGCCGGTGCCGTACCCCATGAGGATGTAATCGGCGATGAAGAGCGGGACCTCCGCGCCGTTGAAGGGATTGAGCGCGCGCGCCCGCAGGCGGAGGCCGTGCTTGGGGCGGTCGGTGGCGAGCCGCTCGATCTCGGTCTCGCGGCCGACCTCGGCGCGGAAGCCCGCGACGGCCTCGCGCTCGTCTGGATCGGTGACGAGCTGGTCGACCAGCGGGTGTTCGGGCGCCAGCACGGCGTAGGTCATGCCGAACGAGGTGTCGGGCCGGGTGGTGAAGACGCGGATCGCCAAGTCCGGCCGGCCGGCGATGGGCAGGTCGAACTCGGCTCCCTCGCTCTTGCCGATCCAGTTGCGCTGCATCGTGAGGACGCGCTCCGGCCAGCCGACCAGACGGTCACACCACTCGAGCAGCTCCTCGGCGTAGGCGGTGATCTTGAAGTACCACCCGTCGATCTCCCGCGTGACGACCTCGGAGTCACAGCGCCAACAGCGTCCCGCCTCGACCTGCTCGTTGGCCAGCACCGTCTGGCACCCGGGACACCAGTTGACGCGCGCGCTCTTCCGGTAGGCGAGGCCCCGCTCGAACATCCTGACGAAGATGAGCTGCTCCCACCGGTAGTACTCGGGATCGCAGGTGGCCACCTCACGGTCCCAGTCGTAAGAGATGCCGAGCGTCTTCATCTGCGCCTTCATCGTGGCGATGTTCTCGTAGGTCCACACCGCCGGGTGCACCCCGTTCTCGATGGCGGCGTTCTCGGCAGGGAGGCCGAACGCATCCCACCCCATGGGGTGGAGAACGTTGAAGCCTCGCATCCGCTTGTACCGCGTGACCGCATCCCCGATGGCGTAGTTCCGGACGTGCCCCATGTGGATCCGGCCCGAGGGGTACGGGAACATCTCGAGGCAGTAGAACTTCGGCCGGCCCGGCTCCTCCCCGACCCGGAAGAGCCCGGTCTCCTCCCACACGCGCTGCCATTTCGTCTCGATCTCCCGGAACGGGTAGTGGTCGGGCCGATCCTGGGTCACTGGGCCGCCGAGCCTCCTCCGATCAATGTCCACGCATATTTAGCAGAGATCGTCGGAGGATGCAAGGCATGGTCCGCCGGTCTTCCTCCCCACCGTCTCGCGGGCTCCGATCCCTGGGGGTTTTCCCCCGCTTGCCCCAAGGGTCCGGCCGGTGCGGGCGGGGACGAAGATCCGTGTCTCCCGGGCCGTGCGGAGGCGTCTCAGCTCGGCGACAGGAGACGCGTGAGCGCGAGGCCCAGGACCAGGGCCCCGACGGAAAGCGCGACGGAGCCGAGCAGGTACGCCGCCGTGGCGTCGAGTCGACCTCGCTCGAGGAGCAGGACGACATCCAAAGAGAAGGCCGAGAACGTGGTGAATCCTCCGATGATGCCCGTGGTCAGGAAGAGAACACTCGCTTGCGTGGGCGTTCCCCGAAAGGCGAAGTAGCCGGCGAGGACGCCCATGACGAAGGATCCAACCACGTTGACCGTGAACGTGCCATACGGCCAGCCGGTTCCGAGCACACGCGCCGTTCCGATGTTAACCGCGTGACGGAGCGCCCCTCCGATTCCCGATCCGACCGCGACCATCAGGTAGGCGGTCATGCCGCCGGTCCCGGGCCCGGTGCGGGGTGCTTTCGAGGACCAGCCGCCATGCGGCCGCCGGCGCCGACGCTCGAACAGGTCGCCGTGCGATGCGCGCGCTGCCGTTCCGACCCAGCCTCGCTCAGGTCATCCACCGGGGGTCTCCTTCTCCGCGGCCGCCGCGGGCTCGCCGGGGTTCCCTTCTCCTGCGTCGGGGCCCGGGGGGTGAAAGAAGGCGTGGATGCGCTGGGCGAGCTTCGGCGTGACCTTCGGCACCGCGGCCAGCTCCGCCACCGAAGCGACCCGCACCCGACGAGCCGAGCCCAGGGACTTGAGGAGGCTCGTGCGGATGGTCGGGCCGACGCCCGGGATCTGGTCCAGCACCGAGATCAGGGTCCGCTTCTGCCGGAGCTTCTTGTGGAAGGTGATCGCGAAGCGGTGCGCCTCGTCCCGGATCCGCTGGAGCGTCTGGAGCGCCGGCGACGCCAGGTCGAGCACGAGGGGGTGCAGGCTCCCGGGGTGATAGACCTCCTCCTGCTGCTTCGCGAGCGCCACGATGGGCAGGTAGTCGAGCCCGAGCTCCTCCAGCACCCGGAGGCCCTGCGTGAGCTGGCCGCGTCCCCCGTCGAGCAGGATGAGATCCGGCAGGACGCCGCCTTCCTCGAGCGCCCGGCCGTATCGCCGCCGCAGGACCTCGGCCATCATCGCGAAGTCGTCCGCCGACGGGACCGTGCGGATCTTGAACCGCTTGTAGTCGTCCTTCTTCATGGAGCCGGCTTCCCACACGACCATCGAGCCGACCGCCTCCTGGCCCTGTATGTTCGAGATGTCGAAGCCCTCGATCCGATTTGGCGCCTCCGGGAGCCCGAGCTCGCGCCGGAGGTCCTCGGCGACGACCTGGCGACGGCTCGATCGGGACAGGAGGTGAGTCTGGAGCGCCAGTGCGGCGTTCTCCTCCGCCATCCCCACCAGCTCGCGCTTTCGTCCCCGCTGCGGGACGATGAGCTCCACGCGGCCCTCGCGGAGCTGGGTCAGCCACTCGCCGAGAAGCGCCTCTTCCGGAACCGCCGCCGAGAGGAGGAGCTCGCGAGGCGGGACGACGCTCTTCGAGTAGAACTGGCGCACGAGCGCCGACAGGATCTCCCCGTCCGTCGCGCTGCCCAGCTTGTCGAGGAAGAACGCCTCGCGGCCGATGAGGCGGCCGCGGCGCACGAAGAAGAGCTGGACGCACGCCTCGGAGCCCTGGCGGGCCAGGCCGAGGATGTCCTGGTCCTCGGGCTCGACCGAGATGATCTTCTGACGCTCGCGCACCGTGTTCAGCGCCTGGACCTGGTCGCGCAGGACGCCGGCCCGCTCGTACTTCTCCTGGGCGGCGGCCTCCTCCATCTCCGAGGTCAGGCGGCGGGCCAGATCCTCGTCGCGGCCCTCGAGGAAAGCCTCCACGTCGGCAACGGTCCGGGCGTAGCCCTCACGGGTCTCCTGCCCCGTGCACGGAGCGTTGCAGCGGTGGATGTAGTACTGCAGGCACGGCCGCTCCGCCGTTCCGTCGATCTTGATGCTGCAGGTGCGGAGAGGAAGCAGAGCCCGCACGAGGCGGAGCGTCTCGCGGAGGGCCGTGGCCGGGTAGAACGGGCCGTAGTAGGTCGCGCCGTCCTTCTGGACGCGGCGGGCCACCAGGAGGCGCGGGAACTCCTCGTTCGTCGTGAGCTTGAGGAAGGGGTAGTGCTTGTCGTCCCGGAGGATGATGTTGTAGCGGGGGCGATGACGCTTGACCAGATTCGACTCGAGAATGAGCGCCTCGAGCTCGTTGGACGTGACGATGTAGTCCACGTCGGCGATGTGGTCGATGAGGGCGTCGGTCTTCGCGTCACGAGCGCGCGAGGTCTGGAAGTAGGAGCGGACCCGCGCCCGGATGGACGCCGCCTTCCCGACGTAGACCACCTGCCCCTTGGCGTCCTTGTACAGGTAGACGCCGGGTCGGTCCGGTAGGCGATCGAGCTTTTCGGTGAGATCCACGGCCCAGTTCCTTGGCGTTCGGTACTCACGATCTTACCCGCATTGCCGCGCGGCCGGGCGGGAGGGGGGCCCCGGCCGCGGGCGGGACGCCGGCGGGCCTCCTCAGCCGCGGGCGGACAGGTCGCGCTTCCGGAGGGCGCGGAGCCGGTCGCGGAGCTCGGCGGCACGCTCGAAGTCCAGCCGCTTGGCGGCCTCCTTCATCTCGGACTCGACGCGCCTGACCGCCTCGGCCAGCGCTTCGGCCGATTCGAAGCGCTCGTCGGCCGCCTCCGCTTCCACCGTGTAGTAGTCGCGCTCCTCGACCGAGCGCAGCACGTCCCGGATCGAGTGGCGGATGGACTCCGGCGTGATCCCGTGCTCCTGGTTGTACGCGGCCTGGCGCACCCTCCGCCGCTCCATCTCATCGAGCGCGGTACGCATCGACTCGGTGATCCTGTCCGCGTACATGATCACCTCGCCGCGGACGTTCCGGGCGGCGCGGCCCGACGTCTGGACGAGCGAGGTGGCCGAGCGGAGGTACCCTTCCTTGTCCGCATCCAGGATGGCGACGAGGGACACCTCGGGGAGGTCCAGGCCCTCCCGGAGCAGGTTGATCCCGATCAGGGCGTCGAACTTGCCGAGCCTCAGGTCCCGGATCACTTCGACCCGCTCGAGCGTGTCGATGTCGGCGTGAAGATACCGGACGCGGAGGCCCAGCTGGAGGTAGTACTGGGTGAGGTCCTCGGCCATGCGCTTGGTGAGCGTCGTGACCAGGACGCGCTCGTCGCGCTCGGCCCGGGCGCGGATCTCCTCCATGAGGTCGTCCACCTGCTCGCCGGCCGGCCGGATCGCGATGGCGGGGTCCGTGAGGCCCGTCGGCCGGATGATCTGCTCGGCCACGGCATCCGCGGACTTGCCGAGCTCGTACTCCGCCGGCGTCGCGGACACGTACAGCACCTGGCCCACGCTCGCCGTGAACTCGTCGAACGTGAGCGGTCGGTTGTCGAAGGCCGAGGGCAGCCGAAAGCCGTACTCGACGAGGGCCTCCTTGCGGGAGCGGTCGCCGTGGTGCATGCCGTGCAGCTGCGGCACCCCGACGTGGCTCTCGTCGATGATCACCAGGGCGTCCTTCGGCAGGTAGTCGATCAGCGTCGCCGGCGTCTCCCCGGCCCGCCGACTGGCCAGGTGGCGGGAGTAGTTCTCGATGCCGTGGCAGTATCCGATCTCCCTCAGCATCTCGAGGTCGAAGAGCGTGCGCTGCTCGAGCCGCTGCGCCTCCAGCAGCCGGTTGTGGGACCGGAAGAACGTCAGGCGCTCGGCCAGCTCCGTCTTGATCGACTCCATCGCCTGCTCGAGCAGATCCGCCGGCGTGACGTAGTGGCTGGCCGGGTAGACGACGGCCCGGGGCACGCGCTCGAGGATCTGCCCCTTCAGCGGGTCGATCCGCTGGACCGCCTCGATCGTGTCCCCGAACAGCTCGATGCGGAGCGCGACGCTCTCGTCGGAGGCGGGGAACACCTCGACCACGTCGCCTCGCACCCGAAACGTACCGCGCCGGAAGTCGTAGTCGTTGCGCTCGTACTGGAGCGCGACCAGCTGGCGCAGGATGTCGTCCCGGTCCCGCTCCTCGCCCTCGGCGACCTCGAGGTGCATCCCGTGGTACGTCTCCGGTGAGCCCAGGCCGTAGATGCACGAGACCGAGGCGACGA
>JBIOVM010000107.1:0-19366 GCA_044867785.1 Candidatus Rokuibacteriota bacterium | reverse complement strand
TGGAGGACCGGATCTTCGTCTCGCCGCCGATTCCCGCGGATCGGCGCTGACCGGGCGCGGGCTGCGCCCGTCCGGCCTGGCCGACCGGGTCAGCCCGCGCTTTCCGTGTCCCTCAGCAGCTGGCGAGCGATGATCAGTCGCTGGATCTCGGACGTCCCCTCGTAGATCCGCGGCGCCCGGACCTCGCGGTACAGGCGCTCGATCGGGGAGCCCCGGAGCACCCCTTCGCCCCCGTGAATCTGGACCGCCTGGTCCACGACCCGCTGCGCCATCTCAGTCGCGAACAGCTTGGCCATGGCGGACTCGAGGGTGACGCGCGCCGCTCCCGCGTCCTTCAGACGTGCCGCGGAGTAGACGAGGAGGCGCGCGGCCCGCAGCTCGGTGGCCATGTCCGCGAGCTTCGCCTGGATCGCCTGGAACTGGGCTATCGGCCGGCCGAACTGCGTCCGCCGCCGCGCGTGGGCGATCGCGAGATCCAGAGCCGCCTGGGCCAGCCCGACGGCCTGAGCGCCGACCGAGGCGCGGAAGACGTCGAGCGTCCCCATGGCGATCGGCCAGCCCGAGCCCTCTTCGCCGAGAAGGTGATCCCCGGGGATCCGGCAACGATCGAATCGGAGCTCTCCGATGACGTGCGGGGCGAGGGTATGCATGGGCGTGCCGGTGAGGCCCGGGGTATCGCGGGCCACGACGAACGCCGAGAGCCCTCGAGCGCCGGGGTCGGGGCCGGTCCGCGCGAACACCACGTAGACGCCAGCGGCGGGGGCGTTCGAAATGAAGCGCTTGGCGCCGGTGAGCAGCCAGTCGGCGCCCTCGCGCTCAGCCCGGGTCGTGAGAGCCGCGGCGTCCGACCCGGCGTCCGGCTCGGTCAAGGCGAAGGCGGGGACCGTCTCGCCGCGAGCCAGCGTGGGAAGCCAGCGCCGCTTCTGCGCCTCGGTCCCGGCGAGGAGAATGGGGTAGCTGCCCAGGCCCTGGATGGCGAAGAGCTCCTCGGCCGCGGCGCACGTCCGCGCGAGCTCCTCGCGGACGAGGCAGAGCGTGACGGAGCGGAACGGCCCCTCGAGGCTTCCTCCGTACGCCACCGGGACCAGCAGCGGAAACAGACCCTGCTGGCCGAGCGCGCGCGCGAGCTCCCAGTCGAGGTCGTCCCGCTCGCCGCGGGCTTCGACCATCGGGCGGAAGACGTCGGTGCCGGCCCGAGCGACCGAGGCTCGGAGGGCCAGCTCCGCGGGGGAGAAGTCGAGGCCCGGGTCGCGCACGGCGGTCGCCTCCGCGGAGAGTTCCCGCACGGTCGCCGGGCTATTGAGGGGCCAGGTCGAGCCGGGGCGGAGCGGTCTCGCCCTTGGGGACGCCCAAGGCGCGCCCGTCCGCGTCGACGTAGTCGTCGAAGACCAGCTTGGTGCCATCGACCCGGAACACGGTCAGCGGTCGCGCGAGCGTGCCGTCGTCTCGCAGCCTGATGTGTCCGGCGTAGAGGGACGCGTACTGCCGGCTTCGCGCGATGACCTCGCGCAGCCGGGATCCGGTGAGGCGGCCGCTGCGCAAGACCGGAGGCGCGGCGTCGGCCAAGAGCACGGCCACCTCGTACGCGCTGGCCGCGAAGCGCGACGGAGGCTGCGCGTGACGGGCTTCGTAGGCTCGAGCGAAGCGCGCGCCCCGCGTGCCCGGCACGGGCACGAACGCGTCCGAGAGCACCAGGGCGCCGTCGAGAGCCGGGCCGGCCGCCAGCAACGCGGCCCTGTCGTCGTCGGCTGCCAGGAGGCGGCCGGCGTACCCCGCGCGCCGCAACGCGACCGCGGCGTCGCCGAGCGCGGCGCCCTGGTACCCGAGCACGACCGCTTCGGGCGCGGCTCTGACGATCGGGCGAAGACGCGAGCGCAGGTCGGCGGCGTCGAGGGACAGGCTCTCCTCGTGGACCAGCGATCCCCCTTGCTTGCGCCAGCGAGCGGCCACCGCCGCCCGGACGGCGCGGCCGAAGTCGTCGCCGCCGGCCAGGAGCGCGAGCCGCTTGAGACCGAGCGTCCGGGCGTGGGCGGCCAGGGTCTCGGCGCGCGCCTCGACCGAGGGCCGCAGTTGGAGCAAGGTCCGGCTGTTCGCGGGAAAGCGGTCGCTGGGCATGCCGGCGTTGAGCAAGAGGATGTCGCGCGCGGAGGCAAGCGGATAAGCCGCGAGGGTCGGCGTCGGCGACGTGGTGACCACGGCCGTGACGCCCGACGCCAAGAGTCGACTCATCTCGTTTCCCGCCGCTCGGATGTCGAGCGGCTGGACGTCGTACGCCTGGAGCGCCAGTGAGACGGTCCGCGGCTGATCCCGCGGCTCCACCGGCTCGACCGGCGGGGCCTTGGGCTTCGGGGAGCCCGGCGCTCCCGAGTCTGTCGAGCCCGTGTCATCGGAATCCGCGCCGGTCCCGTCGTCCGCCACCGCGTCGCGTTCGGGCGATGGCGTCTCGGCGGGCACCGAAGCCGCCGGCGGGGTGGCCGGGGACTCGCCGTCCGTCGGGGGCGCGCCCGCCTCGCGCGTGCCTTCGGTGCCGGGCGCCGTGGGGGTGCCGGGAGCCTTGGGCGCCGGAGGCTTCAGCTCGGCCACGGCCAGCTCGAGACCGCGCTTGATCTCGGTGCCGAACCAGACTCCCGGGCCGCTCAGCGGAAGCAAGGCGCCCAGGCGCAGGACGGGTCCCGGCGGAGCCGCGGGGGCGGGTGTCGACGGGGTCCCGGGGGTGACTGTCGACGGGGCCGCGGGGCTGGATGATGGCGGCGTAGCGGGCGCGGGCTGGCTTGACGCCCGGTCAGCGGACCACGCGAGGAGCGGCACGACGATGACGACGGCGAGGCGCCGCAGGCGCATGTAGAGGAATCTTACCGTAGCGCCGCGACGATCGGAAGCCACGGCGGCGGCTTGGGTGCTCCGGGTGTGGTATAAGGTCGGAAGACCGTCCGGGACGAGCAAGCCAGCACTGGGCGCGGGAAGGGGAGGACTTCACGGAAGATGGCGACGCACGATCTTCGCGACAAAGCGCTGATCCTCCATCCCGACGACGACGTGATCATCGCCAAGGCGCCGATCGCGACCGGTACCGTCCTGGACCACGCCGGAGAGCGGATCGAGGTCCAGTGCGACATCCGGCCGGGTCACAAGATCGCCCGCCGGAGTCGCGGTCAGGGCGACGCCGTCCGTCGATACGGCCAGGTCATCGGGTTCGCCACGCAGTCGATCGCGCAGGGCGAGCACGTCCACACGCACAACCTGGCGGTCGGCGACTACCAGCGCGAGTACGCGGTCGGCGTGGACGTCCGCCCGGTCGACTACTACCCCCCGGCCGAGATGCGCTACTTCGACGGCTTCAAGCGGGCGGACGGGCGCGTGGGCACGCGGAACTACCTCGCCGTCATCTCGACGGTCAACTGCTCGGCGAGCGTCTGCCAGTTCATCCGGGAGCGCTTCCGGGACGTGCAGCGGGACTACCCCAACGTGGACGGCGTCATCGCCATCACCCACAAGTCGGGGTGCGGCACGAAGCTCTTCGGGGAGGACCACGAGGCGCTCATGCGGGTGCTTGGCGGCTACGCGCGGCATCCCAACGTGGGCGCGTACGTCCTGATCGGCCTCGGCTGCGAGGTGAACCAGACGATCCCGTTCATCGAGCGACAGCGTCTGGGCCGCCCGCGCGTGATCTCGATCCAGGAGGCGGGCGGCGTCCGGAAGACCGTCGAGGCGGGGGTCAAGGCGGTGGCGGATCTCCTGCCCGTGGCCAACGCGGCGCGCCGGACCCCGCAGCCGGTCTCCGAGCTGATCCTGGCCACGAACTGCGGCGGCTCGGACGGCAACTCCGGGATCACCGCGAATCCGGCGCTCGGGTGGGCGGTGGACGAGCTCGTCCGCTACGGCGGCACCGGCGTCCTCGCGGAGACCTCCGAGATCTACGGCGCCGAGCACCTGCTCATCCGGCGGGCGGTCAACGAGGGCGTGGCCAAGAAGCTGGTCGACCGCTTCAAGTGGTGGGAGTACTACTGTCGCGTGCTGGGCGCGGAGATGGACAACAACCCGGCCCCGGGGAACAAGGCCGGCGGGCTCACGACCGTGTTCGAGAAGTCGCTGGGTGGCGTCACCAAGGGCGGGACGACCCCCCTGACCGACGTGTTCTTGTACGCCGAGCCCATCAGCACGCGCGGCTTCGTCTTCATGGACACGCCCGGCCACGACCCCGTCTCGGTGACGGGCCTGGTGGCCGGAGGCGCCAACATCGTCGTCTTCACGACCGGCCGCGGCTCCGTCTTCGGCTGCCGGCCGGTGCCCTCCGTCAAGCTGGCGACCAACTCGCTCGTCTACCGCCAGATGGAGGAGGACATGGACATCGACTGCGGCGTCATCCTGACCGGGACGCCGCTCGAGGTCGTGGGGCGGCAGATCTTCGAGGAGGTGGTGGCGGTCGCGTCCGGGAAGAAGACGAAGAGCGAAGCCCAGGGACTCGGGGAGGAGGAGTTCGCGCCCTGGATCATCGGCCCCGTCCTCTGAGCGATCGCGAGCCGAGCCGCAGCGGACCAGCCCTTCCGGGTCGCCGGGAGGGCCTTGGCATCTCTACATGCTGGCGCGGAGGGGGGCATGGGGCGACGGTCCTATAGCGGGGAAAAGTGGCGCAGGGAGCAGGCGCGGAAGGCCAAGCGCGACGCGAAGGCCGAGAAGAAGAAAGAGGGCCAGAAGGAAGGCGAGTCCGGCGGCGGCCCGCCGATCGACTGGGACGCGATGGTGGGCGGGCCGGAAACCCCGTCGCCCCCGCCCGAAGACGAGCGGCGCGAGGCGACCTAGAGGCCGAAGAGCCGCTCGACGTCCGGGATCGCTCGCGGCAGGGCGAGCAGGATCACGTGGTCGCCCACCTCGAGCACGCGGTCCGGGTCCGGCGTCAGCGTCTGGTCGTCGCGGACGACGGCTCCGACCAGCGCGTCGGCTCCGAGACCGAGGGCCTCGATCGACCGGCCCGCGGCCGGCGTCTCCGGCTGGACGACCAGCTCCAGCGTCTCCGCTTCGCTCTCCGGCAGCTCGAACACCGAGAGCACGCCGCCTCCGCGCACGTACTTCAGGATCACGCTCGCCGTGAGCAGGCGCGGGCTGATGGCCGCGTCGATTCCGAGCGAGCCCACCAGGGGGATGAGGTCCTGGCGCTTGAACAGGGCCACCGCCTTCTTCGCGCCGTGGCGCTTGCCTAGGAGCCCGGCCAGGAGGTTGGTCGGGTCGTCGTCGGTGAGGGTGGCGACCGCGTCCGCGGAGCCGATGCCCTCTGCCACCAGGAGCTTCACGTCCGTGCCGTCCCCGTGGACGACCCGGGCGCGCGAGAGCGAGCCGGTCAGCTCCTCGTAGCGGCCACGGGTCCGCTCGAGAACGGTGACAGCGATGTCGTCCGCCTCGAGGGCGCGCGCCACCTGGAGACCGATGCGCCCGCCCCCGATCACGAACACCTGGCGCGTCGCCGTCGCGGTGCGGCCCATGAGGACGAGGATGTCGGGGATCACCTCCCGCCGGCTCACCACGTAAACGTGATCCTCGGCCGCTAGCGCCGTGTCCTCGGTGGGCACGATCAGGCGCTCGCCTCGCGCGATGCCGACGATGCGGAAGGGGGACGAGGCCTGGACCGAGCGCAGGTCGCGCAGCCGTCGATTCACGAGAGGGGCGCGCGCGCCCACCTTGACGCCGAGGAGCTGGACGCGCCCGCCGGCGAAGTCGGCCACCTCGGCGGCGCCCGTCGTCTTGATCACGCGCAGGATCTCGTCGGCGACCACCTGCGTGGGATTGATCAGGAGATCGATCCCGAGCACCTTCCCGCCGGCGAGAATCGGATGCTCGCCCAGCTCGATGTCGCGGACGCGAGCGATCTTGGTGGCGACGCCGTACTGGTGGGCGATGGCGCAGGCGACGATGTTCACCTCGTCGACGTCGGCGACCGCGATCACCATCGCCGCATCCCGCACGCCCGCCGCCTCCAACGCCCGCGGCGAGGAGCCGTCCGCCGCGATCGCGCGGACCCGCAGGCTCTGCTCCAGGCGGCGGACCACGGTGGGGTCGCGCTCGATGACGACGATCTCGTGCGTCTCGTGGGAGAGACGCTCGGCGATGTGGTAGCCGACCTCGCCCGCGCCGATCACGATGATGCGCATGTCTCTCTCAGCGCTCCGTGTCGGGTTCCTGGTAGTCGGGACAGTGGGCCGCGTAGGTCGGGAGGACGCGCCGCCGGATGCGCGGGCAGAAGAACTCGGCGGCGAGGCTTCGGTTGGCGGCGCGGTCCGGCGCCGACTCTTCGAGGTCGGCGGGCGCCTCGGGAAACCAGACGCAGTCGAAGCAGAACGGTCCCGCGAGCTCGCGGTCGGCCATGATGGGGAACGGTAGCAGAGCCGCTCGGATCCACGCAAGGCGAACGTTGCCGCGGCGCCGTCCCGACCGTAGGATCGGACCCGATGCCCGGCCCCTCCTGGCGGTCGCGCGTGAGCCGCGCCCTCTCGGGGCTCGTGGACATGGTCGCCTGCTGGGTCCGGATGCCGCCTGGCCCGGCGTCCCGGCGGGCCCGGTTCGTCGTGATCCAGATCTGCGGATGCTCCGACGAGATCCTTCGGGAGGCGGTCGCGCGGGGGCGCATGCCGGCCCTGGCGACGCTTCTCCGCCGGGGCCTCCTCGAGCTCCACCGCGTCCCGGTCGGGCTGCCCACGTCCACGCCGGCGTTCCAGGCCGGAGTCATGTTCGGGGGGCCGGTGGACATCCCCGGCTTCGAGTTTCTCGACAAGCGGACGGGCGTCTACCGCTGGTTCCCGCGTCCGTGGGACGCGGCCGCCGTCGAGGCCGCTCACGCGCGGAGGGGGAGGGGAATCGTCCGCGGGGGCCGCACCTACGGCTGCGTGTTCGGGGGCGGGGCGGACGACACCGTGCTCACGTTCGCCCACATCCTCCGGCCGAGCCCCTTGTGGGGGCGTGTCGGGTTTCGGGCCCTGCTCGTGCCGTTTCTGATCGTGGCCTGGCTCGTCGTCAGGATGACGGTCGGCACCGTCTGGGAGCTCCTGTGTTGGCTGGGTGCGATGCTGCGCAGCATGAGTCTGGGACTGCGGATGCCGTCGCTCCGCGAGGTCCTGACGCGGATCCTGATCGGGGGCTGGCTCCGGGAGCTGTTCACCCTTGGCGTGACCGCGGATCTCTACGCCGGGGTGCCGGCTCTCTACGTGAACTTCGTGGACTACGACGTGGCGGCTCACGAGCTCGGACCCCGGCACCACGTCGCCCTGCGCGCCCTTCAGGGCATCGATCGGAGCATCGGACGCATCGCCCGCGTCGCGCGTCGGGTGCCCGGTCTCGCCTACGATCTGATCGTCCTGTCCGATCATGGGCAGATCCGCTCGGTGCCGTTCCGCGAGGTGGCGGGGCCGGCCTCCGTGGCCAGCGTCATCCTCGACTGCTTCGGTCCCGCCGCGACGCCGGGACCGTCGGCGCCGGCGACGACTCCCGCCGTCGCCCCCGGCGATGTCCACCCGCCCATGCCGCTATGGCCGTTCACGCGAGGCCGGTCCCGACCGTTCGCGGCCGTGGAGCGCCAGGTCAGGGAGCGAAACGCCGTCTGGGTCGGCGGGCTCTGCGTCGTGCCGGCCGGCCCCAACGTCAACCTGTACCTGACCCACACGCCCGAGCGCGTGCCGGCGGAGGAGATCGACGCCCGCTATCCCGGCGCCCTCCTGCGGTTGTCCCGTCACCCCGCGATCGGCTTCGTCCTCGCGCGCGATGGCCGCGGACCCGTGTGCTACTATCGCGGCGCCGTGTTCCGAATCCCTCCGAGCCCGGGCATCACGGGGTGCCCCCTCTTCGATCGGCCGGACCGTGAGGTGGTCGTCCGGGGCCTGGAGGATCTCCTCGCCATGCCGTCCGGGGGCGACGTCATCCTCTACGGCCATTACGCGGCGGCCGGGTGCGTCAACTTCCTCGGGGAGCGCGGCAGCCACGCCGGACCGTCCGAGTCGGAGCTCTACGCGTTTCTGGCCGCTCCCCCGACCATCGACTTCGACTTCGGCGGCGTGGCGCGGGCGCGGGATCTCCACCCCTTGTTCGCGCGCTACCAGGCCGCCGCGGGCGACGGGGCACCGGCCCGTGGCGACGCGGGGCAAGGAAGCTCCCATGGCCGAGGCTGAGCCGCCCCGCGAGCTCCGGCCCGACACCGTCCGGTTCTGCCCGCTCTGCGGAGGGCCTCTCGTTCGGCAGGTCGTCGCCCGGGGCCTCCGCGAGCATCCCGTCTGCGGCGCCTGTGGCTTCGTCTGCTACCTGCATCCGAAGCTGGTCGCGGTGACCATTCCCGTGCGCGACGGGCGCGTGCTGCTCGCCCGCCGGTCGATCGAGCCGGCCCACGGGCTCTGGACCTTCCCGGGTGGCTACGTCGACTGGGGGGAGGATCTCCGAACGGCGGCGCGGCGGGAGATGCGCGAGGAAGTCGGGCTCGATCTTGCCCCCGCGGGCCTCGTGGGGATCTACTCGTATCCCGAGGCGCCCGTGGTCATCGTCGCTTATTACGTCACGGTCCCCGACGGGCTCGAGGCGGCGGCCGACGACCACGAGGTGAGCGAGATCGGCTACTTCGCCCGGGAGGAGATCCCGTGGGACTCTCTGGCCTTCCGGAGCACCCGGGAGGCGCTCGAGGACTGGTTCCGTCGGCGTGATGCGTAGGGGTGTATAGTGGGGGCGGCGCGGCGGGAGATTCGCGCGGGCGGAGGACAATCGTGAGACGCGTCGCGATTCGGGCCGGAGCGGTGGCGGTCATCGGGCTG
This sequence comes from Candidatus Rokuibacteriota bacterium, assembly GCA_044867785.1. Lineage (GTDB taxonomy): Bacteria > Methylomirabilota > Methylomirabilia > Rokubacteriales > DASRDR01 > DASRDR01. The sequence goes on along the minus strand of JBIOVM010000107.1, from coordinate 10,586 downwards.
GTCTTGGCTTCCGTCTCGGCGACGTCCGCGGTGGCCGCGTCGAGAAGCGCGGGCGGACTGCATGTCAGCAGGGGTCACTGGGGTGGCTCCCACCGGCACCACGGTGGGCACTGGCACGGGCACTGGCGAGTCGGCTACCGGTATCGCGGGTGGGGGTATCGCCCCTGGGGGTGGTATCCAGGCGGGTTCGCCGTGGGCTTTGGCATCGGGGCAGCGGTGGCGTCGCCCTGGTGGGCCTATCCTCGCGTCTACGCGCCGGTCGCGGCCTATCCCGCGTATCCGTATCCCGCGTACGCGTATCCGCCGCCGGCCGCACCGTATCCGTACCCGGCGTACCCGCCTCCGCCTCCGCCGCCTCCGGCGCCGGAGCCGGTCCAGCCGGGATCGTCGGCGCCACTGGCCCCGACGCCCGAGCTCGAGTCCTCGCTGACGGCCCCAGCGCCGAGCCCCGGGCCACCGCCGGGCGCCACGACGCAATCGCCTCCGGCGCAGCCGTCGGCCGGCGCGGCGTGCGAGACCGTCACCGTCGTGGGGCACTGGCAGACGCGCGTCTACCCGGACGGGCAACGATTGTCCGTCTGGGTTCCGACCCAGAGCACCTGCCGCTAGACCTCGTCGCGTGAACGGGGCGGAGCCGCGCGCGGCCGGCACCGGCCGGTTCCAGCCCTGACGGCCGCTCGTCCCGTCGGCTCGGCGGCACCGCGGCGCCGGTCGCCACCTCGCGCCGCCGGGGGCCCGCGATTCGGCTTCACTCTCCGGGAGTGGCGGACGCTCCGAGCCTTGCGCGATCCGGCCGGCATCCAGCGTCTGCTGGACGGGATGCCGTATCACCTCGCGCAGACGGCCTGGTCGCCGCGCCGGGTGCTCCGTGACCGCACCGCTCACTGTCTGGAAGGGGCGATCTTCGCGGCGGCAGCGCTCCGGGCCCTCGGCTTCCCACCCCTCCTCCTGGACCTGGAGGCGGTCCAGGACACCGACCATGTCGTGGCCGTGTTCCGCATCGGGGGGCGCTGGGGAGCCATCGCCAAATCCAACTTCGCCGGGCTCCGTTACCGCGAGCCGGTCTACCGCGATCTCCGCGAGCTGGCGATGAGCTACTTCGACGGGTACATGAACCTTCGCGGCGAGCGGACGCTGCGAGCGTATTCCGCGGCGGTGAGCCTCGCGCGCTTCGACGGGGTCCACCCGGGGTGGATGACAACCGCGGCCCATCTCTGGTGGGTGGCCGAGCATCTGGCGACCGTCCGGCACCGCCCGCTGCTCACGCCGGCCATGATCCGGCGCCTCTCGACCGTCGACCGACGCTCGCGCCGAGCGGCGCTCGTCGGCTACCGCGCGGGCTGACGTCTCCCGAGCGGCATGACGCTGTCGGCCGGCTGGGCGATGCTCCGGGAGCCGCGCTGGGCTGCCCTCGCGACCTCGTTCGTGATGGTCGTCTTGGTGCAGGGCGTCTCGAGCAGCTTCCCGGTGTTTCTCCTGCCGCTGAGCGCCGAGCTCGGCGGGCTCCGGAGCGTCGCCGCGGCGGCCTTCTCGGCCCACAATCTCGCCACCGGCCTCACGGCCACGGTCGTCGACGGCCTGATGGCGCGGTTCGGCGAGCGCGCCGTCCTGGTCGCGGGCGCCCTGATCCTGGGACTCGGGGTGGCGCTCGCGGGAAGGTCCGGCTCCGCGGGAGAGCTCCTGCTCTGGTTCGGAGTGGTGGCGGGCGCGGGCGGGGGTTTCCTCGGCAGCGTCGCGCAGACCGTGATGCTGAGCCGCTGGTTCCCGACCGCGCGGGGCGCCGTGAACGGGATCGCGCTCTCGGGGATGGGCCTCGGGATCTTCCTGTTCGCGCCGTTGAGCGCCTACCTCATCGCGCGCGTGGGCTGGCGCGGGGCCTTCGTCGCCCTCGGTGTGGGCACCGCGCTCCTGCTCCTGCCGGCGGCGGCCCTGACGCCGTCACGCCCGCCCGAGCCGTCCCCCGTGACCGCGCCGGACTCCTCGCCGGCGCGCGCGGATCGGTTGGGCGCCATTCTCGGGACCACCCGGTTCTGGCTGTTCGCCGCGGCGTTCTTCTTCACGCCCGTCTCGAACTTCATGGTGACGACCCATCAGGTCGCCCACCTCGTGGAGGCTGGCTTCGACGCCGGGCGCGCCGCGGCCGCCTTCGGCCTGGTCGGGCTCTTGTCCGCGATCGGGCGGATCGCGTTCGGGACGCTGTCCGATCGCTGGGGGCGGGTGCCGGCGGCGCTCCTCAGCTACGTGGCCACGGCCGGCGGGACGCTCGCTCTGCTCCTGCTGGCGCCGGGCTCGCCCGGGTGGCTCTTCTGGGCTTACGTGCTGCCGTTCGGCCTGACGCTCGGCGCCCGGGGGCCGATCGTCGCGGCGTTGACCGCGGACGTCTACCGCGGCCGCAACTACGGCACCGTGCTCGGGCTCATCACGTTCGGGAACCGGCTCGGCTCGGCGATCGGCCCCTGGCTCGGCGGGGTCATCCATGACCTCACCGGGAGCTATCGGGCGGCCTTCACAGGGTCGATCGTGGCGCTGTCGATCGCCGCGGGGGCGTTCGCCGCGGCCGGCCGCCGCTCCCCGCGCGCCTAGGACCGGGCTCCCGCCGCGTCAGGCTGGTGAACCCTGCCGCGCCGCCTCACACGGGCTCGGCGAGACGGAGCGCGGCGTGGAGCAGGACGTTGGCGCCGCGCTCGACGTCGTCGAAGTCGGTCGCCTCTTCCTCGCAATGGCTCTTGCCGGCGATCGACGGCACGAAGACCATGCCCGTCGGGCAGAGGGTCGCCATGTGCTGCGCGTCGTGCCCGGCGCCGGAGAGCATCCGGCGATGGGGTGTCCCGAGTGACTCCGTCGCCGCCTGGATGGCGCCGACGACGTCGGAGTCGAACCGGGTCAAGGGGACGCGCATCATCCGCTCGGCCTCGACGCGGACGCCCTCGGCGGCCGCCGCGTCGCGCAGGGCCGCGTCGAGGCCGGCCACCGCTCGGTCCAGCAAGGCGTCACTCGGCGCGCGCAGATCCACCGTGAAGACCACCTTGCCCGGGATGGCGTTCACGATGTTCGGGTGCACGTCGAGCCAGCCGACCGTTCCCACCGGCCCGTCCACCAGCTCGAGGGCGATCCGCCGGACCGAGCGGACGACCTCCGCCGCGGCCACGAGCGCGTCGCGGCGCGTACGCATGGGCGTGGGCCCCGCGTGGTCCTGGTCGCCGTGGAACGTCACCCGCGTCCAGGCGATCGCGACGATGCCCTCGACGACGCCTACGGAGAGCCCCGCCTCCTCGAGGAGCGGGCCCTGCTCGATGTGAAGCTCGAGGTAGGCGCGCATGGGCCGCGCGGCGCAGGGCTCGGGACCGAGGTAGCCGATCCGCTCGAGCTCGTCGACGAGCCGGATCCCGTGCCGGTCGCGCGCCTGATACGCGTCCTCCAGCGAGATCTTGCCCGCGAGCACGGCCGAGCCGAGCATTGCCGGCTGGAAGCGCGCGCCTTCCTCGTTCGTGAAGATCGCGACCTCGACGGGGTGGCGGGTGAGGACGCGGGCATCGTCGAGCGCGCGGACCGCCTCGATGGCGCAGACCACGCCCAGAGCGCCGTCGAACCGCCCACCGGTCGGCACGGAGTCCACGTGCGACCCCATCACCACCGGCGGGCGACTTTCGCCACCGGGCGCGGCCGGGCGGCGCCCGAAGATGTTGCCCATGCGGTCGACGCGCACGGCGCAGCCAGCCGCCTCGAGCCACGAGACGACCCGGTCGCGGATCAGGCGGTCCTCGTCCGAGAGGGCGAGCCGAGTGAGCCCGCCGCGCGCCGTGGCGCCGATTCCGGCCTGGACGGCGAACGTCGCCTCCAGCCGTTTCCGGTCGATGCGCGGAGTCAGAGCCGGGCGCCGAGCTTGCGCTCGGCCTCCTCCAGGCGGTTGCCGAGCTCCTGCAGGAGCGGGCAGCTGGGCCAAGCCGCTCGAATGAGGGTGTGGACCCGCCGATAGAACTCGAGCTTCTGGCCGGGCGAGGAGTGGAACCGCTCCCACAACGCGTCGCCCGAGACCGCATGCGCGGCGATCATCGAGATCAGGTTGGCGGTCTTGTCAGCCGCCGCGACCAGGAGCGAGGGACGGGGGGCGGCCTGGAGCCGGCGGAGATAGCGCACCTTGCGGGTTTCCCACGACAGTCCCGGCAGGTCGGGCTCCGTGACGTCCAGGACCATGTCGCGGACCTTCGGGCCGAACGTCCGCTCGATCTCCTCCGCCGTCAGGGCGGTGTCCTCGAGGGTGTCGTGAAGGAGCCCCGCGATGATCGTATCCTCGTCCCCCGTGTAGCGGGAGAGGATGAGAGCCACTGTGACGGGGTGGACGACGTAGGGAAGTCGGCCGTCTCCCTTCCGGATCTGGGACTCGTGGGCCTGCAAGGCCATCGCGATCGCCGTCTCGATGCGTCCCGTGAAGATCGCCATCGCGACTCGGTTATACCATGCGGCACGCCGGCCCCGTGGCCCGGGCGGTCCGGGGCGCATCGCCTGGTAGGGTCCCGTCCATCCGGTCTCGTTGACGGAGCGCGCGGGACGGCGCAGAGTAAGCGCGCCCGGAGGGGGTCATGACGGACACCGAGGATGCCGAGGGCGAGCCCGCCCTCATCGTCGTGCGCGCGGGGGCGGCCGATCGCTTCGCCGCCCTGGAGAGCGCCTTCGGGCCCGAGGGTGTCGGCGTCGTCTGGGACCGCCGCATCCGAGACCGGCGGCAGCGCGTCGGGGACCTCCCGCCGCCGACCGAGCGCCGAAGAATCGACCGACGCGGGCCGGCGCCCGCGAGCTGGGTCCTGCTCGACTTTCTCGTGGTACCCGGCGCCCGGACCGCGTCCTGACCACGCGGCCCGCGCCCCGGCCGGCGAGGGGTGGCGGCGGTCAGGAGCCGAGCGCGCTCAGCAGGGACCGCGCCTCGGGAACGTCCCTCATCGACCACTCGGCGGGGTTGGTCGGAGCCGTCTCGTCGAGCACCGCCTGTAGCTCTCGTCGCGCCTCGGCCGGGCGCCCCTGCTTGCGCAGGACCTTGGCCAGGCCGATCCGGAGCGCCGTGAAGCGGGGATCGAGGCCGAGCCCCTTCCGGAACTGCGCCTCCGCGCGCTCCAGGCTGCCCCCGAAGACGCCGGGCACCTCGTAGTCCACGTTCCCGGCGAGTGCGTAGGCCTGAGGAAGCGCGGGGTCGAGCTCGAGCGCCTTCCGGGTCGCCTCCCGGACCTCCGCCAGCAGGAAGAGCGACCGGAGGACGCCGCGGGTCTGGCCCCAGCGTCCCGTGTTGATCCCGTAGAGCAGGTGCGCCAGCGCCGAGCGAGGCGCCAGCTCGACCGCGCGGCGCGCCGCTTCCCGGCCCTCGGCGTACGCCGCCAGCCGCTGCTCGTCCGTCGTGGCGCGTACGTCGCCCCAGATGAAGCACGCGCGGGCCAGCGCGATCCAAGTCTCGGCGTCGGGCTCCTGGCGCGCCGCCTGCGCGAGGCCGTCCTTGACCGCGTCGAGGCGGGCGGGCGCCTCGTGGTATCGCGTCGCGAGAGTCTCCATCTCGGCGACCAGGGGCGAGCGGGCGGCCGCCGTCGCGGCGAGACCGAGGGCGAGCAGCAGGGCGAGGCCGCCGCAGCGCGCCCGCCTCATCAGGGCCCGGCGCCGGCCGTCCGGAGCTTGAACCGCTGGATCTTTCCGGTTGCGGTCTTCGGGAGCTCCGGGACGAAGTCGATCCACCGCGGGTACTTGTACGGCGCGATCTTGTCCTTCACGAAGGCGCGGAGCTCGGCGGCCAGCGTCTCCGAGGCGCCGGCCGGGTCCTTGAGGACGACGTACGCGCGGGGCTTGACCAGCCGGTCCTCGTCCTCCTGTCCGACGACCGCCGCCTCGAGGACCGCCGGATGCTGGATCAGCGTGGCCTCGACCTCCACCGGCGAGACCCAGATGCCTCCCACCTTCAGCATGTCGTCGCCGCGGCCGTCGTACCAGAAGTAGCCGTCGGCGTCCCGGTGGTACTTGTCCCCGGTCTGGATCCACGGGCCGAAGAGCGTCTCCTTCGTCTTGTCGTGCTGGTTCCAGTAGTACGCCATCGTGGAGTCGCCGCGCACGCGCAGGTTTCCGATCTCACCGGGGGCCGCCGGGCGGCCCTCGTCGTCGACGATCGCGCACTCGTAGCCGGGGACGGGGAGGCCCGACGACCCCGGCCGCACCGCGCCCGGGCGATTGGACAGGAAGATGTGCCCGCTCTCCGTGGTCCCGATCCCGTCGACGATCTCCACGCCGAAGCGCTCGCGCCACCGGCGGTAGAGGTCGGCGGGCAGCGCCTCGCCGGCCGACACGCAGAGGCGAAGCGACGACAGGTCGTACCGGGTCTCCGTGTCCTTCGCGGCGAGCATGGCGGCGTAGAGCGTGGGCACGCCGAAGAACAGCGTGGGACGGTGGCGTGTGAGCAGCTCGAACACCGCGTCCGGCGTCGGCCGGTTGGGGTAGAGGACGCTCTGCGCGCCGACGCTCATCGGAAAGTAGCCCGCGTTGCCGAGTCCGTACGCGAAGAAGAGCTTGGCGGCGGAGTACACCTTGTCGGTGGGCTGGAAGCCGAGCACCTGCTTCGCGTAGGTGTCGGCGCTGATGACCATGTCGTGATGGAGGTGCACCGCGCCCTTCGGGCGGCCTGTCGAGCCCGACGAGTAGAGCCAGAACGCGACGTCGTCGCGGCTGGTCGGGGCGGCCTCGAGGGTCCGTGGCGCCCGGGCCACCCGCTCCTCGTAGGAGAGGAAGGGCGCGGGCGCGGCTCCGCCGGCGACCAGCACGTGACGGACGTTCGAAGCGTCTCGGAGCGCCGGGCCTGTCTCGCCGAGCAGCGGCGCCGAGACCACGGCGACGCGGGCGCGGCTGTCGTCGAGGACGTACCGGTAGTCCTCGGCGCGCAGGAGCGTGTTCACGGGGACCGGGACCGCGCCGATCTTGATCGCGCCCCAGAACGCGCCCAGGAACTCGGGCGCGTCGAGACAGACCATGACGATGCGGTGCTCCATCTCGACGCCCAGCTCGCGCAAGGCGTTGCCCGTGCGATCGGCCAGCTCCTGGACGTCCGCGTAGCTCAGGACCCGGCCCTCGCAATGGAATGCCGGCGCCGGGCCCCGTCCCTCCGCCACCGGGCGATCGACGAACCAGGCCGCCACGTTGAAGTCGACCGGCAGGATGTCGGAGGCGTTCATGATCGCTCCTTCTCGCGAGACCTCACGCGAAGCCGCTCTGCTCGAGAAAGGTCACGATGCGGTCGGCGACGGCGCGTGGGTCGCCCTCCACCACGCGGGACGCCGCCGCCGCGGGAGCGCCCGCCCGTCCGGGACCGCCGCCGGTCAGCTGGCGGAGGCGCTCGGCCGCCGAGCGGGCCGGCGCCGGAGCGGCCGTGCGGCGGGGCCGCGGTCGCGGCCAGTCCAGCCGATCCACGCGGAGCCGAACCGCCGCCCGCACGCCGTCCGCGGTGAGTCCCAGGTCGGTGAGCGCCCAGGCCTGATGGCCGCGGGCGGCGGCGCGCCGGCGGGACGCGACGGAGACGTAGCGCGGCTCGACGGAGTCGGCCGCGACCGTCACGACGGCGGGGCAGGGGACCGCGAGCTCCTCGCGCCGGCCGCCCGAGAGCCGCCGCTCGACGATCAGCTCGCCGTCCTCGCGGCCCAGCCGGATGCCGCCGTCGACCGACGGCCATCCGAGATGGGCGGCCACGAGGGCGGGCAGCGCGCCGGTGGCGCCCGCCAGTCCTCGCTCACCGGCGACGACGACGTCCGGCGCGATGCGGCGGACCGCCGCCGTGACGACGCGCGCGGTCGCGGCCAGATCGAGGTCGTCCAGGGCCGCGTCTCGGACCTGCACGGCGTCCGTCGCGCCCCGGCCGAGCGCCCAGGCCAGGACCTCGCCGCATGCCGGGGCGCCCAACGTCAGCGCGACCACCCGGTCCGTGAGCGCGAGCGCCCACTCAAGGGCGGCCCGATCGGCCCGGGCCGTCACGAGGAGACGGTCGGCCCCCCGATGCCGCACGCCTTGCCCCGGCTCTTCCGGCCGCCCGAGCTCGAGGTCGAGGGAGACGTCCAGCCCCTGATGGACCAGCGCGACGGCGATCATCGCGCGAGGTCCGGCCGCGCCGCGGGGGCCGCCTGACTCTCCCAGAGCAGCTCGGCCACGTCGCGCACGGCGATGTCACCCGGTTGCGTCTCGCCTCCCAGCATGAGCGCGCAGAACGGGCAGGCGGTGGCGACGACGCGGGCGCCCGTCGCCCGGGCCTCGGCCATGCGCAAGGCCGCGATGCGCGAGCCCTGGCGCACCTCGACCCACGCGCCGCCGCCGCCCGCGCCGCAGCAGAAGGTGCGCTCCCCGCTTCGCGGCATCTCGACCGGCCCGGCGCCCGCCGCGGCCAGGACCGCGCGCGGCGCCCTCGTCTCGCCGTTGTGGCGCGCGAGATAGCACGGGTCGTGGAGCGTGACGGGCTCGGCGGCCGCGCGGGCCGTGAGACGGCCGGCCTCCACCAGCTCGGCGAGAAACTGGGCGTGGTGGACGACCGGGAGGGCGGGGGTCCCGCCATTCGGCCCCTCGCGGAGCTCGTTGCGGAAGACGTGGAAGCAATGGGCGCAGTGGGTCAGGAGGCGGCGGAACCCTACGGCCTCGAGCGTGGTGGCCACGCGGGCGGCCGACTCGCGAAACAGCGCCTCCTCGCCCATCCGCCGCGCGGGGTCGCCCGTGCAGGTCTCGGCCGCTCCGAGGATCGCGAAGTCCACGCCGGCGGCCTGGAGCAGCCGCGCGGTCGCCCGGGCGATGCGCTGCCCGTGGGGGTCGAACGCACCTGCGCAGCCGACCCAGTAGAGCACGTCCGTCGACTCGCCGGGCTGCAGCACTCGCACGCCGAGGTCCGCGGCCCAGACGGCGCGATCGGCCGGCACTCCGCCGAACGGGTTCTTGCGCTCGGCCGTGGCCTCGAGGGCGCGCGCCGCCGCGGCGTCGATCGCGCCGGCCTCGACGAAGCCGCGCCGGAGGTCCACGAGCTTGTCGAGGACCTCGATCTCGAAGGGGCACGCCCGGACGCAGGCCGCGCACGTCGTGCAGGACCACGCCTCGTCGGCGGTGACGAGGCTCGCCAGCGGCTGCCCTTCGCGCATCGAGCGGAGCGTCGCCTGCACGACGTGTCGCGGGTCGAGCGGCTTTCCCGCGGCCGTCGCCGGGCACACCGCCGTGCACCGGCCGCAGCGGACGCACGTCGCGGCGTCGAGGAGCTGGGGCCAGGTGAGGCGAACGGGAACGACCGGGTCGCGCTCGGGCGGGGCCGGTGCCAGGCGTCCGGGCTCCCGGAGCTGACGCAGCGCCAGCTGCACCGGCGCGGCGACCATGTGGCGAAGGGCCGTGGCGCCGATCAGCCCGAAGAAGAGCCAGCAGAGGGCCGCGTGGGTACCCCAGAGCGCCCGATGGAGCGAGGGATCGGTCAGGCCCGCCGCGCGAAGGGCCTGGGCCAGCGTCCACCCGACGAACGACCACGCCTCGTGGGGCGGGTTGGTCGCCGCGATGCGGGCGGCCTCGAGGAGGAATCCGGTCACCCCGATCGCCGCGAGCAAACCGAGGATCGCGAGGGCGAGGCGGCTCCGCTCGAGCCGCGGCACGCGACCGCCGAGGCGCCGCCATGCGGTCCAGGCGACGCCCGCGAGAAAGGCGAGGCCCGCCCACTCCAGCAGGAACGAGAAGACGAGGTAGGTCGGACCCGTGAGGAAGGGGATCACCGTGTCGTGGACGAAGACCATGCACGTGCCGATGAAGAGGCCGACGAAGCCGTAGAAGAGCAGCGCGTGCGCCCACCCCGCGCCTGGGTCCTCGAAGAGCCGCCGGTGCGAGAGCGCCTCCCCCAGCGCGCGGCGGAGAGCCGGCCCGGCCCGGAAGCGCCGCGCCTCGCCCGGCCGTCGGCCGCGGGTGATCCGCTGCGCGTGGCGGGCCAGGGCGAGGCCGCTCACCAGGAGCCCGAGGGCGGTGCCGACGTAGAGAGCGGCCGCGAGCCACCCCGGGACGTTCCACCAGATGGCGCGCGTGACGTCCGGCATTGCCTAGCCTCGGCGCGCGCGCAGGCGCTCGATCAGCGCGTCGACCACCGGACCCCAGTCCGCGACGGCGGCCAGCTGGGCCCGCGCGAGGAGCGGCGCCGCCCGGTCGGCGTTCACCGCGACGACCGTCCGCGCGCGCTCGATGCCCGCCATGTGCTGGGTGGCGCCCGAGATCCCGAAGGCGAGGTAGAGCTCGGGCGCCACGGCGCGGCCGCTCTGGCCGATCTGCCGCTCCCACGGGATCCAGCCGAGGTCGACGGCCACGCGGCTCCCGCCGACGGCGGCGCCCAGGAGGTCCGCCAGGGCCTCCAGGCGGCGGAATCCCTCCGCGCCCACGCCCCGGCCGCCCGCGACGATCCGCTCCGCGTCGCGGAGGTCGACCGTCCGGGGATCGGCCTGGATCGTGCGTCGGGTCCGCGGCGCGTCCGGGGCGCCGTCGACGGCGGCCGGTGACTCCTCGACCTCGCCCGGCCGTCGGCCGCGGGTGATCCGCTGCGCGTGGCGGGCCAGGGCGAGGCCGCTCACCAG
>JBIOVM010000106.1:0-62695 GCA_044867785.1 Candidatus Rokuibacteriota bacterium | reverse complement strand
CTCCGCCTCCGCCGCTTGCCGGAAGGCCGCTTCCCGGCGCGCGCCGGCGCCCCGGAGCGCGTCCACCGCCTTGTCCAGGCTCGCGAGCGGACCGCTGCGCGGCGGCTCTCGGTGCGCCAGGATCGCGCGGACCTCCGGGTCGACCGTCAGGACGGCCTTGCAGCACGGGCAGGTGACGTCGAACGCCACGGGCGGCTGGGTGCTCATGCCTGACTGCCTACCACGCGCGGGGCGCCGCCGCAACCGCGCGCGTCACCCGTGCCGCGAGGGTCATGCGGCGCGGGCGAGCCGCTCGAAGACGAGCGTGAAGCGGTCGACCCGGGCCAAGTAGGTCCCGAGATCGTGCGCGCCGCAGCGCTCGCCCGCGCGGAGCCGGAAGCCCTGGCGGACGAAGGCCGCGCCGCGGGCCGGCCCGCAGAGGTGGATGACCGCGGCCAGCCGCTCCTGCTGGGCGACCCCGACCCGCGCCGCGCGGGCCGGCCCGAGCGCCTGGACGACGTGGTCGTGGAGCCGCGCGGCGGTCATCTCGATCGCGTGGTCCGGCACGGTCCGCGTGTAGAGGCCCGGGAACCAGCAGGCGTCCCAGTCGTGCCAGGCGCCGGCCCGGGCCAGGCGATGCCCATGGACGCAGAGCCGCCGGCCCTCCTCGAAGGCGGCGTCGGTGATCTGGTAGAGCCCGACCGCGCTCGATGCCGGGGCGTAGAGCGCGAAGGGATTCCACGTCCAGCGCCACTGCCACGGCGTGCGCGCCAGCGCATCCCCCTGGCTCTCGGCGTGGGCGAGGGCGGCGAGCAATTCGGGCCGGATCAATTCCGTGGAGTGGGCGCGGAAGCTCGCCCGGTAACGCGCCCAGGTCTGGGGCGGCGTCAGGGGCGCGGGGGCGAACACGAGCCCGAAGAGCTCGGTGGGCTTGCGCGCCACCTGGTACGCGAGGTTCAGGGCGACCAGGAGGGCGCCGAGCAGGACTCCCGCCAGCAGGAGGCGAAGGAGGACGGGCGCCGCGAGCACGGCTCGCGCGACCCGCCCGGCCCGTGACGGGCGGCGCGGTCGGGCTGCCGGCGCCGACCGACGCCGGGCTGGCCGGCGCGCGGAGGGCGGCGTCACGACCGCGGCGCGCGAGCGGGAGCCTACCGAGGCCAGCCGGTGATCCTCCGGGTCACGGCGCGCGAGAAGCAGCAGTTCGGGACGACCGCGGAGTGCTTGCCCGACCCCCCGGCGACCATCACGTACACGTCGTCCGGCCCCGGGACGATGGGCAGGAGCGCGTCGTCGTCGGCGGACCGCATCCAGCGGGGCCAATCCTGGATCCCCCACATCCCGCCGAGCTTCAGGCGGTGAAGCGGGAGTCGCGCGTGCTCGTACACGTAGCGCTGCACGTCGGCGCGCGTGAAGCCGTCCTCGGCGACGGTCGCCGCGTGCTCGGGCCCCAGGACGAGCAGGAGCTGGCTCTGGGAGAAGTACCAGCCGACGTTCGAGCCGAGGGTCGCCGCGGTATCGGCGACCACGCTCAGGAGGTTGGGCGCCTTCTGGCTCACGTGATCGTTCACGTTGTGGGGCGCCTCGCCGCCGAAGACGGTCACGGCGTCCTCGCCGGGGTCGAAGCCGAGACTGGCGTGGAGCGGGCCCCATGGGCTCGCGTCCGCGCGCTCGGCGATCGCGTAGGTGTATTTCGCCGGGGTGCCCTGCGTCGCCATGTCGCCCTGCCCCGGGCGCGCCCCGCCGAGGTTCCAGAGACAGAGGCGCACCGCCCGACCGAGCGTCGCGTTGGCGCGGTTCCCCGGTCCGAACACGCCGGAGCCGGCGTGCATGCCCAGCCGCTCGGCGGCCGGCCCGTGCACGATGACGAGCGGCGCCACCGGATGGGTGGTCGCCTGCACGCCGTAGAGGTTGAACGCGGGGTCGAGCATCGCCTCGAGCGCGGTGATCAGGACCGGCAGCGCTTCCGGAGCGCAGCCGGCCATGACCGCGTTGATCGCGACCTTCTCCACGGTCGCCTCGGCCCAGAGCGGCGGGATCTTGCCGACGACGTGATCCGCCTCGCGGTCGATCCCGCCGAGCATCGCCGCGACGCGCGCCTCCGTGGGTGGGACGATCGGCAACCCGTCCGTCCACCCCTGGGCACGGAAGTGCGCCTCGACGGACTCGAGGGAGTCGGGGAGGACGAGCACCTCGGACGCCAGGACGACCGCGTCGCGCGGCACGCTCATCTCATCCCCCGAGGGGCTGGGCGCCGAGTCGCGTCAGGAGCTGGGTCGTCGCGCGCGCGGCCCGGGCCTCGATGCGCTCCGGCGGCTCACCGCCGAGGGGATGGTCCACCACGAGCAGCGGGAGATCCTCCATCCCGAGCGTGTGGGCCTCGTGATGGGCGAGCGTCAGGAAGGCCGTCGTCGTCACGACCACCGCCGGCGTCCCGGCCCGCTGCAGGGTCACGGCGTCGTGGAGACTCCACGACGTGCAGGAGCCTCAGTCGGCGGAGCCGGTGACGACCAGATCGACGTCGCGCAGCCGGGCGAGGACCTCGGGCGGCGCCGGCGTCGACGAGTTGGCCTTGCGCTCGTACACGACGGCGGCGAGCCCCGTCCGCGTCCGGAGCAGCGTCTCCATGTGGCGGAGGAGCAGCTCGAAGTTCGCCTTCGTGTTGTCGAGGAATCCCAGCCGCTTGCCGGCGAGCGTGTCCGGCAGGGGCAGGGCGGCCGTCTGGCTGACCTTGCTGTCGACCACGGGCGAGAGCACGCGGATCGTTCCCATGAGGCCCTCCGTCAGGCTCCCTGATCGAAGCCTGCACCCATCCAGGATCACCCGCCCCGAGGGCGGCACGCAAGGCGTCGTCCGGGCGGCTCCCTCATCGTACGACGCCGGTTTGGCGGAGTCGCGCGATCTCGGCCGCCGCCACGCCCGCTTCGGCCAGAATCGCGTCGGTGTGCGCCCCGAGCGCCGGCGGCGGCCCGGCCGGCGCGCCCGGCGTGCCGAGAAGGCGCACCGGCACCCCGAGCAGACGCACGGGCCCGAGCGCCGGGTCCTCCACGGTGGCCAGCGCGCCGTTGAACAGCGCCTGGGGGTCGACCAGGATCTCCGGCACCGAGCGGACGCGGGTGCACGGGACGTCGGCCTCGGTGAAGCGCGCCTCCCACACCGCGGCGGTCTCCGCCGCCAGGCGCTCGGTGATCACCGCGATCAGCTCGGCCTTGTGGGTGTGGCGGCCGACCATCGTGCGGAGGCGCGGATCCGCGAGCCACGCCTCGAGGCCGAGCGTCCGGCAGAGCCCGCGCCAGAACTTCGGCAGCTCCACGTAGAGGTAGAGATGACCCTCGCGCGTGGGGTAGATGCGAGACACGCGGTCGCCGAGGAGGTCGCGCACCGCCGCGGGCGGCTCGGCGGACTCGGCCCAGAACACCCGGCCGGCCTGCATCGCGAGCACGCCGTCGAGAAGCGAGGTCTCGACCCGCTGCCCGACGCCGGTCCGGCCGCGGGCGACCAGGGCGAGGAGGATGCCGGACGCCGCCAGGCTGCCCGTGTAGTAGTCGACCAGGCTCCCGCGGACGAGCTCCGGCGCCTCGCCGTCCGCCGCGCCCTGCTCCCAGGCGAGTCCGCCGTAGGACTGCACGACCGGGTCGAGGCCCGGGCGCTGGGCCAGCGGGCCCGCCTGGCCGAACGCGGACACCGAGCAGTAGATGAGCCCAGGGTTGTCCGCGCGGAGCGTGGCGTCGTCCAGCCCGAGCCGGGCGGCGACGCCCGGACGGAAGCTCTCCACGAAGATGTCGGCGTTGCGCGCCAGTCGCCGGGCGATGGCGAGACCGTCGGGGTGCTTCAGGTCGACGGCCAGGCTCCGCTTGCCGCGGTTGATGCCGAGGAAGTAGCGCGAAAGGCCCGGCAGCGTCGACGGGTAGCTCCGCAGCGCGTCGCCCTCGAGCGGCTCCAGCTTGACGACCTCGGCGCCGTAGGTGGCGAGGAAGGCGGTCGCGATCGGGCCGGCGATGATCGCCGAGCAGTCGACGACGCGGAGACCGAGGAGAGGCCCGGGCACGCGGCTCAGCGTGCGGCCACCCGGGAGGGCGGTCCCGCGCGTCCTTCGTCGGTCGTCACCGCATCCTCCCGGTCAGAATGAAGGGGCGAACCGCGCGGCCGGCCGGCGTGTGTCTTGGTACCAGAGCCCTCCCGGCAGGTCAACCGGGCCGCGTCGCCGCGAACCGTCGAACCCGACGGGGGGCGGGCGCGCGTCCCGGTGCTATGCTCTGCCCGATGGCGGAGCTGGCCAACGTCTTCTCCTGGTCGCGGTCCCGGGCCAACATGTTCCAGGACTGCCGTCGCCGCTACTACTACCACTACTACGGCGCCTGGGGCGGCTGGGAGCCCACCGCGCCGCCCGACGTCCGCCGGCTCTACGTCCTGAAGCAGCTGACAGGCCGGCAAGGCTGGGCCGGGCGGACGGTCCATGCGGCGGTGGAGCTCGTGCTGCGCGCGCTCCACGCGGGGGAGGAGCTGTCGGAGCGGTCGGAGGGGCGCCTCCTCGAGGACACGGTGCGGCGCATGCGCGAGGAGTGGCGGTTCTCCCGGCGCGCTGGCTATCGCGAGCGCCCGAAGGACGGCGTCGCGCTCTTCGAGCACGAGTACGAGGTCGAGGTGCCGGACCAGACGTGGCAGGTCCTCCGCGACCACGTGGGCCGCTGCCTCCGGAACTTCCATCGCCTGCCGCTCCTGGAGGAGATCCGGCGGACACCGCGCGAGCGCTGGATCCTCATCGAGGACGTGCGGGCCTTCGAGTTCGAGGGCACGCCGATCTATGCGGCCCCGGACTTCGGGTACTGGACGCGGGACGACCGGCTCGCGCTGGTCGACTGGAAGACCGGAAGCCCCGACCCCGAGGAGACCGCGATCCAGCTGGGAGGATACGCGCTCTATGCCCGCGACATCCTCGACGTGCCGCCGGAGCGAGTGGACCTGCTCGAGGTGAACCTTCGCGCGGGCGAGGTCACCGTGCACCCCTGGGACGCGCCGCGGCTCGACGGGATCCGCGAGCGGCTCCGCCTCTCGATCCGCGGCATGAAGGCCTGGCTGCGCGACGCCGAAGCGAACGTGGCGGCCCTCGAGGACTTCGAGCAGACGGAAGACCGCCGGCTTTGCCGGTGGTGCAACTTCAAGGCGGTATGTCGCCCCGAGCTTCTCGCTCCCGCCGTGCCGGGAGTGGCCGCGGCGCCGGCCGACAGTCCGGCCGCCGCGGGGGGCTGAGGGCGCGCCGAGCCGGGGGCGACTGCAGGGCGTCGCGCGCGTCCCGCGGCTCACCGTGCCGGCAGGACGGGTGGCGGACCCGAGATCCGCTGCGCAGCGGGGCCCGCGGCGGCTACGCCGGAGCCGCGAACACGGCCGCGCGCGCGATCTCGTCCAGCCGGACCTTCGCCGGGTCGAACGCCTCGAGGTTCTCCCGGAGGCGCTCGAACGTCTGCTCGAACGACGGGAGCGTCTTCCGGGCGCGGTTGAGCGGCGTCGTCCGCGCCAGGACGTAGTTCTTCACGTACGGGTGGTTCACCCCGCGCTTCTTGACCTTGGCCACGACGTCCGCGAGGACGTCGTCCGCGGCCCGGACGAGCTCGGCCCGGCGCTCGCGCTCGGCGTACGCCTTCGGCAGGGGCGTCTTCAGGAACTTGTCGACGCGGCGCAGGATCGGCGCGAAGGCGCCGCCGGCGAAGCGCGGCTTGGCGTCGTAGAGGAGCCCGAGGGTGATGAAGTGCGGCGCCTCGAACTGGAACGCATAGTCCTCCTCGGTCGCCTTCGAGCCCTCCTCGACGAGGCCCCGGTACATCCGGATGACCTCGAGGGACTTCTCCTTGACGTTGTGGGCCTTCTCCGTGTTGAGCGCCAGGATCTGGTAGGCGACCTCCGGCTCGGGGATGAGGATGGCCGAGATCCACTTGGCCTTGAGCTTCGTGAGCGCGTCGCGCCGATGGTTGCCGTTCGGGGTCCAGTACTGTCCGGGGCCGGTGGACACCACCACGATCGGGTCCACGAAGCGCCCGAGCTTCTTGATGACCTCCTGGAGCCGCTTCGCGTGGGGCTTCGAGAGATCGCGCTGGTAGGGGGTCGGCTCGACCTTCGCCAGCGGCAGGAGCACGAAGAGCTGCCAGGCGTCCGCCACCGGCTCCTCGTACACGGCCAGCACGTGGCCGCCGTCTCGACCGACCTGCTCCGCGAGCGCCGCCACGGCTGTCGGAGGCTCGCTCCCCTCGGGGAAGACCGCCCAGTTCGTCGCCATGGATGCCTCCTCAGCTCTCAGGGGCCCGCCAGCGAGGCCCACGCGAGGTGCGTGAAGTCGGGCGCCGTCCAGGTCGCGCCCGCGGCCCGGAGCTCGGCGTCGGCGTGCGCGGTGGTCAGGCCGACCACGGCCATCCCGGCCCGACGGGCCGCCTCGACCCCGACCACCGCGTCCTCGAACACGACGCAGGCGGTGGGAGGCACGCCGAGGTGCGCCGCGGCCGTCAGGTACACCTCCGGATCCGGCTTGCCACGCCGGACCTGCCCGGCCGTCACCTGGACGGGAAAGGCGGTCGCGAGGCCGAGGCTCTCGAGGATCCGCGCCGCGCTGTCGGCCACCGCGGACGTGGCGAGGGCTCGCGGGACGCCGGCCGCCGCCAGCGCGCGGACGAACTCGACGACGCCCGGGACGGCCGCCGCGTGGCCGTCGGCCAGCTCGTGATAGAGCGCGGTCTTGCGGCGCGCCAGGCGGATCGCCTCCGCGGGCGGCACCGGCCGCCCCAGGATCCGGGGGACCGCTTCCTCCACCGGCCGCCCGATGGCGTGACGCCAGAACTCGGGATCGGTCAGGTCGAAGCCCTCCTCGCGGGCGAGGCGTCGCCACGCCTCGCGGTGGTAGCGCGCGTTGTTGACGAGGACGCCGTCCATGTCGAAGACGGCCGCCTGTCGCTCGACGCCCGTCACGCGGCGCCCCGGGTGTCGGCGGGCGCGGCGCCGAGCGCGTGTCCGTTGCCGCGAGCGAGCGTCGCTTCGACCCGCACCAGCTGCTGCCGGGCTGCCTCGAGCCGGGGATGCACTTGGAGAGCCCGCCGGAAGCAGCGGGCGGCGGCCGGAAGCTGGCCGAGGGCCACGTGGCAGAGGCCCTGGCCCGACAGCGCCCCGAAGTGGTACGGGTTCAGCCGCACGACCTCCTCGCAGTCGGCGATGGCCGTGGCGTAGTGGGTCGCCAGGTAGCGGGCCGTGGCGCGCTTGTTCCAGCCCTCGGCGAACGTCGGCGCCGCCTCCACGACGCGGCTGAACGACGCGACTGCCCCGAGCCAGTCCTGCTGCTCGAGCGCGCGGAGCCCCTCGGCGAAGAGCGCCTCGACCGCCGGCTCCCCGGATCGGCCCCATACCTGCCAGAGGGTGGCCTCCGCGAGCGCGACGAGCTGCGGATCGTCCCCGTGGAGGAGGGCGGCGACGGCGGGCGTGACGCGAGCGTCGGCCTCGCGGGCCAGGCGATGGAGGATCGCCTGGCGCTCCGTCGGGGTGCCGGCTCGCAGCTGTCCGGCGGCCTCCTCGGGTGTCACCGGGCGACCCGCCCTTCGGCCCCCGCCCGGACGCGGAAGAAGAAGCTCGGCTCCGCCTCCCGGGCCGGGGCGGCGAAGGCGAGATCCGCCGCCACGTCGGGCCGCTCGAATCCCGC
Source organism: Candidatus Rokuibacteriota bacterium (assembly GCA_044867785.1). Classification (GTDB taxonomy): domain Bacteria; phylum Methylomirabilota; class Methylomirabilia; order Rokubacteriales; family DASRDR01; genus DASRDR01. The sequence continues at coordinate 55,044 of JBIOVM010000106.1, read as the reverse complement.
CAGCTCGACGAGCGTGGTGATCTCGGGCGCCGTGTAGAAGTTGCGCTCGGAGTCCTGGATGGCGCCGGTCTCGAGGAACTGCCCCACGACGCGCCCGCGGCCCTCGACGGGATCCACCGTGAACTCCCACACGATTCGCAACGCCCCCCCGCTGTCGCGGCGAAGAAACACCGTGCGGGGCGTGTCGCGCCAGCGGAGCACGTCGAAGACGAGGTCGCCTCCGGGCCGGAGGACCGACCGGATCGCGCGGAAGGCGGGGACCAGCGCGGTCCGCGGGACGCAATTGAAGACGCCGCCGAGCACGGTCACCAGATCGAACGTGCCCAGCCGGCCGAAGTCGGGGTCGGCGAGGTCGGCGACCTCGAAGCGGAGGCGCGAGTCCCGGCCGGCGCGCTGGCGCGCCAGCGCGATGGCGACGGGGGCCGAGTCGATGCCGACCACCTCCACGCCGCGGCGGCCCCATTCGAGCGCGTGGAGTCCCGCGTTGCACCCGACGTCGAGGACGTGGCTCGGCCGGGCGCGCCATGCGAGGATGGCCTCGACTTCCTCGGCGGCCTCGCGACCTGCGTAGAAGGCCCGCTCGAACACGGCGATCGTCGTGCGGTCGTTGAAGAAGGGATCGACGGCCATTCCCCGTGATCCTACGCCCCCCCGCGGCCGGGGATCAACCGGCGGAGTGATACGCTCGGGTCAGGCTCATGACCGCGTCGCCGCGCGAGACCGTTCCGGTCTGGCTGGATCGCGAGGGGTACCCGTTCACGAACCGCTTCCTCGCATTGCCCACGGGGCGATTGCACTACGTCGACGAAGGCCGCGGCCCGGCGGTCCTCTTCGTCCACGGCACGCCGACGTGGTCCTACGAGTGGCGGCACCTGATCGCCGCGTTGACGCCCGGCTGGCGCTGCGTCGCGCCGGACTTGCTTGGTTTCGGCCTCTCCGACCGGCCGTGCGACTTTCCCTACACGCCCGAGGCCCACGCGGCGATCCTGGCCGAGTTCGTCGCGCGCCTGGGGCTCGACGACGTCACGCTGGTCGTTCACGACTACGGAGGCCCGATCGGGCTGCCGCTCGGCCTGGACGAGCCCACCCGCGTCCGCCGGCTCGTGCTCCTGAACACCTGGATGTGGCCCCTCGACGACGATCCGGACCTCGCGCGAAAGGCCCGGCTCGCGGCGAGCGGCGTGGGCCGGGTGCTCTACCGCCGGTGCAACGCGTCCCTCCGGCTCCTCATGCCCCACGCGTACGGCGACCGCCGGAAGCTCACGTCCGCGATCCACCGGCAGTATCTCGCGCCGTTTCCCGCGGCGGATGACCGCGAGCGCGTGTTGTGGACGCTCGCGCGAGCGCTCTTGAGCTCGAGCGCCTACTATCAGAGTCTCTGGGCGCGTCGCGACCGGCTGCGGGACCTGCCGGCGCTGGTGGTCTGGGGTCTGGCCGATCCCGCGTTCCGCCCGCACCACCTCGCGCGATGGACCACGGTCCTCGGTCCCCAGGCGCGCATCGTCCGACTCCCCTCCGCAGGGCACTGGCCGCACGAGGAGGAGCCCGCGACCGTCCGCGACGAGCTGCGCCAGTTCCTCGGCACGCCCTGAGCGGGCGGCTCAGGTCGGCCGGGGCAGTGCCAGGCGCTCCCAGACGTCCTGGAGCGCGGCGACGAGGTGATTCATCGCGGCGTCGTCGTGGAAGGGCGTGGGCGTCAGCCGGAGGCGCTCGGTGCCGCGCGGCACGGTCGGGTAGTTGATCGGCTGGACGTAGATCCGGTGGCGCCCCAGGAGCTCGTCCGAGGCCTGCTTGCAGAGCGCCGCGTCGCCGATCAGGACCGGAACGATATGGCTGGACGTCGCCATCACCGGCAGGCCCGCGTCGCCGAGCAAGCGCTTGAGGCGGGCCGCCCGCTCCTGGTGACGCGCTCGCTCGACCTGGCTCGTCTTGAGATGTCGGACGCTGGCCAGCGCGCCGGCCGCCACCACCGGGGGGAGCGCGGTCGTGAAGATGAAGCCCGGCGCGAAGCTCCGGATGGCATCGACGACGACGGCCGACGCCGCGACGTAGCCACCCACGACGCCGAAGGCCTTGGCGAGCGTGCCCTGGATCACGGTCACGCGGTCCAGGACGCCGTCGCGCTCGGCGACGCCGGCCCCGCGCGCGCCATAGAGCCCCACCGCGTGGACCTCGTCCAGGTAGGTGAGGGCGTCGTGACGGGTCGCCACGTCGCAGAGCTCCCGCAGCGGCGCGATGTCGCCGTCCATCGAGTAGACGGACTCGAAGCAGACGAGGGCGGGACGCCCGGCGTCCAGCGCCGAGAGGTGCCGGTCCAAATCGGCGGGGTCGTTGTGGTGGAAGATGCGCTTCTCCGCGCCGCTCCGGCGGATGCCCTCGATCATCGACGCGTGGTTCTTCTCGTCCGACACGATCACGCAGCCCGGAAGCAGGCGAGCCAGCGTGCTGATCGCCGCCTCGTTCGCGGTGTAGCCGGACGTGAACAGGAGAGCGGCCGGCTTCGCGTGGAGGTCGGCCAGCTCGCGCTCGAGGAGCACGTGGGCGTGCGAGGTCCCCGCGATGTTGCGGGTGCCGCCCGCCCCTGCGCCGACGCGATCGAGCGTCTCGGTCATGGCCTTCAGCACGAGGGGATGCTGGCCCATGCCGAGGTAGTCGTTGGAGCACCAGACCGCGACCTCGACCGGGCCGGTCGGGCCGTGCCAGGTGGCGCGCGGGAAGTCGCCGCAGTGGCGCTCGAGGTCCGCGAAGACGCGGTAGCGCCCCTCCGTGCGCAGCCGGTCGAGCGCGCCGCCCAGGATTTGCTCGGGCCCGGGGGTCGCCTGGGATCCGTCGCGTCCCACGTGCCTATAATACGCGAGCCGTGATGGCGCTCGACCGGCTCGCTCTGACGCGGATCCAGCGGCTGCCTCCGGGACGACGTCTCGCTCTCTTCCGGGCCGTCGAGCGCGCCGAGGCGCGGGCCGCGCTCTTCCACCGCCATCGCGTGGGCGCGCCGGCCGTGCCCCACCCGATCGCGCTCACGCCGTTCCTCGTGAGCCGCCGGACGACGCCTGGCCTCGCCCGGCTGGCCGCCCTCGTCCATCGCCTTCAGGCGCACGCGCCCGCGCTCTGGCGCGCCGACGCGCGGGGGTTCCGCGAGCTGTGCCCCGTGAGCGAGGCGGCGGCGCGGTGGCTGGCGAGCGCGCCCACCGTCGTCCCCGCGCCCTGGCAGCTCATGATCCGTCCCGACGTCGGGCTCGCGGCGCGCCCGGGGGGCGCGCTCGAGCCCATCCTCTACGAGACCAACGCGACCGCGCTGGCCGGACTCTACAACCACGCGGCAGGCGTGCGAATCCTGCGCGCCGAGGTCTTCCCCCGTGTGTACCGCGACGCGGAAGCGCGCGCGCTCGGGGACCCGCCCGATCTCCTGGCCCTCGTCGTGCGCTGGATCCAGGCCGCCGCGCGGCGGCGGGGTCGGCGACGCCCGCGCGGCGTCGCCTTCGTGGAAGATGCGGCGCCCGTCGACGGCTACAGCGAGGTGCCGCGCCTGGTGGCTGCCGTCCGCGCGGCCGGCATCCCGGCCGAGGGCGGCACGCCGGCCGATCTGCGCCTGACCCGCGGGGGCGTGCGGCTGCGGGACATGCCGGTCGACATCGTGTACCGCGACCTCGCACTCGAGGATATGGGGCCGCCGAGCTGCGCTCGGTCCCTCGCGGGGTTCCGGGAGCGCTTCGAGGCCGGAGCGGTTCTGCCCGGCGTGGCCGGGGAGTTCAGCCACAAGGGGCTGCTCGAGTACTTCGGGCACCCCGAGGGAGCGCGCCTCTTCTCGCCGAGCGAGCGGAGACTTCTCGCCCGGGTGGTGCCGTGGACGCGCGTCCTCGGGCCTCGGCGCACGGAGAATCCCGCCGGCCGTCCGGTCGACCTCCCGGAGTTCGCGCGACGCGCTCGCGAGAGCCTGCTGATCAAGCCCAACGTGGGATCGAGCGGGTTCGGCCTGCTCCTCGGTCGAGAAGCGGGCGCCACGCGGTGGGAGGCCCGGATCGCGCGGGCGCTGCGGGAGCCCGGCCGCTGGGTCGTCCAGGCGCGGCATCCGGGGACGCGCCGACCCGTCGTCTATCTCCGGAACGGCCGGGCCCACGCCGGGCCGTGCTACTTCTCCCTGGGGCTCTTCTACGCCCCGAACGACCTGGGGCTCCACGTTCGGGTGAGTCGGGAGCCCATCGTCAACGTCGCCCGTCAGGGCGCCGTGGCCTGCGCCTTCCTGACGCCGTAGAGGACGGGCTCGCGCGGCGGCGCGCCCGCCCGGCGCGCGCTACTTCGTCTCGATCTTCTTCGCGACCGCGACGTAGTAGACCGTGACCTTGTCCCCCTTCTTCACCTTCACGTCCTTGAGCCCGTCGGTCGAGAACTGCCAGACTTCGCCGGACTTGTCGACGGTCATGGTCTTGTCCTTCGCGTCGACCTCGGTCACGGTGCCCGTCCACTGGTACTGCTTGGGCGCCGCGGCCAGGGAGAAGGTCGCGACCAGGCCCATCCCGACGAGGACGGCGACCAGGGCGATGGCGAACCGGCTCCGCATGCGTGACCTCTGCTTTCCCGGCGCCGGCGGCGCCGTCTCTCGGGGTCCGTCCCGCCGGCCGGCCCGCTCGGCCGGGGCGGGGCTCACGTCCAGGCGGGCGTCAGGGCGCCCGCCGAGTCGCGCCAGTAGGGCAGCCAGGCGAGGGCGCACAGCCGCACGCGGACGTCGGTCTTCTTCGGCCGGAGCGCGACGGTCTCGAGGTGTTCCGGCTCGCCCCGCGCCTCGAGCCGGGCCACCTCCTCCTGCAGCTCGCTCTCGAGCTTCGCGAGCGCCTGCTGGACCGCGCCCACGGTCTCCTGGGCGCGCGTCACGTCCTCGCGCTCCTTGAGCACGCGCCCGGCGCCGCGGGCGGCGGTCGTCGCGCGCCCGATGCTGCCGGCGCTCACCGTCTTGCGCCCGAACAGGGCGCCGAGGATCGTGGCCCCGACCGAGATCGCCGTCTGGACGCCTTGCTGCGAGACCTGCTCGCGCTCCCGGGCTTCCGCCTGCTGGGCGCGCCGGAGCCGCTCCTCGAGCGTCGCGCGCTTCGGCGCGTACTTCTTCCGGAGCGCCTCCACCCGCTCGTCGCGCTCAGCCCGGGCCGCCTCGCGGAGGCGGACGCGGAGGTCGCGCTCGCTCTCGCCGGGCCGCGAGAGCACGCCGGACGCCGGGTCCCGGAGGAGCTCGAGCCGGCGGTGGCCGTAGACCCACGCGGCCAGATCGCGGCTCCACGTTTCGTAGCTCCGGGCCTTACCGGCCGCGGGCGGCAGGGGCGCCCACTCGGCGGGCTCCTCGGGCGTAGTCTCGAGGTCGGCGGCCGGGACGTCGAGGACCTGGGCGGCGTCCCAGCTCACCGGCACGGCGCCGTCGGTGACGGGCGCCGCGACGACGAGCTCCTCGGACTGATCGACGCCCGCCTTGGCGTCCGCGAAGCGTACCGTGGCCGCGCCCAGCACCACCGGCTGGTAGGCGAGCGTGGCCCCGAGCGGTGCGGCCCCCCGCGTCGGCACGAAGTGCTGCGGAACGCCGGGCGGCAGGACGGGCCGCGACCCTCGGCGCGGCGCCGCCGCGGGCTCGGCAGCCGCGGCCGTCCGGCCCGGCGGCGCGGACGGCACCGTGGCGGCGGGCGGCGCGGCCGCGGGCCCGCGCGTCGCCGGCGTGCCCTTGCGTCCCGCCATGAGCTGCTTGATCTGGGTCCGCGTGAGCGGCCCACGGAGATAGGACATCGCCCAGCGAGTCTCGAAGACCACGGGGGCGTCCTCGTGGACGTTGTTGAGCAGGAAGATGCGGTTGCCGAGCCCGCCCAGCGTCTCCTCCATCGCCGCGCGGTCGAAGCGCGTGTCGCTCCCGGCCGCCACCCCCTCGAGCCCGTCGAGCACCCGCGCGCGGTCCCGCTCGGTCTGAAGCCGCCCGATGAACCAGGTGCCCGTGTTGGCGAGCCCCTTGTAGTCGAGGTCGACCGGGTTCTGGGTCGCGAGCACGACCCCCACGCCGAACGCCCGCGCCTGCTTCAGCAAGGTCAAGAGCGGAAGCTTCGAGGGCGGATTCGCGACCGGGGGGAAGTACCCGAAGATCTCGTCCATGTAGACGACGGCGCGCAGGCTGGTGGTGCCGGACTGGCTCCGCACCCACCCGAGCGTCTCGTTGAGCAGGAGCGAGACGAAGAACATCCGCTCCGCGTCCGAGAGGTGGGCGATCGAGAAGATCGCGGCGCGCGGCTTGCCCGCGGGCGTGTGGAGGAGCGCCCCGATGTCGAGCGGCTCGCCCTCGAGCCAGGCGTCGAAGCCGGGGGCGGCGAGGAGGTTGTTGAGCCGGGTCGCCAGCTCGAAGCGCTCCTTCGGCGGGAAGAAGGCATCGACGTCCAGCGCGCCCACCTTGGGGAACGGAGGACTCTGCATCTCCTGGATCAACGCCGGCAGGTCGAGGTCTCGGCCCGCTTCCCACGCGGCCTCCAGCAGCTTCGCCAGGAGGATGTGCTCCCGGCTGCGCAGCGGGTCGGCCTCGACGCCGAGAAGCCCGAGCAAGCTGGTCGCGGTGGTGGCGATCCGCTCGCGGAAGAGCTCGGCGTCGTCGCGCACGGCGGCCGGCGGCGCCGCGAACGACTTGACGATCGACACCGGCAGCCCGGCGGTGCTCCCGGGCGTGTACACGACGATCTCCGCCGCGTCGCGGAGGCGGCGGATCCGCGCGCCGTCCTGCCCCCACGCGGCCAGGCCCTTCCGCCAGAGCTCGGCCTGCTGCTCGGCGTACGCGTCGGGCGTCACGCCCTTGCGCCGGGCGTCGTCCGCGTTGATCCACGGGGCGAAGTCCTCCGGCCGGAGGTCCGGGAACGTCAGGCAGAGATTCGGCAGGTCCCCTTTCGGGTCGATGATGAGCGCGGGAATCCCGTCGAGGAGCGCCTCCTCCAGCAGCCCCAGGCAGAGCCCGGTCTTGCCGCTGCCCGTCATGCCGACGCACACGGCGTGCGTCACGAGATCCTTGGAGTCGTAGAGGAGCGGGGCCGCGCTCGACTGCTTCGTCGCGAGATCGTACGGGCGGCCGAGGTAGAAGACGCCGAGCTTCTCGTAGTCCTGGGGCGTCGGCGCGGGCGACGCCGGCGTGACGGCGGGGCCCGGGGCCCCCGAGGGCGTGGTCCGGCCGGGACGGCGCGCGCGTGGCGGCATGGACGCCTCCCAGCGTGGGTCGGTCCGCCGCCGCTTGTCAAGCGCTCGGGAGGGTCGCTCGGGAGGGTCGCGGCCGGTCGGCGGCCGGCGTCAGCCGTCGAGCCGAGCCGCCCTCCAGTTCCGGCGCGCGGCGAGGCGATCCGGCGAGACCACCAGCACCGTGTGGAACGCCACCTGGCCCCGGCCCGGATGACCGGTCGCGGCGGCGCCCCACGCGCGGCCGACGTCCTCGAGGAGCGCCACGAACGTGGCGTACTGTCCCGGGCTTCGCGCGAGCAGCCGGTCGGCCGCGGCGATGACCAGCCGGTAGCCCGACGCCGGCACCCACGCGAGATCCGTCAGACAGTCCTCCAGCGCGTCCCACGTCCGGCCGAAGTAGGCGGGGAAGCCGAGGACGTGGGCCACCTCGTCGAGGAGCGCGCGCTTCGTCGAGCAGCGGCGGCCGTCCAGCGCGGCCTCGACGAACCCGGAGGCCGGCGGGGGGAGGCGCCCGGGCGCCCGGTCGTCGCCCACCAGCAAGTGGACCCACGGCGGCCCGGTCGACGCCAGACGATCCGCAATGGAGCCTGGGCTCACGCCAGCGGCCTCACTTCAAGGGCACGAAGGTGCGGTAGTGGTCGCCGGTGTAGTACGCGCGGCCGGTGGTCCGGTCGACGACGAGCCGCTCGGGGCCGCGATCCCGGCCGGGCACCCGTGGGTGCACGTCGTACTCCCGGTAGCGGCCCGGCGGCAGGCGGCGCTCGCGGTTGTGAAACGCGCGGCCCCCGACGTAGCCCGGCAGGGGCTCGCCGTCGCGCTCCTCGATCGCCGCCAGAACCTGGCGGGCGCGGCCGAGCGCGGTGGACTCCGGAGCCGTCGGCGGAACGGTCGCGCCTCCGCCGGGGGCGGTGCGGGTCGCGGACGATCCGCTCGGCTCGACCGCGGCTCGGTCCGGCGCTCGGAGGAGCAGCGCCACGGCGGTGGCCGCGACCAGGACGAGGGCGACCAGCGTCCAGGCGGTTCGTCGCACGGTGCCGCTCATCATGGCACGAGCCGGGCGTGGCTTGAGCCGCTTCCGGGCGTTCGGTATAGTGAGCGCGATTCCGACCCGCCCGACTGTGGAGGCGCGACCATGACACGACTGTCCCGGGTTCGGTTCGGCTGGCTCCTCCCGATCGCCGCGCTCGGCCTTGTCACGCTCGGGCCGGGGGCGCCGGGCCCCGCCGGGCCGCCGCCCGCCTGGGCGCAGTCGACCCAGCTCGCGGTGCAGATCACCGCCGAGCCGCCGGGCCTCGACCTCACGGCGACGCCCGCCTCGGCGACCGCCACCGTCGTCTTCTACAACGTGCAGGAAGCGCTCGTGAAGGTGGACGCGCAGGGGCGGCTGGTGCCCTGGCTGGCCGAGCGGTGGCACACCACGGACAACCTGAACTACACGTTCTTCCTGAAGAAGGGGGTCCGCTTCCACAACGGGCGCCCGCTGACCGCGGAGGACGTGAAGTTCGTCCTCGACCGCGCGCGGAACCCGGAGACGAAGCATCCGCACGCCCGCCAGTACGAGGACATCACCACGATTCACGTGGGCGACCCGCACACGGTGACGATCGCGCTCAAGCGGGTCAACGCCATGTTCATCTACAACCTGGCGCGGCAGGGGTCGGTGATCTATCCGCGGGAGGCGGTCGAGCAGCAGAAGTCGCAGCCGGTCGGGACGGGACCCTTCATGCTGGAGCGCTGGGACCGGGCCGACCGAATCGTTCTCAAGCGAAACCCGGAGTACCACGTCAAGGGGTTGCCGAAGCTCGAGCGCGTCACGTTCCGCTTCATCCCCGACGCCAATGCCGCGCTCGCCGCCCTCCAGGCCGGGGACATCGACGTCATGGGCTTCGGCCTCGGCCCGGAATCGGTCGAGGTGGTGCGGCGGGCGACGAATCTCCAGCTCGTCCTGGGCGAGACCACGAGCGACGTGATCCTCGCGCTGAACAACTCGAGGAAGCCCTACTCCGACGTTCGGGTCCGGCGCGCCATCACTCACGCCGTGGACAAGCCGGAGGTCGTGAAGGGGGCGATGTTCGGCCTCGGGCGGATTCTCGGGACGAACATCGACCCGCTCAACCCCTACTTCGTGGACATGGCGAAGGCGGTGCCGCACGACCCGACGCGCGCCAAGCAGCTCCTGGCGGAGGCGGGGTTCCCGAACGGCTTCGAGGCCGTCCTCAAGGTCCCGCCGCAGTACCCGTACACGGTCCGAACGGGCGAGGTGCTGCTGGGGCAGCTCGCGAAGGCCGGTATCCGAGTGAAGCTCGAGCAGATCGAATGGGGCCAGTGGCTCGACCGCGTCTACAAGAACGCCGACTACGACATGACGATCATCGGGCATGCCGAGGCGTGGGACGCCGGGAACTACGCGAACCCGAAGTACTACTACCGGTACGACAGCCCCCGTTTCCAGGAGCTCTTCCGGGAGTCCGAGGCCACCATCGATGACAAGAAGCGGCGCGAGCTCTACGTGCAGCTCCAGAAGCTGATGGTCGAGGAAGCGCCCGTCGTGTGGCTCTACGCGTACCCCCGGCTAGTGGCGGCCAAGAAGGGCGTCCAGGGGATCTGGAAGGATCTGCCGACGCCGTCCATGGACCTGTCGGAGGTGGGCTGGGCGAAGTAGCGCCGTCCTGTCCGTGCTCGCGCGGGTCGCCGTCCGCCCCGGGATCGCTCTCGGGGCGGCGCCGTCTCGGGCGGGGACCGTGCGATGCGCCGCTTGATCCTGCGCCGGGCGGTGGCCTTCGCCGCCACGCTCTTCGTGGTCTCGCTCCTCGTGTTCACGGTCGTCCGCGTCCTGCCCGGGGACCCGGCCCTGATCATCATGGGCACCGAGGCCGGGCCCGAGGCCGCCGCGGCGCTCCGGCACGCGATGGGGCTGGACCGGCCCATTCCGGTCCAGTACGTGGAATGGCTCGGCGGGGCCGTCCGGGGCGACCTCGGGCGATCGATCCAGTACGACATGGGGGTCGGGCGCCTGATCCTGAGCCGCCTGACCGTCACGCTGCCGCTCACCGTGCTGGCGGCGACGCTCATGACGCTGGTGGCGGTGCCGCTCGGCGTCTACGCGGCCACCCACCAGGGGCGAGCCGGCGACTACCTCGCGATGATCGTGTCCCAGCTCGGGATCGCGGTGCCGTCCTTCTGGGCCGGGCTCCTCCTGATCCTCCTGTTCGCCGTGCGCCTCGGCTGGGTGCAGGCGGGCGGGTTCGACGGGTGGAGCGCGGGCCTCTGGCCGGGCGTCAAGGCGCTGCTCCTGCCGGCCGTCGCCCTCGCCGCGGTGCAGGCGGCCATCCTCACCCGGACGACGCGTGCGGCGGTGCTCGAGGTGCTGCGGGCCGACCACGTGCGCACGGCGCGCGCCAAGGGCCTCGACGACCGGGTGGTGACGTGGAAGCACGTCCTCCGGAACGCGCTCCTCACGATCGTGACGGTGGTGGGACTTCAGCTGGGCGCTCTCCTCGCGGGCAGCATCGTGCTGGAGAACGTGTTCTACCTGCCGGGGCTCGGGCGTCTCGCGCTGGGGGCGATCAGCGCTCGGGACCTGCCGGTCGTGCAGGGCGTCGTGCTGTTCGTCGCGGTGACCGTCGTCACGCTCAACTTCCTGGTGGACGTCCTCTACGCGACCCTGGACCCGCGAATCCGGTATGAGTAGACGCTGGCGCCGGGCGCGCCGCCATCGTGCGTTCGTGGCCGGCCTGACGCTCACCGCGGTGATCGTGGGCACCGCGCTCTGCTCGCTCGTCTACACGCCGCGGGATCCCCTCGGGATGAACATCGCGGCCCGGCTGGAGGGGCCGACGGGCGCCCACCCGATGGGCACCGACCAGTACGGGCGCGACATCCTCTCGCGGGTGATGCGCGGCGCGGTCGCGTCGCTCGCCGTCGGGGCGGTGGCCGTCGGCATCGGCATGGGGCTCGGCGTGTTCCTCGGCGCCGCCGGCGGCTGGGCCGGCGGCTGGCTCGACGAGGCGCTCATGCGGGTGACGGACGCGATCTACGGGTTCCCGGCGGTGCTCTCCGCGCTCCTCGTCACCGCCGTGTTCGGCGCGGGAGTGCTCATCAGCATGGTGGCGGTGGGGATCGCGTACGTGCCGGTCTTCGCGCGGCTGACGCGGGCGAACATCCTGGCGCTGCGGGAACAGGACTTCGTCCTGGCGGCGCGGGCCCTCGGGGTCTCCGACGGCGCGATCGTGCGCCGGCACGTCCTGCCCAACACGGTCTCGCCGCTGATCGTCCAGGCGACGATTTCGTTCCCGCTCGCGATCCTGGCCGAGGCGGCGCTGTCCTATCTCGGGCTCGGCACGCAGCCGCCCCATCCGTCGTGGGGGCTGATGCTCCGCGAGGCCCAGAGCTTCTTGGCGCTCGCCCCATGGTTCGCGATCTTCCCCGGGGCCGCCATCGCGCTCGCGGTACTCGGATTCAACTTGCTGGGCGACGGGCTCCGAGACCTCCTGGATCCGCGGACGCGGTAGCGGGCGCGCGGGGCGCCGGCAAGGCCGGGCCGGCGAGGGGCCGCTCCGCGTACGCGCCAAGGACCTCCGCCGCCGGCCCGATCCGGACCAGCTCGCCGCGCTCGATCCACGCGACGCGCTGGCACGCGCTCGCCACCAGCTGCGCGTCGTGCGAGACCAGCACGACCGACGTGCCGCCGGCCCGGAACGCGTTGAAGCGCTCCATGCACTTCGCCTGGAAGGTCCGATCGCCCACGGCGAGCACCTCGTCCATGAGGAGGATGTCCGGCCGTTGCTCGGTGGCGATGGCGAAGCCCAGGCGCGCCACCATTCCCGACGAGTACGTGCGGAGGGGCGCGTCGATGAAATCCCGCATCTCGGCGAAGTCGACGATGCGCTCGTACGAGGCGTCGAGCGCCCGGCGCGAGAGGCCGAGGAGCGTCCCGTTCAGGTAGAGGTTCTCGCGGCCGGTCAGGTCGGGATGGAAACCGGCCCCGTAGTCGAGCAGCGGGGCCACCCGGCCCCACACGCGGACGCGCCCCGCGCTGGGCCGGAGGACGCGGGCGATCAGCTTCAGGAGCGTGCTCTTACCGGCGCCGTTGGGGCCGATCAGGCCCAGGGCCTCGCCCCGCCCGACCTCGAAGCTCACGCCGCGCACCGCCAGGCGCTCCTCCCACGTCACGCGGTTCTGGAGCGCCCGGATCGCATACTCCTTGAGCGAACGCACGCGCTCGTGGGGGACGCGGAACTCGACCGCGACGTCTTCGAGGCAGATCGCCGGCTCCGGCGAGGCGGCGGCGGCCATCAGATCTGGCTGGCCAGCCGGTCGGCGCGCGCGGTGAACACGAGCCAGCCCAGCACGAGGGCGGCGGCCGCGGTGCCGAGCGCGACCGCGCCCGAGGCCGGGTCGGGGAGCCGGCCCTCGTAGAGCGGGGTGCGGAACAAGGCGATCAGGTGGTGGATCGGATTGGCGCCGATGAGCCAGTTGGCGGTGGCGGGGAGAATGCTCCGCGGGTAGATGATGGGCGTCAGGTACAGGAGCGCGGGCAGGAGGATGCCGTAGATCTCCGCGGTGTCGCTGAAGTTGACGGCCAGCACGGACACCAGGAGGCCCACGCCCAGGGTGAATGCCGTCAGCGCTGCGATCGACACCGGCAGGAAGAGGAGCGAGGGGCGGAGGGGAACGCCCGTGACGAGCATGATCCCGCAGAGCGGCACGAGCCCGAGCAGGAAGTTGAGGAGCCCGATGCCGACCGCCGCGACCGCGAAGATGGTCCGGGGCAGGTAGATCCGACGCATGAGGACGCCGCTGGACGACAGGTGGCGGATGGCGGCGACCGTGGTGTGCGCGAAGAAGTTCCACGCGAGGAGCCCCGTCAGCACGTACACCGGGTAGCTCCGGCCGGCGGCGAACGCGCGCGAGAACACGACGGTCAGGATCAGCATCGTCCCGAGCGGGTTCAGCAGGGTCCACAGGACCCCGAGTATCGACCGCTTGTACCGGGTGACGATGTCGCGGCGAACCAGCTGCACGACCAGGTCTCGGTAGCGCCAGAGGGCGACCAGCTCTTCGAGGGCGGGCGGGGGCCGCCGGGCCGAATCGTAGAAGGGGCGCGCCAGGCGCGGGTCCGCCCCCGGGTGCGAGGTCCCGGCGAGCTCGGCCACGCCCTAGAGCGCCCGCCGCATCTTGAGGTAGAGCTTCTGGCACCCCTCCCGATCGAGACCCGACACCATGAGATAGGCCATGTCTTTCTGCTTCCAGTAGACGACGTTGAAGCCGTTCACCTGGCGCATGTGCGGCCGATACTGCTCGATCTGCACGCGCCCTTCGGCGGGCATCGGCAAGTCCTTGCCCGGCAGGATGAAGTACGTCGTCACCGGCGAGGTCGGATAGCGCAGCGCCGCCGCCGCGGTCTTCCGGCTGTCGAGCAGCGTCGGCTTCGCCGTGAGGAGCCGCAGCTCCCCGGTGCCGGCGAGGATCTTCGGCAGCTCCACCTGGGCCACCGAGCGCACGCGCGCGAAAAGGGCATCGGGATCGTCGACAGATACCGAGCCGGCCTCGAGCTCGAGGAGGATGCGGCGGTGCTCGGCGACGCCCGACTGGATCAGCGCATCGACGATGTCGCCCGGCCGCTGGGCCGGCCGGAGCCACGGGGCGAGCACGGCGGCCACGACCGCGGCGGCCAGCGCCGCCGCGACCCAGGGCCGGCCCAGCCAGGCGCGGACGCCCCGCCGCGGCGCCCCGAGCGCGCGAACCTGACTGGCCAGCCCGGCCGGCGCCGGCGTGCGCGGAAGCGTGCGGACCAGCGCGACCCACGCCTCGTCCCGCGCCCATATCGCGCGGCACGCCGGACACGTCTCGAGGTGCGCCTCGACGGCGCGCGCGAGGTCGGGCGGAAGCTCCCGCCGCCGGCGCTCCTCGAAAAAGTCGCGCGCCTCGTGGCACGTCATGGCGCGGCGTCTCCCGTCCGGTAGTCGGTCAGGCGGCGGCGCACCATGCGGCGCGCCCGGAAGAGCCGCGACTTGACCGTCCCGATGGGGATGTCCATGATCTGCCCGATCTCGTGCAGGGCCAGTCCTTCCAGGTCCGCCAGGAGCAGCACCGAACGGAAGTCTTCCGGCAGCTCCGCTAGGGCGCGCTCCAGGTCCAGGGTGATCACGACCGTCGCATCGGGGGCATCCCCCCCGGGGACCTCTTCCGGACCGTCGTCCAGGTCCTTGTCGAGGAGCACCGGTTGGTGCGTCTCGCGACGGTAGAACGTGAGGAACGTGTTCCTCAGTATCTGAAACAACCAGGCCCGCAGATGCGTTCCCGGCTCGAACCGGTGGGCGAACCGGAAGGCCCGGAGATAGGTCTCCTGAACGAGGTCGTCGGCGTCCGGGGGGCGCTTCGTCAGCCGCAGGGCGAAGTTGTAGAGCGTGTCCAGATGCGTAAGCGCCTGCTGACGAAACTCCGTGGACGGCTCGGGCACGGCTGGCCTCTGGGTCGGGACCCTAACAGAAGGGCCCGCCCCCGGCAAGGGGGCGCGGGTCAGTCGGAGAACGGAACGACGTCGCCCTCCTCCGGCAGCTCGCCGAGCAGATCGGCGATGGACTGGTACAGGGTGGGGTGCTCGACTTGCGGGGCGATGTCGGCCAGGGGGACCAGGACGAACCGGCGAAGATGGAGGAACGGATGGGGAATCTGGAGCCGGTCCTCCGCGATGATGTGGTCGGCGTACAGCAGGATGTCGATGTCCAGGGACTGCCGGACGACCGGCCCGGCCGGCTCGGGGAGCGGCACCCGGCCCGAGCTGGCTTCGATGGCCTGGGTGAGCCGGAGGAGCCGTCGCGGCGGCAGCTCCGTTTCGATCTCGACGGCGCAGTTCAGGAACCAGGTCTCGCGCGAGGCTCCCGGGCGGGGCCAGGGGGTCGTCTCGTAGACCTGAGAGCACGCGACGACGCGCACGGCGCCCTCCTCGCGGAGGCGCGCGAGCGCCGCCTCGAGGTGCCGCCGGCGGTCACCCAGGTTCGACCCGACCGAGAGGAACACTCGCGCCATGTCTACCGGCTCCGCGTCATGCGGACTCCCGGCACGGCGGCCACCCCCTCGAGGGGCGCGGTGAGCTTGCGCACGGTGACCGTGACCTCGCGCGCCGGGTACTCCCGGAGGAGCGCTTCACACAGGAGCCCCGCCAGGCGTTCGATCAGGCGCACCCGCTCGCCGGTACCCACCTCGATCACGCGCCGGACGACCTGGCTGTAGTCCATCGCCGCCTCGAGGTCGTCGGAAAGCGCGGCCGGCGTGAGGTCCAGCGCCAGCTCGACGCTCACGGAGAACCACGCGCCGACCTCCTGCTGGGCGGGCGTGACGCCGTGGTGACCGTAGAACCGGATGTCTTCGACGAGGAGTATATCAGACGGTCCGCGGGCCGGCCGGACGGGGCTCATGGCGGGTCGGCGCCCCGCTCAGAGCCCGAGGACGTCGTGCATCGAATAGAGACCGGGCCGGGCGGCCGCCACGAACCGCGCGGCGCGCAAGGCCCCGTGGGCGAACGTGTCGCGGCTGTGGGCGCGGTGCGTCAGCTCGAGTCGTTCCCCGGCCGTGCTGAAGACGACGGTATGATCGCCGACCACGTCGCCCCCCCGGAGAGCGTGGACGCCGATCTCCTTGGCCGTCCGCTCCCCGACCATGCCGTGCCGGCCGTAGACCCCGGCGTCCTCGATCCGCCGGCCGAGGGCGTCGGCGATGACCTCGGCCATCTTGGCCGCGGTGCCGCTGGGCGCGTCCTTCTTCATTCGGTGGTGGATCTCCGTGATCTCGACGTCGTAGTCGTCGCCGAGCGCCTTCGCCATGAGGGCCAGGACGCGAAACGCCAGGTTCACGCCCACGCTCATGTTGGGCGACAGGAGGATGGGGACACGCCCGGCGAGCCGGCGGATCTCCGCCACCTGGGGCGGCTTCAGGCCCGTCGTCCCGACGACCGCCCCGGCCCCCCGGTCCGCGGCCAGCCCGACATGCTCGAGCGTCGGCTCCGGCGCGGTGAACTCCACGAGGACGCGGCCGGGCTCGAGCAGCGAGGTTGGGTCGGCGGCGATCGCGACCCCGAGGTGCCCCGCGCCCGCGACCTCCCCGGCGTCACGGCCGAGCGCCGGGTGGCCGGGCCGCTCGAAGGCCCCCACGATGCGGAGGTGCGCCAAGTCCCGGGCGAGCGCGATGACCCGCCCGCCCATCCGTCCCGCGGCGCCGGCGACGACCAGCTCGACCACGGGCACGGCCCGATCGGCCCCGCTCAGCTCCTCAGGATGCCGGCCTGGACCAGCGCCTGGCGGAGCTTCTCGCGGTTCGCCGGCGTCATCGGGCACATGGGCAGCCGCCACTCGGCGCGGATCATGCCGAGCATGGCCATGGCCTCCTTCACCGGGATCGGGTTCGTCTCGAGGAACATGGCCTTGCAGAGCGGGAAGAGCTTGAGGTGGAGGTCGCGCGCCCGCTTCCAGTCCCCCTCGAGGGCGGCGTGCGTCAGGTCCGCGACCTCGCGGGCGAGGAAGTTGCCGAGCACCGAGATCACGCCGCGGCCGCCGACCGACATGAGCGGCAGCGTGAGGTTGTCGTCTCCGGAGAGGACCGTGAAGTCCGGGCCGCACGCCAGGATGACGGCCGTCATCTGGTCGAGGCTGCCCGAGGCTTCCTTGACGCCGACGATGTTGGGGATCTGGGCGAGCCGCGCCATGGTCTCGGTCTCGACGTTGACCGCGGTCCGGCCCTGGATGTTGTAGACGATCAGCGGCAGGTCGGGGACCGCCTGCGCGATCGCGCGGAAATGCTCGAAGAGACCCTGCTGCGTCGGCTTGTTGTAGTACGGGGTGACCAGGAGCGCGCCCGCCGCCCCGGCCTGGGCCGCGTGACGCGTCAGCTCGATGGCCTCGGCGGTCGAGTTCGAGCCGGTCCCCGCGACCACCGGGATGCGGCCCCGCGCCTGCTGTACCACGATCTCGACGACCCGCTTGTGCTCCTCGTGCGTCAGCGTGGGCGACTCGCCCGTCGTGCCGCACGGCACCAGGCCGTCGGTTCCCTTGGCCACGTGGAACTCGACCAGGTCGCGGAGCTTGGCCTCGTCGACCCGACCTTCGTGGAACGGTGTGACCATGGCGACCAAAGAGCCCTGGAAGGTGCTTCGCATCGCGAACCTCCTTCGCGAATCGGCCTCGATGGCGGGACGGTAGCATGGGGTCCGGAGCGAATCAAGACGAGGCGTGTCGCCGAGGGCGTCCGCCGCCGGCGGCGGAGCCGTACGGCCGCCCGTCAGGGGACGATCGCGGCGGTCTCGGCCGAGGGGATGGACTCGTTGGCGCGCCGCGACCGGTCGACCGCGGTGACGACGTAGAAGTAGCGCTGTCCCGGGCGCACGTCGGTGTCGACGTACGTCGTCGCCCCGTGCGGCGCCGGCGTGAGGCGAGCGTGACCGCGGCCGGCCGTGCCGCTGCGGTAGACCACGTAGCCGGCGACGTCCGCGTCCGGCACGGCCTCCCATGCCAGCCGGACGGCGTTGCCGGTGACGACGGCCACCAGGCCACGCGGTTGGCTCGGCGGCGTGGCGTCCTCGGGCGTCGCGGTGGCGACCGGGCTCGGCAGGCTCTGGGCTCCCCCCGCCGCGAGCCGGGCCCGGACGGCGTAGTGGTAGGTCACGTCGTTCTGGACGGCGACGTCGACGTACTGCGGGACGTCCAGGGGCTCGAGGTTGAGCGGCCGGCCGGCCGGAGTGCCGGGCGTGGTCGCGCGGAAGATGTCGTAGACGAGATCCCCGGGCGCCGGCGAGCCGTCCGCGAGCGTGGCGGGCGCGTCCCACGTGAGCCGCACCTGGGCGTCGCCGGACTGCGCGTCGAGGCGCGGTGGCGGCGTGGGCGCCGCGTCGAGGGCCACGACGACCCGGTTGGATGGCGGGCTCGGGCGGCCCTTCTCGTCGACGGCGATGACGACGTAGGTGTAGCGCTGCCCGAACGCCAGGCTCTGCGCGTCGGTATAGGTCACCTGATTGCCCCGGATCTCGACCGGGCCCGGCTCGTCGACCCGGATGTCGGCCACCCGGTCGAATCCCGGCACCCCGGGGGGCGGTCCGAAGAGGCCGCCAAAGGTCAGGAGCGCCGGTCTGACCGGCTGGTCGGGCGCGCCGTCCTCGAGGCGCCGGTACACCTCGGTCCGCGCGACCTCCCGGAGCGGGCTTCGGTCGACGCGGATCCGGGGCAGCGTCCACGTCAGGCGAATCGCGTCGCCCTCGACGGCGGCCTGGAGATCCTGGACCGCCGCGGGGAGGCGGTACTCGGGCGCGACCGGGGGGCCGCGCTTGCCGCAGGCGGCGAGCGGGAGCGGCAGGAGCAGGGCCAGGCTCACGGCGGCGCGCCAGCGCCGAGGCCGGGCTGGTCGGCGCGGGGCGGCCGACGCGATCACGGAACCTCCAGGAGAGCCCGCGCCTCGTCCAGCGCCCGCGCCACCGCTTCCGGGGCCGTGCCGCCGTAGACGCTCCGCGCCGCCAGCGAGGCGTCGACCGAGACCGCCTCGCGAAAATCGGGGCCGAACAAGGGCGACAGCCGGCGAAGCTCCTCGAGCGGCAGCGCGTCGAGGCGCACGCCCCGGTCGAGGGCGAGCCGCACGGCGCGTCCGACCACCTCGTGCGCGTCGCGGAACGGGAGGCCGCGCTGGACGAGATAGCCCGCCAGGTCGGTCGCGGTGGAGAAGCTTTCCCCGGCGAGCGCCCGGAGCCGGTCCGTGCGGAAGCGGAGCGCGCGAAGGAGCGGAGCCAGGATCCCGAGCGTGGCGCGCAGGGTGTCCGCCGCGTCGAAGAACGCTTCCTTGTCCTCCTGCATGTCCGAGTGGTAGGCGAGCGGCAGGCCCTTCATGACCGTGAGCAGCCGGACCAGGTCGCCGTAGACGCGCCCGGTCTTCCCGCGAACCAGCTCGGCGACGTCCGGGTTCTTCTTCTGCGGCATGATCGAGGAGCCGGTCGCGTACGCGTCGGGCAGCTCGACGAAGCCGAACTCGGCCGAGGCCCAGAGCACGAGCTCCTCGGCGAGGCGCGACTGGTGGGTGGCGCAGATCGCCGCCGCCGCGCAGAACTCCAGCGCGAAGTCGCGGTCCGACACGGCGTCCATGCTGTTCGGAGACGCCGTGCGGAAGCCCAGGGCGTGGGCGAGCGCCTGTCGGTCCACCGGCACCGTGGTACCCGCGAGCGCCGCCGAGCCGAGCGGGCAGACGTCGAGGCGGCGGCGGGCGTCGGCCAAACGCTCGCGGTCGCGCCCCAGCATCCACACGTACGCGAGCAGGTGATGGGCGAGCAGCACCGGCTGCGCGCGCTGGAGATGCGTGTAGCCCGGCATCGGGCTCGCCCGGTGCCGCTCCGCCTGCTCGACGAGCGCCCGCTGGACCTCCCGGAGCGCCTCGCGGATGGCGTCGATCTCGTCCCGGAGCCAGAGCCGCATGTCCAGCGCGATCTGGTCGTTCCGGGAGCGGCCGGTGTGGAGCTTGCCCCCCACGGCGCCGATCTTCTCGATGAGGCGCCGCTCGATGTTCATGTGGATGTCCTCGAGCTCGATCCGGTAGGGGAACCGGCCCGTCTCGAGCTCCTCGCGCACTTCGCCGAGGCCGCGGAGGATCGCGTCGAGCTCGCCCTCCGAGAGGACGCCGCCCTTGGCCAGGGCGCGGGCCCAGGCCTCGCTGCCCCGGAGGTCGTGGGGCCAGAGGCGATGGTCGAACGCGAGCGACGCGGTGAACGCGCGGGCCGAGTGGTCGGCGGGCTCCGTGAAGCGGCCGCCCCACGGGCTCTTCGGCCCGGGGTCGGTCATCGAGCGACGTCCAGAGGCTGCTCGGTCTCCAGCAGGGCGGCGATCTCCTCCATGATCCGTCCCGTCACGTCGGCCCGCACTCCCTGCGTCATCCGGTGTCGCGGCGCCGTGAAGCGAAGCGGCTTGCCGAACCGAACGCCGAGCGGCACGCGGCGGGGCAGGAAGAAGCGCCGGGCCGCCAGGGCGCGGAACGTGCCCGAGATCGCCGCCGGCACGACCGGGACGCCGGCGCGCAGCGCAACCAGGGCGACGCCGGGTTGGCCACGGACGAGCGTGCCGTGGCGGCTGAACGGGCCCTCGGGGAAGATGCCGACGACGCCGCCTTCCTCGAGGACGCGCAGCGCGCGGCGGATGGCTCCGGGATCGGGGCGCGCGAGCGAGACCGGGATCGAGCCCACGTGGTCGTGAAAGTACGGGTGGAGCGGGGTCGCGCGGTACACGCGGGGCATGACGAGGAAGCTGATCTTGCGTGGCAGCGCCGCGCCGAGGACGACCCCGTCGAGGTAGTTCGCATGGTTCGCCGCGACGATGTACGGTCCGCGCGCCGGCAGGTGCTCGAGCCCCGCCACGCGGAAGGCGAAGAAATGGCGCAGGAGCGGGGGGAGGACGCGCTTGAGCCCGGCGTAGACGAGCGGGAAGCGCTCCGCCCCGTCCGGCGCCGCGATCGCGTCGGGCCGCCAGGCCGGCGGAGAATGCTCGGAGTGCTGGCTCATCCGTCCGACGTGCCTTATAGCACCCGGCCGTTGACGGGCGCAAGCGTCATGGAGCTGCGCAGCCGGGCCCGATACTGGCGGTACCGCAGGACGGCTTGATTGTGCTCCTCCAGGGTCGTCGAGAAGTGATGGGCGCGGTCGTCGATCGCGACGAAATAGAGGTAGGGCACGTCGGCCGGCTCGAGCACGGCCTCGACGGCGGAGCGTCCCGGGTTGCCGATCGGCCCCGGCGGCAGCCCCCGGTTGCGATAGGTGTTGAACGGGTGGTCCACCTGCAGGTCCTCCCGGGTGGGTGCGCGTCCCTCCTTGGCCACCGCATAGGCCACCGTCGGGTCGGCCTGGAGCGGCATGTCGCGCTCGAGCCGGTTCAGGAACACGCGCGCGATGATGGGCCGCTCCGCGGCGAGGGCCGCTTCGCGCTCCACGATGGAGGCGAGGGTGATGAGCTGGTGCAGGCTCAGGCCGCGCTGGGCCGCGCGCGCCACCGTCTCGGCGCCGCCGATCTTGTCCCGGAAGCGCTGGACCATGCGCCCGAGCAGCTCCTCCACGCGCGTGCCCTTGATCACCTGGTAGGTGTCGGGGAAGAGATAGCCCTCGAGGGAGCTGGCCTCGATCCCGAGGCTCCAGGCCAGCATGGGGTTGTTGGCCGCGCGGATGACATCGGCGGCGGGCGCCAGGGCTTCGGCCTCGACCTGGCGGGCGAGCTCCCGGATCGTGAACCCCTCCGACAGGACCAGGACGCGTGGCTTGACCCGGCCCGTCTCGAGGAGCCGCAGGACGCCCAGCGCGGAGGCCCCCTGGGGCACCTCGTACTCGCCGGCCTTCAGCGAGCGGGCGGTCCCCCGGACGACCGCGAGGCCGACGAAGACCGCCCGGCTCCGGATGACGCCCTGGTCGGCCAGAGCGCGCGAGATGCCGAGCAGCCCCAGGCTCGTCGGGACCTCCAGTGCGCGGGGGCCCGGGACGAGGGCGCGGCCGGGGCGGAGCCCCCAGGTGATGGCCACGGCCCCTGCCGCGACCGCGACGAGACAGACCAGGAGCGCGCCCCGGCGAACGAGGCGTGCCCCGCGGGAGCGGCCGCTGGACTCCGAGGGATCCTGATCGGACATGATGTCGTGGCCCTGAATCGACGGGGCCGAATCACAAAACCCGTTTGATTCTATGGGCCTTTCCCCGACTCTGTCAATCTGCCGCCGGGTCGGCGCAGGGGGTCTTCCTCGGGGACCGGGCCTCCGCTATAATGTGCGTTCGTCTTTCACCCCGCCCTGTGTGACCCGAGGAGGTTGCATGACCACCGCGATCCAGTTGCCCCGCAAGCACGAATGGCAGGAGCTCCAGGCCGATCATGGCATCTTCGTCGTCGAGCCGTTCGATCCGGGCTTCGCCCTGACCGTCGGCAATGCGTTCCGCCGCGTTCTCCTCTCGTCCATCGAGGGCGCCGCTCCGACCTGGGCCAAGATGGAGGGAGTGCTCCACGAGTTCTCCTTCCTTCCGGGAGCGACCGAGGACTCGCTTGACCTCCTCTCGAGCCTGCGCAAGGTCGTCTTCAAGCTACACGGAGAGCGCAGCCGCCTGATCCGCCTCCGGGTGACCGGGCCGGGGGTCGCCAAGGCCAGCGACTTCCAGACCGACCATGACCTGGTGATCCTGAACCCGGAGCAGCCGCTGGCGACGCTCGAGCGGGACGTGGTCCTCGAGATGGAGGTGCACGTCGAGAAGGGGCGCGGGTACGTGCCGGCGGACAAGCGCGAGTCGGAGACGCTGGCGGTCAACGCGCTGGCGATGGACGCGGATTTCTCCCCGGTCCGGACCGTGAACTTCCGCGTGGAGCCCGCGAAGCGAAAGCCCGGCGCCGAGCGCCTGGTGCTCGAGCTGTGGACCAATGGCAGCGTCTCGCCCGAGGACGCCGTCGGCGAGGCGGCGCTCATCCTCGAGGATCACTTCAACCTGCTGTGCCGCTTCCCGTCCGGCGCCGAGACCGACGAAGCCGTTCCGGCCGAGCTGAGCCTCGAGCTGAACGAGAATCTGTTCCGGAGCGTCGACGAGCTCGAGCTGTCGGTCCGGGCCTACAACTGCCTGAAGACGGCGAACATCCGGACGATCGCGGACCTGGTGCAGAAGAGCGAGGCCGAGCTCCTCAAGACGAAGAACTTCGGCAAGAAGTCGCTCAACGAGATCAAGACGATCCTCACCGACATGAATCTCTCCCTCGGCATGCGCCTGGACGCGGCGGAGCTCGAGCGGCTCCGGGCGCAGCGGGAGCGCGCCTTCGAGGGGTAGGGCGCCCGGCGGTCAGGGCGCGCCCCGCAAGAGGAACTCCTCCGCCGGCCCCGGCCGGCCCCAGGCCCGCACCCAGACGCGCGCCCCGTCGCTCCGGACGTCGATCGCGCCGTCGAGATCCGTTCGGTAGACCGTCGCGCCGTCGGCCGCCAGGCGGCCCAGGACCTCGGGAGCCGGGTGCCCGAAGGGGTTGCGCGCGCCCACGAGGATCGCCGCGAGCCGCGGCCCCACCGCCGCCAGGTACTCGGGCGTCGAGCCGCGCCGGCTGCCGTGGCCGCCCACCTTCAGCAGGGTGGCGTTGAGCGGGAGCCCGGCGCGCGCGGCGGCCGTTTCGGCCGCCGCCCCGGCGCCGCCCGTCAGGATGGCCGCGAACAGGCCCCACTCGATGCGAAGGAGGAGCGGCTCCGCTCGCCAGGGTCCGCCGTCGGGCGCCGGCGCCGGGGGATGCAGCACGGTCACCAGGAGCGGCCCGAGCCACAGGCGGTCGCCCCGGACGAGCACGCGCCGCGCGACCCCCCTCGCCGCCAAGGGCGCGAGCCATTCGGCGTCCTCGCTGCCGGCGGGGATCCATGCCTCGTCGACGGGGATGCCTTCGAGGAGCCCGGCGAGCCCGCCGGCGCGCTCGGGGGCGCCGTGCGTGAGTGCGAGAGCGGTGAGCTGCCGGAGCCCGAGCCGGCGGAGGACCGGGACGACGATGCGCTCTCCGCGATCGCCGCGTCCCGGGCCGCCGCCGCCGGTGTCGACGAGCAGGGCCTGGCCGTCCGGGGCGCGCACCAGGATGGCCTCGCCTTGGCCGACGTCGAGAACGAGCAGGCGCACGAGCCCGTCGGGCCGAAGCCCCGCCATCGTCCCGCCGACCGCTCCGAGCGTGAGCGCCGCGACGGCCACGCGCGCCATGCGTCCTCGCGCCCACGGAGCGAGGGCGAGCGCGAGCCCGCCCGCGGCCATCGCCAGGGCCGGGGGCGGAGGCACGTAGACGTCGGCCCCCGGGAGCGCCGCCACGGCGCGGACCGTCCAGCGCAGCGTCACCAGCAGGAGCCACAGGCTCTGGAAGAGCAGGTGGGCGAGCGGCTCGTGAACCACCGCGACCGCGAGCGTCAGGACGCCGCCCGTCGTCAGGAGCCCGGCAAGCGGCACGACGACCAGGTTCGCGAAGACGCCCAGCGGGGAGAGCTGGCCGAAGTGAAGGAGCGTCACCGGCGTCACGCCCAGCTGAGCGCCGGCGGACACGGCGAGCGCGCTCCGGATCGGGCCTGGGCACCAGGCCGGGAGCGCCTCCCGGATCCACGGGCTCAGGTGGAGCAGGCCGGCCGTCGCGGCGAACGAGAGCTGGAGCCCGGGCTCCGCGAGGCTTCCGGGATCGAGAGCGAGGAGCGCCAGGAGCGCGACTGCCAGGCTGTTCCAGACCCGGCTCTCCCGCCCGAGGAGGCCGGCCGCGAGGAAGAGCCCGCCCATGATGGTCGCGCGGATCACGGAAGGCTGGCCCCCGACCACCGCAGCGAATGCGCCGAGCGTCGCCAGTGCGAGGACGGCGGCGACGGACGCCGGCACGCGCGCGAGCCTCAGAATGAGGAAGACCGACCCCGCCACCAGCGCCACGTTGAAGCCGGAGATCGCGAGGACGTGGTAGACACCCGCGCGGCGGAAGTCCGCGAGCAGGGTCGAGGGCAGCTGGCGCCGCTCACCGATGAGGAGGCCTTCCAGGAGCGCGCCGGAGACGGGCGGCAGGTGGGCCTCGATCGCGCCGTGGATCCAGAGGCGCGTCCTGAGCCACCACGGAACGGGCGCGTCCGGCAAGCGCAAGACGGCGTCGCCGCGGGCGGTGAAGAAGTAGCGAGGGGTTCTCGGCTCGGCTCCGCTCGGGCCGCCGGGGTTGCGGAAGGGCTCCCGGCGGCGGACTTCGCCGATGACGCGGACATGGTCGCCCGCCCCGAGCGGCGGGCGGGGCCCGTAGACCGACAAGGGCAGGACCCCCGCTGCCGACCCCGGCGGATCGCCGGCCTGGCGCAGGACGAGCGGGACCCGCATCCGTGCCCCCTCGACCTCCGGGACCCCGCCGACGAGCCCGTCGAGAATGGCCGGGCCGGCGGTGACACCGCGGAGAGCGGGGAACGGATCGGGCAGCGCCACGCGCGCCCACCCCGCGAGGATGCAGAGGACAATCACACCGACACTCGCGGCGGCGCGCGAGGAGCCGCGCGCGGCGGCAAGCAGGAGCGCGCCGCCGCCGATCGCCACCACGAGGACCCAGGTGGGGGGGACGATCAGGAGGCCCAGCCACGCGCCCGCGGCGAACGCGATCGCGATCGGCAGGAGCGGGGCGTTCACTCCGAGGGCGTGTCCGCCGTGCCATCGACGGGCTCGGGGTCCGGGGCCGCCGCGGCAGGCTCCGACTCGAGTGGGCGGGGTGCGGCATCGGGCCCCCGGCGGCCGGAGCGCTCGACGCGCCGACGTCCGGTCGACTCGACCGGTGTCCCGGCCCTGGGCGTCTCGAGGCCATCGCGCGCCGCGACGATGCGCGCCGCCAGACCCCAGCTGATGCCCGCCAGCCGCGCGAGCTCGCGCGGGGTTGCGCGGTTCAGGTCGAGTCCGGTGGCCGGGCTCGCCGGCTCGGCCGGTCCCCGAGTGGGGCGGGCGCGCCCGGCGGGAGCCTCGCAGCGCGGGACGCTCGGGCGGGTCCGCGCGCGGACCACGGGCGGCGGCACCACGGCCCCCGCCAGCCGTGGCGGCTCCAGCTCGAGGCGCTCCGCGGTCGCCGGATACCGTGACCGCCAGCGCTCCACCGCGAGCCCGCCGCAGAGGCCGCTGGCCAAGAGCGCGACGACGACGATCTCGCGCGGGCGGTAGGCGAGCCGGTCGGCCAGCCGCCGGCACGCAGGGCCGATCTCCCGCGCCGCGCGCCGTGCGCCCAGCATTCCCGACCGCAACAGCCGCACGAGCCGGCGACGCGCGCGCATGGTTCCGCCCACGAACGAGCAGCGCACGTGCCAAACGGCCTGGCGCGGGCAAGCTCCGCCGCCCGCGCGGATTGCCGCGCATCGGCCCGGCGGATCGCCGCCGAGCCTGTCCTCGCCGGAAGACAGCGTGGAGCCGAACCGGTACGCCGGCACCGCCCACGCGGGCGGCGCGACGGTCAGACGCGGGCGGCGGGGCGGAGTGCCCGGGCGAGGACGCCCGCCCACCCGAGCGCGAGCGCCCCCACGAGCAGGTAGGGCGCCTCGCCCCCGAAGGCCTCGGCGGCGGAGCCGCCGAGCAGGCCCGAGGCGAGGATCGAGGCGCCGCAGGCCGCCTCGAAGAGGCCCATGGCCATCCCACGATCCTCCGCGCTCACGTGGTCGGCGATGAGGCCGACGCAGGTCGGCGCGGACGCGCCGGCGGCCAGGCCGAGCGCGAGCGCGCCGAGCACGAGGGGGCCGGGCCCGAGCGGCAGCACCACCAGCCCGGCGCCGACCACCGTCACGAGCATCGCGGTGACGAGCACGACGCGCCGCCCGAGCGCATCCGAGATGCGTCCGGCCCCGAGGGACCCGGCGACGCGCGCGATCCAGTACGCGGCCAGGAGGAGCCCGACGCCGCGCGGGGAGAGCGCCCGGTCCGCGCCGTACGCCGGCAGGAAGGCCAGCACGGTGCCGAGCCCGTACACGTAGACGAAGCCGGTGGCGTACGCCAGGGCGCGCCGGCTCCGCGCGTACGCCGGGTCGGCGGTGACGATGCGGGGCGTCACGGCCGGTCCATGGTGGCCCGGCTCCGCCCCGGCCGTCCCGCCCCCCGCGAGCGCGGCGACCAGCACGACCGAGAGCGCGGCCGTCACCAGGTAGAGGGCGAACGGGGCCCGGAGGCCGAAGGCCTCGATGACGAACCCGCCGGCGGACGTGCCCACGACGAACGCAGCCGCGTAGGCCCCGTACGCCACGCCCATGGCGGCGCCCGCCCGCCCGCCGAACCGCTCGGCCACCCAGGCCTCGAGCGTCGGCCAGAAGGCGGCCCAGGCCGCGGCCTCGATGAGCTTCCCGATCGCGAGGCCCGCGACGCGGCCGGCCGCGAGGTAGAGCATCGCCGCGGCCCCGATCGCGAGGCCCGAGAGGACGAGGATGGCGCGCCGGCCGAAACGGTCCGAGGCCCGCCCGAGCGGGATCGTGAGGGCCGCGAAGGCGAGGCCGTGCGCGGCCCCGATGAGGCCGAGGTCTCGGTAGTCCGCGCCGAGCGTCCGCGCGTACAGGGGGAGCGCGGGCGCCACGAGCCCGCCCCCCAGGTTGAAAACGAGCGTGATGAGGCCGATCGCGAAGAGCTGACGGCGCATCCGGAGGAAGCGGGGCTACGGCGCCAGGGCGGCGCGGGTGATCCGGCTCGGGGGCGCCTCGCGGTTGTGCCACTCGGCGTCCCGGAACGCGTCGTCGATCCGGTCGAGAGGGTACACGTGCGAGACCAGGCGGTCGAACGGGTACCGGCCACGGCTCCGGCCGAGGAACTCGAGCGCCCGCGGGATCACCCACGGATCGTACATGACGACGCCGAGGATCGACTTCGAGCCCCAGACGAGGGACGAGGGATCGAACTCCACCGTGCGCCCGCGGCTGATGCAGCCGATCTCGAGGTACCGGCCGCCGTGGCGCAGCATCTCCACGCCCTCCGGCACGACCGGGGGGAAGCCCACGAAATCGCATGCGAGGTCGGCGCCGCGGCCGCCGGTCCAGTCGCGGACCTGCTTGACGCGCGCCCGCCGGTCGGGCACCTCGGCGAGGGAGAGCGTGTGGTCGGCGCCGAACGCGCGCGCCAGCTCGAGCCGCTCGGCGACCTGATCGATCACGATGACGGTGCCGGCGCCCATCTCGCGCGCCACCGCGACCGCCTGGACGCCGAGGCCCCCCGCGCCCTGGATGACGAGGCTCTCGCCGAACGCAAGCTGGGCCCGCGTCAGCCCGAAGAGCACCTGGGAGAGGGCGCAGTTCACGGGCGAGACGAGCGCGTCCGGCAGGTCATCGGGGACGCGGAAGACGAACCCGCCCGACCGGAGGTAGTAGTACTCGGCGAACGCGCCCACCCAGTGCGGGAACTCGCCCGGGCCGGTGGCGCGCCCGATCTTGTGCGGGCAGGCCGCCCGCTGGCCGTGGAGGCAGACGTAGCAGCGGCCGCATGGGTAGAAGTAGCAGTACGCGATGCGGTCGCCCTCGCGGAGCGCCTGGCCGAGCGAATCGGTCTTCACCTGGGCGCCCAGGGCGGCGACGCGCCCGGTCATCTCGTGCCCGAAGATCCAGCCGTCGGGCGGGAGCGCCAGCGGCGCGTCGCCCCGCCAGAAGTGGAGATCGGAGCCGCAGATGTTGGCGAGCGACACGCGAACGAGGATCGCGCCCGGCTCCAGCTCGGGAAGCGGTAGCTCGCGGAGCTCGAAGGGCCGGCCCGGTCCCAGGAACACGGCCGCCTTGCCGGTGCGGGCCATCGCGGACGGACCTCCTCGAGGCAAGATGGGCGAAGCGCGGCCATGCTAGCACGGGCCGGCGCGGCCCGCGCCTCTCGTTGCCTCCCCTGACGGGGCGGGCTATTCTCGCCGCCGATGCCGTCGGCCGCTCGCCCGCGCTAGAGGAGAGTCACCCGTGGGATACGTGGAGCGCCATCTCCTACCGAACGAGCGGGTGGTTTACAAGACACGGCTCCACTGGATCCTGTTCGCGCGGCCGGCGTTGGTCACGCTCGTGGGCGTCGTCCTCTGCGTGGCGATCGGCGCGGCGACCGGGCTCGCGTGGCTCTGGTACGGGAGCCTGCTCGCGCTGGCCGCCGGGCTCGGCTGGGCGGGGCTGCACGCCGTCGAGCTCCTGACCTCCGAGTTCGCCGTCACCACGACGCGCCTGATCTTCAAGGTGGGCCTGATCGGGCGGTACACGACGGAGCTGCTCTTGGGCAAGGTGGAGTCGATCGGAGTCCAGCAGACCCTGGCGGGACGTCTCCTGAACTACGGCGACCTGGTCGTCACCGGCACCGGCGGCGCGAAGGAAGTGTTCCCCCGCGTACACGACCCGATCGAGTTCCGCAATCACGTCCAGCAGGCTTCTGTCCGCGCATTCGAGCCGGAGCGCGGCCAGGCCTGAGGAGCCCTCGCTCGGGAGATCAGCCCCGTGTCCCGACGTCCGTGGGATCCCGGCTGACGGCGCTCCCGAAGTCGCCGAGAACCCGGGAACGCGCGCCGAAGGTTGTCCACGGATTTCCGGCCGTCGTCGACGGGCACGGTCACCGGGCTCCCGACGTGAGGGAGCGGCTCGCCACTCCGGTCTCGATCACCAGCCGGCGGAGCTGTCCGGTGAGCCCCCGCCCGAGGAAGCTCAGCCACCAGGAGAACCGGGTCGCCACCGGGATGTCCTTCAATCCGTCGCCGGGGCCGAGCCTGGGTCGCGACCCCGAGCGAAGGCGAGCGAGGGCGAGGTGCCATCGATGGTTCAACACGATGCGCTGGAGCTCGATCCGGGTGCCCGGGTCGGAAGCCGCGGCCACGGCCTGGCTGAACAAAACGAGCCGCGCCCCGAGGACGCTCGCCGTGTCGTAGCTCAGGCTGCCGGGATGAACGGCGTAGTCGCAGACGGGTCGCGGGACGTAGTCCAGCGCGTGGCGCTGCGCGATCTCGAACCACTTGAGGTAATCGGCCCCGACGCGCACCGGCGTGAACGGGCCACACGTCTCGAAGCACCGGCGTCGGACGAGAACGGTCGAGAACGGAATGAAGTTGCCTCGCGTGAACCGGGAGCCGCCGCGCCCTCGGAAGGGCGAGACGCCGTCGAAGAAGGTCCGGCGGAGCCGCTGCGCCGGTTCGCGACGGTAGTCCACCAGGCAGGCGTCACCGAAGACGAGCCCGACCTCCGGATCGTCGAGCAGCGGGAGCTGGCATGCCAGACGATCGGGATGCCAGACGTCGTCCGAGTCGACGAACGCGACGAGCTCGCCTCGAGACCGGCGAAGGGCCAGGTTGCGGGCGGCGTAGGCGCCGCTGTGCGGTGACGAGAGCCGGGTGATGCGCGAGCGGTAGCGTCGGAGGACCTCCGCCGTCCCGTCCGTCGAGCCATCGTCGACGACCAGGAGCTCGAAGTCGGGCCAGGTCTGGGCCAGGACGCTCTCGATGGCCTGCCCGACCCACGCCTCCCGATTGTGGACGGGCATCACGACGGTGATCGCGGGACGCCGCACGCTCGCGCGCACTATCCGCCCCGCGCCCGGCGGCGCCGCTCGCGCCGGCAACGGGGTGGATGGCGCCGGCGCGCCGGAGACGCCTCGTACGCGGCGAAGCGGGTCCGCTCGCGCCGGGACGCCGCCCTCGCCCGCGATCCGTGCCGGATCGCGTCGGCTGGGTCGCGAGGACGGTCCGCGGCGACGGATCCGACGGTCTTGATCCGGCGGGCGCTACGAGGTGGTTTCCAGGCCGTCGCCCGGCTGGGCTCGGACGGGCGCCCGACCCGGTCGATCCGGCGCCGGACCGGATCGCGAGGCCGCCCGATTCCGTCACCCCGGAGCATCGCCGGCTCGATATCGAGCCTGCAGACGTCGGCGATCGGTCGCAGCGCGAGCGGGATCACGGGTGCCGGGCGAGCTCGGCTTCGACGAGGTTGGCGGCCCCGTGGACTCCGGGCGTGTGCCGCAAGCGGCCGGCCAGCCTCCGGCCGGCGTCGGCGAACCCCGGCTCGCCGAGCAGCCGGCGGACCGCCTCCCGGACGTCCCGGCTCGTGAGCGCGTGGGGCTCGAGCTGTAGGCCGACGGAGAGCTCCGCCGCCCGCCGCGCGTAGTGGTGCTGATCGAACATGAACGGCAGGGCGAGCATGGGCCGGCCCCAGTACATGGCCTCCAGCGCGCTGTTGGAACCCGCATGGGTCACGAACAGGCGGACCTCGTCCCGGGACAGGACCGCCGCCTGGGGCACGAAGCTCTCAACGCGGAAGGACGCGGACCGGCTCCGCACGAGGCCATGCTGACGCTCGGGCAGGGCCCACAGGACGCTGGCCCCGCAATCGACCAGGCCGTCGGCCAGGGCCTCCAGCTGCCGGTCGAGTCTCACCAGCGTGCCGAAGGCCGCGAGGACGATCCCCTTCGGCGCCTGCGCTTCGATCCACCGGAGCGTAGGCTCCGGGACCGGCGCCGGCGGATCGGGGATCAGCGGGCCCACGAGGCGCACGGAGGAGATGAAGGCGTCGGTGCCCTCGATGGCCGCGTCGGTGCAGCCCAGGATCATGGCGCGCCGAAGGAGCTCGGTCCGTGACGGGCTGCCCCGCGCGCGACGGGCACGCCGGAGGCGCCGCTCGGCCCGTTTGCGCCGGAGGATCCACGGGATCGAGACGAGGCGCCGCCACCGGCGCGAGCGCTCCCGGGGCTGCGCCGGGGTCGCGATCGGATTCAGGCGGACGGCGCTCGGCAGGAACTGCGCCAGGAGGATCACGGCGCAACCCACGGCGTGACCCACGTCCGGGCCCGGGCCGAGCAACTCCGGCACGATCAAGACGTCCGCCGCGATCGGCGCCAGGACCCTCTTCAGGCTCTCGAACGCCGTGGCGTAGACGTCGGCCGCGGCGCGCGCGCTCATGGCCAGCCGCCGATACTCGTTGCGTTGCTGGGACATGGCGTCGCGCACGGAGCGGAGGTGCTCGAGGAAGCTCTCGCCGTTCAGCCCGAGCCACTCGGGCTCCCAGGGGACGTGGCGAATCCCGGGATGCGCGAGCCAGGATCGGCCTTCCTCCTGGGTGGCGAAGAACACCGAGTGGCCGCGGTCGGCCAGCTCTCTGGCCAGGACGATGCAGATGGCCATGTGGCCCCGCAGCGCGTACGAGGCGAAGGCAATGCGGGAGCGGCGCCGCGTCAATCGGTCCGACCGAGCAGGAGCGCTCGGCACGCGGCACGGTCGGGCTTGCCCCCGGCCAGCCGCGGCAGCGTCTCGATCGCGGCCAGCCGCTGCGGGTGGAGCCACGGGGGCAATGCCCGGGCGACCGCCGCGCGGAGCGCGTCGAGGTCGATGCCGCCGTCGCTCTCGACCAAGGCGCCGATGTCCGTGCCCGCGGACGACGTCAGAGGGAGGATGACGACGTCGCTGACCGCCGGATGGGCCATCAGCACGTTCGTGATCTCGCCGGGATTCACCAGGTAGCCCGACGCGGTCTTGAAGCAGTCGTCGATCCGTCCGGCCAGCGTGAGGGATCCCGCGGCGTCGAGCGCGCCCATGTCCCGCGTTGGCCACCAGCCGCCACGATGCTCCCGGGGCGCCAGCCGCGGCGGGAAGCCATAGCCCTCCATGTACCAGGGGCTCCGGTACCACACCCGCCCGAGCTGCCCGGCGGGGTAGGGCTCCGCGGGATCCTCCCCGATCCGGAGCTCGATCCCCGGCGCGGGTCGACCGACGTTGCCGGGATCGATCCGGTCGTCGGGCGCCGTGTTCACCGTGATGAAGCCGTTCTCCGTTTGGCCGTAGTTCGGGCGCGGCGCCACGCCGAAACGGTCGCGAAAGGCCCGGAAGACCCGGCCCGACAGCCGCCCGGCGCTGACGTGACAGATCCCGGGCACGGCGGGCGCCGGACCCGACAGCGGCGCCCGGGCCAGCGCGTCGACCATCAGCGGCGTGGCGGCCCAGTAGCCGTACGTGCCCTCGGCGAACAGCCGGAGCACCGACCGGTGATCGAAGCGCTCGACGAGGCCGAGCGGGGATCCCAGGAGCGTCGCCAGGAGCAAGGCCTGGCCGAAGCCGTAGTGGGTCGAAAGCGGGAGCGTCGCCACGACCGCGTGAGCCGAGGCGAGCCGGCAGGCCTCCACGATCGCCTCGGTCTGCCGGACGAAGCTCCGGGTCAGGATGTACACGGGCTGGGGCAGTCCCGTGGACCCCGAAGTGAAGTTCACGAACCCGGGCGAGGTGAGAAAGGGCGCCCGGCGCGGCGGCGCGGATCCCGGCCGTGGATCCGGCAGGACAACGGTGCGCAATCCGAGGGCGTCGCCTTTGCCCGCGAGTGCCGCCAGCGACGGCGGAAGGAAGATCGGCGTCTCCGCCGGGAGCGCGGGCCGGCTCGGCCAGGCGCGGGGATCCGGCGGCAGGATGACGACCGGTCGGGGGAGCGTCGACAGCGCGAAGAAGAGGGCGATGGCGTCCACGTGGTTGGCGAGCGGCAGGGCGGTCATCTCGGCGGCCGGCGGCACGGACGCATGGACGAAGTCGAGCCAGCCCGCGGCGATCGCCGCGAGCTCCTCCGACGGCCACGATCGGCCCTTGCATACGATGGCCGGTGGGCGGGCGAGGCGCGGGTCGAGGATCATGGCCTCGAGGACGATCCGGCGCCGTCGCCGGCGGGCGCGCGCTGCGCGAAGGCCAGCGTGGGACACTGCTCGGGGAACTGGCGAAGGTAGTCGTGCAGGAGGTCACCCAGCGCTCGGCGGCAGGCGTGGAGGTCGCGAGCGGGATCGTCCAGAGGAGCCGGCAGCGGCGGGTGGATGGTGACGACCTGCACCGGCCCTTCCATGTGCGAGAGCACCGGGAGCACCGGGGCTTTCGTCGCCTGCCGCAGGGAGAGCCAGCCCGCCCGGATCGACAACGGACCCCCGGGCAGCGGGAGAGCGAACGCCTCGACTCCGACCCCGTCCGCGCCGATGAAGACCCGGCCGCCGTCGAGCAGGATCCGGCGGGCGCGATAGAGCAGTCGGACGCGCGTGAGATCGGACGCCAGGTGTTCCCGGGCCGGGGGCAAGAGGTCCTGACCGGGGCGCTGGTAACGATCCCGAATCGAGCGTGCCCAGGCGCCGGAGGTGGTCTGGCCGCCCATCCAGGTCAGGGCGTGGCCGGCGGCCCGAAGGGCCAGATAGGCGTTTCGCGGTCCCAGATGAAAGCCGATGAGGAGGGTCCCGCATCCCCCGGGGCCGCGCAGGTGCTCCTCGCCGCGCACGGCGACGTGACGCTCGAGCAGCTCGGGGTCACGGATGCCGACCAGCGCCCCGCGGGCGAGGAAGCGCCCCTGGTTCGCACAGAGGGCCCGCGCCATCCTCTCGGTCCGGGTTCCGATGTCCGGCTGCGCCGCGGCCCAGGCCAAGGCTTGCCGACGCCCCCGCCGTCCGACGAGCGCGCTGATCGTGAAGCAGCATGCGAGCAGCTTCTCCCCCAGCGGCCACCGGAGGCGGTCGAGCGCGAGGATGAGCGCCCAGAGACGGCGGGAGTGATGCGGGGGCCGCCGGCGCCACGCGTGGCCGAGATCACGGAGCCCGGGCATGGCCCGAATCTTATCCGAGCGCCGTGACCGCGTCGCAGAGTTTCCGGCCGTAACTAGGAGTCAGCTCGACCGCTTCGCCCGGATCAGGTCGTGGAGACTGCGGACCGTGCGCAGGTGGATGCCGGTGAAGTCGACCTCGGGATCGAAGATGACCCCGAACTCGGACTCGCACGCGATGATCGCCTCCAGAAGATGCACGGAATCGAGCCAGAAGCCTCCGTCGACGAGCGGCGTCTCGGGCCCCGCGTCGATCGGCACCCGGCCCGGTCCCGCCGCGTCGGCGACGATGGCTTGGACGCGCTCGAGCGTGAGGGGGCGCGTCACGCCTCGCGTTCCACCCCGCGTTCGGCGGCGGGGATCATGTCACGACGGCGGACGGGCGTGGTCAATCCGTGCGAGCCGAGAGCCACCGCTCGCTTCCGCCGGCACGGGGCGGAGACGCGAGCCGCGTCTCTCGCTCCCGGGAAGGGGCGCCGGCTCGCGTGCTCGCCGCCATCGACTGGGCCGCCATCGGGCTGACATCATACCGTTGCCCCGGGGATCGGCCGGAGGCCCTTCGAGGCCGACGGGCCAACCCCGCACGGGCGCGCGGTTGAAAAGCGGCGTGGAAGTTCCTAATCTTCCAGGCACGGGCGGATAGCTCAGCGGTCAGAGCGCAGCCCTTACAAGGCTGATGTCGGAGGTTCGAATCCTCCTCCGCCTACCAAACAAAACGCGGAGTTGCGGACACCTCGCATTCGGCCTGCTGAGCTCGGTGCCCAAATAATGTCTAACGAGCCTCCTCCGCGCGAGCCAAGGGCCGCTCGGCCACTGGCCGATCGAGCGCCCGTGCTGCATCGTGCGGGTGGTCTGGAGTGAGGTGCTGGTAGCGCTGGTCATCCGGGGGTCCCGGTGCCTCAGCATTGCCATCACTGTTCGTTGTAGAAGCCCGGCCATCGTCATTGTGCTCGCGGCATCATGGCGAGGGTCATGGAAGCGAAGGTTGGACAGTTCAAGGTCGTTCACCAGTCGACCGAAGGCGCGAGAGATGGCTGGCGCCAGATCCCGGCGATCCTGCGCGATCGCCGCCGGGCCGCCGCATGACGCATCGCGCATTGGCGCCGGGATCGCGTTCGACGGGCGCATCAATACCAGGGTATCCGCCGAATCGTGCCTTTCTGGCGATCGAGCCCGAGCTATGCTGGACCATCTCGATTTCGACTGGGGGGCTGGCATGAGGGCTCTACAGCCCGTCCTCACGATCATCCTGACCATCGCCCTTCTCACCGCGCCACTCGCCGCCGAGACGCAGCAGACGAAGATCGCGCGCCTTGGTGTACTTCTCTTTGGCACCCCTGACGCCGATGCCTTCCCCGCGATCCGTCGGGGGTTAGGCGCGCTGGGGTACGTCGAGGGACAGAACATCATCTTCGAACATCGGTACGCGGAGGGGAGGCCCGAGCGGCTCCCAGACCTGGCGGGCGACCTCGTCCGCTCGAAGCCCGACTTGATCATCGCGGCCGGTGGCGATGTCGCACCGTTTGCCAAGCGGGCCACCGGGACCATACCGATCGTGATGATCACGAGCGCCGATCCGGTTCAAGGTGGTCTCGTCGCCAGCCTCGCGCGTCCCGGTGGCAACGTGACGGGCGTGACGTTTGTATCGTCAGACTTGGCCGGTAAGCGTCTCCAGTTTCTCAAGGAAGCGGCACCGGGCGTGACGCGGGTCGCGGTTCTCTGGAACCCGGACCATCCTGACGGTGAGTTCCCGGCGACCCTGGCTGCGGGCCGCTCGTTGGGGGTGCAGGTCCAGTCGATCGAAGTGCGGGGGCGCGACGACTTCGCCGGCGCCTTTGCGGCCGCGAACCGAGAACGGATGGAGGCGGTTATCGTGGTTTCCTCGAGGCTGATGACACAGAACCGGGCCCGGATACTGGACCTTGCGACCCAGAACCGCTTGCTGCTCGTGTCCGGCTGGGGCCCATGGGCGGCGGAGGGTGGACTCCTGAGCTACGGGCCCGATCTTGACGCGGTGATCCGCCGCTCGGCCACCTACGTTGACCGAATCCTCAAAGGCGCCAAGCCCGCCGACCTCCCCGTCGAGCAGCCGACGCGGTTCGAACTGATCATCAACTTGAAAACCGCCAAGACCCTGGGCCTCACGATCCCGCCGTCGCTCCTGTCAAGGGCGGACCGGGTGATCGAGTGACAAAGGGATGCGGCCTGAAAAGCGGAATCGGATGCGCTACGTGATGTCCAGGGTGAATCCGGGGTGGTGTCCCGATTCTGGTGGAAATTGTCTGAACGCATCTCCCGGTGGGTCCCACGGTCGATCACTGAATGACTTCGTCCGCCCGCGCGAGCACCGAGGGTGGGATCGTCAGGCCGAGGGCCTTCGCGGTCTTCAGGTTGATCACCAGTTCGAACTTGGTCGGCTGCTCGATGGGAAGGTCGGAAGGCTTCGCTCCCTTGAGGATCTTGTCCACGTGGATGGCGCTGCGGCGGAACAGGTCAGGAATGCTCGCTCCATAGGAGATGAGCCCACCGAGTTCCACAAACTCTCTGCCCATGGACATCGAGGGAAGCCGGTGCTTTGCGGCGAGCTCGATAATGCGTCTTCGTTCAGTGAAGAGCATTGGGCTCGGAAATACGATAAGGGTATCGGCGCGCACCCCGGCAATCGTGGAGAATGCCCGGTCGAAGTCGTTGGGGCCCTGCACAGCAACGAGTCGCAGGTGCACTCCCAGAGTCCGTGCCGCGGCCTCTGTCTCCTTCGTCATGTCACTCATGGTGCGCTCGCCATACGCATTGGGGTGCCAGAGGGCCGCCACCCGGGAAACCGTGGGGAGCGCTTCCTTGAGCAGAGCCAGACGCTTAGGGAGCAGTTGCGGTCCAATGAAGGTTAACCCCGTGACGTTCCCGCCCGGCCGCGCGAGGCTGGCGACGAGCCTGTCTCCGACAGGATCGCCCATAACCGGCACAACAATGGGGATCGTGGTGGTCGCTTGCTGTACGGCACGGCCGGCGAGCGAATTCGATGCGACGATGACGTCGACCTTGAGACGGGCCAGTTCCTTCGCCAACGCCGGAAACCGCTCGATCTTCGAATCCGCCCCCCGGGCCTCGATCACGATGTTCTGCCCCTCCACATAGCCGCGTTCGCGCAGTCCCTGCCGGAAGGCGTCGATCGCCGTCGCCCGCTGCTCGGGAGATTCAAGGGAACCGGTCGTCAGGAAGCCTACCCGTGCGACCTTCCCCGCCGGCTGCGCGGCGGCAAGCGGCGCGGCGAGGAGGGCGAGGGTGAGGCTGAGCATCACGACGAGCCGCGGAGCCGTCACACTGGTCTCCAATCGCAATCAGGATGGGTCAGCATAGCTCGGGGTGGGACCGCGCAAATGCTCGATTCTGAGCATACCCAGATAGCGGGTCGGCCGGTCGAACGCGATCCTGGAGCCAATGCGCGATGCGTCATGCGGCGGCCCGGCGGCGCTCGCGCAGGACTGACGGGATCTGGCGCCAGCCGTCGAGGCGACGCAAGCGGATCTGCCCGCTGACCACGAGGCCGAAGAGCAGCACGAGCGCCGCGTCCTCGGTGGGCAGGCTCCCCTGCGTCTTCACGCGCCGCCGGACCTCCTCGTTGAGGCGCTCGATCACGTTGGTGGTCCTGAGCGTCTTCCACTGCCGCTTCGGGAACTGGAAGAAGGTGAGCAACTCCTCGCCGCCTTCCTGGAGGCTGCGGACGACTCCCGGGCAGCGGGCATTCCACTTCCGCTCGAAGGCGGTGTAGGCGACGCGCGCCGTGGCGGCACTCTCCGCGTAGACGATCCGGTGAAAGTCGGCCCGGATCTCCGCGAGCGCGTGCTTCGGGGCCTTGCGCTCGAGGTTCCGGAGCTTGTGCACCCAGCAGCGCTGGACCAGCGCCTGGGGCCAGACGAGGCCCACGGCCTTCCGGAGGCCGGGGTGCCCGTCGATCACGCTCCACACCGGAGCGGCGAGCCCGCGCGCGACCAGGTCGTCGAGACACCCCTTCCAGGCGTCGAACGTCTCGCCGCCAGGGCAGAGCTCCAGCGTCACAAGCTGCTTCTGGCCGTCGGTGAGGACTGCGACCACGCCCAGGACCGGGACGCTCACCACCTTGCCGGCGCTCCGCACGCGCAGCGCCAAGGCGTCGAGATACAGGCCGAGGACGTCGAGGTCGGCCAGTGACCGCGTGCGCCAGGCCTCGAGCTCAGCCTTGAGCGTCCCCACAATCCGCGAGACCGCGCTCTTCGAGAGCGGCGCGGCCTTCAGCAACGGCGCCAGGGCCCCGCGGAGCCGCCGGGTGTTGCCCCCGGCCAGATAGGTCGCGATCACCGCCTCGTTGACCTCGCGCATGCGGCGCTGGTAGCGGGGCAGCACGGCCGAGCGCCACTCCCGGGATCCGGTGCCGGTGAACACGGTGGCCCGGGGCACCGTGAGCGTCACCGGGCCGGTCGGCCCCGTCCACGTCCGTGGTTTGGTCCCATTGCGATAGCCACAACGGCTCCCGCAGCGCGCGTACCGGGCGCGCCGAGGGCCCCGGTCAGTTCCACGTCCACCGCGTCCTCGATCGCGCGCCGCACCGCCGCGTGGATCAGCTCGCCGAGCGAGCCCCGGCGGCCGTCATGCGCCCGCCCTCCCATCCTGATATCCTCTGCCATGGCGCATTCCTCCGGTGGCCGCCTTGCCCGGCGGCCGGCTGTGGGTTAGCCAATCCCAACAGACCGGAAGAATGCGCCATTTCGCTTTTCCACAGCAAGCGGGCCACGACCGAATCCGGAAGTTGCGTCCCTCACTTTTCCACACGAAGCGGGAGTGCGCTGGGCAAACTGACGAGGACCTGCGGGTGGAAGTCCCGCCCGGCCAACGCCGTAGCGGGCAGGCCGGAACCGAGTCTTGCGGGCGTCGCGGTAACGCGGGGTCCGAAGCGTAGACAGGGGTCGTGTGGGGTGCGGGCAGTGAGCCCGGATCGTCTGGTGCCCGGGGTCGGGGGCCGGGTCGGATCCTCGGGTCGACGGGTCGCCGTGTCCTACGCTACGGTAGAGGGGATTCGCCGCGATGCCACGGCCACGAAAGAGGGGAATCATGCCGGATCGCGATGTCGTCCACACGGGCATTGCCGGACTCGATGACATTCTGCTCGGCGGCCTTCCGCGCGGTAATGGCATCATCGTGACTGGGTCCCCCGGGACGGGCAAGACCACCCTCGGCGTCGAGTTTGTGTATCGTGGCGCGCACGATTTTGACGAGCCGGGCATCATCGTGACATTCGAGGTCTCGGCGGAGAAACTCGTCCGCGACGCCCTGCAGTTTGGCTGGGACCTCCGGGCCTTGGAAGCCCAGCGGCGACTCAAGATCCTGTCGACGACGCGGCGCGTCTTCCAGGAGGAGGTGGTAGAACCGGACAGCCTGCTCCTGACCGAGGCGACGGCCATGGGCGCCCGACGGATCTTCATCGACGGCCTGGCCGGGATGCCCCGCAACGGGAACGGGGATGCCCGGGAGCTGTTCCACACGCTCGTCGAAGCGCTGCACCGCGAGGGCGTGACGGCCCTGTTCGCGCTCGCCGCGCCCGCGGATCGTGCCGGCGTCGGCACGTTGCCGGAAGACTATATTGCGGACACCATCATTCGGCTCGAGATGGCGCCGGTCCGGCGCGCGGTCGTCCGATCCCTCGAGATCGTGAAGTCGCGGGGGCACGAGTACCTGCTGGGGGTCCACTCGTTCCGCGTCGTCAACGGACGCGGCCTCGAGGTGTACCGGCGGGCGCAAGCCGTGCCGGACCAAGACGTCGTGCCGACCGGCACCCCCGATGTCACCGCGCGGGTCCCGACGGGCGTCGACGGGCTCGACGACGTCCTCCACGGCGGCTATTTCGTCGGCAGCACGACCCTGGTCGTGGGCATCTCGGGCGTCGGCAAGACCGTCATGGGGCTCCAGTTCCTGGCCGAAGGCGCGCGGCGCGGCGAGCCGGGCCTCATGGTGACGCTCGATGAGACCCAGACCCGGATGATCCGGAACGCCGCCACCATCGGGATCGACCTCCGCGGCGAGATCGATCGCGGCCGGCTCGATGTCTGGTACGCCTCGCCACAGGAGTTGGAGATCGACCGTCACTTCGCGGAGCTGGAGCGGCGGATCGCGCGGCTCTCACCGCGGCGCGTCGTCATCGACAGCCTGGCGGGGTACGGATCCATGGTCAGCCCCGCCGCCCACCTGCGGGACTTTCTCCACGCCCTCGTCGCGTTGTTGCGGCAACGTCAGATTACGGCCCTCTTCAACCATGAGAATCCCGAGATGCTGGGCATGTCCACCATGAGCGGCGCCATGGAGGTCAGCTCGATCGTGGACAACATCCTGCTCCTGAACTGGGTCGAGCTGGGGGACACCTTCCGGCTCGGCCTGACGATCGCGAAGGCGCGAGCGATGCCGAGCAGCCGAGTCACCTACGAATGCGAGATCGTCAATGGTCGGGGCCTCCATGTGTTTCCGCGCGCCGTGCCGGTGCCCCAACTGCCGTTTGCCCGGTACTACGGGTTGCTGTCCCGGTCTCCCGAACGCCGGAGTGGGACTCTCAAACGCGGGAGTGGGAGAGCCTCCCCCCGCCGGAAGCCGAACGGGTGACCGCGATGGGTGCGCTGCCGACCCTCATCGAACCGGAGGCGTGGCATGTCGCGCTGGAGAAGTTCGGCGCCGCGACGAACCTGACGATCGGCGTCTATGAATCCCCCCCCCGTCGCGTGCTCGGGCCCCTGCATGCGACCCCCCTGTTCGAGGTGCTCAACCGGGGCCG
The DNA here is from genome assembly GCA_044867785.1 of Candidatus Rokuibacteriota bacterium. GTDB lineage: Bacteria > Methylomirabilota > Methylomirabilia > Rokubacteriales > DASRDR01 > DASRDR01. The sequence continues at coordinate 14,063 of JBIOVM010000106.1, read as the reverse complement.
CCCGGATCCTCCGCTCTTCAGCGAGTGCACTCGAGAATGTCTCGCAACGCGCGCCTCGCCGGTCATCCTCGAAGAGCACGGCGTGGCCGTCATCGGCAGCGCGCTGCGCGAGGACGATGAGGTCGTCGGCGCGGTGGTCGCCGGTTACCGCCTCACGGCCTTTCCGGACGAGTTGGCGACCCGGCGGTTTGCCCAGCGTCACGAGCTGCCGATGCACGCCGTGTGGCCCACGATCCGCCGTCAGGCGCCACTGCTTCGGGCGCGCCTGCGCATCTACGCGGAGCTGCTCGCCGCGTTCACCGACACGTTGTTGCGCGAGCATGTCCGCGCCCGGGACGCCGCGCAGGCAGCGGCCGGCTTGGCCGAAGCGAACGACGCGAAGGATCAGTTTCTCGCGATGCTGGCGCACGAACTGCGAAACCCCCTCGCGCCGATCCGAATCGCCGCGCAGCTCATCAGTCATAAACGGGTCAGCCCGTCGGACCTCGAAAAGGCCCGGGCCGTGGTCGATCGGCAAGTCGGGCATCTCGCGCGGCTGCTCGATGATCTGCTCGATGTCTCCCGGATTACGCGCGGCACCATCGTCCTTCAAAAGGAGTCGGTCGATCTCGCGACGGTCGTGGCGACCGCGCTCGAAGCCAGCCGACCGCTCATCGAGGAGCGTGGGCATCACCTCGCGGTATCCGTGCCGACGGACCCGGTGCGGCTGGAGGCGGATCCGGTCCGGCTGGCCCAGGTGGTCACGAACCTCGTGAATAACGCCGCGAAGTATACCCCGCCGGGTGGGCAGATCCGGGTGGCGGCGTCCCTCGACGGGGACGACGTGGTGCTGCGCGTCCGCGACACGGGGATCGGGATGGAGCCGGGCCTGGTGGCGCGGGCCTTCGATCTGTTCAGGCAGGGGGACCGGTCGCTGGCCCACGCCTCGGGCGGGTTGGGCGTCGGACTGACGATCGTGCGCAAGCTCGTGGAGCTCCATGGGGGGACGGTCTCGGCCACCAGCGAGGGTCCCGGCCACGGGAGCGAGTTCGAGGTCCGGCTGCGGCGCGGCAACGTGGCCGCCGTGACCAATGGAGTCTCGCGGCCCGAGATCCCCCGACTTTCCCCCTCACGCGTACTCGTCATCGAGGACAACCCGGACATGGGGTCAGTCGTGCGGGCGTTCTTGACGGGGGATGGGCATCGGGTCGAGGTCGCCAGTGGGGGCGCGTCCGGCGTGGAGCTCGCGCGCTCGATGCGCCCCGAGGTCGTCCTCGTGGATATCGGCCTGCCCGATCTCGATGGGTATGAAGTCGCCCGCCAGATCCGGGCCATGCTGGGAGCATCGGTCCGCCTCATTGCGCTCACCGGTTATGGGCACGCCTCGGATCGGCAAAGGTCCCGCGAGGCAGGATTCGATGCGCACTTGGTCAAGCCGGTATCAGGCCAACTCCTTCACGAGACCTTAGGGGCCCTGCTCTCGAGCGAGCCCAGAAGTGAGGCCCGCGGCGGCCAGGCTTGATATCGAGGCGTCGCCTTTTTGCGAATTCAAATTTTGCCGCGAGTCGGCCCCCCTCTCGCAGGCCACCCCCCTTTGGGGTCGGGGCGGGGGTTCTGGGTGCCGATTCGTCCGGTGGTCTGGTCCGACTATGCCGACGGAGGTTCTCCGCCTCACGGTGCCCAAATAGTGCCTATCGGCGGTCGTTCGTAGTACGTGCCGCGCTCACCGCCCGTGACGAGCCCGAGCTCGGCGGGGGCCGCCTCGAGGCCCCCGGCGGCTGAAGGAACCACGGTCGCGAGAAAGGCGAGCAGGACGACTTGGCGCACGCTGCCCATGAAAAGTCCCTCCACCGAGATCGCGGATCCAAAAGCGAGGAGAAAGCGACGCTCGGAGCAACCACCGTGCCAACGATCCGCTCGTCATTGATGCCGATGAGCGCCAGCACTACGCCACCGGTGGGCTCCAACTCGGTAGCGGTAGTCCCTTGAGCCGCAATCGGGGGGGCCGTTGAGGGCGCCGGCCGGGGCAGCGAACGGGGACAGGCTTCGCCGCCGGACGCGAAGGGCGGTGGCGCCTACCGCGCTCCGCTACCGGAGACGGAATGCATCGTGGCGTGCCTCGGGTCAGAGTGGCAAGGTCGTGGCGTTCCGAAGCGTTTCGCGCTTACTCGCCCCCGGCGCCGCCGGGCGTCGCCGCCAGGGCGGGCGCGAGGCTTCGCGCCGCGCTCCGGCTGACATCGAGGCATCCCGCCGTGCCGGCGGACGACCAAAGGGATGACGACGGATGCGCGGCGTCGGCCCTGCACGCCCTGTCGGAGGGAACGCGCGCGGCGACTCGGCCACGGAGGCGCTCACGAGGAGGCGCATCGCATCCGCGTGCGGACGCCCACAGAGGACCGCGGTGTCACGCTGTCGTTTCGGCGACAGGGGGACGCCAGTGCTCGCGCGGCACCCGGGGCGCTTCGCGCGGACGAGCCGGGTCGCCGCGGCCGCGCCCGGGCCGCGGCGCGGGCGGCGAGCGCTAGGCGGGCGGGGCGCGGCGCGGCAGCGCCGCCACGACCGCTTCCGCCTCCATCGGCCGGCCGATCAGGAAGCCCTGGACGAGATCACACCCGAGCGCGATCACGGTGTCCCGCTCGGCCGGCGTCTCGATACCCTCGGCTACCACCATGATGCCGAACTCCTTGCTGAGGGAGGCCATGGAGCCGATGAGCCGCTGCTTGACCGGCTCCTTGTCGGCGCCGCGCACCAGCGACATGTCGAGCTTCACCACGTGCGGGTTGAGCGCGGCGAAGCTGGTGAGGCCCGCGTAGCCCGCGCCGAGATCGTCGACCGCGAGCCGGAATCCCAGGCGCCGGAGTAACGAGACCCGCGCCCGAAGGTTCGGGACGTGCTCGAACGAGCTGCGCTCGGTCAGCTCCAGCACGACCGACTGCGCGAACCCCGAGAGCGCCGCGGCCGGGGACAAGAGGGCGTCGTCGGTCAGCTCGAGGGCGTGCAGGTTCACGAAGAGCGTGAGGGAGGGGACGCGCGCCAGGAACGCCGCCGCGCGGTCGCGGATGACGCCGCCGACCTCGTGCACGCGGCCCATGCGCTCGGCGGCGGCGAACAGGTCGCCGGGGTTCGGGATGCTCGGCTCGTCGGTGCGCACGAGCGCCTCGTAGCCGAACACGCTGGCGTCCTCGGCCCGCACGATGGGCTGGAAGACCAGCCGCAGCGAGGCGAGCGCCTGCCCGAAGCGGGCTTCCAGACCGGCGCGGTCGGACGGGAGCCGATCCTCGAGCCCGATCGCCGCCAGCGCTTCGCGCTTCAGGCGCGCCATTCGGTGGAGACGCGCCGCGTCCTCGACCGCCGACGCGAGGTCTCGCTCCCGGATGGGCTTCCGCAGATAGCGGAGGGCGCCGTTCTCGAGCGCCTCGACGGCCGTGTCCACCCGCGGGTGGCCCGTGATGAGGAGCACCGGCACGTCGAGGTCGCGGGCGCGGATCTCCCGCAGGAGCTCGAGGCCGTTCATGCCCGGCATGTCGATGTCGGAGAGCACGACCTCGTAGCGATGGCCATCGACGAGTCTGAGCGCCGCCCGGCCGTTGGGGGCCGTGTCGACCTGCCAGCCGGCGTCGGTCAAGAGGGCCCCCAGCACGTCGAGCAGATCCGGCTCGTCGTCGACCACCAGGACACGGCCACGCGGAAGCGCGACCTCGGCGTCCGAACCCGGCATCGGCCTCCCTTCGCCCTCCGAGTCTACAAGGGGAGAGGCCCAGGGCCGCCGATTCGCGCGGGTCGCCGGGACGCCCTCACTCGACGGCGACGCGGATAGGGTCGCCCGCCTCGACGAGGACACCGAGGTCCAGGGTTCGGCCCGACGGCAGGGTGAGGCGATGCCGCGTCAGCGGCACGGCGCGCAGCCGGAGCTCGGCCATCGGGGCGCTCTCGCTCCTGGCGACGATCATGCCGTCCTCCACCGTCCAGGTCCCGTCGGCACCCAGGGCCGGCAGGCCGGGCCCGAGGCTGGGGAAGGCGGTCTCGACCAGGCGCAGCGTCCGGTCGGCCTCGACGCGAAACGTCGCCCGCACGGGGCGCCCCTCGGTGGAGTGCACGTACGTGAGGCGCACCCATGCCCCCGGCTCGACGCGTTCGCGGGCCAGGACCCGGCCGCGGGCCACGTCCGTGACGGTGAGGGCGAGGTCCCGCTCGGCGGGCGGCGCCGGCGCGCAGCCGGTGACGAGGAGCGCGAGCCCGAGGGCGGCGCCCCCGCGGGCCGCGCGCCGCCGGGGATGCCGCACATCCGCGCCGGCGCGCGCCGGCCTACTGCTGGATCTTCCGCTCTTCGTAGAGCCGGAGCGCGCCCTTGTGGAGGGGGACCGTGACGACCCGAAGCATCGTGTCCGTCGACAGGCTCCGCGCCGCCGGGTGGGACGCCTGGAGCGCCGGGAGGTTGTCGACGAGCGCCTTGGTCAGGCCGTAGACCGCCTCGTCCTCGGCGTTCGCCGCGGTGACCAGGAGCACGCGGAGCGAGGGCGTCGAGACGGCCGCGCCCTGTCCGGGGTAGGTGCCGGCCGGGATCTCGTCGAGCCAATAGAACGGCAGCTTGACGCGCAGGCGCCCGATGTCCGCTCGCGGTACGGGAACGAGCTTGGCGCGCCCGTCGCCCAGGACGTCCCGCACGAGCCCGGAGCCCGCGCCGACGGTGAAGAACGCCGCGTCCAGCTGGCCCGCGCGCAGCCGGGTCGCCGCCTCGGCGGTGTCGATCCGCTCCGCCTGCCCCAGATCGGCGACCTTGAGTCCGGCGGCCTCGAGGATCTGGAGCGCGTTCTGCTCGGTTCCAGAGCCCTCGGGTCCGAGCGCCACCCGCTTGCCCCGGAGGTTCGCCAGGGACGCGATCCCCGACGCCTGCGTCGCGACGACGTGAACGTACTCGGGATAGATCGACATGATCGCGCGGAGATTGGATAGCTCCTTCCCCCGGAACGGCGGAAGGGTCGTGCCTTGCTCCGCGTAGTAGGCGATGTCGTTCTGGGCGAGCGCCAGCTGTACCTTGCCGGCGCCGAGGAGCTGCAGGTTGGCGACGGAGGCGCCCGTCGACTCGACCGTGAGCGGCAGGTTGAGTCCGGGGCTTTCCCGCGCGATGCGGGCGATGGTCTCCGCGAGCGGCTGGTAGACGCCCCCGGCGGCGCCGGACGCGATCGAGCTCGGGCGCACCGGCGGGGCGGTGGCACACCCGGCCGCCACGACTCCAAGGAGGATGAGGCCGAAAGATAGCAGAGACCTCGCGGGGCTCCCGGGTTGCATTGCTCTGGACCCTCCTCTCACGGCCCGCTCGGGTCAACGGGCACGCCTGGCGCGATGCCGTCTGGAACCGGGGCGCGCCGGCCGTCGGCCGGCCGGGTACCCCGCGGCCCGGTATGCTACCACGGACGGTTGCGCCGGGAAGGGCCGCTCGACGCGGGGCGGCGGTGGCCCGGGGCGCCCTCTCGACCGGGATCGACTATGCTGAGGCTGCTCCGGCCGTGGCTGGAGACGCGCGCACCGGGAGGAGTTCCGATGGCCGAGTTCGTCTACCAGGATCTCTTGCCGCTCGGCGAGGACGCCAACACGTATCGCGTGCTCACGCGGGCTGGCGTGGCGCCCCTCACGGCGGCCGGTCGGACGTTCCTCGAGGTCGACCCGGCGGTCCTCGCCCGCCTCGCCCAGGAGGCGATGCGGGACATCGCGCATCTGTTTCGGCCGGGGCACCTTCAGCAGCTGGCGGACATCCTGCGGGACCAGGACGCCTCCGCCAACGACCGGTTCGTGGCCCTCGAGCTCCTCAAGAACGCCTGCGTGGCGGCCGGCGGCGTGCTGCCCTCGTGCCAGGACACCGGGACCGCGATCGTCATGGGGAAGAAGGGAGAGCGCGTCCTCACCGGCGGGGGGGACGAAGCGGCCATCGCCCGGGGCATCTTCGACGCCTACCGCACGGGCAACCTGCGGTACTCCCAGCTCGCCCCCCTGGACATGTACCGCGAGGTCAACACCGGCTCGAACCTGCCGGCTCAGATCGAGATCCAGGCCGTGGCGGGCGACGAGTACAAACTCCTGTTCATCGCCAAGGGTGGCGGCTCCGCGAACAAGAGCTTCCTCTTCCAGGAGACGAAGGCGCTCCTGAACCCGCAGAGCCTCGCGACGTTCCTCGAAGAAAAGCTCCGGTCGATCGGCACCGCGGCGTGTCCGCCGTACCACCTCGCGGTGGTGATCGGCGGCACCTCGGCCGAGTACACGCTGAAGGTCGCCAAGCTCGCCTCCACCCGCTACCTCGACGCCCTGCCGACCTCGGGCAACGAGCACGGGCAGGGATTCCGGGACCGGGCCCTCGAGGGCGAGATCCACGAGATGACGCGGCGGCTGGGGATCGGGGCCCAGTTCGGCGGCAAGTACTTCTGCCACGACGTCCGGGTGATCCGGCTCCCGCGCCACGGCGCCTCGTGCCCGGTGGGGATCGCGGTGTCCTGCTCGGCCGACCGGCAGGCGCTCGGGAAGATCACGCGCGAGGGCGTGTACCTCGAGCAGCTCGAGACGGATCCCGCGCGCTTCCTGCCCGAGGTGGACGAGGCCGCCTTGCGCGGGGAGGTCGTCCGGCTGGATCTCCGCCGGCCGATGGCCGAGCTCCGGAGCGAGCTCTCGCGCCTTCCGGTGCGGACGCGCCTCGAGCTGACCGGGCCCCTGGTCGTGGCCCGCGACATCGCGCACGCCAAGATCAAGGAGCGCCTCGATCGCGGGGAGGCGATGCCGGCGTACCTGCGCGACCACGTCGTCTACTACGCCGGCCCCGCCAAGACGCCCAAGGGCTACGCGTCGGGGAGCTTCGGCCCCACGACCGCCGGCCGGATGGACGCCTACGTGGATCTCTTCCAGTCGAAAGGCGGCAGCTACGTCATGCTCGCCAAGGGGAACCGCTCGCGGGCGGTGACCGACGCCTGCCGCCGTCACGGCGGCTTCTACCTGGGCTCGATCGGCGGCCCCGCCGCGCGGCTCGCCCAGGACTGCATCCGCAAGGTCGACGTGCTGGAGTATCCCGAGCTTGGCATGGAAGCGGTCTGGCGCATCGAGGTCGAGGACTTCCCCGCCTTCGTCGTCGTCGACGACAAGGGAAACGACTTCTTCGCCCGGCTCGGCGTGACCGCGAAAGACTGACGCGAAGGAGCGCTCATGTTCGATCTCGTGCTCGCAGGCGGCCGGGTGGTCGACGGCACCGGAAGCCCGTGGTTTCGCGCCGACGTGGGAGTCCGGGGCGACCGGATCGCCGCCGTCGGCGCGCTCGGCCAGGCCGAGGCCCGGCGGCGGCTGGACGCCTCGCGCCGCGTGGTCGCGCCCGGCTTCGTCGACACCCACGTCCACGCCGATCTGGCGCTGCTCGCGGATCCGCTCCACGAGGCCGCCGTGCGCCAGGGGGTCACCACGTATCTCCTGGGCCAGGACGGGGTCGCGATGGCGCCGGCCGCGCCCGCGACGCTCGCCTACATGCGCCGCTACACGGCGGGCTTCAGCGGGCGCTTCGAGGTGCCGGGCCGGTGGTCGAGCATGGCGGAGTATCTCGCCTGCTTCGACCGGCGCGCGGCGGTGAACGTGGCGTGCCTCGTGCCGAACGGGAACGTCCGCATGGACGTGATGGGGCTCGAGACGCGCCCGCCGACGCCCGACGAGCTCCGGAGCATGCGCCGTCTCGTCCGCCGCGCGATGGAGGAGGGCGCGGTCGGCCTGTCGAGCGGGCTCGAGTACATCCCGAGCCGGTACGCGGCCACCGAGGAGCTGGTCGAGCTCAGCCGGGAGCTCGCGCCCTTCGGCGGCGTCTACGTGACCCACATGCGGGGGTACGCGCCCCACAACGTGCTTCCCGCCATGGACGAGGTCTTCCGGATCGCGCGCGAGGCGGGCGTCGCCGCCCTCATCTCGCACTTCAACAGCCAGGCCGACCTCGTCTTACCGCATCTCGACCGGGCGCGCGCGGCCGGCCTCGACGTCGCCTTCGACCTCTACGGCTATCTCGCCGGCTCCTCGATCCTCGGCAAGGTCGCCCTGCCATCGTGGGTCCAGGAGGGCGGGGCCGACGCGACCCTCGCGCGACTCGGGGACGCCGCCGTCCGGGCCCGGCTCCGGGCCGAAGGCTTCGCGGAGGTCGGGGGCCCCGTCGATCAGGTGCGGCTCAGCTACGTCGAGGCGCCGGCCTACCGCGCGTACGAGGGTCTCACGCTGGCCGAGGCCGCGCAGCGGGCCGGCGGCGGCTCGGGGCCCGAGGCGATCGTCGACTTCGTCTGCGACGTGCTCGTCGCCTCCGCCCTCGCGGTGGGCTGCGTGGCGCCGCACCGGCAGCGGACGGAATCCGACGTGCAGGCGCTCATGCGCCATCCCGCGATGATGGGTGGCAGCGACGGCATCTTCGCCGGCGGTCGGCCGCATCCCCGGGGATGGGGCTGCTTCGGCCGCTACCTCGGGCACTACGTGCGGGACGCGCGCACGTGGACGCTGGAGGAGGCCGTCCAGCACCTGGCGGCCCATCCGGCGCGCCGGCTCGGGCTCGCAGACCGCGGGCTCATACGGCCCGGCATGGCGGCCGACCTCGTTGTCTTCGATGCCGACCGGATCGGCGACCGCGCGACGTACGCGGACGGCCGGCAGGTCGCGGCGGGCGTGGACCACGTGCTGGTGAACGGCGAGCCGGTGCTGCTCGACGGGGAGCGGACCGCCGCGCTTCCCGGCCGCGCCCTCCGGCCCTCGCGCGCCTAGCCCGGCCAGGGTCCGCCGGCGTTCAGCTCGCCAGCGTGGCGCGGAGCGAGATCGTCGGCCCGGCCAGCGCCTTCGAGACCGGGCAGGTCGTTTTCGCCGTCTCCGCGTGGGTCTGGAAGTCGGCCGCGCTCAGGCCCGGGACCTGGCCCTCGGTCTCGAGCTCGATCCGCGTGATCGCGAAGCCCTCGCCCTGCCGCTCGAGATGCACGCGGGCGCGCGTGTGGATCCGGCTCGGGGGATGCCCGGCGCGCGAGAGCCCGGCGGCCAGGGCCATCGAGAAGCAGCCGGCATGGGCGGCCGCGATCAGCTCCTCGGGGTTCGTGCCGGCGCCCTCCTCGAACCGGGACGGGAACGAGTACGCGCCCTCGAAGGCGCCGCTCCCAAGCCGCATCGTGCCCTTGCCTTGACGCAGGTCGCCCCGCCACTCCGCTTCCGACGTTCGCACCGCCATCAGGCTCGCTCCTTCTTCTCGGCCGCCGGGCGTCCGATGATCTCCACCTCGACCAGCGGGCTCTCGCTCATCCAGGCCTCCAGGCGGCCCGCGTGCCCCAGGCCTTCCAGGATGCGAGCGAGGACGGCCCGGCGCCGCCCGGGATCCAGCACCGGCGTCGCCCGGGCGGGGAGGTCGGCCCGCGTCGATTCCTTGAGGTGGAAGACGAGCTCCGGGTGGGTCCGGAGGTTCGCGTACCAGTCGCGCGCGCCCGGGGTCCCGGTGATGTAGAGGCGGCCGTCCAGGTTGTGGAACCAGATCTCGACGCGCCGCGGGCGGCCGGACGTGCGACCGGTGGTCGTGATGTCGATCGTGCGATCGCGCTCGAGCGCGCGCCGGATCCGATCCTCCATTGCCGGGCTCTCCGGTCCAGCATGCCGGGCGCCGGCCCCGCCGTAAAGCGCGAACTGCGCGTCGCCGGGGCCTCTTGCGGCCTCGGCACCCTCGTGGAATGCTCTCGACGCGGGGCGAGCCGACGATCGTCGGCGACATTGTGACGCCCGGAGGAGAGCGGAATGACCTCGACGGCCCTGACGCGCGAGCTCGAGCGGTACGTGGCGAAGACCCCGAAGTCGCGGGCGCTCCAGGCCGAGGCCGAGCGCGTGCTCCCGGGGGGGAGCTCGCGCGGCACCGCCTATTTCGCCCCCTATCCGTTTTTCGCGGACCACGGCGACGGCCATTACGTCTACGACGTCGACGGCAACCGCTATCTCGACTTCATGCTGAACGCCACGACGCTGATCGTGGGCCACGCCAACCCGACCGTGATCGAGGCGCTCGGCGAGCAGACCCGCAAGGGGACCGCCTTCAGCACGCCGACCGAGGTCCAGGTCCGCGTCGCGAAGCTCCTCTGCGACCGTATCCCGTCCCTCGACACGATCCGCTTCACCAACTCGGGCACCGAAGGCACCCTCATGGCCATCCGGGCGGCCTGGGCGTTCACCGGCAAGCGGAAGCTCGCGAAGTTCGAGGGCGGGTATCACGGCGCCCACGAGCACGTCGCGGTGAGCGTCCGGCCGCCGGCGAGCCGGCTCGATCCGGCCGGCCCGTCCGCCATCGCGGAGTACCCCGGGCAGCCCGCCGGCGTGCTCGAGGACGTGATCGTGCTTCCGTACAACGATCTCGCCGCCTGCGACCGGATCCTCCGCGCGCACAAGGACGAGATCGGCGCGCTCATCATGGAGCCGATCGTCTCGAGCTTCGGTTACGTCCCCGGCGACCCGGAGTTCCTCCACGGCATCCGGAAGCTGACGGAGGAGCTCCACATCGTCCTGATCTACGACGAGGTGCAGAGCCTGCGCGTGGCGCCGGGCGGCGCGCAGGAGCTCTTCGGCGTCACGCCGGACCTCTCGTGCTTCGGCAAGATCATCGGCGGCGGCTTGCCGATCGGGGCGTTCGGCGGCCGCCGGGACATCATGGCGCAGTACGATCCCACCGTCCCGGGCGGGGCCCGCATCGCGCACGCGGGGACCTTCAACGCCAACCCGATGACGCTGGTCGCCGGCGAAGCGGTCATGCAGGCCCTCACGCCGCCCCTCTACCGCCGCCTGGCCGACCTCGGCGAGTCGCTCCGCGGGAAGCTCCGGCGGGCCCTCCAGGCGACGGGCGTGCCCGCCCAGGTGACCGGCGTCGCCTCGCTCTTCGGGATCCACTTCAACCCGCGCCCCATCCGGAACTATCGCGACGTCGTCCAGGACGACGCCGAGATGACGCGCGGGCTCTACACGGGCCTCCTGAACGAGGGGATCCTGCTCCAGACCACCTGCGCCGGCGCGCTCGGCGTCATGACCACGGACAGCGAGGTGGACACCCTGGTCGACGCCGTCGGGCGGGTGGTCCGGCGCCTGCGCGAGTAGCCCGCCGCGCGCCGTGGCCGTGAGGGCGGCGGCGGACGTCGTCGTCTGCGGCGCCGGCATCGCCGGCGTCGCCGCCGCCTACCACCTGGCGGCGCGCCACGGCGTCGGGCGCGTGGTCCTGGTCGACGAGCGGCCGCCGCTGTCGCTGACCAGCGACAAGTCGACCGAGGCGTACCGGAACTTCTGGCCGGGGCCCGACGACGCGATGCTCCGGTTCATGAACCGGAGCATCGATCTCCTCGAGGCGCTCGCCGACGCCAGCGGCAACGTGTTCCGGATGAACCGGCGGGGCTACGTGTTCGGCACCGCCGATCCCGCGCGGGCCGCCGCCCTCCGTGCCATGGCCGAGACCGTGGCCGGCTGGGGCGCGGGCCCGTTGAGGATCCACGAGGGGCTGGCCGCGAGCCCGGAATACGCGCCGTCGTCCCCGACGGACTGGCGCGCCTCGCCGTCGGGCATCGACTTCCTCGCCGATCCGGGGGCGATCCGCCGGCACTTTCCGTACGTCGTCGACGACGCGGTCGCCCTCCTGCACGCCCGGCGATGCGGGTGGCTCTCCGGTCAGCAGCTGGGCATGCATCTCCTCGAAAACGCGCGTCGGGCGGGCGCCGAGCTGGTCGAGGGCCGCCTCGGCGCGGTCGACGTGCGGGGCGGCCGGATCGCGGGCGTCCGGATCGACGGCGCCGGCGGCTCCCACCGGCTCGCGACGCCGCGCCTCGTCCTGGCGGCGGGCCCGCACCTCCCGGCCGCGGCGACGCTGCTCGGGATCACGCTGCCCGTGTTCGCGGAGCGGCACCACAAGATCGCGATCGAGGACACGCTCGGGGCCGTGCCGCGCGAGGCGCCGTTCCTCATCTGGGACGACGCGCAGACGCTCGACTGGAGCGCCGAGGAGCGGGAGGCGCTCGGGGCCGATCCCGCGCTCTGCTGGATGCTCGAGCCGTTCCCGGCCGGGGTCCACACGCGCCCGGAAGGCGCGAGCCCGGACAGCCGAACGCTGCTCGTGCTGTGGTCCTACGACTGCGCCCCGACGCCGGTCGTCTTCCCGCTGCCGGAGCCGCCCCACTACCCGGAGCTCGTCCTCCGGGGCATGGCGCGAATGCTGCCGGGGTTCCGCGCCTACCGGGACCGGCTGCCACGCGCCTACGTCGACGGCGGCTACTACCTGAAGACCCGGGAGAACCGTCCGCTGATCGGCCCGCTGCCGGTCGAGGGCGCCTACGTCAGCGGCGCGTACTCGGGGTTCGGGATCATGGCCGGGTGCGCCGGCGGCGAGCTGGTCGCCGCCCACGTGACGGACGCGGCCTTGCCTGACTACGCGGCGGCGTTCGCGCTCGCGCGCTACGACGACCCGGACTACGTCCGGCGGATCGCGGCGTGGGGGGCCACGACCGGGCAGATCTGACCAGCTCGCGCGTCGGCCTCGGTCGTGACGTCCTCCACGACGCCGGCGCGGACCCCTCGCCCGGGGCTCAGCCGGTCCCCAGCCGGTTCCGGTGGAAGCGGCCCGCCTGCATCACGACCGGGAGGTGCGCGCCCTGGTCCTGGAAGAGGCCGAGGTCCTTCAAGGGATTGCCGTCGACGACCAGGAGGTCTGCCAGCGCGCCCGGGGCGATCACCCCCAGCTCGCCCGCGCGGCCGATCACCTCGGCCCCCACGATGGTCGCCGAGTGGATGATCTCCCCGGGGCTCAGGGCCTCGGCCCGCAGGAGGAACTCCTTCGACTGGTCCGGCTGGAGCTGGCCGAGCAGATCCGAGCCGAACGCCATGCGGACGCCGGCCCGCTTCGCCAGCTCCAGCGAGCGAAGCCCCGCCTCCAGCACGAGCGTGTTCTTCTCCAGGCTCTCCGGGCCCATGCCGAACTGGGCGGCGTGGCGGCTGATCGCGTCGTAGGCGACGAGCGTCGGCACCAGGAACGCGCCCTTCTTCGCCATGAGCGCCGCGGTCGGCGCGTCGATCAGGTTCCCGTGCTCGATCACCCGGACGCCGCACTCGACCGCGCGCGCCACCGCGGGGGCCGGGTAGGCGTGCGCGCAGACGTAGCGGTGAAAGGCGGCGGCCTCCTCGACGGCGGCCCGGATCTCGTCGGTCGTGTACTGCAGGCTGTCGAGCGGGTCGTACGGCGAGGCGACGCCGCCGGACACCATGATCTTGATGTGGTCGGCCCCCTGACGGAGCTGCTCGCGGACCGCCTTCCGCACCTCGGTCACTCCGTCGGCGATCGCCATGGTGAAGGCCATCGCGTTCTCCGTCGGGCACCCGCCGCCCCGATCCGTCCGCCGCCGCGGATCGCTGTGACCGCTGGTCTGGCCGATCGCGCGCCCCGCGATGAAGAGCCGCGGCCCCGCGAGGTACCCGCGCTCCACCGCTTCCCGGATGCCCCAGTCCGCTCCCCCCGTGTCGCGCACCGTCGTGAAGCCGCGGTCGAGCATGGCGCGCATGAGGGGCGCCGCCCGGGCCGTCAGGAGGGTGAGCGGGACCGCCTCGAGCGCCCGGATGTTGACCTCCGGAAGGAACACGTGCGCGTGACAGTCGATCAGGCCCGGCATGAGGGTGCGGCCGCCCACGTCGACCACGGCGGCGCCGGCCGCCCGGATCGGCCGAGGCGACACCTCGCGGATGCGGGATCCCTCGACCAGGACGGAGACCCCGTCCTCGAGCTCGGCCTTCGCGGGATCGAGGAGCTTGGCGTTCTCGAAGAGGATCAGGCTCATCGACCGCTGCCCTCCCGCCGGCATTCTGGCGTGGCGCCTTCCCCCGCTCTGACCCCGCTCTTGACACTGGCGGCGGGGGTCGGGACACTCGGCCCCGGCGCGGACATGTTCCCCGCGGCGCGGGCCCTCACGCTGTCGATGTTCGTCGGGAGCTTCGCGTGGGGCTTCGCCTTCATCAGTCTACCCTTCTACGTCCAGGCGATCAGCCCCTACGATCCGGGGACCACGCTCCGCTGGGCCGGATGGATCCTCGGGATCACGTCG
>JBIOVM010000105.1:0-31683 GCA_044867785.1 Candidatus Rokuibacteriota bacterium | reverse complement strand
GTGTTCCTTGCAGAGAGTCGCCCATTCGGGTCGCGAACCGCAGAGTCACGATGCCGTCGCGCTGGAGAAGGGTCGCGGCGACCGGGGCCAGGAAACCGAGCTGTGGAGGATGAGGCCGCCGGACCACGAGGAGCCCCGGGGAGAACGTCTGGGGAGCGGCGCCCGCAATCTCGATGCGCACCAGATCGACTCGGAGTTCGAACGCCGACGCGGTGACCACGATGTAGCACGTCGCGGGTGTCGTGGAGCCGGCCGCGTTCGGGTCGACGTCCAGCTGGGCTGTCGACACGTGGCGCAGGGTGACATCGCAGCGCGCCGTCAGCGCTCCGGAGGGAACGACGAAGCCCGGCGGAGCGGGCCCGACCGTCACCTGGTTCCAGCCGAACGAGGCGATCAGGCGGCTCGGCCCGAGCGCACTCACCGTCCCGATTGGAATCGGCCCGGTGGCGGCCACGAACTGCACGAATTGGCTGAATCGCTCGACGAGCAGCTCCACTTCGATGAGCGCCATGCGCGTGGCCTCCGAGGAGATACTGGCCGGGGGGCGCGGGCGACGTCAAGGAGGCGCCCGGCGTCACCGGACGTGCCGCAGATCGCGGACGTTCTGGCCGCCGTCCGATGGCCGGGCGCCGTGGAGGCGCCGTGAGGGACGCCGGCCCGCGCTGCGCGGCCATCCTCGACACGGACGGCGTGCCGGTCGACAGCGAGCCCCAGCACCGTGCGGCGTGGCACCGGCTCGGCGTCGAAGAGGGGGTGAGCCTCGCCCGGACCGAGGGGGCGGAGCGCACGCGCGGCCGGCCCGCCCGCGACTCGCTGCCGGCCCTGCTCGGCCGGTCCGTCGGCGCGGCCGAGCCCGACCGGCTGGTGCGCCGGAAGGCCGTGCTCTACGTGCGAGCGGGGTCTCGGTGTAGAGTGGACGGAGAACGGATCCCCAGCCGCGAGGAGGTCCCGATGGCGCTCTTCTCGTTCCGGAAGAAGGCGGAGATTCCCACGGCCGCGGAGGCGCTTCCCGGCCGGCTCGAGGCGCTCGAGATGCCCGATCGCCACTACGTCACCGGGCACCCGATCAAGCCGCCCTTCCCGGAAGGGCACGAGCAGGCGGCGCTCGGGCTCGGCTGCTTCTGGGGAGCGGAGCGGAAGTTCTGGCAGACGCGGGGGGTGTGGACCACGGCGGTCGGGTACGCGGGGGGCGTGACGCCGAACCCGACCTACGAGGAGGTGTGCTCGGGGCTCACGGGGCACACCGAGGCGGTCCTGGTCGTGTTCGACCCGAAGCTCGTGAGCTACGAGGCCCTCCTGCGCGTGTTCTGGGAGGCGCACGACCCGACCCAGGGAATGCGGCAGGGGAACGACGTGGGCACGCAGTACCGCTCCGCGATCTACACGCACGGCGACGCTCAGCACGTGGCGGCGCTGGCCTCGCGCGACCTGTACCAAGCTGCGCTCGAGCGCGCCGGGTACGGGAAGATCACGACGGAGATTCGCTCGGCGCCGCCGTTCTACTACGCGGAGGGCTACCATCAGCAGTACCTCGCGAAGAATCCGGCCGGCTATTGCGGGATCGGAGGGACCGGAGTCGCCTGCTCGACCGGCGTGACCACCGCCCGCTAGGCCGTCCCGGAAGCGCTCGTCGCCGCCCCCACGCGGCCGACGCGTCGGCGCGCCTCTCGCGCCGGTTCGAGGCGCGCCTCTTGACATCCGCCGGACCCGGAGGCCACTGTAGCCTTGGAGTCCAGCGTGATCAGACGAAAGCGGTTGGCATGTGTGTTCCCGGTCATCGTCTTCATCGCGCTGCGCGCGCTCTCCCACGCGCATCCGGCTCCGCTTCCGTGGACGGCCGGCGTCTTCGACGCCGACGGCCTCGACGACCTTCTGCAGACGATCCGCAGCGCCTCGTCACCCAACGGCGATGCGCACCGCGTGGCCGCCGGCACTCTCGCCGTTCCGACGGGCACCGTGTCGCCGTCGGAGGCCTCGCTCGGCAGCGAGGCGTTCCTCACCGCCGTCCGCTCGCGTGCTCCGCCGAGCCCGTGAGTCCTCTCGACTGACTCCACGCTCTTGCGCGCCGGTCTGACGGTCAGGCCGGCGACCGGGAACCGGACGACACAACGAGGCGGTCGGCGCTCTCGCGCGACCGCAGGAGGGCTGTCATGATCAGGAAACTCGCGATGGTCACATTGGCGCTGATGCTCGCCGCCGTGCCGGTCTGGGCCGAGGAAGTCTCCGGCAAGATTCAGAAGGTGGACTCGGCCGATCGCAGCATCGTGCTGGAGGACGGGACGCAGCTCTGGCTGGCGGAGTCGGTGTCAGTGTCAGCCGACCAGCTGAAGGAAGGCGCCACCGTCAAGGCGTCGTACGAGGAGAAGGACGGGAAGAAGGTCGTCACGAAGATCGAAGTCTCGCAGTAGCCGAAGCACCGGCGGGCCCGGCGCGCCGCGTGACGGCGCGCCCGGCCCGCTAACGGGACGCGGAAGCGCCCAGCCCGGAATCCGCCAGGAACCGTCGGATGGTCCGCGCCGAGATGACGATGGTCTCGTCCGGCACCGGGATCTCCATGACGCGATCCGGAGAGTCCTTCGCGGCGATCAGCGCTGTCCGGTATCCCTCGACGACGCCGATCAGCTCGCCGGTCTCGGCGTCGAAGACGCCCGCGCCGCTCGCGCCGTAGCTGACCGAGGCGTCGATGAGGCGCACCGGACCCTCCGTGGCATCCGCGTCGCCTCCGGAACCCACCTGGCTCACGGTTCCGCTGGCCACCGTCATCTGACGGCCCCGCGGAAACGCGACCACCCAGACGTCGTCCCCCAGACGCGCGACCTCACGAGCCCGAGCGACCGGCAGCACCAGGCCCTGGACGAGCAGCAGGGCCAGATCGGCCTCTCGATCCTCGCGGACGACGGTGGCGCGGAACCGGGTCGCCGCCCCGCTCGTGCGGACATGGATCGTCTCGGGCGTCGGGGGGGCGACGAAGTGACCGGCCGTGAGGACCCAGCTGCACTCGCGGGCCCGATCCGCCGCCACGACGACGCCCGATGCCGCCCGACGCCCGCCACCGGGACGCTCCGCCAGGAGCTGGACGGCGGACGGCAGCACGGTCCGAAGAAGCTCCGACCGGAGGGACGGCCGGTGGACGGGTGCACAGCCTGCGACCACGATGGCCATAGCGGTCAGCAGTCTCACGGCGGTCCGTCCGACCCCGTTTCCCACGCCGCCCTCCTGAACCTCCAATGGCCAGCCGGCATCCATTCGGCGCAAAGTCGGGTCGATCCTAGCAGAGCGCCGGTACCGGCCCAAGGAAACCGGTCCTCGGGGTGCCGGCTCGTCGGGGGAGCCCCGCGGGCCGGCAAGGCGTCGGCGACCCCGCCGCCGTCGGCTTCAGGGGGTCCCCGCCGCTCGCTGGCGGATCAGCTCGTCGAAGGGGCCCGAGATCCGGACCACGTCGTTCACGGTCCACGCGCCGAGGTAGATCGTGGCCACGAAAAGGTCGCCGGCAATGCCCGCCCGGCGGGTCTGGGGCGTGTCGGGTGCGAAGGCCAGGCTCCGTGGCGCATCGCCTTGTGTGTAGGTGAGGAAGGGAACGCGGCGCCCCTCCGCCGTCACGGCGAAGATCTCGCCCCCCTGGCGGTCGGCCACGACGGCGTGTCCCCCCGCGCTGACGGCGATCGCCGCGGGCATGGGCCCCCGCAGAAGAAGGGCCGGCGCGCCTCCCTTGGGCACGCGCCAGATCTCGCCCGGCCCCTGTTGCCACGGCGCCTCGGCGTTGCCGTCGGCGCCGATCCAGAGCGCGTCGGTGGCATCGATCGCGAGGACCCGAGGACGCGGCACCACGACGTAGCGGGGATCGAGCACTCGCCCCGTCGGGTCGAGGTGCAGCACGGCGCCCGACTGCCGGTCGGCGACGTACACGTGGCCGGCGGAGTCGACGGCGGCGCCTTGCGGCTGCTGGAGAGCGGGCGCGACGTGCCGGGGCGGGGTGCCGCCCGCCATCAGCTGGGCGCGCCCGTCGAGGACCCGGTAGACGACGCCGAGCCGCCGATCTCGATCGAAGGTCGTCACGAAGAGCTCGAGGCCGCCGCGCACGGCCACGGCCTGGGGGTTCCGCAGGGGCGGCCCGTAGAAGTAGCGCTCCTCCGTGTCGGGCGTGAGCCGGGCACCGCCGACCGGCACCCGGTAGACGGGCACGAGGTCGTCCGTCTGGCTGTCCTGGTAGCGGCGCCCGCTGCGGGCCAGGTAGAGGCCGCCGCGCCCGTCGAACACCATGGTCGAGGTGGCCGGGATGCCGCGGGAGCCGCGCCCGCTCTCGAAGCCCTGACCGGAGACGTAGACCTGCGAGGTGAAGCCCGGTGGCAGGCGGACGTCCGCGAGGGCGGGCACCGCCAGGAGCGGGAGAGCGGCCATCGCGAGGCTGACCGCGAAAGAGCGGCCCCGGAAGCTCGTCACGACCGGCTTCGTCCTCGGCCCCATGGCCCCAACCCCCGAGCACGGTAGTCCAGCAGGACGGCGCTGACAAGCCATGGGCGGACGCCGGGAAGTGCGGCGCGAAGGAATCCGGCGCCGCCGGCGCGCGCCGCCGGCGCGCGTTGACGGGTGCGCCCCGCTCTGCCACGATTCGGCGCGTGGACCGCCGGTCGACGAGCGCGATAGGGCTCGCGGGCAAGCGGGCGCTGGTCACCGGCGCGGGGTCGCGCGGCATCGGGCGGGCGATCGCCGAGGCCTTGGCCGCGGCCGGGGCCGACGTCGCCGTCCACTACTACGGAGACGGCGCGCTCGCCGGCGACCTGGTGAGCGCGATCCGCGCGTCGGGACGCGCTGCCCTCGCGCTCCCCGCCGACCTCGCCGAGCCCGAGGCCGCCCGCGCCCTGGTTCGGCGCGCGATCGAGAGTCTCGGGGGCCTGGACATCCTCGTCTGCTGCGCCGCGACCCTGTCCCGCGTGCCGTTCCTCGAGCTGACCGACTCCGAGTGGGACCGCGTCCACGCCGTGAACCTGCGTGGCTACTTCGTCACCGCGCAGGAGGCGGCGCGGCACATGGCCGCCCGCGGCGCGGGGGGCCGGATCGTCATGGTGAGCTCGGTGAACCAGGTCTCGGTGAACCGCGGCATCGCCCACTACGCCGCCACGAAGGGCGGCGTGATGCAGCTCGCGAAGGCGATGGCGCTCGAGCTCGCGCCCGCGGGCATCACCGTGAACCTGATCGCCCCGGGAACGATCGAGACGGACCTGAACCGCGGCTTCCTGGCCGACCCCGGAAACCGCCAGTCGAAGCTCGGGTCGATCCCGATGCAGCGCATCGGCCGCCCCGAGGACGTCGCCGGGGCGGCGGTGTTCCTCGCGAGCGAGGCGGCCGCCTACGTGACCGGGGCGACGGTCGTCGTGGACGGAGGCCTCACGCTGGAGTAGCCGCCGAGCTTCCGGCCCGGATGGCCGCGCTTGACGGCGTGATGGTTCTCGGGAAATGGTTATGGGCGGCTTTTTCGTCACGCCAGGCTGAGAGGTCTCGATGGGCGATCCGTCCGAGGCATCCGGTCAAGCTCTGACCCTACCCACCGGCGGGGGCGCCATTCGTGGGATCGGCGAGACCTTCCACGTGGATGCCTTCACCGGGACCGCCGGCGTCAGTATCCCCATCGCCGTCCCCCCGGGTCGGGACGGCCTCGGACCCGAGCTCGCTCTGCGGTACGGCGCCGGCTACGGTAACGGTCCCTTCGGGCTCGGCTGGCAGCTCCCCGTTCCTCGCATCACTCGGAAGACCGAGCGCGGCCTTCCACGGTACGACGACGACGACGTCTTCGTCCTGACCGGCAGCGAGGATCTCGTCCCGAGCCTTCGGGCCGGGACGCTCGATCCGGACGAGACCACCCGTGGGCCGTTCGTTGTGCGCCGGTATCGTCCGCGCACGGAAGGTCTGTTCGCGCGGATCGAGCGGTGGACCCACCTCGAGGACGGCGAGTCACATTGGCGGGTCACCACCCGGGACAACGTCACGAGCCTGTACGGCCGGACTCGACAGGCGCGCATTGCCGACCCTGTTGCGGAGGCCGAACGGAGGGCCGGTCTGACGCGGGTGGCCCGCATCTTCGAGTGGCTGCTCGAGGAGACGCTCGACGCCAAGGGCAACCACGTCGTGTACCGGTATGCCGCCGACGATCCGACGCTGCGGCTGGAGGGGCCGGAGGCGGAACGCCGCACCTACTGCCAGCGGTACCTGCGACGGATCTGCTACGGAAACGTCGATGCCGAGGTGCGGTATCCGGGCGGGCCGGTTGCGGGGATCGTCTGTGAAGGCTCCGACCCGGAGGACCCGTCGCGTCGGTTGAGTCGACGGTACGTGTTCGAGCTGGTGTTCGACTTCGGCGACGGCCGGTCGCCACGTCCCCCGCCGTCGTCGGAGCTCGAGCTGTTCGGTTCCTCCTCGCCTCCGGTGAGAGAGGATGCGTTCTCGTCGCATCGGGCCGGCTTCGAGGTTAGGACCTTGCGGCGATGCGATCGCATCCTCGTGCTCCATCATTTCGCCGAGCTCGGGGAGCCGACGCTCGTCCGCTCCATGGACCTCGCCTACCACGTCGATCCCGAGACCCGGCTGAGCTTTCTGGCCTCGGTCACCGCGAAGGGTTACCGTCGGGATGGCGACCGGCTGAGGGTCGCCGAGATGCCGCCGGTCGAGTTCAGGTACGCGGCGTTCCGGCCTCACGAGCAGCGTTACCGGCCCCTCCGGGCGATCGGCGACGATCTGCCGCCGGCCGCGCTGACCGACCCCCGGTACGTGCTGGTCGATCTCTTCGGCGCCGGGCTCCCCGACGTTCTCGAGGGGGGAGTCGAGGGCTTCCGCTACTGGAAGAACCTCGGGGATGGTCGGCTGGACCGACCCCGCCAGCTGCCGACGGTGCCGGCGGGGCTCGCTCTGGGCCAGCCGGGAGTCGGTCTCGCCGACATGGACGGCGACGGTCGCCTCGAGCTCTTGGTGCACACGGGGCCGCTCCAGGGTTTCTTCCGGGCCACGCCGGATGGCGCGTGGGAGGCGTTCAAGCCGTACCCCGCGCTCCCGAGCTTCGACCCGTCGGACCCGAATGTGAGGTTCGTCGACCTGACGGGCGACGGTCGCTCGGATGCCCTCATGACGCATGAGCATCATTTCCTGTGGTTCGAATGCCTCGGCGAGGAAGGGTTCGCGCCGCCGCGGCCGGTGGAGCGGGTCCAGGATCTCGACGCCTTCCCGGACGTTCACTTCGCCGATCCGTCGAGGCGTCTCCACCTGGCCGACATGGACGGCGACGGACTGGCCGACATCGTGCTCCTGCACGAAGGTCGCGTGGACTACTGGCCGAACCTCGGGTACGGGCGGTTCGGACCGCGCCTGACCATGCGGGCGCTTCCCGATCCGCCGCAGCTCGACCCCGGATTCGACCCGAAGCGCCTCGCCCTCGTCGATCTCGACGGGACGGGGTGCGCGGATCTCGTCTACGTGGACTTCGATCGTGTCCACTTCTGGTTCAACCAGTCCGGAAACGGCTGGAGCCGACGCCAGACGATCCACGGGACCCCGACGGTCAGCGATGCCGATGCCGTCCGGTTCGCCGACGTGTTCGGTACCGGAACCGCCACGCTCCTCTGGACCTCCGACTTCGCATTCCAGCCGGAGGGCAACTGCAAGGCGCTCGACTTCGCGGGGGGCGTCAAGCCCTATCTCCTCGAGACCATCGACAGCAACATGGGCGCGACGACCCGCTTCCGCCACGCGCCCTCGACACGGTTTGCCGTCGAGGACGCGCGCGAGGGCCGACCATGGATCACGGCGCTGCCCTTTCCGGTGCACGTGGTCGAGGCGGTGGAGATCGTCGATGGGCTGCAGGGGACCAGGCTCCTGTCCCGGTATCGATACCGCCACGGCTACTACGACGGCCGCGAGCGCGAGTTCCGGGGATTCGGCCTCGTGGAGCAGGTCGACGCCGAGACCGCCGGGGGCGGGATGGGCTTCGTCTCTCCCGATCTCGATTCCGATCCGGCGATGCGAGCGGAGGCGCACTTCGCCGCCCCCGCCTTGTCGCGCACGTGGTTCTGCCTCGGTGTGCCGCTCGACGACGCTCGCCGGGAGCGCTTTCGCCGGGAGCAGTACCGGGAGGATCCGGCGGCGTTCGACCCCCCGCCGGACGACGTCGACACCGGGGAGGACCCGGCTCTCGCGTACCGGGCGCTCCGCGGGCGGCCCCTCCACGTCGAGATGTTCGGGTTGGACGGCAGCGGGGCGGCGCCGCACCCATACACGGTCCAGGAGCATGCCTATCGGGTGACGCTGCTACAGCGCGCCACGGCCACGGCGCGGCCGGTGCACCACGTGACGACCCGGGAGACGCGGGTCTCCCACTACGAGCGGAGCCCGGCCGACCCCCGGGTGACGCAAGAGCTGATCCTGGCCCTCGACGGACACGGGAACGTGACCGACCGGGTGAGCATCGCCTACCCACGGCGCGCGCCGGCGAATCCCGAGCAGTCGGCGCTCCTCGCCGCATACACGCGGGCCGACTTCGTGAACGACGTCGACGACGTGACCCGGTACTACGTCGGTCGCCCCTGCCAGAGTCGCCGCTACGAGATCACGGGCGTGCCGTGGAGCCCGGGCGCTCCGCCGCTCGGCGTGAGCGACTTCACGGCGGTCATGGACGTGGACCTCGGGCAGTCCCGACCGTTTCGCCCGTTCGAGTGGCAGCGGCCTCCCGGGCACGTGGGCGTGGAGCGCCGACTCCTGAGCTGGGCTCGCACCTACTACCGCCGCGATGGCGCCGCCGCCGTGGTGGACCTCGACCCCGGCCGCTCGCCCGCCCGGACCCTCGCCGAACGCCTGCCGCTCGGCCGAATCGACAGGCTGGGGCTCCCGTACGAGACCTACCGAGCCGCGCTCACCGACGACCTCGTCACCGTCGTGTACGGGGACCTCCTGTCGCAGGGGTCCGCCTCGAGGGCCGCCGCCGAGCTGGAGGCGGCCGGGTACCACCGCGAGCCTGACGTCCTTCGCTACTGGTGGATCCCGTCGGGACAGATCGCCTTCGATCCGAGCCGGTTCCACGTGGCCGTACGCCGGCGTGACGCGTTCGGGCGCGACGAGCACGTGTTCCACGACAGCTACGCCTTGCTGCAGACCCGCACGGTGGACCAGATCGGCAACGAGCGGCGGGTCGAGCTGGACTACCGCGTGCTGTCCCCGCGGGCGCTGATCGACCAGAACCAGAACCGGTCCGAGGTGGCGTTCGACGCCCTCGGCATGGTCACCGGCACCGCGGTGTCGGGCGACACGCTCTCGGGGTTCGCGGCGGACCTGGAGGCGGCGGAGATCGACGCCTACCTGTCGGATCCCGGGCTCGCTCCGCGGGACATCCTGCGAGGCGCCACGACGCGCATCGTCTACGATCCCCACCAGTTCCGGCGTTTCGGGCGCCCGGCGGTCGTCGCCACCCTCGCCCGGGAGGTCCATGCGGGCGAGCCGGGTGGCGGTTCGACGCCCGTCCAGCAGGGATTTCTCTACTCGGACGGCTTCGGCCGGGCCCTTCAGACGCGGCTCGCGGCGGAGCCCGGTCCCGCGGGCGGTGTGGCGGCGTCGACGCGCTGGACGGTCACCTGGGCCACGGTCTACAACAACAAAGGAAAGCGCGTCGAGCAGTACGAGCCCTTCTTTTCGGGAACCCACCGGTTCGAGCCGCCCCGGCGCCACGGCGTCGCCCAGAGCGTCTCGTACGACCCGCTGCTCCGACCGGTCCTCACGCTGCATCCCAACCACTCGTTCGAGAGAGTGCTCTTCGACGGCTGGCGCGAGGAGGCCTGGGACGCGAACGATACCGTGCTGCTCCTGCCGGAGGACGAGCCCCTGCTGGCGGGGGTGCGGCGACGTCATCTTCGGGAGCAGGGCGCTCCCTTCCGCAGTTGGTTCGACCAGCGGATCCCCGATCGACAGCACCCGCCCCCTCCGTCCGCCCGCACTCCGGAGCAGCAAGCGGCGCTTCAGGCCGCCGAGCACGCGGGCACTCCCACGGTCACGCACCTCGATCCCCTCGGGCGGCGGTGCCGCAAGGTCATGACCACGGGCACGGCGCCGGGCAGCGACGTGCTCGAGACGCGATACCTCCTGGACGCCGACGGCAACTTGCGCGCGATCATCGATCCCCGGGGGCTGTCGGCGTTCGTCCACGACGTCGACCTGGCCGGGCGCCGCCTCGGCGTCGACAGCCGTGATGCGGGCCGCCGCCGCAGCTTTCTGGACGTGGTCGGCCAGGCGATCTACGAGTGGAGCGGCGAGGGTCTGCGGACTCGCCACGTGTTCGATGCCCTTCGCCGCGTGACCGAGGTCTGGGTCGCGCCGCCCGGAGCTCCGGAGCGCCTGGCCGAACGGGCGGTCTACGGGGAGACTCGGCCGAACGCGACGATCCGGAATCTCCGCGGTCGCATCGCGGAGAAGTACGACGCCGCGGGAGTGGCGACGTTCGACGCCTACGACGCCCGGGGTTACCTCCTCAGGACCACCCGCCGTCTCGCCCAGGACTACCGGCGAGAGCCGGATTGGTCGGGCGCCGTCTCTCTCGGCAGCGAGGTATTCCACGCCGACACGGCCTACGATGCGCTCAACCGGATCGTCGCGGCGACGGTCGAGGAGGCCGGCGTGGCGAGCAGTCGCTGCGCGTATCGGCCCCGCTACAACCCGGCCAACCTGCTGGCCGGCGTCGACGCCTCGGCGTTCGGGGATTCGACGCTCTCGGCGGCCCTCGCCGCGATCGAGTACGACGCGCGCGGCCAGCGAACGATGGTGGCTCACGGAAACGGGGTCACCACGCGGTATGCCTACGAGCCGGAGACCTTTCGCCTCCGGAGCGTCGTCAGCACGCGCTCGGATGGGTTCACCGTCCGGCACCTCGAGTACACGTACGACCCGGTCGGCAACCTGACCCGAGTGGCCGACGTCGCATTCCCGTCGGTGTTCCATGCGAACCAGCAAGTCGACGCGATCAGCCGCTACCGATACGACGCAGCGTATCGTCTCGTCGAGGCGCACGGCCGGGAGCACGAGGCGGTGGGGCCCTGCCACCATCGGCAGCTCGACCGGAAGCAGACGGAGTTCCTGCCGTTCGCCGCCCAGCCCCCGACCGACGCGCAGGCGCTCCGCAACTACGAGGAGACCTACCGGTACGACCTGGGCGACAACCTCGTCGAGATCGTGCACGCGGCGGGCGCGGCGGGTGGGTGGACCCGTCGGCAGACCGTTGACGCGGCGTCGAACCGGCTCCTCGACAGCGACGCCGGATGCGACGGGGAGTCGACCTTCGTGGTGCCCTGCGATCGCAACGGCAACGTCATCGGGCTCCCGCACCTTCCGCTGCTGGAGTGGGACCACCGGGACCGGCTCCGCCACGCCCGGGTGAACCGGGCCACCGGCGGCGTTCCCGACCAGGTCTACTTCACCTACGAGGCGGCCGGTCAGCGGATGCGGAAGGTCGTCGAGCGAGCGGGACGTCTCGACGAGGACCACCTCTACCTCGGGAGCGTCGAGATTCATCGTCGCCATTCCGGGGCGGGCGTCGACTTCGAGCGCCGCACGTTCCGGGTCTCGGACGATCGCGGCCCGCTGCTGCTGGTCGAGCAGCGGACGGTCGACGTGGCGGGGCGAGAGTCCGGCATGCCGGCTCGACAGGTGCGGCACCAGCTCGACGACCATCGGGGGTCGATCCTCCTCGAGGTGGATTCCGCCGGGAGCCTGCTGAGCTACGAGGAGTTCTACCCGTACGGCGGGAGCGCTTACCTGGCCGGCGTCGGCCTGCGCCCGGACGAGCGTCGGCGGTATCGCTTCGGCGGCCACGAGCAGGACGACGAGACCGGCCTCTGCTACTGCGGGGCTCGCTACTACGCGCCGTGGCTCGGACGGTGGATCAGTCCGGATCCGATCGGATCGGCCGACGCGCTGAACCTCTACGTCTTCGCGCGGGACAATCCCGTGACCTTCCGGGACCTCACCGGGCACCTGTCCGAGGACACCAAGGAGAACCTCAAGCAGCTCGGCCGGGACATGTGGAACGACGTCAAGGGGATGGGGACCGCGGTCAAGGAAGGCGTCGTCGACACCGCGTCCAGGGCCAGCACGGCCGCCAAGGCGGGCGAGTACTCCGAGGCCGCCGCCTACGTTCTCCAGGTCGACAAGCTCGCGGACCGCGCGGTCTTCTACGAGGACGAGGGCGCGACCGGGCTCGAGACCGCGGCGCTCGTCCTGAGCGAGAAGACCGGCATGACCGACGCGCTCGAGGCGTACACGGGAGAGAGCATCAAGGGCGAGACCCTGTCGCGGGCGGAGCGCGCCCGCAAGGGCATCACCGGGGTGACGGGCGTCATCACCACGGCGACCGGCGTCGCGGCCGGGATCTCGCCGCGGGTCCCCAAGATCGATCCGCCGCGGGTGCGTCCTCAGCGCCCGGTCGGTACGACGGTGAAGGCCAAGGATTCCGTGGACATGGGGGAGTACATCCCGGGCGAAACGCGGCGAACGGCGACGATCGAGGAGATCAAGCGCTTCGAGCGGTCGGAGAAAGAGAACGTAGAGATCAGTGAGGTCGAGAGCAGAACGGGCAGCAAGATCGAGACAACGGGCGGACCGGACCACGTCACGATCCGGGTCGGCCCGGACACCAAGTCGACCCACCACACGCATCAGCAGTCGGGTCTCGCCGTCTTCAGTCGCGAAGACGTCAACGACGTGATTCTGAACCCGTCGCTCGGCGATGACGTCGTCCACAAGGTGACCGGACGATGGGGTCCCACGCGTGAAGCCCTGGAAAGCTCCGGTCTTCCCATCCCGAAGATCGATGGCGAGTTCGTGACGGTGGAGGTGACGACCGGATTGGCGCGCCGGGCGTCGCTGGCCGGCACGCTGCGCCCGATTGGCCATCTCGTCAAGCCTTGAGGGTGCCCACCCATGAGCGGTGCTCTGTCGGCGCAAAGGCGACCTAGACCGAATCGAGGTGCCGCGTGAGCCGAACCCCGAACGCGACCGTGGTCCTTGGCGGGCACGTCAGAGCGGCAGACGGGCGGACGCCGAGACCCGACCTGATCGTCCGCGCGTACCGCGGCGCCGACGACGAGGCGGCCGAGCGCCTCAGCGAGGTGACGACCGACGCGCAGGGTCGCTTTCGCCTGCGGATCGACGACGCGGGCGCGCCGGGTGGCACGAGGCGGCGTCGCGCCGACGGACGGAGCGGCATCTCGCTGGAGATCCTCGACGCCGCCGGTCGGGTGCTTCACAGGACCCCGCCCCGATCGGGCTCCGCGCTCGGAAGGGACTGGGTGGTGGAGCTGCCGGACGGACGGAGCGCCGCGGGACCGGCGTTCGAGGGCGTGATCGGGAGCGCGGCTCACGCGACGGCCCTTCGAGGCTCCCGCCTGGGCACGCTCGCGCATCTTCGACGCATGGATCCCATCCGAGCGGCGCGAAGCCGCCGCCTCCGTGCCGCGGGCCTCGATGCGACGACGCTCGCGGGAATCAAGCGGCGGGCCCATCTGGCCACGGTGGTCCATGACGACGCGGTCGTCGATGCCCTCGCGCGCGCGGGAGTCGACAGTGTCGCGCGTCTGGCCACGACGCCTCCGGATCGTCTCCGGAAGGAGATCGAGGCGGCGATCCGGGACAAGCGTCTGCGAGTCACGATGCCGTCGGACATCGCCCTTCGCGAGGCCGGCGTGCGAGCCCGCCAGGTCTACCGGGTCGTCACGCAGGCGGCGATGGCGGACCTGGCGCTCGCGCCGCCCAGCTGCCAGCGCTGCGACGAGGGCTGCTGCGGGGAGCCCGGACAGCTCTCGATCCTGTCGCAGTCGGCCTACCTGTCGTACCTGGTGCGGGTGTTCGGCTCGGACGTGGACGACCTGGAGGCGCAGTTCCACCAGGACTTCTCGGCGCCGGCCTGCGAGTCCATGCCGCTCGTCCGCCTGGGCGCCGAGGTCCTCGAGCGGGCCCTCCTCGCCGGGGACTTTCCGGGAGTGTCGCTCTCGGCCGTCCTGCGGCTCATGCTCGTCGACCGGGTGATCGTGCGGCACGCGCTTCTTGCGCAGACGGGCCGTCTCGAGGAGGCGGCCCGAGCCGAGGCGCGGTCCGGCTGGGGAGGGGACTTCCTCGCCGGGGTCGGGATCGCCGACGACGCCGAGCTGCGCGCGGCGGTGACGGCGGTCGAAGGCGGGAGCCGGGAGCTGGCCGCCTTCCTCGGTGCTCAGCCCCGCGTGGCGCCGGAGCTGATCGTGGAGGCGACGGTGCGCGCGACGGGCGCGGACCTCGCGGGGGCGGCTTCGACGTTGCTCCCGCTCGACGACTTCGGGGCGGAGCTGGGGGTGTTCGACGGCGCGAGCCCGGGGGCGATCGTCGACGTCGCCCAGCGGCTCCGGCGACGGCTGATCGAGCTCACCGGCGAGGACGCCAGCCGGCTCCGCGAGCGCTACCACGTCAACTTTCTCGCGACCGAGGGGGCCCTGTCCCGCTGCGACTTGGCGGTCCTCACGCTCCAGGAGGCGATGCGCTGCGGGCACGCCTGGTACGTCGCCTGCTGCGCGGAGTCGGCAGGCGGCGAGGCGGTCGGCCTCGCGACCGGCACCCGCTTCCGGACGTACTCGGACTACCGGGTGCGCGTCGAGCAGATGCTGTTCCCCCAGAACTTCTACGATCTTCACCTGCGCGCCCCGCTCGTCCGAGGCGACGTGGCGGCGCTCCGCGAGGGCCTGCAGCGGGCGGAGGAAGCCCTGGAGGCGCGCGCCGCCGGAAGCGACCTCCTCAAGTCACTGATGGAGCTTTTCCGCCAGGGGCTCCAGACGGTGCGCGAGCTTCTCGACCTGGACGACCTGGTCACGCGCGCCCACGTCGCGTTCCGCGACGAGGAGTACGGGCTGGCGGTCGAGCTCTACCGCCAGGCGCAGCAGCGCATCCGGCGCCACGTCTCCCGCTACCATTCGGCGACCCTGGCGGGTTACGAGGAGCTCTTCTACGGCAGGTCGCCGGCCTGCGCCGGCGACGGCCCGGAGCCCCTTCGCGACGCCGCCGCGCTGCTGGGCGCCCTCGAGCGCGCGTCCCTTCGGCCGGCATTCGTCAGCCAGCTGATCGCGACGGGACGGCTCCAGGCGATGGCCGACAAGTCGACCTTCTGGCCGAGCGAAGGCCTGATCCCGACGGCCGACGACCTCGCGAACCTCTGGCAGGACGTTCAGACAGCGATCGCCGTGTCCACGACGGGAGGCCTCGTCGGGATGCTCGTCGCCGCCAAGGTGGTCAGAAACGAGTCGCAGCTCGCTCAGCTCCGGAACGCGTACGCCGGATCCGGGCTCGGCGTCGTCGACACGTCGGCGGGCCGCCGCTTCTCGCTGCCCTTCATCCTGCGGTCGAGCATCGGGCCCCAGCTCGCTGACCGGCTCGGGCCGGCGCTGCAGAAGCTCCTGATCACGCTCGCCTTTCCGAAGATCGAGGGCCGGCTCGGCGACCTCCAGGCGGCCCTGACGGCCGACGTGGCTGCGCTGGAGACGTGTCTCCGGGACATCTGGGGCGAGGGCGAGCTCGATCCGATCACGGCCGGCATCAAGGTCCTGGAGAGTCTCCCCTGCCTGGCCGACTTCGCGAGCGACATCGTGGAGACGTTCGACGAGGAGCTGCTGAACAGCCTCGTGGGGGACTGCTCGCACAACGAGACGAGAGGAGTCCCGCCCTTCACGTTCGAGGTGACCGTCGTCGACCCCGTGTGTGTGGTGTCGACGATCATCGAGCGCGTCACGGAATCGCTGCTCGGCGGCGCGACCCTTCTCTTCGACTCCGCGGCCGACCTGCTGGGCGGGCTCGACGATCTGCCGCAGGCGGCACTCGTCGCGGTGAACGCGGGTATCGAGGAGTGGCTCGGGAGCGAGTTCCGGACGGAGAACCTCCAAGACATCGAACGGGACAACCGGGCGGCCTTGGGCGAGTTCGCCAACGAGGCGTTCTCGGCGGCGCTCGACAGCGTGATCGTCGAGAGCCAGTCGGCCTGGATCGTCCGCGACGGCGCGCTCCAGGAAGTCTCCAACCTTTACGACGACCTCGACATCCGGAGCGGGACGACGGCCCGCCGGGGCACGATCCTGTTCGACCGGGAGGCGGCCGGGAGCGAGGCGTTCGGCTCCTACACCGCCGTGTTCACGCTCGCCACCGGGGACAACGACGACTTCGGCATCGTGTTCCGCTTCCGGGAGGAGGACGGCGGGAAGAGCTACTACCTGCTGGCGCTTCGCAACAACGTGGGCGAGGCCGCCCAGCACGCCACCCAGAAGGTCGTGATGGAGATCGCCTGGACGATTCTCATGGCGTACACGCTGGTCGTGCTGGGCAACAGTCTCCCAGCCGCGCTCCCGCTGACCCTGTCGGTCGCGTTCCTGACATGGCTCGCCGGGATCGCGGCCGCCGAGTTCCTCTGGAACGATATTTTCCCGCCCGACACGGCCGGCGCCTTCGTGCGGCTGGTCAAGGTGAAGGCCGGGCAGCCGCCCGTGGTGCTCGCTCCCACGAGCGGGCAGACCGTGCCGACGATCGAGCTGAACCAGGACTACCGGGTGCGCTTGGACCTGGCGGACCGGCCTGACGGCGGCCTCGACATCCATATCGAGATCGGGAAGCCGGAGGCGCCGGACCCGGCCAAGCTCGCGGCGACGGACGCCGAGCCGATCGGCCCGGGTGGCGTGGGGCTCTACGCGTTCGGCAATTCGAAGGCCGTCTTCAAGCAGGCCGACGTCACCTACTATCCGACCGGCCATGCCAGTCTCGGCCAACTCCTCTTCGCGCCAGCGGCGGGCGACCGCCCGGAGCCGGCCCTCGATCGCCAGCCGTACGAGTGCCGGCTGACGAGCCCTCCGGACTTGCCGGGAGTGCTCGGGGACTGGGTCACCGTCGACGCCGACGAGTTCCCGCTCGTCAGCGTGCGCGGCCCGGCGCTCGCTGCCGACACGGGCGCCCCGACCGCGCCGGTCCACGAGCCGATCGATCTCACGCCGTACGGGATCGAGCAGGCGCCGACCCTTGTCTACGGACCGTTCGACGCCCACGTCGATCGCTACGCCCTGGCGTCCTTGACCAACCGGCTCGTCGGCCTCCTGCCCCACTACTACTTCTTCGTCCTGCCCCTCGGCATTGCCGATGCGCTCCATGCTGCCGGTGACTTCGAAGGCGCCAAGCGGCATTACGACGTCGTGTACGACCTGTTCCCGAACGAGATCGAGCATCGGGTCTCCGGCAACGGCGGAAGCGGGGGAAGCGCGAGCGCCGCCCTGGTGTTCGGGGATCCGCCCGCCCGCCGGATCGGCTACCGGTACCTGCACGCCGACATTCCGCACCGGCAGGTGGGGATCGAGGAAGGGCTCCTGCGAGCCCGCCACGCGGCGAACCACCTCGCGGCCGGTGAGGCGGCCTTCACGCGAGACGACCCCGAGAGCCGGCGTCTGGCCGGCGAGGAGTTCAGTCGCGTGCTGCTCGCCTACGGGCAGACACGGTGCTGCGAGGGATGGGAGGGGGAGGTTCGCTGCCGACCGGGCGGGACCACGCCACCGACGGAGTCGCCGACCTCGGCGGCGGGTCCCCCGCCGGACGACGTCACGATTCCACCCGAACTGAAGCTCTGCGAGAAGCAGATCCGGATCCTTCTCGGAATGCTGCCGCGGCTGCCTCCCGCGGTGCGGGACGGCGTGAAGGCGGCGCTGCTCGGCCGGCGCCGCGGGTCCCGCCCGACCTGCGAGGAGGTCCTGGGCCTGCTCGCGGAGGCGGAACGGCTGCTCCGATTCCAAGGGAGCCGGGTGATCGGCACCGCCGTGGGTCGGGCGACCCTGACTCCCACCGAGCACGCCTATCCGGACCTCGTCACCGTGGTCGACCTGCTGGGCGCCAAGGCGGTCGCCCGGGCGACGCGCTCGACCGTGCTCGGGCGGTTCCCGGGCGGCGGCGGCAAGCGTCCCGGGGGCGGGCTCGGCAAGTTCCCGTTCCCTCCGCTCGAGGGCGACAAGGCCGACGACTGTGAGGCGCCGCCGGAAGATTGCCTGGCCCTCGAGGAGCGTGGAATCCTGGACGACCTGCGGAAGGTCTACACGTGCCCTCCGCCGAACCCGCTGACGCGCAGTCACCTCGAGCAGGCCTGCCTCTACCTCGAGAGCCTGGACCTCGGACTCAACGTGCTCGGGCTGCGTGACGACGCGGTGAGCGCGTACCGCTTCGAGACCCTCCTCGGGCTCGCCCGGCACTTCGCCACCTTCGCGGTCAATGCGGAGAAGGACTTCCTGCAGTTCCGCGAGAAGCTGGCGTCGCTCCGCCTCACGAGCATGCAGCAGGAGCACGGCCTCGCGCTGATGGGCGCCCAGCAGCGCGTCCGTCAGCTCGCCGTCGACCAGGCCGCGCTGCAGGTCCGGATGAGCCGGTACCAGGTGGAGGGGACCGAGCTTCGCGACCGCCATCTCGATCAGCTCCTCGCGCTGAACGACGCGGCCATGGCGGTTGCCGTGCTCGGCGGCGTCGCCGGGATGTCCCAGGGCCTGATCGGCCTGGCGTCCGCGGGGGTCGGCGTGGCGGCGGCCGTGCCCACGGGCGGCGCGTCACTGGCGCTTGCAGGTATCGGTGTCGCGGGCGCGGCCTCGGGCGTGGCCGGAAGCACCGTCGGAGCCGCCCAGGGCATCCTCAACGTCTATCAGCAGCGCGTGATGCTGGAGCAGACGCAGGAGCTCTTGCGGTCCGTCGAGCAGCCGCTCGCGCAGCTGGGCCTCCGGGCGGCGGAGCTGCAGGAGCGCATGGCCCGCCGTCAGGTGGAGATCGGTCTCCTCGAGCTCGCGTTCGCCGAGCGGGTGCTCACGTACCTGTCCCATCAGCTCCTGAACGCGGAGATGTTCTCCTTCCTGGCCCGGCATGCCAAGCGGACCTACCGGCAGTACCTGGACTACGCGACGCGCGCCGCTCTCATGGCCGAGCGGGCGCTCGAACTCGAGCGCAGCCGGCCCTTCCAGATCGTCAAGCTGGACTACTTCGACGTCTCGGTGCAGGGCCTCACCGGCGGGGAGTCCCTGGTCGCGGACCTTGCGACGCTCGAGTTCCAGCGTTTCGTTCACGAAGAGGACCTGCAGAACCCTCCGCCGAAGATCTTCTCCCTGGCCAGCCGCTTTCCCATCGAGTTCGAGCACTTCCGCCGGACCGGGCAGCTCTGGTTCCGGACGGACCACGACGACTTCGACCGGGACTTTCCAGGTCACCACCGGCGCCAGATCCGCTCGGTACGGATTCACGTCCTGGCCCTGGTCGGGATGGACGGCGTGAAGGCGACGCTCCAGCAGCTTGGGCCGACCGAGATCGTGGTCCGCGACGGCGCGGGGTTCCGCGCGCGGACGCTGCCGGCCCTGTCGCGAAGCGTCGCGCTGGCGCCCGCCCCGGACGGCCGCGGCCTGGCTCCTCTGAATCTCGAGCCCGGCCGGCTCAACCCGTTCGAGGGGACAGGGGTCGCCGCGTCGTGGCTCCTGGAGTTGCCGCGCGCCGCCAACCGGTTCGACTACGCCACGATCGCGGACGTCCAGCTCACCGTGGAGTACACGGCCCACCACGACGTCGAGCTGGGTCGCGTGACTCGAGAGGCGCTGGCGGCGAGGGTCTGGCCCGGGGGCCGCGCCTTCCGGCTCCGGTTCGACTTCCCGGACGTCCTCTACCATCTCTTGAATCCGAGCGCCGCGGGGCCGCAGCTGACCGACAGCCTCCGCCTGAACCTCTGCAGCGTCGCGCTGGCGACGACCGAGCGGCACTATCCGGCGGACGAGCGCGACCGCGTGCCGGACGGTGTCCTCGTCGCCTTCTACGATCGACGCGGTGCGCCCGTGCCGGTGGCCGAGGTGCTGGTCGCTTCGCGGCGGCGGGTGGAGACCCTGTGGCGCTCCGGCACGCTGGTCCTCGCCGCGGCGGCGCTCGACCCCGTGGCCGATGCCGGCCTGACTCGCGTGGTGCGTGACGGTCAGCTGGTGACGGTCGCGGAGACGGCCGTCACGCCGGGGGAGGTCGCGTCGGTGGCGGCGTGGCATCGCGTCCTGCGAGTCGACCGGATGATCTGGGTGCCGGTCGGTCAGGAGCGTCCGGGCGACGTGCTGCCCGCCAACCTCTCGCCGTCCACGCGGCCCCTGCCGGCCGTCGTCCCGGCGGAGCTGCTCCGGGCGGCCCAGGTCCCGATGACGCGGCGGGACCACACGGACGCCGGCACCGGCGTGACGACGCCCGTGTTCGACCTGCCGGCGACGCCCGCTCCTTGGCCCGAGGGCCTGGCGCCGGCGGACATCTGGTATCTGACCCTCGAGCCGCTCGGCAATCCCGGGCTCGTGGCCGCCAGGCAGGTGGCTGGCCACGACGTTCTGGACCTCTCGGCCGTGGCCGAGGTCCTCTTTGTCGTCAACTATCGGTACCGCCTCGCGACCTGAGACCCGGGCGGGTCGCTCGGGGGGCAGGGAAGAACCGGCGGGCCGGCGAAGGGCGCGCGCTCCTGCGGCGTCGATGTCGACGGTGGTCGAGGCGGGAGGCATCGTCGTGCGCGCGAAAGACTCGGCCGCCCGGATCCTCGTCGTGCGGGGGCGCAAGAACCGTCGCCACTGGATCTTCCCGAAGGGGCACGTCGAGCCGAAGGAGTCGCGGAGAACGGCGGCCCGCCGCGAGGTCCTCGAGGAGGCCGGCGTGGACGCCGTGCCGGTGGCGCCGGTCGGGATGATCGAGTTCGTCGAAGACGGTCGCCGGATCCGGGTCCACTACTACCTCCTCCGGTACGTGCGGACGGTCGACGCCGGCGAAGGCCGCCAGACCCGGTGGTGCTCGGCTTCGAGCGCGCGGCGGCTGTTGACCTTTCCGGAGAGCCGCGCCTTGCTCCGCAAGTGCGTGCCCCTGATCAGGGCGCGCCTGGGTCTCGAAGCCCGATGAAGAGCACGGAGATCTTCGTCGAGCAGGTCCTCATCGGGGGAATGGTGCTGGTGATGTTCTCGCCTCTCGTCGGCGACGACGTCCTCGCGCTCCTGGCCCCGATCGGCGGCGTGCAGGCCGTGGCCGCCGGCGCCGCCCTCCTCGGAGCCGCGTATCTCGTCGGGATCGTCTACGACCGGTGGGCCGACACGGTGCTGGAGGACATCGAGCAGCACGGCCGGTGGACGCGTGTGCAGTGGTGGCAGCGCAACCCCCGGAAGGCCGACGACCCGTTCCCGGAGGGCCGCTACCGCATGCGCCTCCTCGACCGGAGCGCGGCCGCGGACTACGCCGGGTACCTCCGGTCGCGCGTCCGGTTGAGCCGGGCGCTCGCGTCGCTCCTGCCGGGCTTGTGCGTCGCGTACGTCCTCTGGAAGACACGGGCGGCCTCACCATCGGTGGCCTGGTGGGCGGCGGGCGGGCTGTTGGGCGCGATCTACGCCCTCATGTTCGTCGCTCAACTCGCGCGGGGCACCCTCCATCGCCGGCACCGACGGCGGAAGGGCGAGCAGGCCGGGGGCGACGCGCCAGGCTGGTATCGGGTGCCGAAAACCTGGGAGGGGAGCGCGGCGCGGCAGGCGGAGCTGTACGAGCGTCGCGGCGTCCTCGGGCTGGCGGTGCACGAGCCGGCGGCCTGGGGCGGAGTCGCCCTGACCGCCCTGGGCTGTGTCGTCGCCGTGAGGGGGAATACGCCCGGACTGATCGCGGTGCCGCTGGTGGGCGCGGTCGTGACCTATCTCGTCGGGTGGACGTGGTGGCGCATCAGCCACACGTACTGGCAGTTCCTCCGGGACTACTCGGAGCATGGGAGCTGAGCCGGGATGCGCGGAG
The DNA here is from genome assembly GCA_044867785.1 of Candidatus Rokuibacteriota bacterium. Classification (GTDB taxonomy): domain Bacteria; phylum Methylomirabilota; class Methylomirabilia; order Rokubacteriales; family DASRDR01; genus DASRDR01. The sequence goes on along the minus strand of JBIOVM010000105.1, from coordinate 9,873 downwards.
GCTACGGAGCGGCAGGCACCTCGTAGACGTGGATCGCGTGCCCCACGACGCCCACCAGCCGGCCTCGCCCGAGGAGCTCCCGGTACCACGCCCGGAGCTCCGGCGAATGGTGGATGCCGGCGAGATGGGTCGCGCTGATCGCCACGTAGCCGGGGAGCTTCGGGGAAGCGACCGGCCGGGCGTAGGTCGTGCAGCCGGGAAGCGCGACGTGCTCGAGGTACGCATCGGGATCGGCCGTGCCGAAGTAGCAGAGGTTGACCTCACGGATCCCGCGCTCCGCCAGCCACTCGGGGAGGCGCCTGAGGGCCTGGCCCCAGTCGAGGTTGGAGTCGGCGAGCCAGCGGAGCCCCCGGTCCGGGCCGCCGGCCGCCTCGTTGAAGTAGGCGAGATAGTCGGGGGCCACCCGGACCGAGGCGATGGCCACCCACGCTATGCCGGCGAGCGCGACCGCCGCCCCGGCGGGCCGGCGCCACCTCCAGCAGGCCGCGACCCCGCCGCCGGCGAGGATCAGGAGGAACGGGTAGACCGGTAGCACCTGACGGAGGCCGAGGTCGAGCGACGACGTCGCGGCCACCGCGAGCAGCGCGATCGGGAAGCCGACGACGAACGCCATCGCCGAGCGATGCCCGGTTTCGTCCCCCGCCCCGACGGCCGGGCGCCGGACCGCGACCACCGCGCCCAGAGCCGCAAGCGCGAGCGTCGCGAGGGGCACCTTGAGCGCGAGCGTCGCCGGGAAGTAGTACCACCAGCCTCGGTCGGACAGCTCGCCCGCGAGGTACGAGACGCGCGGGATCAGCGTGGCGTCGGCGACCAGGTAGACGAGCCCGAGCCCCCACGCATCCGGTATCAGCCGCCATTCGGTCGCGTGCGCGAGGAGAGCGAGCGGCCACGGAGGAGAGGCGTCGAGCCACGCGCGGAGGGCGTGGCCCGTGAGCCCCACCGCCAGATCGGGCGCCGCGGCCGGGCGGAAGCGGTACGTCGCCCAGAGCATCGTCCAGGCCGTCGCCAGGACGACGAGCGCGAGCATCGCGGCCACGCCCAGTCGCCCCGCCGCCGTGTCGCCCCGCCGGCCCGGTCGGCGCCCGATCGGCCAGGGGACGGGATCGAGCGCGCGGACCAAGACGAAGAGCGGCAGCAGCCCCGCCATGAGGAGCGCGGTGTACTTCGTGGCGACCGCGAGGCCCAGCGCGCCGCCGGCCAGGAGGCCCCACGCGAGCCGCCAGTGAACGAGCGCTCGCCAGCAGGCGTAGGCCGCCGTCGCGAGGAGCGCCGTCGCCGGGACATCCGCCGTGACGAGGTGCGCATGCGCGACGAGGTTCGGGTCGAAGGCCGCCAGCGCGAGAGCCGCCAGGCCCGCGACCTCGCCGTAGAGCGCCCGGGTCCAGCGCCACACGACGAGCAGGAGCAGGAGGGCCAGCGGGACGAGGGCGAGGCGACCCGCCGTGAACAGGCGCTCGGGGTCGTTGCCGGGCGTTCGGTAGAGCGCTCGCCACGCCCAGGCGCGGTGCTCGAAGGGGTTGCTCATGTCGGCGCGCCACCGGGGAGAGTCCTCGGGCAGGCGCGCGCCCGTCAGCCGCGCCGCGGCGCCCGCCACCAGCTTGGCGAGCGGCGGATGATCGACCTGAAAGCGGTAGTCTCCGCGGACGACGTGGAGAAGTCCCTGGGCCAGGTGCGTCGTCTCGTCGAACGTGGGCGCATCCGCCCGCTCGCCGACGAGGCAGTGGGCCACGAAGACCGCGAGGAGCGCGGCCACCGCGACGGCCGGCCAGACCGTCCGCCGTCGGGCCACCGTCAGCGGCCGGGGCTCCGCGTCGGGACGCCCGCCGCCGGCGGACCCGGCGACCGCTCGGGCTCGAGCGCCCGTTCGGGCGGCAGGTGCGTCCCGGCGTCGTCGGCGCCGCCCGGCGCGGAGAGGGACAGGCGGGCGCGGGTCAGGCGCAGCCCGCCCCAGAACCCGGCCAGCCCGAGCGCGTATCCCGCGAGCAGATCCGCCACGTAGTGCTCCGCGCCGTAGACGAGGGCGAGCGCGACCGTGACCAGGTACGCCATCCCGATCCACGCCAGTGGTCGGGAGACGAGGCCGAGGCCGAGCACGACGGTCACCGAGAACGCGGCGTGGAGCGACGGCATCGCCGCCACCGGGTTCGTGTCGAGTCCGAGCACCAGGAAGCGCGGGACGTGGAGACTCTCCACGGTGTGGAGGACCCGGGTGAGAGGAGGAAGCGCTCCCTCGAGCGACGCCATCCAGGGCGGGGCGGTCGGGAAGAGGAAGTAGCCGACGAGTCCGGCGTACGACGTGAGGAGGACGGCCAGTGCGTAGCCGCGAAAGGCGATGGGCCGCCAGACCCACACGGCCAGCCCGACCACGAGGAACGCGAGGAAGTGGCTCCCGTGGAGCGCCGCCAGGGGGAGGTCGTACCAGTGGAGCGCCGGCGTCGGATGGAGCCACCGCTGGAGAAAGACGGTCGGCACGACGCCGAAGAGCGCCCGGTCGAAATCGATCGGCGCCTGCACGATCACCGCCCGGTCCAGAGCGAGCGTCACGTAGTAGGCGGCCTCCCGGAACGCGTCCATCACGAAGAGGAGCACGAGAAGCACTCCCCAGTCGCGAAGGAAGGGGCGGAGCCGCCGGAAGGCGATGACCACCAGGAGGAAGGCGGCGACCACCGGCTCCTTGGGGACGTAGAGCGCGGCCTGGAGCCAGAGGGCGCCGGCATAGACCAGGACCAGCGCCCCCAGCGTGACGACGGCGAGAGCCGGCGGCACCGCGACCCGGGGCGGGGCGATCGGGTCCGGGGCGCCGCTCATGCTCGACTCGCGCGAACCGCCGTCCGGGGACGCAGCCATTCCGTGCTCGTAGCGGGTAGAATACATCCGGGTCCTGATCGGTCGTGCCGATCCCTGCCCAATCCCTCCAGGGAGGAGTCATGGACCGCGATTCGCGGCTGGTGCACGCCGGCCGGCATCCGGAAGGGCACGAGGGCGCCGTGAGCCCGCCGGTCTATCGCGCCTCCACCATCCTCTATCCCACGATGGCCGCCTACGAGGCCCGGCGCGACCGGAAGTACACCACCTACGGATACGGGCTCGACGGCACCCCGACGACCCTCGCGCTGGCGGACGCCCTGGCCGAGCTGTCCGGCGGCGCGCGCACGCTGATCGCGACCTCCGGGCTCGCCGCCGTGGCGCAGACCCTCACCGCCTTCCTCCGGCACGGGGATCACCTCCTGGTGGCGGACACGGTCTACGGACCGACGCGCGTCTTCTGCACCGAGGTGCTCGCGCGCTTCGGCGTGGACGTCACGTTCTACGACCCGCTCGTCGGCTCGGATCTCGCCGGGGAGATCCGCCCGACCACGCGAGTCGTGTACATGGAGTCGCCGGGCTCGCAGACGTTCGAGGTCCAGGACGTCCGGGCCATCGCCGCCGCCGCGCGCGAGCGCGGCGCGCTCGCGATCCTCGACAACACCTGGGCCACGCCGCTCCACTTCCGGGCGTTCGAGCACGGCGTGGACGTCGAGATCCAGGCGCTGACCAAGTTCGTCGCCGGCCATTCCGACCTCCTGCTGGGCGCGGTGACGACGCGCACCGACGAGCTCTACCGGACGGTCCGGGATGGCGCGACCATGTTCGGGGACTGCGCGGCGCCCGATGTCTGCTACCAGGCGCTGCGCGGGCTTCGGACGCTCGCTGTGCGCCTTCGTCACCACGAGGCCTCGGCGCTGCGCGTGGCGGAGTGGCTCGCGCGGCGCCCCGAGGTCGCGCGGGTCCTTCACCCCGGCCTGCCGGACGACCCGGGGCATGCGATCTGGAAGCGGGACTTCCGGGGGGCGTCGAGCCTCTTCGGGGTGGTGCTCCGGACGGGGTCGGACGCGGCGGTGGCGGCGATGGTCGATCATCTCCGGCTCTTCAAGATCGGGGCGAGCTTCGGCGGCTTCGAGAGTCTCGTCGTCCCCGCGCGGCCGGAGCGGACCGCGCGGCCCTGGCGAGAACGGGGCTTCCTCCTGCGCCTCCACGTGGGGCTCGAGGCGGTGGAGGATCTGCTCGCCGACCTGGAGGCCGGCCTCGGACGGCTGCGCGCGGCGTCGCCCGGCGACGGGGGGATCGCGCCGTGACGGCCGATTCGGGACAGCCAGCCGTGTCGCCTGCAGGCTCACGCGGACGAGGATGTGCGGCTCGCGCTCGACCGGACGGCCGCCGCGTTCGCCGCGGTCCGCACGCGGTTCGGTCCGGACGCGGCGGCGGAGGGGCGCTGAGGTGAAGGTCTACGACGGGCTCACCGACTACGTGGCCTCGGACGAGGAAGCCGCGCGCGTCCGGCACGCGCTCTATCGGACCGACGCGTCGGCCCTGGCCACCGTGCTCCCCGGGTACCGGGCGCTCCTGGATGCGGCCGACCGCGAGCGGTTCCGTGAGCGAGGGTACCTCGCGATGGAGGGGGTGCTCGCTCCCGACGAGGTCGCCCGCTGCGCGGCCGCCCTCGACGAGCTCGGGCGGCGGCGCCCGGAGGGCGTCGGCGTGCAGGACGAGCCCTACTACCAGCGGGGCGGCCGGGAGCCGTCGGTGGACCGGCCCGAGCTGCGCGTCCGCAAGCTCTGGAAGTTCGCCGGCGTCGAGCCGACGCTGGGGGCCGCGGTGGCCGCGCCCCGGATCGTGGCCATCCTGGACCAGCTGGTGGGGTCCGGTGCGAGGCTCATCCAGGACATGGCCCTCATGAAGCCTCCGCACCGGGGCGCCGAGAAGCCCTGGCACCAGGACAACGCGTACTTCGACTGGACGCCCCTCGACGGCGTCATCGGCGTCTGGATCGCCCTGGACCCCGCGACCGTCGAGAACGGGTGCATGCAGATCGTGCCCGGCTCGCATCGCGAAGGCCCCGCGCCGCACCACCACGTCCGGGACTGCCAGCTGCTCGACGATGTGACGCGGGCGGCTCGGGCCGAGGTCGTGCCGCTCGGGCCCGGCGGCGCCCTGTTCTTCTCCGCGCTCCTTCACCACGGCACCCCGCCCAACCGGAGCCCCGACCGCCGGCGCGCGCTCCAGTTCCACTACGCGGCGGCGCGCTGCCGGCGGATGACGTTCCGCGAGCACATGACCCACTTCGCGCGCGACGGCGCCTACGTCGGCTGCCGGGACTGGGACATGGACGCGGGCGTGTCGCGCGCGAGGCTCGCGCCGTGAGCGGGAGCGCCCGGGCCACGGTGCACGCCGACAACGAGCGCGTCCGCGTGACGGAGTGGCGCTTCGCCCCCGGCGAGGCGACGGGATGGCACCGCCACGAGTACGACTACGTGATCGTGCCGCTCACCGAGGGACCGCTCCGCATCCGCAGCGCCCAGGGCGAGACGGTGAACGAGCTGGTGGCCGGGCGGGCGTACTTCCGGGAGGCGGGGGTCGAGCACGACGTGTGGAACCCGAACTCCCACGAGGTCGCGTTCGTCGAGACCGAGCTGAAGGAACCGCGCACCCGATGAAGCTCACCGGCATTCCTCGCGCCGAGCGGCTTCCGCGGATGGTCCGGGTCCGGCAGACCTTCCAGGGGCCCGTCGTCCACGACGTGCCGGGCGCGGTGGGGGCGGCGCTCGGGCGCGTCGCGCTGCCCGTGAAGCCGGGCCAATCGGTGGCCCTCACCGTCGGCAGCCGCGGCGTCGTCAACATCGACTTGATCGTCCGGGCCACCGTCGACCACCTGAGGGCGCTCGGCGCGCACCCGTTCATCATCCCCGCGATGGGGAGTCACGGGGGCGGCACGGCGGAGGGTCAGCGGGCCGTGCTCGAGCGCTACGGCGTGACCGAAGCGACGATGGGCTGCCCGGTCCGCGTGACGATGGACGTCGTCCAGATCGGAGAGGCGCTCGGGCTGCCGATCTGGCTCGACGCTCACGCCGCGGAGGCCGACTGGGTCGGAGTGATCAACCGGGTGAAGCCGCACACGGGGTTCACGGGCGACATCGGGTCCGGCCTCCTCAAGATGATGACGATCGGCACCGGCAAGCACCGGGGGGCGGTCCAGGCCCACCGGGCGAACATCCGGCTCGGCTACGAGCGGATGATCACGGCCCTCGGATCCGCGACGCTCCGGAGCGGCCGGATCGCCTTCGGGCTGGGGGTCGTCGAGAACGGGTACGACGAGACGGCGCTCGTGGAGGCGTTCCTGCCTGCGGACCTGGAGGCGGGCGAGCGGGAGCTGCTTCGGCAAGCGCGCGCCTGGATGGCGAAGCTGCCCTTCGAGGACATCGACCTCCTGGTCGTCGACGAGATCGGCAAGGAGATCTCCGGGACGGGCATGGACACGAACGTCATCGGCCGCCACGCGACCTGGTTCGAGCGGCCCTTCACGAGCCCGCGGATCACCTTCGTCGTGGTGTGCGACACGACCGACAAGACCCACGGCAACGCCAACGGGATCGGCCTCGCCGACTTCACGACCCGGCGGCTGGCCGAGAAGATCGACTGGGAGCCGACCTACGTGAACGCCCTCACCGCGTGCTCCCCGGGCGGGCCGAAGCTTCCCGCAGTCCTGGACACCGCCCGCGAGGCCGTCGCGGTCGCCCTCTCCTGCCTGGGGCTCGACCGGATCGAGGACGCGCGGGTCGTCCGCATCCAGAACACGCTCCGGCTCGCCGAGGTCGAGGTGTCGGAGGCGCTCTTGCCCGAGGTCGCCCGCCGCCCGGACCTCGCGCCCCTCGGCGCGCCCGCCGAGATGGCCTTCCCCGACGACGGGGTCGGCCCCCGACCTTGAGTTCCGAACGATCCACGCGGCGGCGCGACGGTGGGTAGAAGGGAACCCCTGGTTCCCGGGCAGCGCGCGCGGCGGACGAAGACCGTGACCGCCCGCGACGTCGAGCTCTATGCCGAGATCACCGGCGACCGCAATCCGCTGCACTTCGACCCGGAGTTCGCCGCGGGGACGCGGTTCCGCCGGCTGGTCGCTCAGGGTGGGATCACCGCGGGCATGCTCAACGCCGTGGTGGCGATGGACCTTCCCGGGCCCGGTACCGTGTTCATGAGCCAGTCGCTCCGGTATCTCGCGCCCACGTACCTCGGCGACACGCTGACCGCCGAGGTGGAGGTCCTGTCGGTCAAGCCCGACAAGCCCGTCTGCCAGCTCCGGGCCACCATCACGAACCAGGACGGCTCGGTCGTGCTCGAGGGCGAGTGCTGGACCTACACGATGCGACCGTCGCCTTCCGGATCGCCGCCGCCCGGAGCGGCCTCGTGATCGGCCGTCTCGACCACCTCGTGCTGACGACGCGCCAGCGCGAGTCCTGCATCGACTTCTACACGCGCGTTCTGGGGATGCGTCTCGACACGTTCGGCCAGGGCCGCGTCGCCTTCCGCTTCGGCGACCAGAAGATCAACCTCCACGAGGCGGGCCGGGAGCTCGAGCCGAAAGCGGAGCGACCGACGCCGGGAGGCCTCGACCTCTGCTTCCTGGCCGACGAGCCGCTGGACGCGGTCGTCCGGCGTCTCGCGGCGGCGGGCGTCCGGATCGAGCTGGGCCCCGTGCCGAGGACCGGTGCGACCGGGCCGATCCGGTCGGTCTACGTGCGGGATCCCGACGGCAACCTCGTCGAGATCGCCGAGCCGCTCCGCACGCCCGAGGAGACCGTCGACTCCTGACGATCCGGCCGCCGTCCCCCACTTGCCCGGGGTTTCCGGGTGGTGTATCGATGACGCGTCGTGGACCGGCTCTCGTTCTCGGACATCCTGATCGGCGGACGACTTCTCAAGGGACTGCCGGCGTTTCTCCACCGACGCATCACGCTCGACGAGGCCCGCGCCGTGCTGCGGCACCGGCGGGAGCGCCGGCAGCACGACTTCCTGGAGCTGGTCCGCCGCGCGGTGTACGACAACGCGAGGAGCCCGTACGGACCGCTGCTGCAAGCCGCCGGCTGCGAGTACGGGGACCTGGAGCGCCTCGTCGAGCGGGAGGGCGTGGAGGGCGCCCTCCGGGTCCTCCACCGGCAGGGCGTGCACTTGACGGTCGACGAGTTCAAGGGCCGCCGGCCGGTCGTGCGCGGCTCCGTGTCGGTCGAGGTCGACCCGACCCGATGCCGGAACCCTGGGTCGGCCCTGCACGTGCCGGCGCGGACCAGCGGCAGCCGGGGCGGCGGCACGCCGGTGCTGATCGACCTGGCCTTCATCCGGGACTGCGCGGTGAACACCCTCCTCAGCCTGGACGCGCGGGGCGGGGGCGCGTGGCTCAAGGCCCACTGGCAGGTTCCGGGCGGCGGGGCCATCGCCAGGCTCATCGAGTACAGCAGCTTCGGAGCGCCGTCCGCACGCTGGTTCTCCCAGGTGGATCCGGCGGCCCCCGGTCTGCCTTCTCGGTATCGCTGGAGCACGCGGGTCCTCGGCTGGGCCGGTCTGCTCGCCGCGCGCCCGTTCCCGAGGCCGCGGCACGTTCCGCTGGACGATCCGCTGCCGATCGCCCGATGGATGCGCGACGTGCTGGCGACCCAGCGGATCCCCCATCTCTTCACGTTCGCCAGCTCCGCGGTGCGCCTCTGTCAGGCCGCGCTCGGCGCGGACATCGACCTCAAGGGCGCGCAGTTCACCGTGGTCGGTGAGCCGTTGACGCGCGCGCGCCTGGAGGTCGTCCGCCGGTGCGGGGCCGAGGCCGTCCCTCGCTTCGCGGCCATCGAATCGAGCGTCCTCGGTCACGGGTGCCTGGCGGCGGACGCGCCCGACGACGTCCATCTCCTGGATGATCTCCACGCGGTCATCCAGCCGGACGGGAACGACCCGGACGCCGGCACTCGCGGACGGCCGCTCCTGCTCTCGTCGATCAGGCGCACGGCGCCGTTCGTGCTGCTAAACGTCTCCCTGGGTGATCGGGCCGTGCTGACGACGCGGGCCTGCGGCTGCCCCCTCGAGCGGCTGGGCTGGGCGAGCCATCTGCACACGATCCGCAGCGACGAGAAGCTGACCGCCGGCGGGATGACCTTCCTCGACAGCGACGTGATCCGGGTGATGGAGGAAGTGCTGCCGTCGCGCTTCGGCGGTGCCCCGACGGACTATCAGCTCCTGGACGCCGAGGGCGAGGACGGGCGGCCCCGCCTGAGGCTGCTCGTTCACCCCTCGATCGGCCCCGTCGACTCCCGGACGATCGTGGAGACGTTTCTGGCGGCGATCGGCCAGTCCGGAGGGGCGGAGCGGATCATGTCGCTGGTCTGGCGCGACGGCCAGCTCGTCGAGGTGGAGCGTCGCCCGCCGATGGCGAGCGCATCCGGCAAGATCCTGCACCTCCACACGGCTTCTCCGCGCCAGGGCGGGAGCTGAGCGGATGGGCCACCGGCTTCGCGGGCCCGGCACGCTGCTCGGGACGTCGCTGGGCCGGCGCCACCTGCGCTACGCCGCATGCGACCGCGCCGGCGCTCTCGGGCTGTCGGCGGCGGCCCTGTACCGGCGAACCCTGCTGCGGCGCGCTCGCATCGTCGCCGTCGTGGGATCGTTCGGCAAGACGACCACCTCCCGCGCCGTGCTGGCGGCCCTCGGAGAGTCGCCCTCCCGGTTCACGGGGGCGAACAGCGGCGGATGGGTCGCCTTGGCGCTGTTCCGTCTGTCTCTCGGGAGGCGCCACGGCGTCATCGAAGCGGGCATCAACGGCCCGGGCCAGATGGCGCGGTACGCCCGGACGATCCGACCGGACATCGCGGTCGTCACCTCGGTCGGAAGCGAGCACAACCGCTCACTCCGGACGCTCGAGGTGACGCGCCACGAGAAGGCGGAGATGGTGCGCGTCCTGCCGCCGTCGGGCCTGGCCGTGCTGAACGGCGACGATCCGAACGTCGTGTGGATGGCCGGAGAGACGCGGGCCCGGGTGGTCACCTTCGGCTGCGGGGAGCGGAACGACGTCCGGGCGACGGA
>JBIOVM010000104.1:0-35168 GCA_044867785.1 Candidatus Rokuibacteriota bacterium | reverse complement strand
CGGGCCCCGCACCATCACCTCGTGGTTCCCCCGGCGGGACCCGTACGAATTGAAGTCCTTGCGCTCGACGCCGTGCTCGATGAGATAGCGGCCGGCCGGGCTGTCCGGCCGGATGGCCCCTGCCGGAGAGATGTGGTCGGTCGTGACGCTGTCTCCCAGCATGACGAGGCAGCGCGCGCCGAGGACGTCGCCGAACGGGCCGGGCTCGCGAGCGATGCGGTCGAAGTAGGGCGGGCGGCGCACGTAGGTCGAGTGGGGTTCCCAGGCGAAGAGGTCGCCGGCCGGCACCGGCAGCGCGCGCCAGTGCTCGTCGCCGGTGAAGACGTCGGTGTACGTGCGCCGGAACATCTCGCCCCGGACGACGCGGTCCACCGTCTCCCCTACCTCGGCGGCGCCCGGCCAGATGTCCCGCAGGAAGACGTCACGGCCGTCGCGATCCTGTCCGAGCGGCTCGCGCGTCAGGTCGAGGTCCATGCGCCCGGCGATCGCGTAGGCGACGACGAGCGGCGGCGAGGCGAGGTAGTTCGCCTTGATCTCGGCGTGGATGCGCGCCTCGAAGTTGCGATTCCCGGACAGAACCGCGCAGACGACGAGGTCGCCCCCGGCGATCGCCCGCGAGATCGGCTCGGGCAGGGGCCCGGAGTTGCCGATGCAGGTCGTGCAGCCGTAGCCGACCGTGTGGAAGCCGAGCGCCTCCAGATAGGGCGTGAGGCCCGCGCGCGCGTAGTACTCGGTGACCACCTTGGATCCCGGCGCCAGGCTCGACTTCACCCAGGGCTTGCGCCCGAGGCCGCGCTCGACCGCTTTTTTCGCCAGGAGGCCCGCGGCGAGCATGACCGAGGGGTTCGACGTGTTCGTGCAGCTCGTGATGGCGGCGATGACGACCGCGCCGTCGTCGAGCTCGGCGCTCTCACCGTCGAGCCCGACGGTGACGCGCCGTGTCGGGGTGCGGCGTCCGGCCGGGAGCGCTGGCTCGTCGGGGCGCGGGCGCGAGCCGGGGGCGATCGACGCCGGCGGGTCGCTGGCCGGAAAGCTCTCGGCCACCGCTCGGTCGCGCCTCCCGTAGCCAACGCCGAAGCTCCCCAGGGACGCGAGGAAGGAGCTCTTCGCGCGGCTGAGCGGCACGCGGTCCTGCGGCCGCCGCGGGCCGGCAAGGCTCGGCTCGACCGTCCCGAGGTCCAGCTCGATCACCTGCGAGTAGTCCGGTTGGGCCGCCGGCTCGTGGAACAGGCGCTGCGCCTTGCAGTACGCTTCGACGAGCCGCACTTCGGCCTCGCTCCGCCCCGTCAATCTGAGATAGCGCAGCGTCTCCTCATCGACCGGGAAGAAGCCGCAGGTCGCGCCGTACTCGGGCGCCATGTTGCCGATCGTGGCGCGATCGGCGAGCGGAAGGCGCGCAAGGCCCTCGCCGACGTACTCGACGAACTTTCCGACGACGCCCGCGGCGCGGAGGATCTCGGTCACCGCGAGCACGAGGTCCGTGGCCGTCACGCCCTCCCGGAGGACTCCGGTCAGCTTGAACCCCACGACCTGAGGGACGAGCATCGAGATGGGCTCGCCGAGCATGGCAGCCTCCGCCTCGATCCCGCCGACGCCCCAGCCGAGGACCCCGAGCCCGTTGACCATCGGGGTGTGGGAATCTGTGCCGACAAGGGTGTCCGGAAAGGCGAAGAGGCGTCGGTCGATCTCGCCGGTGTCGACGACGCGCGCGAGGTACTCGAGGTTCACCTGGTGGACGATGCCGGTGTTCGGCGGGACGACCTTGACGTTGCGGAAGGCGTGCTGACCCCAGCGCAGGAAGGCGTACCGCTCGGCGTTGCGCTGGTACTCGAGCTCGGCGTTCCGGCCCATGGCCAGGGGGCCGCCGAACTCGTCCACCTGGATGGAGTGGTCGATGACGAGCTCGGCGGGCAACAGGGGATTGATGCGCGCGGGATCGCCGCCGAGATCGCGCATGGCATCGCGCATGGCGGCGAGATCGACGAGGGCGGGCACGCCGGTGAAGTCCTGGAGGAGGACGCGGCTTGGGCGAAAGGCGATCTCCTCCGTTGGCTGACCGGCCGGATCCCAGCGGGTGATGGCGCGGACCTCGGTGACGCTGCCGTGGCCGAGGGCTTCGGCCCGCAGGACGTTCTCGAGCAAGATCCGCAACGTGTACGGCAGCCGCGCGAGGTCGACCTCGGATGCGAGCGCGTCGAGCCGTGCGATCACGAATGAGCGCTCTCCGACCGCAAACGTCGTCAGGGCGGCGAAGGTGTCGACCATGGTCATCCTTCCTGGTGCCGCATCCAGCCGATGCCGCCGACGCGGTCCGCGTTGGCGGGCGCGTTCGGCCACAGGATACCGAGGATCAGGGGGCCGGGACAGAGCCTCGTACTCGCCGAGCGGCCAGCCGGTGCCGAACCCATCGGACGCCTCACAGCAGTGTCCTCCGCAGGACGAGGCTGGCCTGCGGTGACGTAGATGAGGATGCCGCTGACATCCACCAGGGTTGCGACGAACGGCGCGGAGGCGCTAGCCGGGTCGAGGCCGAGCGCGCGCAGGACGAACGGCAACCTGGAGCCGGCGAGCGTCCCCCACAGGACGACGCCGAGGAGGCTCGCCGCGAAAGTGAGGCCCAACAGCAGCGCGTGCTCGCCGTAGAGGCCGAACAACGCCCGCCAGGTCAGGATCCGGGCCAGGCCGATGGCCCCCAGCACGGACCCGAGGGCGAGGCCCGATGCCCCAAGGAGTACCCGGCGCGGTACCATGAGGCCCGCGAGATGATCGGTCGAAGCTCTGAGACAGCCACGTGGAATGTACGAGATGCGGAAGAGCTTGAGGCGTTTCTTGGCACGTGAGCGCGCTCGAATGCCGCGCTCGGTCGCCGCCGCCTACGTGGTGGCTGGAGGCCTCTGGATCGTCGTCTCGGAGGTTCTGCTGGGCGCGGTGGCCGGGGACGGCCCGATGCGCGGGCCTCTCGCCATCCTCACAGGCTGGCTCTTGGTGGCGGCCACCGGAGGTCTGCTGTACCTGCTCCTCCGCCACTACACCGAAGCCGTGGCGGAGACCACGGAGACCATGGAGAGGCTCTTCGAGTCCGCGGTGCAGGGGGTCGTGGTCTCGGCACGGGACGGCCGCATCGAGCAGGTAAACGGAAGGGCCGAGGCGATGTTCGGCTATCGGCGAGACGAGCTGATCGGCCAGTCCATCGAGCTCGTGCTTCCTGGCGCCGGGGTCCACCTGCCCGCCCGTCCGGACGATAGGCACGCTCGGCGTGCCGGTTGCCGCAAGGACGGGACCCGGTTCCCGGTCGAGCTCAGCCAGAGCGCGGTCAGGATCGGGGGGACGGAGCGAGTGATGAGCTGCGTGACGGACATCAGCGCCTGGGCTCGCGGCGAGGAGGCCGTCGCACAGTTGGCGAGTATCGTGGAGTCCTCGCAGGACGCCATCATCAGCGAGACACTGGACGGGGTCATTCTCACCTGGAACGCTGGGGCGGAGCGCATCTACGGCTACTCCGCCGGGGAGGCCGTCGGCCGGTCGATCGCGCTTCTGATCCCTCCCGAGATCCTCGACGAGCTGGACCGCATTCTCGAGACGATCCGGCGGGAGGAGCACATCGAGCATTACGAGACGGTCAGGGTGAGAAAGGACGGCCGGCGGATCCAGGTGTCGCTCACGATCTCCCCCATCAGGGACACCGACGGCCGGGTTGTCGGCGCTTCGATGATCGCCCGCGATGTCACCGAGCGAGTGGCGCTCGAGCGCGCGGCGCGCCGGGCGGAGACGCTGGCCGCGCTCGGGACCCTGTCGGCCGGGATCGCCCACGAGATCAACAACCCCATCGGGATCCTGTCCTCCCGCCTCGAGCTGATGCTGGACGGCCGTCGGAACGTCCCTCCCGAGCTGCGGGAGGACCTTCAGATGCTCCGCCGGAACGTTGAGCGCGTGGGGGGCATCGTCCGGAGCCTCCTGTCCGCGGTCCGTCAGTCGCCGATGGAGCGGCGGCCCGTGGACCTGAACGCGGTGGTCGAGGAGACCCTGATGCTCGTCGGCAAGCAGATGACCAAGGACCGGATCCAGATCGTCACCACGCTCGACCCGGATCTGCCGAAGATCCGAGGCGAGCCGCACATGCTCCAGCAAGTCCTGATGAACCTCGTCGTGAACGCGCGGGACGCCATGCCGGAGGGCGGCATCGTCCGGATCGAGACGTCGCGAGCCACGGGTCAGGAGGAGGGCGTCCGCCTCGTCGTGGCCGACACTGGACCGGGGATCCCGGCGGACGTCCTCCCCAGGATCTCCGAGCCCTTCTACACCACCAAGACCGCGGGGACCGGCCTGGGACTTCCGCTCAGCTACAACATCGTCCGCGAGCACGGCGGCCAGGTGGAGGTGGACTCGGCGCCCGGCCGCGGGACGACGTTCATCGTCACCCTGCCAGGCGATACGCCGGATCCGTGAGCTGAGCGCCGCGCGTCCGCGAGGCCAGGGCGCGCGCTCACGCCCCGACCGAGGCGCGGCCCGCCCTCACACCGCGTCCGCCGGCTCGATCACCCCATGCTCCCGGCATGAGTGCGGCCGCGCCCGCGCCGATCGTGGCACGAGGCGTGCAAACCCTAGGTGGGATGGAGGTATCCGAAGCGGTGGCCCGAAGAATTCTCATCGTCGATGATGACACCGACATGGTGACGACGTGCGCGCAGATCCTGACGCGGCACGGCTACGCGTGCCTCACGGCCTCGGCCGGGTGCGAGGCGATCGCGATGATGGACGCCGAGCGGCCGGACCTCGTCGTCACCGATCTCCACATGCCCGGGGTTGACGGGCTGACGGTCACCCGCCACGCCCGCGGCCGGGTGCCGCCGATCCCGGTCGTCCTCCTGACCGCCTGGCCGTCTGCCAATGGTGCAGGGGACGGGCGCCTGGCCGGGGCCACCGTCCGTCTCGCGAAGCCGTTCGCGAACACGGAGCTCGTGGCGACCGTGCGGCGCGCCCTGCGTGATTGAGATCACTCCGAGGGGCGACCGGGCGGCCCGAGGATCCAGTCAGCCGGTGACCCCGGTCGAGCAGGAAGCGGTGTGGCACGCGCTGCCGGCTCACGAGGTGGCCCGACGGCTCGGAACCGACGTCACGCGTGGCCTCGCCCCCGCTGAGGTGGCTCGCCGGCTCGGGCAGTACGGCCCGAACGCGCTCGCCGAGACCAGGGGTCGCCCAGCGCTGGCCATCGTCCTGGACCAGTTCAAGAGCCTGATCGTGGTCCTGCTGATCGCGGCGACTGCCGTGGCTCTGGCACTGGGCGAGATCATCGAGGCGGTCGCCATCCTGATCGTGATCGTGCTCAACGCGGCCATCGGCTTCCTGACCGAGTGGAAGGCGGAGCAGGCGCTGACCGCCCTCCGGAAGCAGGCCGCGGCGATGGCTCACGTCATCCGGGACGGTGAGGCGCACCAGCTCCCCGCGGCCGACCTGGTGCCGGGCGACATGGCCGTCCTGGCTGCCGGGGCGCGGGTGCCCGCCGACGGGCGGGTCATCGAGAGCGTGCGGCTGCAGGTGGACGAGGCCGCGCTGACCGGCGAGTCGCATCCGGTCGCCAAGATCCCCGATCCCCTCCGGGACGAGAACGCCCCGCTGGGCGACCGGCTCGACATGGCGTTCATGGGCACGGCGGTCACCGACGGGCGCGGCCGGATGATCGTGACGGCGACCGGCATGCGGACCGAGGTCGGCAAGATCGGCGCGCTCATCGAGGACGCGGGAGACCAGGACACTCCGCTCGAACAGAAACTGGCCCAGCTCGGCCGGGCGCTGGTCGGCATCGTTCTGGCGCTGTGCGCGGTCATCGTCCTGGCAGGCTGGCTGCGCGGGAACAACCTGCTGTACATGCTCGAGGTTGGCATCTCACTGGCCATCGCCGCGGTCCCCGAGGGGCTGCCGGCGGTCACGACCATGACACTGGCGCTGGGGATGCGGCGCATGGCGCGCCTGCGCGCCCTGGTCCGGCGGCTGCCGGCGGTCGAGACCCTCGGATCGACCACGGTGATCTGCACCGACAAGACCGGCACGCTGACCCAGAACGAGATGACCGTCCGTGCGCTGCACCTCGGGGCGCGCCGCGTCGAGGTCACCGGCAGCGGGTACGCGTCGGGCGGCGACTTCCGCGTCCAGGGGCACCGCATCGAGCCGCATGGCGACGACCACCTGGCCCTGGCCCTGCGGATCGGAGCGCTCTCCAGCGACGCGAAGATCGACCGCGCCGGCGGCCGCACGGCCGTTCTCGGAGACCCGACGGAAGGCGCCTTGATCGTCGCCGCCGAGAAAGCCGGCCTGGTCCCGGCCGCGTTGAATCGCGATTATCCGCGAACCGGCGAAGTCCCCTTCAGCAGCGAGACGAAGCGCATGGTGACGGTGCATCGCACGCCAGAGGGCAAGACCGTCGCCTACGTCAAGGGGGCGCCGGGTGTCCTGCTCGACGCGAGCCGGAGCCAGTTCATGGCGTCGGGAGAGCACCCGCTCACGTCCGAGGACCGGGCGCGGTTCCTGGCGGTGAACGCGGAGCTGGCCGGGCGCGCCCTGCGCGTGCTGGCCCTCGCTTACCGGGTACTGCCCGACGGCTACGACGAGGGCCGGCTCGCCCAGGACCTGGTGTTCGTCGGCCTGGTCGGCATGATCGACCCGTTGCGGGACCAGGCCGGGCCGGCCATCGCCACCTGCCGGCAGGCTGGCATCCGGACGGTGATGATCACCGGGGACCAGCCGGCGACGGCCGCCGAGATCGGCCGTCAGCTGGGGCTCGACCGAGACGCCCGGGGCCGCCCGTTGCAGACCGTGCACGGGCGCGACCTGGCCGGGCTGGACGAGGCCGGCTGGCAGCGGGTCACCGCCGGCGCCGCCATCTTCGCCCGCGTCTCTCCAGAGCACAAACTGCACATCGTCAAGGCGCTGCAACGTCATGGCGAGATCGTCGCCATGACCGGGGACGGGGTGAACGACGCCCCCGCCCTGAAGAAGGCGGACATCGGCGTGGCGATGGGCATCACAGGGTCGGAAGTCGCCAAGGAGACGGCGGACCTGATCATCACGGACGACAACTTCGCCACCATCGTCACCGCCGTCGAACAGGGCCGGATCATCTACGCGAACATCCTCCGGTTCATCCACTACCTCTTCTCGTGCAATCTCGCCGAGATCGCGACCGTGTTCGCGGCGATCATGATCGGCTGGCCGCTGCCGCTCGGGCCGCTACAGGTCCTGTGGCTGAACATGATCACGGACGTCTTTCCTGCCATGGCCCTCGCTCTGGAGCCGTCCGCTCCGGGCGTGATGACGCAGCCGCCGCACGACCCGAAAGAACCGTTGCTGGTCCCGCGGTTCGTCGGGTTGATCGCCTGGCAGGGCCTGCTCCTGGCCGCGGTGACGCTCGCGACCTTCTTCGTCGGCATGCAGTGGTACGGCACGGAGGGGACCGGTCTGCGTCACGCGGTCACCATGGCGTTCATGACGCTGGCCCTCACCCAGGTCTTCCACGCCTTTAACGCCCGCTCCCAGCGGCGATCGGCGTTCACCGACCGCTTGTTCACGAACGGGTGGCTCTGGGGAGCGGTGCTGGCCTGTCTGGGCCTCCAGGTCGCCGCGGTCTACGTGCCGCCCTTGCAGGCGGCGCTCCGCACCGTACCGCTCACCGCCACGGACTGGGGAATCGTCGCCGCATCGTCCCTGGCCCCCCTTGGCGTCGTGGAACTGGTCAAGCTCGGGCAGAGTGTCAAAGTTCGGGCCGTGGTCGATCGCTCTCTCGAGTAGGTTTGGAGGCTGAGCGGAAATTCCGCCACCGTGAGGCAGCAACTCTCCGGTGTCTGGTCTTCTGCCAGTGAAGACCCGCTAAACCAGCGATGTTCCCTTCGTGGCACCTTCATGGCACTCGCGTTGCAGCCCCATCCGCGAAAGAGGGCATTGCATGACACTCCGGGTCCTGCCGCCTGCTGTTCGATGATTTTCAGGGCGCTGGCGTGCGACTACGACGGTACGCCCCGAACGGTTGGGGAACGCACGGACGTCCTGTGGTACGGGTGGGTGACAGGGAGGTGGGTGACATGACAGGGGCCACGGCCGCGCTGCCCGTGCGAGTGTACGAGGCGGGCGAGAAGATCATGGTCGCCGCGCCCATGGCGGGCCTCGCGCCCGAGGACATCGCGGTGACGGTCGACGGGGACCGTGTCCGGATCCGCGGCGCCGAGCGAGGGCCTCACCAGCACGACGTGCGGCTTGTCGCCGCGGAGTGGACCGTCGGGCCCTACGACCGCGAGGTGCGCCTGCCCGCTTCGGTGGACGGTCGGCTCACCAACGTGACGTACGGCAACGGCGTGCTCGTCGTCGCGATGCCCAGGGCCAGGCCGGGAGAGCGCGTGGCCGCCGCGGAGATCGGTCTCACGGCCATCGAGGCGACGCGTGGCGAGCACGTCGGGCACGTCGGCCGCGTGCCGAGGCCGGCAACGACCAGGGAGCATCTCTGCGACAAGCACGTCGCCTGAGCCGACCGATGGTCCAGACCAGGCGCGCCTACGAGGCAGCGACGCGGAGCGACGGCTACCGGGTCCTGATCGACCGGCTCTGGCCGCGCGGCGTCAAGAAGGAGACGCTCGCGCTCGACGTCTGGGCGAAAGAGCTGGCCCCGAGTGGCGACCTTCGCCGCTGGTTCGGCCACGACCCGGGCCGGTGGAAGGGGTTCGTGGAACGCTACCGCCGTGAGCTGCGGGTTCCGGCCGCTCGCGCAAGGCTGGACGACCTCGCGCGGCGGGCGGCGAGGGGCACTGTCACTCTCCTCTACGGCGCCCGCGACGAGCAGCACAACGATGCCGTGGTGGTCCGCGACGAGATCACGCGGCGCCTCCGGCCGCGCGCCTCCCGCTCCGTCCGGCGCACCGGGGCCTGAGCGAGGCCGGACCCGGCCGCGGGTCAGCGCCCTGGGCCGATACCGACCGCCTCCCGCACCCGCCGCATCGTCTCGGCCGCGATCGGCCGCACCTTCGCGGCGCCGGCGGTCAGCACGGCCTCCACGCGGTCCGGGTCGGCGGCGAGTCGACGCCGCTCCTCGCGCATCGGGCGGAAGAACTCGATGATCCGCTCGGCGAGCAACCCCTTGGTGTCCACGCAGCCGGTGCGGGCCGTCCGCTCGCCTTCCCAGATGCTCTCGTAGTCCGGGCCGAAGAAGCGGTGGAGCTGGCAGACGTTGCAGACCTCGGGGCGGCCGGGGTCGGTGCGCCGGATGCGCCGGGGATCGGTGACCATGCCCAGCACGAGGCGCCGGATGTTATCGGGCTCGGCGAAGATCGGGATGGTGTTGCCCGCCGACTTGCTCATCTTCGTCACGCCGTCGGTCCCGCGCACCACGGGCGCCTCGGTGTACATCGGCTGCGGCTCCGGGAAGATCGGCCCGAAGCGGTGGTTGAAGGCCCGCACGATCTCGCGGCCGATCTCGAGGTGCGGCGCTTGGTCCCGGCCGACGGGCACGCGCGTGGCCCGGTAGAGCACGATGTCGGCGGTCTGGAGCACCGGGTAGTGGAGCAGTCCCGCCGTGCCTTCGACGCCCTGTTGTCGCTTGTCCTTGTACGTCGGGTTGCGCTCGAGCCAGCTCACCGGGACGACCGTGCCCAGGACCCAGGCGAGCTCCGTGTGCTCGGGCACGTCCGACTGGCGGAACAAGGCGCAGCGGTGCGGATCGAGGCCGACGGCGAGCAGGTCGAGCGCCATCTCGTGGGTGAGGCCGCGCAGCGCCGCGCCGTCGTGCACGGTGGTCAGCGCGTGCAGGTCGACGATGCAGTAGATCGCCTCGGCGCGGTCCTGTAGGGCGACGTAGTTGACCTGGGCCCCGAGGTAGTTGCCGAGGTGCGAGGCGCCGGAGGGCTGAATGCCGGAGAAGACTCGCTCGGGTGCCGGGCGGGGGCCGGGACCCAACTGCTCTCCGACTACCCCGCCGTTCACGGCCCAATCCAGGCCATGGCGACGGCGAACTCACAGGTCTCCGCCCGCTCGTCCAGTTCCCGATGCGGCGACCGGAAGGTGGGGCCGACCACGTTCCGGTGCCCCTGCTTCGCCTGAAGCCCGAGGTCGACCGGATCCACGAGCTGACCTTGGAGGTGGTGGCCCATCTTTTCTTGCCGTTCGTCGAAGAGTGCGGCGCTCTGTGTTCGCGAGCCTTCGTTCACCGTGTCCTTCGTCTCCTATCTACCATGTCGGTCGCATCGGGACCGAGTGCCGCAGCTGCGCTTCCAGCTCCCGTCACCCGTGCCTCCAAGGCCGGTATGCGCGTCTGTTCCTCCGCATCCGGCTGGAGCAACGGTCGATGATGACCAGCGTCCCGTCTAGCGTCCGCGGCGCGCGGGGTGGAAGCCAGTCGAGCCCGCGTGGGCTCGCGCCGACGGGGCCCTCACGCGACCCGGCCGAGAGAAACTCTGCCCTGGCGCCGGGTGCGGTCTCGCTCCAGAGCCGCCGTCTCCGGCAACACGACGACCGAGAGCCGATCACGCAGGACCTCGAGTTGATCGCGAGTCGAAGACCTCGAGGCTCGAGCGGTATAGGCGCGCGCTCAGAGCGTCCCGCAGCTCGAGCCCGGTGGCCATGGCTCGGCCGTTGCCGGACCCGGGTGTGACCACGATCTGGATCGGCCGAGACCTGGCCGAGCGCGCAATGCTTGTGCTGCAACCTGCGGGTCAGCGTCTTCATGTGGAGGTCCCCTCGGCCGGCATGCAGCAAGTGAGGTGCCAGACCGGGCGTCGGGCCGACGAGCTCTCTGGAGCGCCTCGAGTGCGATGGTCCGCTCCACGGAGGGCCGCACGGTCACTGGGTCGACCATGAGATCGGCGAGGGTGGCGGTCCCGGTCGCGAAGAGGTCGTCGTGGTCCGTGTCCTCGATGTCGAGCCCGAGCAGGACGGCCGCGGCGCCAGTGTACCCCGCGAATCGCGCGGCTCCGCGTGGCCAAGCCGACCCACTCCGGTCCTCCTCGCTGTCGTCCACCCGCCTCCTCACTGCGGTGAAACTTCCCCAGGTACCGTGGTCGAGTGGCCGCCGCGCCGATGCGCTCGACGCGAAGAGGGCATGCTGCCTGACCGCCCCGGCCGCTCGCGATTGGCTCGGGTCTTGCTCGGTCGAGGCGGACCTCGGATCGAGGCAAGGAGGGTCGCATGGGCAATCTCGCGGACCGATCGCAACGATGTGCCGTGATCCTGGCGGGCGGGGAAGGGCTGCGGCTCCGGCCCCTGACCCGCCGGCTCGTGGGGGACGAGCGCCCCAAACAGTTCTGCGCACTCGTGGGTCCCGAGACGCTGCTCGAGCAGACGCGCCGCCGCGTGGCGCTCGCGGTCTCTCCAGAGCGCACCACTGTGGTGGTCGCGGAGGCTCACCAGCGCTTCTACGCGCCCTTGCTGGCCGGCGTCCCCGCGGCGCGGCTCGTGGCGCAAGCGAAGAACGTCGGCACCGCCCCGGCGATTCTGTACGGCCTCCTCCGCACCTCGGCGATGCACCCTGACGCATCAGTGGCCGTGTTCCCGTCGGATCACCACGTCTCCGACGACCGGGCGTTCATGGCCCACGTGGAGTCGGCCTTCGACGTCGTGGCCACCTGGCCAGACCTCTTGGTGCTCCTCGGGATCGCTCCTGACACGGCGGAAACCGAGTACGGGTGGATCGAGCCGGGGGACCCTCTTCCCGTCGGGCCGCCGGCGCGCCTCGCGCGAGTCCGCCGCTTCTGGGAGAAGCCGTCCCTCGCCGTGGCGCGGGCGCTGTTGGCCAAGGAGTGCCTCTGGAACAGCTTCGTCATGGTGGGCTCGGTGCAGAGGCTCTTGACCATGGTGTGCTGCGCGATCCCCGGCCTGTCCGAGGCGTTCGGGCCGCTGCGCGAGGTGCTCGGTACCCCGGCGGAGAAGAGAGTGGCCGATGCGATATACGCGCGAACGCCTTCGCGGGACTTCTCCCGGGAGGTGCTCGCGGCCCGGCCACCGAACCTCGCCGTCCTGCCCGTGCACGGGGTGGAGTGGACCGACCTCGGTGACCCGCGCCGTCTCCTCGCGGCGCGCTCGCGGCTTCGGTTCGCCCGTGAGTGGGTCGAGCAGCCCCTGGCGAGGCTGGCGTAGCGAGCGAACGCGCGTGCGATCGGGTGGCCGCTCGGCGCGCGGCCACTGGTCCGAGGGAGGGTGTCGCGGTGTGCTACGGTATCCGAAGATGACCGTGTCGTCCGCGTGGGGGGTCGGCCCACGGACGGATGCCGAGCCGCGTCCCGCCGACCGGAGATGGCCGCCGGGGCCGCTCGAGGGGTGAGGCATGAGCCAGAAGCCCCGGGTCCTGATCGTCGATGACGAGCCGGACGTCGTCGCGAACTGGCGGGAGGTGCTCGACCAGGAGGGCTACCCGTGCGTGACCGCCCTCGACGGCGAGCACGGGCTGAAGCTCCTCGAGACCGAGCGTCCGGACCTCGTGCTCACCGACCTCTGGATGCCGCGGATCGACGGCATGGCGATCCTGACGCGAGCCGTCGAGCTGGACCCCGACGCCGTGGTCATCATGATCACCGGCCACGGGACCGTCCAGTCGGCCGTCGAGGCGATGCGCGCGGGCGCCTTCGACTACCTCGTGAAACCGCTGCCCTCGAACGACACCCTCCGGCTGGCCGTCCGGCGCGGCGCGGACCGGCGGCGTCTCCTCCAGGAGAACCGCCGACTCCGTGAGCCGCTCTCCTCACGGGTCGGGTTCGAGACGCTCCTCGGCACGAGCGCCGCGATGGTCGCGGTGCTCGACCTGGTCCAGAAAGCCGCGCGCTCGGAGTCGAACATCCTGATCCAGGGCGAGTCCGGAACCGGGAAGGAGCTGATCGCCCGCGCGATCCACGCGAACAGCGCCCGGGCCGCCGAGGTCTTCGTGCCCCTGGACTGCGCGGCCCTCCAGGACACCCTCCTCGAGTCGGAGCTGTTCGGCCACGAGCGGGGCGCGTTCACCGGCGCGGATCGCGTCAAGCCGGGGATGGTCGAGGTGGCGGACCGGGGGACGCTCTTCCTCGACGAGATCGGTGAGCTCCCGCTGGCGCTCCAGGCGAAGCTCCTCCGGGCCCTCCAGGAGCGGCAGATCCGCCGGGTGGGAGGCACGAAGTTCCTGGACGTCGACATCCGGCTCGTCTCGGCGACGAACCGGGATGCGGCCGAGCTGGTGCGGAAGGGCGAGTTCCGCGAGGACCTCTTCTACCGGATCAACGTGATCACGATCGCCCTGCCGCCGCTCCGGGAGCGAGCCGGGGACGTTCCGGTTCTAGCCCACCACTTCCTGCGACGCCACGGCCGCAACCGGGAGCGTCCGCTGGAAGGCATCGATCCCGATGCCGTGGCCCTGCTCGACGCGTACCCGTGGCCGGGCAATGTCCGGGAGCTCCAGAACGTCATCGAGCGCGCCTGCGCGCTTGCCGACGGGCCCATCCTGCGACCCCGCGACCTCCCCGAGCACGTGCGCGGGCGGGGCCGGCCAGCGCCCAACGTGGCGCGCGGCGACCTGACCTTCCGCGAAGCCCGGGAGAGCTGGCTCCGAGCGTCGGCCCCGGAGTACCTCGCCGATCTCCTGCGACGCCACGGGGGAAACGTTTCGCAGGCCGCCAAGGCGGCCGACCTGGACCGGAAGACGCTCCACGTGCTCCTGACCAAGTACGGAGTCAACCCGTAGAGAGGAGACCCGCGCCGCGCTCGGACCGCCCATCGGCGGTCGGAAGGCGGGTCGGCGAGTCGTGGCCAGCGGAGTGGGACTCATGACCGAGCCGATCGCGCTTCCGAATCCCGCGAACCTGTCCTTCGTGGAGGAGCTGTATCAGGCGTTCCTTCGCGACCCGGCCGCGGTCGATGCTCGATGGCGCGGGTACTTCGAGAGCCTCGACGGTCTCAATGGTGCCCGGGCCGGCGGGCGGCGCGGTCCGTCGTTCCGGCCGCGGAGCCTGTTCGACTCCGCGGGGGCCCTCGTGCCCACCGCCGAGCCCGGCGACGGGTCGACCCTCAAGGTGTGGCAAGACCGAGCCGTGGAGCTGATCCGCGCCTACCTCGTCCGGGGTCACCTGGTCGCGCGGATCGACCCCCTGGGGCTGCCGCGGCCGCCCCAGCCCGAGCTGGACCCGGCGTTCCACGGCTTCTCCGACGCCGATCTGAGCCGGCCCGTCTCGACGCATGGGATCCCCGGCCCGCCGATCCGTCCGCTCGGAGAGGTGCTGGAGGTCCTGCAGGCGGCGTACTGCCAGTCGATCGGCGCGCAGTTCATGCACATCGACGACCGCGAGCGTCGCGCCTGGCTGCGCGCGCGCCTGGAGGACCCCCGGCACCGGATCCCCCTCACGCGGGCCGAGCAGCTTCGCATCCTCACGCGGCTGACCGACGCCGTCATCCTCGAGGAGTTCATCCAGCAGAAGTACCCGGGAGCCAAGAGCTTCTCCCTCGAGGGGGCCGAGAGCCTGATCCCACTCCTCGACCTCGCGATCGAGACGGCCGCCGAGCAGGGCGTGGAGGAGATCGTGCTGGCCATGGCTCACCGGGGGCGCCTGAACGTGCTCGCGAACATCCTCGGCAAGCGGCCGCGCGAGATCTTCGGCGAGTTCGAGAACCGCGACGACCCGTTCCGCGATGGGCGAGGGGACGTGAAGTACCACCTCGGGCACAGCACGGACTGGGGCGCCGCCTCGGGCCGGACGGTGCACCTCTCCCTCTGCTTCAACCCGAGCCACCTGGAGTTCGTCAACCCGGTCGCGCTCGGCCGCGTGCGGGCCAAGCAGGACCGGGCCGGGGACCACGACCGGGTCCGCGGCATGGCGCTCCTCATCCACGGCGACGCCTCGTTCGCCGGGGAGGGCGTCATCCAGGAGTCGCTCAACCTGAGCGAGCTCGAGGGGTACCGGACAGGCGGGACGCTGCACGTCGTCGTCAACAACCAGCTCGGCTTCACGACGCCGCCCGAGGAAGCCCGGTCGTCCGCCTACGCGACCGACGTCGCCAAGATGCTCCAGATCCCCATCTTCCACGTCAACGGCGAGGACCCCGACGCCGTGACCCGGGTCGTGCGGCTGGCGATGGAGTTCCGACGCACCTTCCAGAGTGATGTGGTCGTCGACATGTACTGCTACCGGCGCCGCGGCCACAACGAGGGCGACGAGCCGGCCTTCACCCAGCCGCTGATGTACCAGGCCATCGAGCGCCGTCCGTCCGTTCGCGAGGGGTACCTCGAGCACCTGCTCACGCTCAACGGACTGGGCCGGGAGGACGCCGACCGGATCGCCGTCGAGCGACGGGCCGAGCTCGAGCGAGACCTCGCCGAGGCGCGCAGCCCGAGCTACGTGCCGGCGCGCGAGAAGCCGACCGGAGTGTGGAGTGGCTATCAAGGGGGATCCGGCGGAGACGCCGAGGAGGTCGCGACCGGGGTCGCGCGAGGGCGGCTGGTCGAGCTGATCCAGGCTCTGGCGCGCCTGCCCGACGGGTTCCGGCCGCATCCGAAGATCGCTCGGGGGCTGGCCCGGCGTCGCGAGGCGGCCGAGGGCACACGGCCGATCGACTGGTCCACGGCCGAGGCGCTGGCGTTCGCGACGCTCGCGGTGGAGGGGCACCGGGTGCGCCTGTCGGGTCAGGACACCGCGCGGGGGACGTTCAGCCATCGGCACGCCGTGCTCCACGACGTGGCGGACGGCCGGACCTACATGCCCGTCGGGCACGTCGCGCCGGATCAGGCCCCGGTCGAGGTCCTGAACAGCCCCCTCTCCGAGGTCGGCGTGCTGGGCTTCGAGTACGGCTACAGCCTGGACTGCCCGGACGGCCTCGTCCTCTGGGAGGCCCAGTTCGGCGACTTCGTCAACGCGGCCCAGGTGATCGTGGACCAGTTCGTGGTGAGCGCCGAGGAGAAGTGGCGCCGTCTGAGCGGGCTCGTGCTCCTCCTGCCCCACGGGTTCGAGGGTCAGGGGCCGGAGCACTCGAGCGCCCGCCTCGAGCGCTTCCTCGAGCTCGCCGTCAACGACAACATCCAGATCGTGAGCCCGACCACGCCCGCCCAGTACTTTCACGTGCTGCGGCGCCAGGTGCTGCGCCCGTGGCGCAAGCCCCTCGTCGTGATGACGCCGAAGAGCTTGCTGCGCCACCCGAAGGTCGTGTCCTCGCTGGCGGATCTCCAGCAGGGCGGCTTCGAGCGCATTCTGGGGGACGTGGCCGTGGCACCGGAGCGGGTCCGGCGTGTCCTGCTCTGCAGCGGCAAGGTGTACTACGATCTCCTGACGATGCGCGAGGAGCTCGGGCGCGAGGGCGTGGCGATCCTCCGGCTCGAGCAGCTCTACCCGTTGCGGGACGAGCAGCTCCGCGAGGCCCTGGCGCCCTACGCGCCGGCGGCGCCGGTCGTGTGGGTCCAGGAGGAGCCCGCGAACATGGGCGCGTGGCGCTACCTGCTCGCGCGCTTCGGCGACCGGCTGCTCGGCGCCCGGCCCTTCTCGGGCGTCTGCCGGCCGGCCTCGGCCAGCCCCGCCACCGGATGGGCGGCGCTCCACAAGAACGAGCAGCAGAAGCTCCTGAGGGTGGCCCTCGATGGCCGTTGAGCTCAAGATCCCGGCGCTCGGGGAGTCGATCACGGAGGTTCAGATCGGGGACTGGCTCAAGGGTGTCGGCGACCAGGTGCGCCAGGACGAACCGGTCGTGTCGCTCGAGACCGAGAAGGCGACGCTGGAGCTGCCCGCCCCGGTCTCTGGTGTCCTCGCGCGGATCCTCAAGCAGAAGGGTGAGACCGTCAGGGTCGGCGAGGTCATCGCGCACCTGGACGAAGCCGCGGCGCCGGCCACGGCATCAGCAGCCCCGGCCGCGCCGTCTGCAGCGGCGCCCGCTTCGGTCGGTCGAGCCCCGGCTTCGCCGGCCCCCGCGACGCCGGCCGCACCCCGCGAGCGCACGCCGGCGCCCGCCGCCGGCTCGGGCGACGAGGCGGCGCGGGTCATGCCGTCCGCGCGCCGGCTGCTGGCCGAGCGCGGGGTCGCGGCCGAGGAGGTGACGCCCACCGGCCCCGGCGGGCGGCTCCTCAAGGAGGACGTCCTCCGTCACGCCGATGAGGGCGCGGGGCGCGCGGCGCCCTCCCCGCCGGCGCGCCGCGCGCCCGAGGAACCGGCGTCGGCGCCGGAGGCCGCGCCCTCCCGGGGGGCGGAGGGCCGCGAGGAGGAGGCGGTGCCCATGAGCCTCCTGCGGCGCCGGGTCGCCGAGCGGCTCGTCGCGGCGCAACAGGCGGCGGCCTTGCTGACCACCTTCAACGAGATCGACATGTCGGCGATGCAGGCTCTGCGGCGGGCGCACCAGGAAGCGTTCCAGCAGCGCTATCAGGTGAAGCTCGGGATCATGTCCTTCTTCGTCAAGGCCGTCATCGAGGGGCTGAAGCTGGTGCCCGAGCTGAACGCCGAGATCCGCGGCACCGACATCATCTACCGCAATTACTACGACATCGGCATCGCCGTCGGCGGCGGGCGCGGGCTGGTCGTGCCCGTCCTCCGGAACGCCGAGGCCTTGAGCTTCGGCGCGATCGAGACCGCCATCGCCGACTTCGCTCGGCGGGCGCAGGCGAACCGGCTCACCCTGGATGAGCTCCAGGGCGGGACGTTCACCATCTCGAACGGCGGCGTCTACGGGTCGCTCCTGTCCACTCCGATCGTGAACCCACCGCAGAGCGGCATCCTGGGACTTCACGTGATCCAGGATCGGCCCGTCGCGCGCGACGGCCAGGTCGTCGTCCGCGCGATGATGTACGTCGCGCTCACCTACGACCACCGGATCGTGGACGGCCGCGAGGCGGTGACCTTCCTCCGGCACGTCAAGGCGTGCGCCGAGGAGCCCGCCCGAATCCTCCTCGAGGTGTAGCGATGGCGGCCCGGGGCGAGCACGACCTGGTGATCATCGGCGCGGGTCCCGGGGGATACGTCGCGGCCATCCGGGCCGCGCAGCTCGGGATGAACGTGGCCTGCGTCGAGCGGGAGCCGGCGCTCGGCGGCACCTGCCTCCGAATCGGGTGCATCCCGAGCAAGGCGCTCCTCGAGTCGAGCGAGCTCTTCGCCGCGGCCGGCGAGCGTTTCGCGGCACACGGTGTCCGGCTGGGCGACGTCAAGCTCGACCTCGCGACCATGCTGCGCCGGAAGGACGAGACGGTGCGGGGGCTCACGAGCGGCGTCGACGGCCTGTTCCGGAAGCACCGGATCACCCGGTACACGGGCCACGGGCGGATCCTCGGCCCGGGCACGGTCGCCGTGGAGAACGGGTCGGAGGCCGCCCGGATCACGGCCCGCCGCATCCTGATCGCCACCGGGAGTACCTCCGCGAGCCTGCCCGGCGTCACGCCGGACGGCGATCGGATCGGCACGAGCACGGAGGCGCTCGGGTATCCCGAGGTCCCCGGACACCTCGTGGTGATCGGCGCGGGCTACATCGGCCTCGAGCTCGGGTCGGTGTGGCGCCGCCTCGGCGCGAAGGTGACGGTCGTGGAGTACCTGGACCGCATCCTTCCGGGGATGGACGCGGAGGTTTCCACCGCGGCGAAACGGATCTTCGAGACGCAGGGGCTCGCGTTCCGGCTGCGGAGCCGCGTGACGGGCGCTCGGATCGAGGCCGACGGCTGCGTCGTCGAGTGCGAAGGCGCCGAGCCGCTCCGCGGGGACCGCGTCCTGGTGGCGGTGGGGCGGTCCCCGGTGACCGCGGACCTCGGACTCGAGTCCGTCGGGATCCGGCCCGACGGGCAGGGCCGCATCCCCGTGGACGAGCGCTTCGCCACGACGGCGGACGGCGTCTACGCGGTCGGCGACGTGGTGCGAGGCCCGATGCTGGCCCACAAGGCCTCGGAGGAGGGGATCGCCTGCGTCGAGACGCTCGCCGGCGGTTACGGACACGTCGATTACGACGCCATCCCCAGCGTCGTCTACACATTTCCCGAGATCGCCGCCGTTGGGAAGACGGAGGAGCAGCTCCAGGCCGCCGGGGTCGACTACCGGAAGGGCGTCTTCCCGTTCCGGGCCAACGGCCGCGCCCGGGCCCTGGGACAGACCGAGGGTCACGTCAAGGTGCTGGCCGACGCGAAGACCGACCGGGTCCTCGGCGTGCACATTCTCGGGCCGCGGGCCGGGGACCTCATTGCCGAGGCGGCCAGCGCGATGGCGTTCGGCGCCAGCAGCGAGGACATCGCCCGTACCTACCACGCCCACCCCACCCTGGCCGAGGCCTTCCGGGAGGCGGCCCTCGCGGTCGACGGACGCGCGCTTCACATCTGATCGCAGGAGTGACGTGGCGTGGCCTCGCCCTGAGGTCGACGCGGGCCCGGGCGCAGCTCCAGCGGACCGGCGTTCGGACCCAGGGGACGGCCGAATGGGGCGCCGTTCTGAAGGATCGGAATTCCCTCGACAGTGAGGCAACGCTTCCACAAATCCACGGCTTCGGCGGAGTGGCTGGTTCGGGCCTCCCGCCGTCGGTGCCGTGGCACCTAGCTTGCTTGATCCGATGACAGCGATGTTGACGTTCGATCTCGACGGCACCCTGGCACCCGACCGACCGGATAGGCACGACGGTGCGCGAGGGCATGCATCGAATTCTCAGATGGAGCGGCTCCGGCCGTCGGAGAAGAGAACATGACCAGGATCGCGATCAATGGGCTCGGCCGGATCGGCCGTGCGGCGTTCAAGCAAATTCTCGAGGACGGGACACTCGAGCTGGTGGCGGTCAACGACCTCGCCCCGGCGGCCGAGCTCGTCTATCTGCTGACGCACGACTCCGTGTACGGTCGTTACGGCCGTGACGTTCGGGGGGAGAACGGCCGCCTCGTCGTCGACGGCCGATCCTGCGTCGCGCTGAACGAGCAGAGCCTGGACAAGCTGCCCTGGCGTGACCTGGCCGTGGACATCGTCCTGGAGTGCACGGGGGTGTTCACCAAGGAAGCGGACCTCAGGCGTCATGTCGAGGCCGGAGCCAAGCACGTCATCCTCTCCGCGCCGGTCGAAGGCGGTGACGTTCCCACCATCGTCCACGGCGTCAACAGCGCCGACGGCCGCGCGAGCATCGTCTCGTGCGCCAGCTGCACGACCAACTGCATCACACCGGTGATCGAGATTCTCGGCCGCCGGCTCGGCGTGCTGAAGGCAACCATGACCACGATCCACGCGTACACGGCGACCCAGGCGCTCGTCGACCGGCCAGGCAGGGACCGCCGCCGGGGGCGCGCGGCGGCCACCAACCTGGTCCCGTCGACGACCGGGGCGGCGAAGGCCACGACCAAGGCGCTCCCCGATTACCGCGGCAAGTTCGACGGCGTGGCGATCCGGGCTCCGGTACCGGTTGGGTCGATCGCGGACATCGTATGCCTGACGGCGCGGCCGACCAGCGCCGATGAAGTCAACCACATCTTCCGCGAGGAGGCGCGGAGCGCACGGTACCGTGACATCGTCGGCGTGTCCGACGAAGCGATCGTCTCGACGGACATCATCCAGGACCCCCGAGCGTCGATCATCGATTGCACCCTGACCCAGGTCGTCGACGGTGATCTGGTGAAGGTGATGAGCTGGTACGACAACGAATGGGGCTATGCCGCCCAGCTGGTGCGAGAGGCGAAGACGGTCGCCGGCCCGATCCGATGAGGGCAAGGGCGCACGGCACGCAGATGGTTGAAGAGGAGCGAGACACCATGTCGAAGGAGATCTTCCCGCACGCGACGCCGGACCTGGCTGCCACGCGCAAGAGGCTTGCACCCCACACGCACGATGCGTTCATGGCGTTCAGTGAGCGGGTCTTCGCCGAAGGCGCGCTCCCGGGAAAGATCAAGCAGCTGATCGCGGTCGCCGCGGCGCACATCACCCAGTGTCCGTACTGCATCCGTGGCCACACCAAAGCCGCGCTCCGGCACGGGGCGACGGCCGAGGAGGTCATGGAAGCAATCTGGGTCGCTGCGGAGATGCGGGCGGGGGCCGCCTATGCCCACGCGGTTCTTGCTCTCGATGCGATCGCCGACTCGAGGGACGGGCATGGCGGCTGAAGCCATCGATGAGCCGCGCTGAGAGCGGGCGAGGCACGCGGATCTACACCCAACGTCGACCACATCTGGCGAGGGGCCTCATCACGCGGCTCTCCCCGACCAACGCGTCCGAGACGGACCGCACGGGAGTCCGCCCGGCTGCCAAGCATCTCGCGCGTTCAGCACTGCTGGCATGCAGGTGGACGTGCTGATCCTGTCTTTCAGTGTCGATGAGCCGAGAGCGCTCTTGGACCAAGCCAGGCTTCGAGCATCACGAGGAGGCGAGCATGGCGCGAACGATCCGAGTCGCGGAGTGCGTCCGTCTCCCTGACGGCCGCATCGGCCGGGTTCGCTCACTGACCGGGGACGGGGTGCTCGTCCGCGTCCGCCGCACGACCAGCCAGACGCATCAGCTCCTGCGGCTGCCGGCGAGGAAGCTCAGGCGAATCGGCTGTCCTGAGGGGTGGATGAGCCCGCCGGGCTACGCGCGATACCTGCGCGTGACGCTCGCGAAGATGCGCAAGCGCCAGCGCGGACGCGCCGAGCACGCCAGCCCGCGAGCCCGCGCCTGAACGTCGATGCCGCCAGTGACCGCGGCTACAGTGCCCCTTACTTAGTAGTTTAGGCAGATTCGAAGAGACGCGCGCGACAGCGTCGCCGGCACCCGACGCCGCGGTCATGCGTTAGGACGGCGGAATCGTTGCGCAGAGGACAGCAAACTCCCGCGCTGCTCATCGCCCCACTAAGGCCGGCCGGCCTGCGTGTCCGCATTCACGCGTCCATCTACCGCCTCAGTGCGGTGGGTATTCCCCAATCGCCCATGGCGCGAGCCGAGTGAAGTCGAGGGCCTGAGCCAGAAACCTGCGCTCTATCTGTCCGATCGCGCATGGCTCGATACTTGCTCCATCGCAAGTCGTGAGGCAAGGGAAGGACGCCATGAGGAATCGCCCCCGACGGTCACGGCGAGGCGCGATAGTCCTGGCGTGCGAGTCGATCTGAACGTCGGCGAGCCGACTCGACGGAGACCACGCAGTGCTGGTCGGTTCCTAACACGCCACGATTGGCAGGAGAGGGGGACGCGGTGGTGACGGTCGAAGCCGTGCTGCCGGACATGATCGGTCTTGACGCACTCGAGGAGGGCTTCCGCATTCGAGAGATCCGGGACCGCCTTCTCCGTCCGACGCTCGAGGAGCGGGTCGCTCAGGTACGCGCTCGCTACGGTCGGGTCTATACGCCGGCCCAGCTGCGCGCTGCCGCATCCCCGCGTCAGCCGAACCGGTTGCGCAGCTTCGAGCGGAGGTTCCTGGAGCCTCTCGAAACCTATGGGGCGCTGATTCCCGATGACGCCCTCCTCCGATACGGCGATGCGTTGGAGGCGGAATCGTTTTCCCAGTTCTGGGTGGTGGCGCCGGCTCGCTCTGGTCAGGATCGATGCGCACGGTGGATCGTCGGCCAGCTCCGCGGCGGCCTGGACCTCTTCGCGATCGTCGCGCGATGGCGTACCAAGACGGGCCCGGCCGGACACGGCCAAGCCCGTCAACCCTCGGACACGAAAGGAGCATTCCGATGAATCGGCATGGTTTCGCGGCGCTCGCGGTGGCGACCCTCCTTCTGGCTGGCTGTGCCCAGATGGGCGGAGCCAAGACGACCGCCCCGCCCGGCGGCCCGTACCAGAAGGTCAGTGCCCTCGTGCCCCTTCCGGACTTCATCCCCGGGCTCGGCACCCTCTACGTGGACCCTAAGACGCTCCCGGCGGGGCCGTTTCTCGCCTATGACCGGCAGGGGAACCTGGTGAGCTCGGTCTACATGATCCCGATGAAGGACCTGGCGGCGCACAAGCCGTTCGAGAAGCTCGCCGCGGCGTCGGCCCGGGTCGACCACGTCGACCTCTACTACAACGCGGGCCATCCCGGTGTGGCGGAGCCGCACTACCACGTCGTGCTCTGGTACGTCTCGCCCGAGAAGGCCGCGGCGCTGAAGTAGCCATGCTGACGCGGCGAGGCTTTCTCGCGACGGGCGGGCTCGCGGTCGCCGGTCTCGTCCTGCCCGCGCTGGCCCGCCCGCGCCTCGTGGGCGCGGGGGGTGCCGGCGCAGTGGTCGAGATCCACATGCGGAGCGACGACCGCGGCGCCGAGGTGTGGTTCGACCCGATCGGGGTGCGGATCGACCCCGGCCAGACCGTGCGCTGGACGATGGCCTCGCCGGGCAACCCGCACACGACGACCGCGTACCACCCAAGGAACGCGAGCCACTCCCTGCGGATTCCCGAAACGGCCGAGCCGTGGGACTCTGGCTTCCTCATCAATCCGGGCGACCACTTCGAGGTGACCCTCACCGTGGAGGGCGTCTACGACTACTTCTGCCTCCCGCACGAAGCGGCCGGCATGGTGGGCCGCATCGTGGTCGGTCGTCCCGGCGGCCCGGGGGCGCGGCCGTTCGACTACTTCGTGGGTCGCCTCGGGACCGGCAATTGGGGGCGAGTGCCGGCGGCGGCCCAGGCGGCGTTTCCGAGCGTCGAATCGATCGTGGCGCGGGGCGTCGTGAGCCGCAGCTGAATCGAGGAGGCGCGACATGAGCGCGATGGGAGGGGTGTCATGAGCAATGCCATCAGAGTCGCATCAGCCGCCGAGGTTCCACCGGGATCGGCGAAGCTCGTCGAGGCGAACGGGACGAGGATCGCCGTCTTCAACGTCGCCGGGCGCTTTCATGCCATCGACGACACGTGTTCGCATCAGGGCGGACCTCTGTCCGAGGGAACGCTGGACGGGAAGGTCGTGACGTGCCCGTGGCACGGCGCGCGCTTCGATGTGACGACCGGCGCCGTGCTGGGCCCGCCGGCCCGGCGAAACGTCGCGAGCTATCCGGTCCGGGTCTCGGGTCCCGATCTCCTCGTCGAGGTCCCGGCGACCGCTGCCGGATCAGTCGCTCCGGAGGAAGCCCGGATGAAGCTCGCCCTCGCCGAAAAGAGGCTCGAGACGCAGAACGTCACGTCGTTCCTCTTCCGGAGCGAGGAGCCTCTGCGCTGGCAAGCGGGGCAGTTCCTCCGCTACCAGCTTCCCCACGCCGAGCCGGACGACCGGGGGACCACCCGGTACTTCACGATCGCGTCGGCCCCCTTCGAAGGCCACGTCATGCTGACGACGCGCTTTGCGGACGGCCGAAGCAGCACCTTCAAGCAGGTTCTCCGGGAGCTCCCCATCGACGCGCAGGTCGAGGTGGGCCAGCCGGCCGGCGAGTTCACGCTGACCGATCCCGAGATTCCGCACGTGCTGATCGCCGGCGGCATCGGCGTCACGCCTTACCGGGCGATGCTGCTCGATCTCGACCACCGCGGCGTGCCGGTGAACGCGACGCTGCTCTATGCCAACCGCACCGCGGACTTCGTGTATCAGCGCGAGATCGACACGCTGCGCCGCCGGCATCCGCGCCTGGCGGTGCACCCCTTCGTGTCGCCGCAACGGATTACGAGGGACTCGATCGTCAATGCTATTCCGGAGCTCGAGACCCCAGTCTTCCTGGTCTCGGGACCCGAGCCGTTCGTGCAGGGGCTCGAGGGCCTGCTCTCGGAGCTGGGGGTGCCCGAGACGCGCGTCAAGCGGGACTACTTCCCGGGCTACGAGTGGCCTGAGATGCTGCGAGGAGGTGCGGCATGAGCGTGGCAAGTATCGAAGAGGTCTTCGCGGCCCACGGGCGTAGCACAGTCGTTCCGGAGCGCGTCCGGCCCGTTTCGACGGCGCTCTTCTCGGCCCTGCGGCGGACCGGCACGGCGCACGTCTACGGGGACACCGCGGACCGCGAGGAGCTCGGCCGCGTGCTCACGGTCGGGGGCGGAGTCGTCGCCGAGGTCGATGGGAACACCGTGAACCAGCCCCTGGTGCGGCGCGTACTGGATCGCTACCTGGCGGGCGACCGGCTGGTGGCCTTCGCGCGCGAGCTCCGGCAGCCGCCCCCGGCGCTGGTGCCGTGGCTCTACACCCTGATCTGCGGCTGGATCGGCCAAGACATGGTCGCAGCGTTCGCGGCCGGTCGTCCCTGGGAGGTGAGCCTCCAGCTTCACATGGGGGCGGTCAGCCATCCCGGGACCGCCAAGGCGCTCGGTCGCGCGCTC
Organism: Candidatus Rokuibacteriota bacterium; assembly: GCA_044867785.1. Taxonomy (GTDB): domain Bacteria; phylum Methylomirabilota; class Methylomirabilia; order Rokubacteriales; family DASRDR01; genus DASRDR01. Next base: position 10,071 of record JBIOVM010000104.1, on the reverse strand, counting down.
CGGGGGATGGTGCCGTCCGGCTTCGTCAAGGTTCCCTTTCGGCCACACGAGCCCGGATCGCTCCTCATCGCCCGCGACCTGGAGGCCGAGTCGATTCCCGTGAACGTCACCTCGACCTTTTCGGCGCGCCAGGTCGTGGCGGCGGCCCTGCTCGGCGACGTGACACGGTCCAACGTCTTCATGGGGCGCCTGAACCAGGGCTTCCACGCGGCGCTGCTCGGCGAGCACGTGGACCTGGAGACCCAGCGAGGCCTGCGCCGTCTGCGCCGGGAGGCCGGCGTCAAGACGCAGCTCATCGTCGCCAGCATGCGCGAGTGGCAGACCTTCGTCCGGGTCGCGGGCTGCGACGTGTTCACGGCGCCACCCCGCGTTCTCGCCGAGTTCCTCGGCCAGTCCGAGGTGTCACCGGACGAGCTCACCAGCCAGCTCGAGACCTCCTACGAGGATCGCCTGGGCATCGCGGCCGATGTCGTCCGCCTCGTGGGGCCCGAACGGATGGCCCGGCTGTGGCGAGTCGAGCCGGAGTTCGTCGAGTTCCTCGTCTCGTACCGGGCAAGCACGGAGTACCGTGAGCTGAGGGATGGCGAACGTCTCCGCCGGCGCTTCGAGGACGCGGGTTTCGGCGATTTCTTCTACACCCCGAGCCCACGGGAGTGGACGGAGCTTCGGGCGAGCAAGCTCCCAGACCTCTCCGGATCGCTCGTGAGTCGTGTGGCGGTTGACACGCACATGAGCCTCCTGGCCGACGGGGACTTCGTGACGCAGCAGCAGGAGATCGACGCGGTGCTGAGCGCGGGCGTCGCGGTTTAGAGGGCCAGCGCCGCGCTGTCGCGACTTGGACCCTTTTTGGTGGGCATCGTGAGGTTCGCGCGATCCACTTGGCCGCTGGGAGCGTGACGCGTCCGAACGGCGCCGCCCGTGAATGGCTCCGTCCGGAGCAGCCGAGGTCGACCGGCTCCCGGTCGATCGGTGTCATCGCCGTGCTCCGACCGGCGACATCTTGCGGTCACCTCCTTCCCCGCCGTGCGCGTGGCAACGAGCCTGCGGGGAAGGGTCATCTCGTCCATGGCCTAGGATTCGTCGTTGCTGCTTGGGAGGATGCCGCGTCGCGGACTGTCCGGTAGTTCGTCGACCCTGCGCCGGGTGACTCTAGCTCCTGAGCGATAGGATCCGGCGCGCTGGCCGCGGTGATCGTCCGGCGGCGGCGCAAGCAGCCGCGCAACTCGATCAACCGGCTGGGACCGGCCGTTCCTTCACGAGCCCCACGCCCTCGGTGTCCATCTAACGCCTCACTGCGGTGCAGTTTCCGCAACCGTCCGTGACGGGATTGCCGCCGAAGCGAGCGCCCTTGAGGGCGACGGAGCGAATCACACGCCCTCACGGGTCCCGGTGAGTGGCTCAACCCTTGCTTCTCCGGATTGCGCCTCAGCTTGCGGTGGCAGGGAGGACGGGCATGGGGATCGGACGGACGGAAGGACGCGACGCGGCGCTGCAGGCGGCCGGAGCGGCCTCATGCTTGGGCGCCCTCGCAGGCCGGACCTGTGCTTGGGGGGGACCAATGGACGTAGCTCGAACGGAGTCGAGACCGGCCGTGACCACGATGACACGCGCGATATCCCGGACTGGCGGGAGGCCTGCTACCGACGCTCGGTCGATCCAGATCGTCGCCACGCCGAGCTCCGGGCACGGTGGCGGCGTGAATACGGCTCGGCGGCTGCACGACGCCCTTCGCACGCGCGGACATGGGGTCGCGCTCGAGGTGTTCTCTGACCTGACCAGCCTGCGTCGATGGGCGAAGTCGGCGCGGACCAAGTTCTCGCTCTTGATCAGCGTCGGGGGCGATGGCACGCAGAGCACGGCCGCGATGGCTGCCGTCCGTCGGTCCATCCCGTTCCTGTCGGTGCCATCCGGCTTCGGTAATCTGTTCGCGCGCGCGTTCGGGCACGTGCCCGACGTGGATCGAGTGGTCGACCTGCTCGAGCACGGAACGCTCGTCGACGCCGACGTGGGCGTCCGTAATGGCCAGCTGTTTCTCGACCAGGAGAGCTTTGGAGTGCTGTCCCAGATTCAGGCGAGCGTCGAGGCACGTCTGACCCGCCCGAGCGCCCGATGGCGGCGCTGGCTGGCGTACCATCGAGGGGCGGTGCGGTACCTTCGTGACACGCCATTGACTACGCTTCGGGTCGCGGTGGACGGCCGGATCGTGGCCGACGACGCCGTCCTGGTCACCGTGGCCAACGTCGAGACGTACGGCGCCTGGCTCCCGCTCACCCCGGCGGCGTCCCCCGTCGATGGCCTGTTTGATGTCTTCGTGATGCGCGGCACGACGAAGCTGGAGGTCCTCGCGAAGCTCCTCGGGCGCCATCTTCGGCTGACTGCAGCCGAGCAGGGCACGCTCCTCTGCCGCGCCCGGCGTGTATCCGTGGCTGCCTCCCGGTCCACTCGAGACGAACTGGAAGTGATGCCGGGCCTGTTGCCCGTCGTGGTGTCGATGGAGATGGCGACGAGGCTCGACCGGGAGGTGCTCCCAGCCACCCGCCCCCTCGGGATCGACCATGCGCGAGTGGCCTGAACGGTCTCTGGCGCCTCCCGGTGGAAGGGGCCGTGGTCGCGCGCGAGGTGTCCAGCGGCCCACGTCGTCCCGTTCGGCCGATCGTGATGCCCGCGGGTGCTGATGCAAGACCTGGACGCCTTCGTCCGTAGCTACGGCTATCCGGCGGTCTTTGCCGGGGTCATGGGCGAGCAATTCGCCCCGATCCCCGGTGAACCGCTCCTTCTCGCAGCCGGTGCGCTCGCGGGCACTGGCCACCTGAGCCTGGGGCTTGCGGCCACCGTCGCGCTCCTGGGCGCCGTGATCGGCGACGTCGTGTGGTACGAGATCGGGCGACGGGGCGGGCATCGCGTCCTCCGGTGGCTCTGCCGGGTATCGATCGAGCCCGACTCTTGCGTCCGACGGAGCGAGGAGATTCTCAGTCGGCGCGGCGCCGGGGCCCTGCTCGTCGCCAAGTTCATTCCAGGCCTACACAGCGTGGCGCAACCGCTAGCCGGCGCGCTGGGGATGCGACGCGCTCAGTTTTTCGTGTTCGATCTGCTGGGCGCGCTGCTCTGGGTGGGCCTCTACGTCGGACTCGGCTACATGTTTCATGCACAACTCGCTCAGGCGGTGTCGCTGGCGGAGCACCTCCGCGGGGGGGCGCTCCTTGCCCTGGTCGGGGCGTTCGCCGTGTACCTGGCGGTCAAGGTCGTGCGGCGGCAGCGGTTCCTCCGGCAACTGCGGATCGCGCGGATCACCCCGGACGAGCTGAAGACCAAACTGGACCAGGGTGAGTCGGTGTTCGTCGTTGACCTTCGGCATCGGGTCGACGTGCAGGCGGAGCCGACGCGGATTCCCGGTGCCGTGCACCTGGAGCCCGCCGAGCTCGAACGGGCTGCGGGGACGATCCCGCGGGATCGCGATGTGGTGGTGTACTGTACGTGACCGAATGAGGCCACGAGCGCCCGGGTGGCGCTCCTTCTGAGGAAGCGGGGGGTGACCCGGATCCGCCCGCTCGCCGGCGGCTATCAGGCCTGGACGGCCCGCGGGTTTCCCGTTGAGGCGCTCGGCGGCTAACTCGGTGTCCTCTCGGCGTGCGGATGCCCCGTGAACGTATCGGACGCCCGGCGGCCCGGCCGTCGGGCATGCTGCGGGCGAGGCGAGCTGCTCGGAGGCGACGCGAATCGCCTCGCGCCGACCGTGACTGGAGCTGAGACGATGACCATGAGGACGGCAGCCGCCCCACGTCCGGTGGTTGTGCACGACGACAGGGATCACGCCGCGCCGGGCGCGCGGTTGTCGTGACCGGGCGTCTCGCGGAGGGCCGAGACCGGCGGACCAAGATCGTCGCCACGATCGGCCCCGCCAGCTCGACCGAGGAGCGCCTGCGGGCGCTCCTCGAGGTGGGGATGGACGTGGCCCGTCTCAACTTCTCCCACGGGACTCCGGAGGAGCACCTGGAGACGATCCGGCGGCTTCGGCGCCTCGCCGAGGAACGGCAGGCCCCGGTCGCCATCCTGCAAGACCTCGCCGGCCCCAAGGTCCGTATCGGCGCGTTCGCGGCCGGGACCGCAGAGCTCCACGCCGGAGCGCCCTTCACGCTCACGACCCGCGCCATCGTGGGGAGTGCCGAGGCGGTGTCCGTCTCCTATGCCGGCCTACCGGAGGCGGTCGCGCCCGGGGACCGGCTGCTCCTGGCCGACGGCACCATCGAGCTCCTCGTCCGGGAGGTCGAGCGGTCCGAGATCCGGTGCATCGTGGTCACCGGCGGCACTCTCTCCGCGCGCAAGGGCGTGAACGTCCCGTCGGGGCTTCCCGGCCTCCCGATCCTCGGGGAGAAGGATCTCCGGGACCTCCGCTTCGGGGTGGAGCACGGAGTGGAGTACGTGGGGCTGTCATTTGTCCGGACGGCCGAAGACGTCCGGACGGCCAAGCGCGAGGTGGCCAGGCTCGGCGGCGACACGCCGGTGATCGCCAAGATCGAGACCCGCTCGGCGCTCGACCATGTCAGCGAGATCTTGGCAGAAGCCGACGGAGTGATGGTGGCCCGTGGCGACTTGAGCATCGAGACGGCCTTCACCCGCGTGCCGATCGTGCAGAAGGCCGTGATCGCCGAGGCCAACCGGCGAGCCAAGCCGGCTATCACTGCGACGCAGATGCTCTATTCGATGGTCGAGTCCCCGACTCCGACGCGCGCCGAGGTCGCGGATGTGGCCAACGCGATCGTGGACGGCAGCGACGCCGTCATGCTCTCCGAGGAGACGGCGGTGGGGCGTCACCCCGTGCGCGTGGTCCAGACGATGGCGGCGATCGCGGCGGAGACCGATCGCGCCGGACTCTGGCCGGCCGAGCGGTCGATCGACGCGGCCGGCTCCCCTCGAACCGAGCACGAGGCCGTGGTCGAGGCCGCGTGCCGGCTGGCCACCCGCCTGGACGTGGCGGTGATCGCCACGATCACCCGGGACGGGGAGACCGCGCGCCTGGCGGCGAAGTACCGACCGCGGCAGCCGATCCTCGCTGTCACGCCAGAGCCGCCGACCTTCCACCGGCTGGCGCTCGTCCGGGGAGTGGTGCCGGTCCTGCTCTCGACGAGCGGGGAGACACCCGACGCGATGGTGGGGGCGGCACGCGCCGTCGCCCAGGAGTACGGATGGGGTGGCCGTCCCGGGGTCTTCGTCGCCCGAGACCTCGTGCGGTGCATGACGGTCTGAGGACCGGCGACGTGGGGTCGTCGGCGTTACCCGTCCGGTCGGTGCTCGGCAGGCCCTCCGCGGCGTGTCAGGTTCCGCGCCGAGTTGATAAGACCCATGTGCGTGAACGCCGGCGGGAAGTGGAGGGAGCGATGCAGACGAGCGGGGGAAGGCCGAGTCCCGTACGTGCGGCGGAGGCCGCCGCCGAGTCGGCGGTGGTGGTCGGCCGATGAGGACGCGAGTGTTCCTGATCCGGCACGGCGCGACCGAACTGGCCACCGAAGACCGGTTCGCCGGCACCACGGACGTCGCACTCTCAGCAGTCGGGCGCGAGCAGGCACGCCGCCTGGCTCTGCGCTTGGCCGACCGGAACGTGGCCGCGGTGTATTCCTCGCCGCTCGGTCGTTGCATGGAGACTGCCGCCCTCCTCGCAGAGCCGCACGGCCTGGCGGTCGTCGCCACGGCGGCCCTGCGCGAGATCGCGCACGGTCACTGGGAGGGCATGACCCGGACCGAGGTCGAGCGGATGCACGGCGAAGAGTACGCCCGGTGGGAACTGAACCCGTACACGTTCGCGCCCGCCGGGGGCGAGACTGGACTCTCCGTCACGGCCCGAGCTCTGCCGGCGCTCCTCGACATCGTCACCACCCATGCAGGCCAGACCGTGATCGTCGTGTCGCACAAGGCCACCATCCGTCTGCTGCTGAGCTCGCTCCTGGGCTTCGATCCGCGGTTCTACCGGGACAACCTCGACCAGAGCCCGGCGGCGCTGAACGTCGTTGACTTCAAGGACGACGTCCACGCGCGCCTGACGCTCTTCAACGACACCTCCCACTATGACGAGGGGGGCTGGGCGGTCCCCCAGCTCCCGCGAGGGGACCTCTCGAAGTGGTGGGATGCCCCGGGACGGGCGTAGGTCCGACCTGCGAATGGCCAACCACCCCGACCAGAGCGGGGGAGCGCAAGGACGACGTACGCCATCCACACGCCGGCCGGAATGGAACGACGCTCCACGCCCACGGCGCGCGGATCACGCACCCGCGCCAACGTGATCGTGCCCGACCACGGCCCGCCCAGGGGACCGTCGGCCGAATGTTTGGACAGTTCAGCCTGGCGGAGGGCACCCCGCCGCCTCGTGGCGACGCCGTCAGGGGAGGATGTTCTGCTTGCGGTAACCCCCGCTGACGGAGGCGGAGGCCTGCGCTTGGAGCCAGCCGGCATCGGCGCTCCGGTCGCCAAAGCGGCCAGGCGCATAGGGGCGGGGATCGACGGTCGTCTCGCCGCCTTCGATCAGGTCTGCGATGAGGGTGCCGGCCATCGCCGACCAGGTGACGCCCGCGGAGTTCATGGCGCTGGCGACCAGCAAGTTCTGGATCCCCTCGATCCGACCGATCAGTGGGAGACCGTCGGGCGTGAAGGACTCAGGACCGTTGATGAACCGCTGGACCGGCGCTTTTGCGAGGGCCGGGAACAGCGCGGTCGCCTGCTCGAAGTAGGGGGCGATCTTGTCGACGCGCGGCGCCAGCAAGGTGAACGAGAACGGCTCCGGCAGCGCTTCGGGCGCGATGGGGATAGCGTCCTCGTCGAAGAAGCCGATCAGCAAGCTACCCACCTCCTCGCGACCGTAGGCGAGGCAATCCGGCACGACGAAGGAGGGAGTCTGGCGGTCGAGTTGCGGGCTCACGTCCGCGATGAGGTACATGTGCTCGCAGGGCCACTGCGCCAAGTGGCAGCCGAGCGGCGCCAACAGGCTACGCGACCACAGGCCGGCGGCGACCACGACCAGGTCGGCCACGATCGGGCCTCGGCTGGTCTCGAGGCCGCTGATGCGGTCGCCTCTGGTAATCAGCCGCTCGACGACCGTTCCCTCCTCGATGCGCGCGCCCTTCATTCGAGCGCCCTTCGCGAACGCGGCGGTGAGGTCCGCGGGATTGAGCCGGCCGGAGAACGGATTGAACCAGATGCCGGCGGTCACGGACGGCTCGATCAGCGGGTTGAGGCGCCGCGCCTCCACGGGCTCGAGCCAGCGGGCGGCGTAGCCGCGCCTGGCCGCTTCCTCAGCATGATGCGTGAAACCCTCGCGCGTGGCCGGGGTGAGCGCCACGAACAGCCGGCCCGTCCACAGCCAACCAGTGTCCTGCCCGGTCTCGACGGTCAGGCGCTCGATGGAGCGAAACATGCCGTGGACCGGCGCATCGTGCCCAGGGGAGAATCGCCAAGTGATGTTGCCGGCCGAGTGCCAGGTGGTGCCCGAGCCGAGGCGGTCGCGCTCGAGCAACACGATGTCGCCGAGGCCGCGGTCAGCGAGGTGCCAAGCCACGCTGGCGCCGATCACCCCGCCGCCGACGATTACGATGCGCCGTGCCATGTGCGCCCCTCCCGGGGCAGATTCTACCGCCTCGGGGTCCGCGGCGGCCGGCCCCGAGGCACGATGCCCTCATTCGGAGGGCCCAGAGAATGCATCGTCGATACCAATGACAAGGCACCGACGGCGCACTATGATGCCACCTTCCCCTCAGCGCCCCCGGTGATGTGCGTCAACGCTGAACGCTCACCTTCTCAACGCGGACCATGGAGCGCGGAGAAACGGGCGAGCGGGCGATCACGGTCGAGGCCACTGTTGTTGAAGAGGAGGTGAGCATGGGGATTTTCGCACAGGGGAAGATCTTGACGTCTTGACCCGGGTCGACGGCCCGGTAGTCCGCGCGAAGTCGCGGATCTGCCGGGGATTGACTACGGCAACCGGCCACCGCGTGCTGGGTAGTGCGGCTCCGGACAAGTTGGATGGAGTTCGTGACCGGCAGAGGTGACGTGCACCGCCGCCGCAGATTCTGTATCCTCTCGCCGAGGGTCGTCGCCCGTTCCTCTCCCTCGTGCTGTCCTTGACCGGGAAGGGGCACGCAACCTGGCGGCGCGGGCCCGCCTTGATTTCGGAGATGCGCATTGTCATTCCGCGACCGATATCGGCGGCTCGAGGTGACCAGCCTTGTCGCAGGGCTCCTCGTGTGCACGACCGCCTGCGCGGCTGTCACGACGAGCGTCTCAGTCGAGACGCTGCTGAAGGCCGGAGCGTCCTGGGACGGCACGCCCTACGAGCGTTACCCGGACGCGGCGCCCGAGCTGACGGTACTCAAGATCACCATCCCACCGCGGACCGCGCTTCCCTGGCACCGTCACCCCGTGCCGAACGCAGCGTATGTCGTGTCCGGCGAACTGCTAGTGGAGAAGCGCGACGGCGGTCAGACCATTCGGCTCGTGGCCGGCGACGTGCTGCCCGAGATGGTGAATGGAGTGCATCGCGGCGTAACCGGCGACGTGCCGGTTGTGCTCATCGTGTTCTACGCGGGAGCCCGGGGGCTACCCGTTTCTGAGACGCTCGGCAAGTAGGCGGTACCGGCCTACGCCCGGTCCGGCGACACCAACTACCCGGAGCTGAGGGCGGCACCGCGCCGCCGCCGCGGACCCACTGCCGCACCCGCTCGTTCAGGTCGTCGTCCGGTCGCACGGCAGGATGCGCACCCGTGACGTCGATCGCCACGATGATCCGGCAGTTAGGCCGGTTCTCATGCTCCGGCACCGGCAGTTGCGCGGCCTCCCAAGCGCCGTGGCTCCTGCCGGCCGCCGTCGAGGAGGCCCTGCGCTGGGAGGGCCCGGCCCAACGGACGTGGCACATCGTCAAGGCTGGAGTTGCCCCGGTCTCGTGGACGGTGAAGGAACTTTCGGCGAAGGCCTGCACGTAGCCGGTTCGCGGCGAGATTTGCGGCAACGCGGAGCGGCGCGGCGCACCTCCCGGGCCACGCGCAGGAGTGCCGCACCATGCCCCGCCATGGAACCCGCTCATGGGACGACCCATTCGGCGGAGGGGCCGGAGTCGGCCCAACGGATGAAGGCGCGGCGCATATCACCCGGGCCGAGCCAGAACCAATCCAGCGCAGTCGCGCGGACAACCACGACCGCAAAATGGCTCAGCGCAACCTCGTCGTCGGCCGTGGTCGGAAGCGCATCGAAGCGCGAGGGCGCGGCGAGCACGGCGCCAGGCGCGTATTCGACCTCGCTCATCATGCGGCGAAGCACCGAAACCTGTTGCCACGCCTCGCGCGCGACCTGGTCTCGACAATGCACGCTCGCCGTTCCGGTGAAGCGTGCCTCTATCGCATCTCCAGGATCCCAGAAGACCACCGAGACGCGACCATCCGCTCTCAGCTCTCGCACCTTGTCGGAGCGGGCATCAGTGTGGAACACGAACAGTCGCTCGGCGGGATCGACGCTGCGCAACGCGAGGACCCGGGCACGCGGCCCGTGCGGCGACAGCGTGGCGAGCATTGGTAGCGCCCAGGGTGGCCAGCGACCGTTCAGACCTGCACCGATGCGCCTCCACACGTCGTCGAGCAACGCCGGAAGCGTCTGAGGCAGTGACTCGGCCGGCGCGGCAATGGGCGCAGCAAATCGCGGAGTGGAGGACCCAGTGCTCATTGGATCAACCTCCGTGCCTCAGCTTCATGGAGTTCCCCCATTTCCGTGGAACGGTGATGGGCTTTCGAGTCAGGCCGCCGGTCGGTGCTTCTTCTCATAGCTGATTGGGGATTCGTAGTCCAGGGCGGAGTGACGACGGTGGGGGTTATCCCAGCCCTCGATGAACTCGAAGACGGCGAGGCGCGCCTCGACCGGGGTGGCGAACCGCCGGCGGTCGAGGAGCTCGCACTCGAGGGACGCGAAGAAACTCTCGCACAGGGCGTTGTCGTAGGCGTCGCCCACCGAGCCCATCGAGGGCCGGATCCCGACCTCCCGGCAGCGGAGGCCGAAGGCGATTGACGTGTACGAGTGTATCGACTCCTCGCTCCGGGAACG
>JBIOVM010000103.1:0-10713 GCA_044867785.1 Candidatus Rokuibacteriota bacterium | reverse complement strand
CGTTCGGAGCGCAGCGGTTGGGCGAGGCCATCGCCGTCGCGCTCTACCTCCTCCCGGCCCTGGCCTTCGTGATCATCGTCCTGGCGCTGGTGGCCTATCCCTTCTGCTACGCGGTATACCTCAGCCTGACCCGGAAGTACGTCGGCATGCCGCCCGTGTTCGTCGGCCTGGAGAACTACGTGCGGCTGACCTTCGACGGGTTCTTCCGGCGGGCGGTGGCCAACAGCTTCATCTTCACCGGGGCGTCGGTGGGCGTGAAGCTGATCCTCGGAATGGTCATGGCCCTCGTGCTGACGTCCCGCATCCGGTGGCGGGGCTTCTGGACCGGAGTGCTCCTCATCCCGTGGGTGGCGCCGACCGTCGTGTCGGCGCTGAACTTCCTGTGGATCTACGACTACAGCCTGGGCGTGCTGAACTACCTCCTCGTCCGCGTCTTCCGTGTCCTCCCCCAGGGCGTGGGCTGGCTCAGCGAGCCCGGGACGGCCATGGCGTCGGTCATCGCCGTCAACGTCTGGCGGGGGTTCCCGTTCTTCGGGATCAGCTTCCTCGCCGGCATGAAGTCGGTGCCGGGCGAGCTCTACGAGGCGGCGGCGGTCGACGGGGCCACCGCCGTCCAGCGCTTCTGGCACGTCACGCTGCCCGGCATCCGGAACATCGTGATCATCGTCGTCCTGCTCTCCACCATCTGGACCTTCAACGATTTCGCCATCATCTACATCCTGACCAAGGGCGGTCCGGGCGGCGCCACCCAGGTGCTGCCGGTCCTGACGTACGAGATCGCGTTCGGGGCGCAGCGGCTCGGCGAGGCCATCGCCGTCGCGCTCTATCTCCTCCCGGCGCTCGCCTTCGTGATCATCGTCCTGGCGCGCCACATGCGCCGCGGGCGGGCGCGATGAGCCGGGCGGCGGGAGCGGCGGTGGTGGGCGGCCCGGGGCGGGTCGCGCGGGAGCGTCTCCAGTCCGCGGTCGCGTACGCGATCCTCGTGACGCTGCTCCTGATCGTGGTCTTTCCCTTCTACTGGATGACCATCACGTCCTTCAAGAGCGAGACCCAGATGCGGAGTCTCGCGTCGATGTTCTGGCCGAGCCCCTTCTCCGACGAGAACTACGCGCACCTCCTCGGGAAGACCGGATTCCTCGGCTGGTACAAGAACAGCATCGTGGTGTCCGTCAGCAGCACGCTCCTGGCCACCGCGATCGGTACCATCGGCGCGTACGCGCTCGCCCGGCTCCGCTTCCTCGGCCGCGCGTTCATGGCCAGCGCGGTGCTGATCACCTACCTGGTGCCGCCATCGATCCTCTTCATCCCGCTCTACGCCCAGATCCGCAACCTCGGCATGGCCGACAGCCTCACCGGACTGATCGCCGCCTATCCGAGCTTCACGGTGCCGTTCGTGACGTGGCTCCTCATGGGGTACTTCGAGTCGATCCCCGAGGAGCTCGAGGAGGCGGCCATGATCGACGGCGCGACCCGCTTCGGCGCCTTCCGGCGCGTGGTGCTGCCGCTCGCGGCCCCGGGCCTCCTGGCGGCTGCCCTCTACGCCTTCACGCAGGCGTGGAACGAGTTCCTCTACGCGCTCGTCTTCATCACCGACGTGAAGCTCCGGACCCTCCCGGTGGGCCTCTCGACCTTCATCACGGGCGACGTGTACGGATGGGGCTACCTCATGGCCGGCGCGGTCCTGACCACGTTGCCGGTGATCGCGGCATACGTCTACCTGCAGAAGTACATGGTGGAGGGGCTGACCGCCGGCAGCGTCAAGGGCTAGTCTTGAAGCCGCATCGACGCCGAGACCGGGCGTCTGTGCCCCTTTTCGACGCGTCGACGCCCATGCTCGGGACGGGAGTGCACGCGCGGGCAGCGACCACGCAGCGAGGTGCATCATGGCGGAGAGCGACCGGGGACCGGTGTGGTTCGTCGTCGGCGTGGGCGGAGCCGTCGCCCTCGGCGTCGTGCTCACGTCGCTGCGCAGCGGCGTGTCGGCGTCGAACCTCGCCTTCGTCTTCATCGCCCTGACCATCGTCGTCGCCGAGATGGGAGGCCGCGGGCCGGCGATGGCCACCGCGCTCGTGTCCGCGCTGAGCCTGAACTTCTTCCTCACCGAGCCGTACATGTCCCTCGAGATCCACAAGGCGGGGGATCTCGGCGCGTTCCTGGCGTTGGCGGCGTGCGGGCTGGTCGCCGCGGCGTTCGGGAAGCGACGCGTGCGGGTAGCGGCGGAGGTCACGCGGGCGCGGGGAGACCTCGAGGTGCTCGGCCGCACGGCAGCGAGCCTGGCCGCGCGCGAGCCGATCGAGGAGGTCCTCGAGGAGCTGCGGAGGTCGTTCGGGCTTGGCGGCCTGGTCCTGCGGCGCGCCGACGAGCGCCTCATCGCGGCCGCGCCGGCCGCTCAGGCGGACCTTCCACCGCCGTCCACCGAGCTCGAGCCCTCGACCCTGGCCGCCGCCGGCAGCGGGGCGCATCGCATCGGGCGAACCGGCTTCCGCTTCCCCGAGGGAGGTGGGCGCTTGCCGCTCCCGGGGCGTGAGCCGCTGGTCCTGGACCTCTGGGAAGGGAACACCGAAGGCCTGACCCTCGACGAGCGGCGCGCCCTCGCGGTATCCGCCCGGATGCTTGCGCTCGCCGAGCCGAGCGCGCGTCCCTAGCTAGCTCACCGCGTCACAGCCGCGCGACGTTCCGGGCGAGGGCACCTCTTCCCGCGCTCGACGGCCGGCCAGCGGAGGGCGCGGGCGGCACCGCGTGTCGTCAGTGTCCGATAAGCTCCCGGTAGGCCACTCGGCCGAAGTAGGCGAGCCAGCCTACGACGATCATGAGCAGGCCCGCGCTGAGAAAGAACGCCGCGCTCACTCGCCCGGTCTGCCGGTGCCGTCGTACGAGCCAGGCGAGCAGGCACACCGTGGCCGCGGCGCACCAGCCCAGGACGCCGAGGTTGGACAGCGCCCCCACGAAGGGACGAGCGTTCATGAACGCCGTGGGATCGCGCGTGAACGTCCCGAGCGAGATGCCGTTTCTCTGGCTGACGACCACCGCGGCGAGCAAGACCGCAGCCGTGGGGCAGTAGAGCGCGGCGAGAAGCGGCGCGAGGGTCCGGGCCTGGGTCGGAGCGCGGCGAGCACGCTGGTCCTCGGCCTTCCCATCAGGCCACGCCGCCGAAGGACCGGGCCCGGACCTTGAGGACGGCGTAGAGGACGTCGTAGATGGGGGTCGGTACACCCTGGCGTCGGCCCAGCCGGACGACGGCGCCGGTGAGATCCTCGAGCTCGACCCGCCGATGCTGCTCGTAGTCCAACTGCATCGAGGTCCTCATGTCCGCCGGCAACGCCTGGATCAGCCGGACGGCAACGTCGACGGCGTCGGGCGGCAGCTCGACCCCCGCCGCGCGCCCGACGGCGACCGTCTCGGCGATGAGGGCCCGGTAGAGCCCGGCGCCTTCCGGCGTGCTGCGCGCCTCGCCGATCGTCGCCCGGCACGCGGTCGCCAGCGTCGCCCCCGGCGCGAGCCGCACGAACTTCTCCCAGACGGCCCGGCGGACGTCCGTCGTGACGCTGACGTCCACACCCGCGTCCCGCAGGACCGAGGCCACGCGCTCCACGCGGGGCGTGACCGCCCCGGACGGCTCGCCGAGCTCGATCCGCCGGATCGGGTTGGCCTGCTCGATGACACCGGGCTCGGCGATGGTCGTGGCGATCAGGGTCGTGCCGACCAGAACGCGATCGGGCCCGAGCACGGCGCCCAGGCGCTCGGCGCTGTCGATCCCGTTCTGGAGCGTCAGCACCGCCGCGGCGGCGCCCAGCGCGGGCCGGAGCGCCCGTGCGGCCGCGTCGGTGTCGTACCCCTTCACGGTGAAGAGCGCCAGCTCGATTTCGCCGGCTGCGTCCGACGGATCGGCGACCGCATCGACCGGGTGGAGAACCGTTACGCGCCCGCCGGTCCGGATCGCGAGCCCCCGCTCGCGCATGGCCTGGAGGTGCGCGCCGCGAGCGACGAAGGTGACGGCGTGGCCGCGCCCCGCGAGCGCCGCGCCATAGTAGCCGCCCACGGCGCCGGCGCCCATGACGAGCACGCGCATTGGTGTGAGCCTCGGAGTCGCCGGCGCGGTCTCGGGCCGTCTACAGCCGGAAGAGACGCTGGGCGTTGCGACCCCGGACCGCGTCGCGCTGCGCGGGGGGCAGGGCGTCGACGCGCGCGAGGCAGCCCTTCATGTCCCCGATGTTGTGGGGGTAGTCCGAGCCGTAGAGGACACGATCGGCGCCGCCGACGTCGATGCACATGGCCAGCGCCTCCGACCGGTACGTGACCGAGTCGTAGTAGAGCCGCCGCATGTACTCGGCCGGCGGGGTGTCGGTCTTCGTCCGCGCGGCGTTCATCTTGTCGAAGCACTGGTCGAGCCGCCCGACGAGATACGGGAGCGCGCCGCCGGCGTGCGAGACGATCAGCCCGAGGTTCGGGTAGCGGTCGAGGAAGCCGTCGAACAGGATCCGCGCGATCGCCAGGCTCGTGTCGAACATGAACCCGATGCTGGCGATCAGGTTGAACTCGCGCAGCGCCATCTCGGGCGTCCCCGGCGGAGCGGTGGGATGGACGAGGACCGGAAGGGCGCGACGATCGATCTCCGCCCAGATCGGAGCGCACCGAGGGTCGGTGAGCGTCCGCCCGGCGATGTTCGCGAGCACCATGACCCCGACGGCGCCTCGGTCGCAGGCGCGTCCGAGCTCGGCCACCGCGGCGTCCGCGTACTCCCAGGGCAGCGAGCAGAGCCAGCGGATCCGGGATGGATACGCGGTCTGGGCCGCCGCCATGTCGTCGTTGACGATCTGGGCCGCCTTGAGACTTACCTCGGGGCCGCCCCAGTACACGTTCGGGCACGTCAACGAGATGATCGCGAGATCCACCCCCGCTGCGTCCATCTGCCGGATCCGGTGAGGATAGTCGAAGTGCCCGGGCTGAGGCGTCATGAAGGGCGCGCCGTCGAGGAAGATGCCCTCCGGCGCGTCGAGGCTCGTCCGGAGCTCGTAGCGGGGCCGCCCGTGAGCCCGGAGAAGCTCGAGCCAGTCGCGGTTGAGCATGTGCGTGTGCACGTCGATCGCGGGGGTCATGCGAGCGCTCCTCCTCGCGCGCGCCGGCGGTAGGCCGCGTCGCCTCGACGGCGCGCGGCCGGCGGCGGGCATCCGCCCCGGCGGCGGACACGAGGAAACCGCAGCCTGGACGGCATGTCAAGGCGGGCGGTCCGGACCCCGGGGGATGGCGGGGGCCCGCACCGCCCGGAGTCCGGCGTGCGCACGCGCTCGGCTCAGATCGCCTCGACGTCGAGATCCGTCCGGTCGATGTCGTCGATCGAGGCGCAGCTCACGGTTGGGGTGAACGGGCCGGAGGAGGGCTGGCCCTCGCTGTTGAGGACGGAGTTGCGAAATTCGAAGCTGGAGAACCCGGCCACTTCGAACTCGGCGGTCGAGGTGGCGATCACCGCGCCTCCCGAGTCCTTCGCCTCGTAGGTGATCTGCACCAGGGCCCGGCTGTTGCCGGCATTGGTCGCCCTGCCGCTGACGGCGCAGCCACCCCCCGCCACGTCCTCCTCTTCCTCGTCGGTGATCGTTACGCTCGCGAATCCCTCCGAATCGGTGTCGCCTTCGCATCCCGCGAGAAGGAATCCGCTCAGCGAGAGCGCCACTGCCCCACGCCGCCAGTGCCGGGTCATCTGCACCTCCTCGTCTGAATCAGCAGCAGCTCCCGTGGACGACACGACGTCACTCGGCCGTCACATTGTCATGTGGCCGAGAGGCCGAGCGCCACGTGTCCGCTCAGCCCGTCGAGTCCATCGAGCGCTCCGGAGCTCGAGCGCCGGGATACTCGGCGCGCCGGGCGGTTACAACCCACCTTGTACCACGAGTCGCGTGCGTGATCCCCGTTCTACAACGGGCGATCCCGACATGGTGGCGCCGCGCGCCACCATGTCCGCAGCGGCGACACCGGTGGACTCGGGCCGCGCCCGGCACACCGCTTGCTCGACAAGCACCCGTGCGTACCTTTTCATGGCAGCCGAACCGCCCGAGCGAGCGATGGGGATCCGGAGGCTCCTTCGCATGAAGAACCGAGGCACGCCCCCTCTCGCGACCAGCGAATATCACGACGAGTACTCGGAGACGTTGGGTCTCGAGTTCCGGAAGCTGGAGGATGCGCTGCTCAGCGACGCGGTTGGCATCCTCGCCTCGCGGGAACCGGTCCGCATCGCGGAGCGCGCAACCGTCGCCGAGGCTCTCGCCAGCATGCTGACGAGCGACGCGGTCGCGGTGGTCGCGGTCGACGAGGGTGGCCGGCTGGTGGGCATCGCTACCGATCGCGACCTGCTCGCGAGGGTCTACGGTGCCGGCGGCGACGCCGCCCGCACGCGCCTGGCCGAGGTGATCACGCGCGACGTCGAGACGCTGAACCCGGAAGACCGGATGTGCTACGCGGTCAACCGCATGATGACCCTCGGGTGCCGCACGATGCCCGTGGTGGACGTCGAGCGGCGGCCGGTCGGGATCGTCACCGTGGACGACATCGTCAAGTGGCTGGCCGCGCTGTTCCCGGAAGCCATCCTCAACCTCCGGCCGGGCGACCGGCTGAAGCGGCCGAGCGAGCGTGACGGGGGGTGACGCGCTCGGCAGCCGGCGCGGCCTGTGGCCGCTTCTGGGCAGGCACGCCGCATGGATCACGATACGGACCGGACTCCCTGTGCTCGTCAAGAAGGAGGAGCGACATGACTCGGATCCTCGGACTGGTGCTGGCGGTGGGCGGGCTTCTGGCGGGAATCGGACTCGGGTACGCCGCGGGCCCCGTGACCATCCAGCTAACACCGCAGAACAACTCCGGTGAGTCGGGAACCGCCGTCCTCACCGAAGTCGGCGCGAAGACAAAGGTCGTCGTGGCCGTCAACGGCGCGCCCGCCGGAGTGGGCCAGCCGATGCACATCCACAAGGGAACGTGCGCCAATCTTGACCCGGCACCGGCATTCGGCCTCACGACGCTGACCGCCGGCAAGTCGGAGACGACGGTCGACGTTCCGCTGACGAACCTCCAGCAGGGCGGATACGCAATCAACGGTCACAAGTCGGCCCAGGACGCGAAGACCTACGTGTTCTGCGGCAACATCCCGGCGATGTAGCCTGGGACGGCTCCAGGACTCAGGAGGACAGACAAGGTCGTGGGGAAGAAGAGCAAGACCCCTGATGCGGGCTCCGGGGCCGCCAAGGGCTTCAAGCCCGGGAAGGCGGACGAGGCTCGGAAAGAGCGGATTCCCGGGACGGATCAGACCACCGCGCCAACGCCGCCGGAAACCCCGGAGGATTTCGGTAGACGGCGGGACATCGAGACCGCCGACGAGCCGGTCGAGGAGCACGATCGCCGGCACCACGACGAGGAAGCGGAGGTCGGCCGACCCGCCTAGCTTGGAAAGTCAACGTCGCCCGTGCGTCGTCCCGCTCGCGGGAGGCTCGGGTGCAGGACGCCTCGGCGGATAACCGCCGAGGCGTCTCCTTTCGCCGACCTTGGACGACGCGACGGTACGCTTGGGATATCCTGTCGTCGCCGGCTCCCGCGGGAGCGACTGCGAACGGAGGCGCGATGATCGAGCGGCGGAGCTTCGGACGCACGGGGCATCGGAGCACGGTGGTGCTGTTCGGGGCAGCGGCGCTGGCCCGGGCGAGCCAGGCCGAGGCCGATCGCACGCTGGAGCTGCTGCTCCGTCACGGCGTCAACCACATCGACACCGCGGCGCGGTACGGCGATTCGGAGCTCCGCATCGGCCCGTGGATGGCCGACCACCGGAAGGACTTCTTCCTCGCGACCAAGACCGGGCAGCGCACCGCCGTCGAGGCTCGGGAGGATCTGCACCGATCACTCGACCGGTTGCGGGTCGACGGTGTCGACCTCATCCAGCTCCACTCTCTGGGCCACCCCGACGACTGGGAACACGCGATGGGCCCGGGCGGCGCGCTGGAAGCCCTGATCGAGGCCCGAGCGCAGGGCCTGGTGCGGTTCATCGGCGTCACCGGGCACGGGTGGGCGATCCCGGTGATGCACCGTCGCAGCCTGGCCCGCTTCGACTTCGATTCGGTGCTGATGCCCTACAACTACTTCATGGCCCAGGACGAGCGCTACCGGCAGAGCTTCGAGGAGCTCACCGGGCTCTGTCGGGACCGCGGCGTCGCCGTCCAGGTCATCAAGTCGATCGCGCGGGGGCCCTGGGCCACGACCGAGCGGACGCACACCACGTGGTACCAGCCGCTCGAGGACCAGGCGGACATCGACCGCGCCGTCCACTGGGCGCTCGACCTTCCGGACGTGTTTCTCAACACCGCCGGAGACCTCTCCCTCCTCCCCCGGATGCTCGACGCGGCGAGCCGGTTCGCGCGCCGGACGCCCGACGAGGAGATGGGAGCCATGCTCGCCTCCCGGCGCATGACGTCGCTCTTCGGCCTGTCGACCTGAGCTCCCACCCCTCGCCGACCCGACGCGCCGCGTGCGGCGAGCGCGCCGGTCGCCGGCGGCTCAGGCGGGGCGAGGCGGCCGGCCCGCCGCGAGCGCAGCGTGGACCATCGTGACGAGCGAGACGATGTCGAAGACCGGGAGCCCGGTCTCGCGCTGGATGTCGGCGGAATACGGCGGCATGTTCGTGCACTCCAGCACGAGCGCGCCGACGTCAGGGTGCTGGGCGACGAGACGCCGCGCGACGCGGATGTGCTCCTCTCGCGCGAGGTCGACGTCCAGCTCGAGCTCGTTTCCCAGAAGCACCCGCGTGAACTCCTTCTCCGTCTCGAGACCCGCCACCGCGATGGGAATCTCGGGACCGATGCCCGCGCCCTCGAGGTGAGCGGGCGTGAGCGCACCCGCATTCACCGTCATGATTCCCACGCGACGCGCCGGCGGAAGCAAGCGGTGAACGAGGGGGACCAGCAAGAGACTCGAGGAGAACACCGGGACGCGCACCGACGCCGCCAGCTCACGCTGGAACGTCACGAGGAATCCGCAGTTGGTCGTGATCGCGCCGACGCCCTCGCGCTCGAGTTGGCGAGCTCCCTCGATGAACGCGGGCAAGAGGCCGGCCGCGCCCCGACGCACGACCAGGTCCGGGTCGGCGCCCGGCACTCGCTGGTAGCGGACCGGGAACGGAAACGTCGCCGCATTGCCCATGTCTCCGGGAATCCGCGGGAACCGGGTATCGAGCATCAGGATTCCCACGGTGATCCCGTACTGGTTGAACCCGCCCCTGACGCGACCGGTGGTCATGGCTTCCCCCGCTCCGCGGCCTGTCCTCTCGATGGAAGACGAGCTTAATTCGTGTCTTGAAGCAGGACAACGGGCGCTCGAGTCCGGTCGCGCAACGAAGACGGGACCCTGACACAGAGTTTCGGCACGGCAGTGTCCCTCCCGTAGAATTCTAGGTCCCAGCATCCGCGTCGCGGGACCGGCCCCCCGTCGTCTCGCCGAGGGAGCCGAGGCCGAGGAGGGACACCGTGAGCCCGATGGACGTGAGCGCCCTCGCCCCTTTCGTCGCCCAGCGCACCCGCGCTCGCCACCAACCGCTGCTCGGCGGGCTCCTCGTCAAGGAAGGGCTGATCAACCAGGCTCAGCTCGAGCGAGTGCTCGCCCTCCAGCAGGAGATGGAGCCTCGCCCGTTGCTCGGTCAGCTGCTGCTGGACCAGAGACTGGTCACCGCCTACGAGCTGAACGCCGCGCTCAGCAAGTACAATCGGGAGCACCTGCTCGGCGACGTCCTCGTCGAGACGAAGCTCATCACCACCGCGCAGCTCGAGACCGCGCTCGCCACGCAGCGGAAGACCGACGGCCCGCTCGGCGAGATCCTCATCCAGCTCGGGTTCATCACCGAGCGACAGCTCAAGCGGGCGCTCGGCATCCAGCTCCGAATCGCCTGCGTCGACCTCGACCACCGGCCGATCGATCCCGCGCTGACGTCGCTGATCAGCGAGAGCTATGCCCGTCACCACCAGGTGATGCCGATCGCACGGACCGACGACCGGATCGTGCTGGCCATGGCCGACCCGACCGACGTCGACCGGATCACGGAGCTCCGCTCGTGCACCGGCTGCGGGATCGACGTCGTGACCACCACCGCCGACGACCTGGAGCGAGCGCTCTCGCGCGCCTACGGGGCCCGCAGCGGGCCGGCGCCCCCGGCTCCGGCCCGGCTCGAGGAGAGCGGGCCGGCGACGGACCCGCCGATGCATCCGATGGCACCGACCCGCGCGCCCGCAGCGGAAGGCAGCGTCGCCGCCGCGAAGCTCGTCCCTCCGCGGCCCGGCAGGGAGCCGGCGACGCCGGGAGCGGCGCTGGCCGCCGTCCGGGCGCGGATGGAGCCTATTCGCCAGCTGGCCAGGCACTGGGGGCGGTGGGCCGACTCGGTCGAGGGGCTTCTCGGCGAACGACTGGAACGACGGGGCGAGGTCGCGCGGCTGGCCGTCGAGCTCGAAGAGAGCCGAGCGGCCCACGAGCGAACGAAGCTGAAGCTCGAAGCGAAGGACCAGGCCCTCTCGAGGCTCGAGGTGGCGCATGCGGCGCTGGCCCAAGAGCACGAGACGCTCCGGGCCGCCGTCGCCGAGCTCCGGGAGCGACAGGACGCGCTGCTCCGCGACCGCGGATACGCGATCGACCATCTCGAGGCGGCGCTCCAGCGCCTGAGATCCTGACGCCGCGCATGCCGGAGCCGACACGTCG
>JBIOVM010000102.1:0-64327 GCA_044867785.1 Candidatus Rokuibacteriota bacterium | reverse complement strand
CGCGCATGTCGTCCGCGAGGACCTCCTCGGCGATGTGTCCCCGCGCGACCCATTCGCGGACTCCCCGGACCAGCGCTCCGTGACGGTAGGCGGCGGGACGGAAGACGTGGAGCGCGGTGCCGTCCAGGACGGGCTCCCCGGGACACGCGAGTCGCAGCTGAGCGCGCATGAGGGAGAGATCCGATGCATTCCGGTTCCTGACGGCGAAGATCAGCGACTCGCCCGCCGGGATCACGATCGCCACGACGATGGCGAGCGTGGCCGCCGCGATGCGGCCCCGCGACGGCGCGCGTCGCGCCCACTCCGCGAGGGTCGCGAGCGCGAGGCCCGCGTAGATGGCCACCACCGGATGCAGCGGCAGCCAGGCGTGCTGGTACACGGCGGGCGTCGACGGCATCGCGAGGATCGCGACGCTCGCCATGGTCGGCGCGAGGAGGACGCCGTGGACCGGGTGCCTCAGGACCGCCAGGCCTCGCACCCGGAGTACCAGCGTCAGCCCGAGGGCCGCGGCGAGGAACGCGCCCAGCTCGCTCCCGAAGCTCGGCCACGTCTTCGCGAAGTCGACGAAGCCGAGGGAGCCGCGGACCACGTCGCGATAGAGGCCTCGAATGGCCGCGTCTCCCGCGATCGCCGCAAAGCTGCCCACGAGCGCGACGAGCACCACGACCAGGCCGCCGGCGAAGCGGGCGACCGCGGCCATGCGGCCTCGCCATCCACCCGGCCCCGGCGGCGGCGCCAGGGCGACGACTAGGACCACGCCCGGGAGCCCGAACATTCCCTTGAGTGACAGCGCCACCGCCGTCCCTTGCCAGGCGCCGGCCGCCCACAGCCATCCGAGCCCGCGTCCCTCTCGCCAGCGCACGATCGCGAGCAGGCTCGCCAGGTGCGCGACGAGCGCCGGCACGTCGGGCCTGGTCTCGATCGACGTCTCGGCGAACTGAGGCAGGAAGACGAGGACCAGCGCCGCCCAGGTCGCGCCGTCGGCGGACAGACGCCGGGCCAGGCGCCAGGTGAGCACCACCGCCGCGGCCGCCAGGATCGCCATGACGCTTCGAGCCGCGAAATAGACCTCGGCGCGATCGGTCAACCATGCCGTCAGGGGTGCGATCGCATAGTGGAAGAAGGGCAAGTGGTGCTCCCAGAAGTCCCGGTACGGGACGTGGCCCTCTGACACCAGCCAGGCGACGTGCAGGTGCTGACTCTCGTCCGGGTCGATAGCGCCGTTGACGGCGATCCCCACGCGGACGATCGTGGCCAAGACGAGGGCCGCGACGACGATTTCGGGGGCGACTCGGCGCATGCCGAGGCGAATCATACCCTGGGGGCTCGAGAGGCGGGCGGGCGGCGCGCGCCGGGCGCGCGCGAGCGAGATCTCCTATCCGGCGCGACCGCGGCGCGCGCCGGGGAACACGCTCCAGGGGTAGAGGACCCGGAGGAGATGGAGGCCGTGAGCCGGCGCGGTGGGGCCGGCGAGCCGCCGATCGCGTCCCGCCAGCACCTCGGCCACCCAGTCCGCCGGACGCCGCCCCAGCCCCACCTCGACCAGCGTCCCCACGACGTTGCGGACCATGTGGTGGAGGAACGCGTCGGCCGAGACCAGGACGCCGACCTGGTCCCGGCGCGCGACGACGCGGGCCGCGCGAACCGTGCAGGTGGGATCGCGCCCTCGCCCGGGTGCCGCGCAGAACGCGGTGAAGTCGTGCTCGCCGAGCAGGGACCGGAGCGCGCGGGCCATCGCGGCGCCGTCCAGCGGCCGGCCAACGTGCCAGGCGTGGCCCCGAAGAAACGGCGACGCGACGGGTCCGGTCTCCACGAGATATCCGTAGCGCTTGAGCCGGGCGGCGCGGCGCGCGTCGAACGCCGGCGGCGCCGCGCGAGCCGCCAGCACGCGGATGTCCGGCGGAAGGCGCGCGTTCAGGGCCGCGAGGGCCGTCGGCGGGGCGAGCGGCGTGGCGCTTTCCACACTCGCCACCTGACCGAGCGCGTGAACGCCGGCGTCGGTCCGGCTGGCGCCGACGACCCGCAGCGAAGCGCCGGTCAGAGGCCGGAGCGCATCGAGGAGCTGTCCCTGGACGGTCGCCGCGCCCGGCTGTACCTGCCAGCCGTGGTACGCGGCGCCGTCATAGGCCAGCAGGAGGGCGAGTCGAGCGGACGGCGGAATCGCGTCGATCGGCTACCGGCCGGCGGTCGCGCCGCCGAGCAGCTCGGCGATCTGCACGGCGTTGGTGGCCGCGCCCTTCCGGAGCTGGTCGCCGACCACCCAGAAATTGAGGCCGCGCGGGTGCGACAGGTCCTCGCGGATGCGACCCACGACGCACTCGTCCTGGCCTTCCACCGTGAGCGGCATGGGGTATCGGGCGTGCTCGGGGTCGTCGACCACGCGGAGGCCAGGGAACTTGCCGAAGAGCTCTCGTGCCCGCTCGACGCTCACCTTCTCCTCGGTCTCCACGTTGACGGCGACGGAGTGCGCGGTGAAGACGGGCACGCGCACGGTCGTCGGGGAGATCGGCATGTCCGGGGCTTCCAGGATCTTCCGCACCTCGTTCACCAGCTTCCATTCTTCCCCCGTGTAGCCGCCGGCGCCGAAGCGGTCGATGTGCGGGATCACGTTGAAAGCGATCTGGTGCGGGAAGAAACCCGGCACGATCGGCTGACCCTGCGCCCAGGCGAGCGTCTGCTGACGGAGGTCCTCGACGCCTCTCACTCCGGCGCCGGACACGGCCTGGTAGCTGGTCGCCACGACCCGAGCGATGCGCGCCGCGCGATGCAGTGGCGCCAGCGCCATGACCGTCACCACGGTCGTGCAGTTGGGGCTGGCGACGATGCCCTGATGACCGGCAATCGCGTGCGCGTTGACCTCGGGCACGACCAGGGGGACCGCCGGATCCATCCGGAAGGCATTCGACTTGTCGACGACGACGGCGCCCGCCCGGGCGGCCAGCGGCGCATGCTCCTTCGACTGCGCGCTCCCCGCCGAGAAGAACGCGATGTCGATCCCGCGGAACGTGTCGGCGGCCACCTTCTCGATCCGCACGGACTCCCCGGCGAACGCGACGGTCTTTCCCACCGAGCGCTCGGACGCGCAGGCCCGGAGCTCGCGCACCGGGAACTTGCGCTCCTCCAGGATCCGGAGCGTCATTTCCCCGGCGGCGCCCGTTGCCCCGACCACGGCCACTCGATACCCTGCCATCGCGTCCTCCGACCCCGACCCCGAGGGGCGGGTCCAGCCCCCTTCGCCCTCAGCGGTAGAGCGGCTGCAGCTCCCCGATCACCCGGTCGCCCATCTCGACCGTTCCGATCAGCGTCGTCCCCGGCGTATGCACGTCTTTCGTCCGGTATCCCGCCGCCAGCGCCCGCTCGACGGCTCGCTCCACGCGATCCGCGTCGGCCGGCCGGTCCAGCGAGTACCGCAGCAGCATCGCCACCGACAGGATGGCGGCCAGCGGGTTGGCGATCCCCTGCCCCGCGATGTCCGGCGCCGTCCCGTGGATGGGCTCGTAGAGCCCGACGCGGCGGTCGCCTCGCGATTCGCCCAGGCTCGCGGAGGGCAGCATGCCCATCGACCCGGCGATGATCGCGGCCTCGTCGGACAGGATGTCGCCGAACGTGTTCTCGGTCACGATCGTGTCGAACCGGCGCGGATCCGCGACCAGGGCCATGGCGCAGTTGTCGACCAGCAGATGGTCCAGCTGGACGTCCGGATACCGGCCGCCCACCTGGGTCACGACCTCCCGCCACAGCTGCGACACGACCAGCACATTGGACTTGTCCACCGACGTCAGGCGCCGGCGGCGCCCGCGAGCGACGCGGAACGCGAGATCCGCGATCCGCTCGATCTCGGCGGCCGTGTAGGTCATCGTGTTGACGGCGCGCCGCTCCGGTCCCTGCCCCTCTAGCCCGCGCGGCTCGCCGAAGTAGAGGCCGCCGGTCAGCTCGCGGATCACCATGAGATCCGCCCCCTCGACCACCGACCGCTTGAGGGGTGAGCTGTCCACCAGCATCGGGTAGAGCCGGGCCGGGCGGAGGTTCGCGTAGAGGTCGAGCTCCTTGCGGATCCGCAGAATGCCTCGCTCGGGGCGCTGCTCGGGGCGGAGATGGTCCCAACGCGGGCCCCCGACCGCCCCGAAGAGGATCGCCTCCGCCTCCCGGCACGTACGCAGGGTCGAGTCGGGGAGCGGCGAGCCCTGGCTGTCGATCGCGGCGCCGCCGATCAGCCCCTGCTCCTGCTCGAGCCCGAGACCGCTCTCCTTGGCCACGACGCCGAGCACGCGCACCGCCTCCGCGGTCACCTCGGTGCCGATCCCGTCCCCCGGCAAGACGGCGATCCGGAACGTGGTCATGAGTGGTCTCCCGGTCCGGGGCTCCGGATGGCCTCTCGGAGCACGACGGGCGGCGCCGGCTCGCGCTGTCGCAGCAGGAGCCACCGCACCGGCCCCGACAGCGCGTACACGCCGAAGAGGAGGAAGACGAGCGTCTCCGGATGCGCGAACACGATGAGGATGCCCAGCGCCACCACCAGCAACACGCCGAAGGGGTGGCGCTTGGCGAAGTTCAGATCCTTGAAGGAGTAGTAGCGGATGTTGGAGATCATCAGGAAGGCGACGACGTAGGTGGCGCAGGCGAGCGCGAACAGCTGCGGCCGCCCGAAGTCCGGGTCGCCGAAGAAGAGGACGGTCGATGCGACGACCCCCGCCGCCCCGGGAATCGGCAGCCCGATGAAGTATCGTCGGTCGGTGACGCCGCTTAGCACGTTGAATCGAGCCAGCCGCAGGGCGCCGCAGATCACGTAGAGGAACGCCGCCCCCGCGCCCACCCGTCCGAGCGGCTGGAGCGCCCACGAGTAGAGCAGCAGTCCGGGAGCGACCCCGAACGACACCACGTCGGCCAGAGAGTCGAACTCCACGCCGAACTGCGTGGTCGTGCGGGTGAGCCGGGCCACCTTGCCGTCGAGCATGTCGAGCACCATGCCGATGAACAAGGCGAGCGCCGCCCACTGGTGCCGCCCGTCGAAGGTCAGCACGATCGCGTAGAAGCCGCACAGGAGGTTGCCGGTGGTGAGAAGCCCCGGCAGGAGAAAGATCGTCTGCCGGCGTCGCTCCCGCAGTTCCGACCAGCGGCGCTGCCGATGGGGAGAGTGGCGCCGCCTCACGGAAGCACTCCCATCACCGTCTCGCCTCCGCGCACGCGGTCACCGGGCTTGACCTGGAGGCGGACCGACGCCGGCACGATCAGGTCCGTGCGCGAGCCGAACTTGATGAGCCCGAAGCGCTCACCGGTGGCGAGCTTGTCGCCGGGCCGCACGCGGCACACGATCCGTCGGGCCAGCACCCCGGCAATCTGACGCACGACTACCCGCGCCGTCTCCCCCTGGATCGCGATCACGGTGCGCTCGTTCCACTCCGAGGCCTCGGGTCGGTAGGCGGCCATCTTGGCGCCGGGGCGGTATGCCACGTCGACGACGAGCCCCGCCAGCGGCGAGCGGTTCACGTGGACGTCGAGCGGCGACAGGAAGATCGACACCGCCTGAGCCAGCCCGACGAAGGGATCCTCCACGCCGCCGCGCACGTCGACGACCCGCCCATCGGCCGGAGCCAGGATGGCGCCCGCCACCGACGGCGCGGTCCTTTCGGGGTCCCGGAAGAAGAACGCCATGAACGCCGCCACCACGCCCAGCGCCAGCGCGACCTTGATCCACCCGGCCCACGCGAGCAGGAGAGCGAGGACGAACGGGACGAGGATGAACCCCCACCCTTCGGCCGCGATCGGCAGCATGCGGTCGGGCACCCCGAGCGGCCGCTAGCCCATGCGGGGAGGCTTGATCCAGCTCATCATCGACCGGAGGCGCTTGCCGACCTCCTCGATCGGGTGCTCGGCCTCGACCCGCCGGGTGGCCAGGAAGCTCGCCCGGTTGGCCTGGTTCTCCAGCACCCACTCGCGCGCGAACTGGCCGCTCTGGATCTCGCCCAGGATCTTCTTCATCTCGGCGCGCACGTGGTCGTCGACGATGCGCGGCCCGCGGCTGTAGTCGCCGAACTCGGCGGTGTCGGAGACCGAGTAGCGCATGTACGCCAGCCCGCCCTGATAGAACAGGTCGACGATGAGCTTCAGCTCGTGCATGCACTCGAAGTAGGCGACCTCCGGCTGGTACCCGGCCTTGACCAGGGTGTCGAAGGCCGCCTTGATCAGCGCCGATACCCCGCCGCAGAGGACGGTCTGCTCGCCGAAGAGGTCGGTCTCCGTCTCCTCCTTGAACGTGGTCTCGATGACGCCGGCCCGCGTGCAGCCGACGCCCTTGCCGTAGGCCAAGGCGACGTCCCGGGCCTTGCCGGAGACGTCCTGTTGCACCGCCAGCAGGCCGGGAACGCCCGGACCCTGCACGAAGAGGTCGCGCATGATGTGGCCGGGCGCCTTCGGCGCGATCATCGAGACGTCCACGTCGGCAGGCGGAACGACCTGGTTGAAGTGGATCGAGAAGCCGTGGGCCATCATCAGCGTCTTGCCCTTCGCGAGCGCCCCCCGGATCGACTCCTCGAAGGTCTGACGGTGCACCTGGTCCGGCAGGAGGACCATGATGATGTCCGCCATCTGGGCGGCCTCGGCGACGGTGGCCACCCGCAGCCCGTCCTTCTCGGCCTTCGGCCAGCTCTTGGAGCCCTTGTAGAGGCCGACGACGACGTCCTGCCCCGAGTCCTTCAGGTTCAGCGCGTGCGCGTGTCCCTGGCTGCCGTAGCCGACGACGGCGATCTTCTTTCCCCGGAGGAGGGAAAGATCCGCATCCTGGTCGTAGTAGATCTTCGCTGGCATTCCTCGTGGTCTCCTCGGACCTCTGCGTCCGCTAGTCTACGGAACCGGCCACGCGCGGGTCGCGGCTGACCTGACCGTCACGGCGACGGCGCTGGCCGTCCGCCGGCTTCCCGAGCGGCTCCTCGGGGCGGCGGCGCGCCGTCTTGGAGCTGCGCGCAATGGCCACTTTCCCCGTTCGTACCAGCTCCTGGATTCCCATGGGACGCAGGAGCTCGATGATCGCGTCCAGCTTGGACTCGTCCCCCGTGACCTCGAGCGTGAGCGTGCTCGAGGTCACGTCCACCACCTTCGCCCGGAAGATGTCGGCCGTCCGCAGGATCTCGGCACGGTGCTGGGGCTCCGCGTTCACCCGCATGAGCACCAGCTCGCGCTCGACGTGGTCTTCCTCGGTCAGGTCCGTCACCTTGATCACGTCGATCAGCTTGTGGAGCTGCTTGACCACCTGCTCCAGCACGAGCTCGTCGCCCCGGACGACGAGAGTCATACGCGAGACGGATGAGTCCAGCGTCTCCCCGACCGACATGGCCTCGATGTTGTAGCCGCGCGCGCTGAAGAGGCCGGCCACTCGCGACAGGACCCCGAACTTGTTCTCGACGAGGACCGCGATCGTGTGCTTCCGGACGCCGTGACCGTTCTGCACCACGGCCTCCTAGAAGCCTGTCTGGGACTTGGCGGCCTTCGCCTTGACGTCCTTGGTCGGGCGCTCGAGCAGCATGTCTTTGTTCGCCCCGCCGGCCGGCACCATCGGGAAGCAGAACTCGTCCCGGTCGACCATGACGTCGACCAACACCGGGCCCGGTACCGCGAACGCCTTCTCGAGAGCCGGCACCACCTCGTTCGGCTTCGACGCGCGGATGCCGACCGCGCCATACGCCTCGGCGAGCTTCACGAAGTCGGGGCTCGCCGAGAGGTCGATGGAGTGGAAGCGGCCTCCGTAGATGATGTCCTGCCACTGGCGGACCATACCGTGGCCGCCGTTGTTGATGATGACCATCTTGACCGGCAGCTGGTTCTCCACGACCGTCGCCAGCTCCTGGGAGTTCATCACGAAGCTCCCGTCGCCGTCCACGAGCACGACCAGGCGATCCGGCCGGCCGACCTGGGCCCCGATGGCCGCCGGGAGGCCATATCCCATCGTGCCGAGCCCGCCCGAGGTGAGCCAGTGGCGCGGGTGCCGGAAGCGGTAGTGCTGGGCGGCCCACATCTGGTGTTGCCCCACGCCGGTGACGACGACGGCCTCGCCCTTCGTGAGGTTCGAGATCTCCTCCACCACGTACTGCGGCTTGATCAGCTCGTCGTCCCAGTCGTAGCGGAACGGGTGCTTCTGCTGCCACTGGCCGAGCTGACGCAGCCACTGCTCCCGCGCCTCGCGCAGCGGGCCGGGCGCTTGCGCGGCGCCCTCCTCGCGCAGGGCCTCGACCAGCCGCGTCAGCACGCTCCGGGCGTCGCCCACGATGGGGACGTGGACCTTGATGTTCTTCGAGATCGAAGACGGGTCCACGTCCACCTGGATGATCT
This sequence comes from Candidatus Rokuibacteriota bacterium, assembly GCA_044867785.1. GTDB lineage: Bacteria > Methylomirabilota > Methylomirabilia > Rokubacteriales > DASRDR01 > DASRDR01. The sequence continues at coordinate 56,005 of JBIOVM010000102.1, read as the reverse complement.
CCGCCTGGGGAGCGAACTGGTCCACCTTGCCGGTCACCCGGTCATCGAAACGGGCGCCGACCGCGATCAGGCAGTCGGAGTTGTAGACGGCCATGTTCGGGGCGTACCCGCCGTGCATCCCGAGCATGCCGAGCGAGAGCGGGTGGTCCGAGGGGAACGCGCCCAACGCCATGAGCGTCGTCGTCACGGGGATCCGCGTGAGCTCCGCCAGCGCCCGGAGCTCGGCCGCGCCGTCGGCGGCGATCACTCCGCCCCCCACGTAGAGCACTGCCCGGCGGGCGCGCATGATCGCCTTGGCGGCCTTCTTCACCTGTCCCAGGTGCCCGTCGAAGGTCGGGTTGTAAGACCGGAGATGGACGCGCTCGGGGTAGTCGAATTCCGCGTGCTTCACGAGCACGTCCTTCGGGAGGTCGATGTGCACGGGGCCCGGCCGCCCGGTCGACGCGATGTGGAACGCCTCGCGGATCACCGGCGCGATGTCCTTGGTGTCCTTGACCAGGTAGTTGTGCTTCGTGCACGGGCGCGTGATGCCGACGTTGTCGGCCTCCTGGAAGGCGTCGTTCCCGATGAGATGCGTCGGCACCTGGCCGGTGAGAGCGACGATCGGCATCGAGTCCATGTAGGCGTCCTGGAGCGCCGTGACGAGGTTCGTCGCCGCCGGGCCCGAGGTGACCATGCACACGCCGACTTTTCCGGTGACCCGCGCGTAACCCTCCGCCGCGTGCCCGGCCGCCGCCTCCTGCCGGACGAGGACGTGGCGCAGCGGGCCCGGGAAGTCGTAGAGCGCGTCGTACAGCGGCAGGACGGCGCCCCCCGGCAGGCCGAAGACGACGTCCACGCCTTCACGCTTGAGCGATTCCAGGACGATTCGCGCACCAGACATCTTCATCACCGGTCTCCTGACTCCATCGTCCTCGGATGATTCACACCCCCGGCGGCCGCACTGCTCACAGTAGCCCCGTCGTCGCCAGGATCTCCCGGATCTCCTCGATGCCATCCGCGTCGGGCACCGGCAGCGGGGCCCGCGTCGGCCCGCCGTAGCCGCCCAGGAGGTCGAGCGCCGCCTTGAGTCCGCCGATCCCGTAACGGCCGCTGATTCCCGTGGCGAGCGGGCCGAGACGGAACGCCACATCGCGCGCCTCGGCCCACTGACCGGACCGGGCCAGGCGCCAGACCTCGCAGCACTCTGCCGGCGCGATGTTCGCCACCGCCAGGATCCCTCCGGCCGCCCCCAGGACCAGCGCGGGCAAGAACGCGATCGGAGAGCCCACGAAGACGTGGAAGGTCTTGGGCGTCAGGCGGATCGTCTCCGAGGCCTGGGGCACGTTACCCGAGCTGTCCTTGATGCCCCGGATGTTGGGATGCTCCGCGAGCCGCGACACGGTGTCGGGCTCCAGGTTGATCCCCGTGTTCGCCGGGAAGTTGTAGAGCACGATCGGGATGGGTGAGGCGTCGGCGACCGCCCGGTAGTGCCGGATCAGGACAGGCGGCTTCAGCGCCCCCTTGAAATAGCACGGCGTGATGACGATCGCCGCATCGGCGCCGAGGGTCGCGGCTCGCTTCGTGAGGCGGATGCACGCGTCGGTGGACTCGCCGCCGGTACCCGCCACGAGGAGCCGGCCCGCCGGGGTGTGCTCGCGCGCGGTCGCGATCACCCGTTCCTTCTCGCCCTCGGTGAGGAGCGGGAACTCCCCGGTCGAGCCCAGGACGACGTATCCGGCGAGCGGATGCGCGTTCAGTCGCGCGAGGTTCGAGGCCAGGCGGTCGTGCGCGACTTCCGGGCCTCGAAAGGGCGTCAGGACGGGGGGATAGACCCCCTCGAAGGAGGTCATGACGTCCCCTCCGTGTCCCCGATTCGCCTTCGGTGCAACGTGACCGTCCCCATCCGTCGTCGGCGCGATCGCCGGGCTCCGTGCAAAGTCTAACCAGGCTAGCACCTAAATCCTGATCACGTCAACCGAAACGGGCCAGGATCGGGCCGGATGGCCCCGGGGGCGGCGGGCTCAGTTCGCCGGCGGGTCGTGCGGCGGGTCGCTCCCGGCGCCTTCCCGGCCCATGACCAGGCGCTCGACGCCGACCAAATGGGTCAGCATGGCCTGCTCGGCGCGCCGCGCATCGTGGCTTTCGACGGCCGCCAGCACGCGCCGATGGTCGCCGTGGGACCTCACCGGCCGGCCCGGGGTCGAGAGCGACTCCTCCCTGCTCTGGGCCAGGAGATCCATCAGCGTGGTCACGATCCGCGTGATGGCGCGATTGTGGGTGGAGTGGGCCAGGGCCGAGTGAAAGGCGGCATCCTGGGTGAGGCCGGTGCGGCCCGCGGCGACCTCGTTGGCCTGCTCGTCCAGGATCCGCGCCATCTCGGCCAGCTCCTCGGGCGTGGCGCGTCGGGCCGCCAGGCCGGCGATCGGCGGCTCGAGCAGGCGACGGGCCTCGTAGAGATCCGCGATGCTCTCGCGCTGGGCGAGGATGACGAGCGCCAGCGGCTCCACCAGCGTCTCGACCGAGACCTCCCGGACGAACGCGCCTTCCCCGGGACGGATCCCAATCAGCCCGCGGCTCTCCAGCGCGCGCATCGCCTCCCGGACGGACGTGCGGCTGACGCGGAAACGCTCGGCGAGGTCGCGCTCGGGTGGCAGCCGGTCTCCCGACTTCAGATGCCCGTCGGCGATCAGCATGCGGATCTGCCGGACGATCTCCTCGTAGATGCGCGTGCTGCGCACGGGCTCGAGGCTGGGCCAGTCGGCTTCGACACGTCGCCGTCCCATCGAGGAGCGCCTCGCGCCTCAGTGCCCCGACGGCACGCGTGCGCTCACGGCACGTCTGGCATGTCGGCGGGCCCAGGCGCGGCCCACGACGATGACGAGGATCGCCAACGCCGCCTGGACGGCGCGGGTGACGACGGGGCTCGGGTGGCCGCCCAGCCATCCCTGGACGACGCGGTCGCCGAGGATCATCTCGCCGCCCACCCAGCCGAGGATCCCCGCCCCGAGGTCCACGATCCACCAGAGGCGCGCCATCAGGCGGGACAGCAGGCCGCTGCCCCAGATCACGATGGGGATCGAGAGCCCGACGCCGAAGATCACCAGGGTCATGTCGCCGTGCGCCGCACCGGAGATCGCCAGGACGTTGTCGAGGCTCATCACGACGTCGGCGACGATGATGATCCAGATGGCCTCGAGGAGCGTGCCGCCCTGTCGGACCTGATGCTCGGCCTCGCCGTGCCCCTCCTGGGACAGGAGCTTGATCGCGATCCAGAGCAGGACCACGCCTCCGGCCGCCTGGAGCAGCGGGATGTTGAGCAGGACGCTGATGATGGCGATGAACACGATCCGGAGCGCGACGGCGCCGAACGTGCCCCACATGCGTCCCTGCCACTGCTGCTTCGGCGGAAGCTTCCGGACGGCGAGCGCGATGACCAGGGCGTTGTCGCCGGCCAGCGTCAGGTCCAGGATGACGATCTGGATCCAGCGAAACCAGAACTCCGCGGTCCCGATCTCCGCCCAGTTCACCGCACCGGTCTCCGGAACACCTTCACCTCGCTTGACACTTGTAGCACGCCCTCCACCTCCCGAGCGACGGCGACCGCGGAATCCCGGGCCGCTTCCGACCCGACCACCCCGGCCAGGCGGACGTGGCCCGCCTCCGAGTGAATGTCCACTTCCAGCGGGGCCGTGGCGGGTGTCGCCTTCATGACAGCCCGGACTCGCGCGTCGAGCGCCCGGTCCGCCAGCAGCCGCCGTGATGCCTCGGTCGCCTGGAACTCGGAGGCCGCGGCCAGCGCCAGGACTTGGCCCACCGCCGTGCTCACACCGACGGCGCCGGTGTTGATCACGAGATCGTACAGGAGCGGATCGGTCCAGTCGACATCGAACATCTGGCGCATTCGAGCCCGGACGCCGTCGTCGTACGCCGCCGTCCGCCGGGCCGCCTCGTCCCGGTCGATCCGGTCGCGTTCCATCACGCGACGCGTCCGCACGTCGAACGGGGCGCACACCCGGACCGCGATCGCGTGGGGGATGCCGCGCAGGAAGAGGGTCGACCATCGCCCCACCATCACCACCCGGTCCTGGAGCGCGGCCGCGAGAACGGCCGCCTCCAGGTACGACCGGTAGCGGAACCGCGGGCGGCGGAAGCGCTCGAGGAAGCCCGGCGCTTCCTCCATCGCGCCCACCAGGCGGGACTCGCGCACTCGGTACTCGCGCGCCGCGCTCTGCAGGATGTCGTTCCGGAGGAACTGGTAGCTGAGGCGGCGGGCCACCTCTTGCGCGATGTTCGACCCGAGGCTCCCCTTCTCCCGGGTCATCGCGATGATCGGCATCTCCGCCCGTCAGGCGCGCGCGACGTGGGACCGGCGGGGCCGCAGGCGGCGACCGAGCGGGCCGACGACCGGCAGGAGGAACAGCAGGAGCGCGGCGGCGGTGATCACCGCCGCGATCGGCCGCTGCGCGAAGATCATCACGGAGCCCTGCGACATGATCAGGGTCTGCCGGAGCGCGCTCTCGGCCATGTCTCCCAGCACCAGCGCCAGCACCAGGGGCGCCAGCGGGTAATCGAGCTTCTTGAAGACGTACCCTACCACGCCGAATCCCAGCATGTACCAGACATCGAGCATGCTGTTGCTCACCGTGTAGGCGCCGATGGCGCACACGAAGACGATGAGGGGCACCAGGATCGCGAAGGGGATGCGCAGGATGGAGGCGAACGCCGGCACGAAGAAGAGCACCATGAGCACACCGATCACGTTGCCGGTATACATGCTGGCGATCAGCCCCCACACGAACTCGGGCTGCTCCACGAACAGCATCGGCCCCGGCTGAAGTCCCCAGATCAGGAGCCCGCCCAGCATGACCGCCGCGGTGGGCGACCCCGGGATTCCCAGCGTGATCATGGGCAGCATCGCCGCCACTCCGGCGGCGTGGGCGGCCGTCTCCGGCGCCACCACGCCTTCCAGCGCGCCGGTGCCGAACTTCTCCGGATGCCGCGAGAATCGGCGCGCGAAGCCGTAGCTCATGAAGGAGGCCGGGGTCGCGCCGCCCGGCTTGAACCCCATCCAGAACCCGATCATCGCGCCGCGGAGGAACGTGCGCCAGTACCCCAAGAGCTCGCGCCACGTCGCCACCATGTCCTTGAAGCGCACCCGGGGCGTCACGCCGCGGAACCGCAGCCCCTCCTCGACCGTGAGGAAGATCTCGCCCAGGCCGAACAGCCCGATGACCGCGACGATGAAGGACATCCCCCGCATGAGCTCGATCGAGCCGAAGGTCAGCCGGAGCCGTCCGGTCACCACGTCGAGCCCGATGGCGCCCAAGATGAACCCGATGACGATCGACGCGAAGGACTTCACCGGGCTGCCGCCGCCGAGGCCGATGAAGCTCGAGAAGGTCAGCAGCTGGATCGCGAAGAACTCGGGAGGGCCGAACTTGAGGGCGAGCTCCGCCAGCGGCAAGGCGAAGAAGGAGACCAGCACGATGGCGAACAGGGCGCCGATGAAGGACGACGTGAAGGCGGCGGTGAGCGCCTGGGCGCCCTTCCCCTGCTTCGCGAGGGGATAGCCGTCGAGCGTGGTCGCCACCGACCAGGGCTCGCCGGGGATGTTGAACAGGATCGACGTGATCGCGCCGCCGAAGAGCGCGCCCCAGTAGATGCACGTGAGCAGGATGATGGCGGAGGTCGGCGACATCGTGAAGGTCAGGGGCAGCAGGATCGCCACCCCGTTCGCGCCGCCCAGCCCCGGCAGCACGCCGATGATGGTGCCGAGCACGATCCCGACGACGGCCAGGACGAGGTTGAACGGCGTGATCGCGACCTGGAAGCCGAGCAGGAGGCCCTCGAACCCGCTCATCGGGGTCCCTCAGTAGCCCAGCCGGCTCTCGAGGGGGCCCTTCGGCAGGGGCACGAGGAACCACACCTCGAAGACGAGGAACGTCGCCACCGGCACGCCGATCGCCACCAGCGCGATGAGGGCCCACGAGTGCCGACCGATCCACCGCATGTAGGTGGCCAGGTACAGGCCGCCGCCGACGTAGAGCCCGACGAAGTGCGTGACGATCACCATCCCGACGGCGGGGATGAACACCGTGGCTACCGAGCGCAGCTGGCCCGACCCCACGAACGGGCGGCTCTCCGACCGGCGCCACGCGGCGAACGCCACGCTGAGCGCCGCGGCGAAAAGAAGGCAGACTCCCAGGTAGAAGACGAAGAACCCAGGCTCGGGCCCGTCGGTGCTCCAGCCGGTGCCCAGCCGGAGGCCCTCGCCGATCACGACCAGGGCGACGATTGCCAGGAACGAGCCGCAGAGGATGTCAGCGGTGCGCACGCGGTCTCTCCCCCCGGCAGCCGGCCGTGGCGCGAGAGCGGTGGGACATCGGTTCGGCGGCGCCTCCCCCGCTCTCGGGGAGGCGCCGCGTCGGCTGCGGTTACTTGAGCAGGCCGCCCTTCTTCATGAGGTCTTTGTGCAGCGCCTCGGCTCCCTCGAGCCACTTCACGAACTCGGGGCCGGTCTGCCATGCGGGATTGAGGGCCCCCTTCTCCAGGTACTCCTTGAATTCCGGCGACTCATAGACCTTCTGCAGCATCCCCTGGTAGAAGGCGACGGCGTCCGCCGGCATTCCGGGGGCGCCGAAGATCCCCCGCAGCATGAGGTAGCTGATGTCGCTCCCCAGCGCTTCCTTCACCGTCGGGATGTCGCCCCAGCCGGTCGCCGCCAGGCGCTTGGTGTCGAAGACCGCGAGCGGCCGCACGCGCCCCGCCTTCCAGTGGCCGGCGCACTCGATCGGGTTGTTGACGGTCGAATCGACGTGGTTGCCCACGAGGTTCGCGCACACCTCGCCGCCGCCCTTGAACGGCACGTAGGTGAACTTCACCCCCAGCGCCTGCTCGAGCTGGATGGTGATGATCTGGTCTTCCTGCGCGGTCCCGGTCCCGCCCATCGCGAACGGCTTGCCGTCCTTGCCCTTCTTGACGGCGTCGAGGTACTCCTTGGCGCTCTTGTAAGGCGTCTCCGCGTTGACCCAGAGGATGAACTCGTCCAGGGCCAGCCGGGCGACCGGGGTCAAGTCCTTCCAGTTGAACGGCACGCCCGTGTGGAGCGGGGTCGTGAAGAGGTTCGACAGCGTGATGATGATCGTGTGGGCGTCGCCGGGCTTCGCCTTCACGTACGTGAATCCCTCGGCCCCCGCTCCGCCCGCCTTGTTCACCACCACCACGGGCCGGGGGGACAGCTTGTACTTTTCCACGAGCGGTGCGATCAGACGCGCCATCTGGTCCGCGCCTCCCCCGGTTCCGGCGGGGACGATGAACTCCACCGGCTTCGTCGGCTCCCACGCGAGCGCCGGCGCAACGAGCGCCGCCAGAACGGCCAGGCTCAGAATGCTCACGGTCCCCTTCAGGACTCGGCAGGTCATGTGCGTGCCTCCTTCATGGGAGGGGGTTCGCGACGAAAAAAGGCCGCCAGCAAACCTGGCGGCCCTTTCCGATCCACGACGACGCTCTGGCGTCATCTGGTCCGTTGTGCCTCGACGTCACGTCGGCATCGGAATTTCAGCGGGCGCCTTGCGGAACGACACCACGCCCGGAATCTCCCAGTTCTCCCACATCTCGTCGACCTTCGCTTGGAAGTAGGCGAGGTCAGCCTCAGTGAAGTGCGCGAAGCGGCCCTGCTTGAGGAGGTACTCCCGGACGGGCTTCCGCTTCCGGCCTTCCACGATGGCCTTGGTCTTCCCGTAGTACTTCACGACGCCGTCCTCGACCTCATACAGCGGGAAGATGCCCGTCTCCACCGCCAGCTCGCCCAGCTCGTGGGAGAGCATCGGGTCGTAGTCCCAGCCCTTCGGACACGGGTCCAGGGAGTGGATGAAGGTCGGCCCGCCGATGGTCAAGGCCCGCCGGACCTTGTTCATCATCTCCACCGCGTAGGATGCGCACACCGTGGCCACGTAGCGGCACTCGGGGTGTCCGGCGGCCAGCATGCCCGCGACGTTTTTCTTCCAGCGGGTGTGGATGATCCGCTTGACCGCGCCCGGCGGGCTGAACGTCGTGTGCGCGCCGTACGGGGTCAGCCCGGAGAGCTGGATGTCCGTGTTGGCGTACGACTCGTTGTCGTAGAGCAGGATGAGCGAGTTGTACTCCTTGTGGGTCAGGGTGGCCGAGATCGCCGCCAGCCCCATGTCCGCGCCGCCGCCGTCACCGCAGAACGCGATGACGTTGATCGGCTCGGCCTTCATCTTTCCCTTCTTCATGAGCGACTTGAGCCCGGCCGCGGTCCCGAGCGCCGCCGATCCCGACGAGCCGAGCTGCGTGTGCATCCACGGCACCACCCAGGGGGTCGTGTAGTACGTGGTGTTGGCCACGTACATGCAACCGGTGGACCCGAGCACGATGGTCCGCGGCCCGGAGGCCTTCACCATGAGCTTCATCACCAGCGCCGACTCGCACCCCTGGCAGGTGCGGTGGCCCGACGTGAAGTACTCCTCGATGGTGACCTTCTTGACGCCCTTGAAGGGCAGGAGCACCTGCGTGTCGTTCGTGAACGTCGTCGCGTCCGCCATGGTCTCCTTCTCCTTCACTCGCGCACGCCGAGCCAGTAGGTCGCCCGCTCGGCTCGCCCGGCATTCGCCGCGGCGAAGCAGATGTCAACCGTCTTGTTTACGTCCTCGAGCGTGACCTCGCGCCCTCCCAGCCCGCAGATGAACCCGATCAGCGGGGGCCGGTGCTGGGCATTGTAGAGCGTCGCCCGCACCTCGGTGGCGACGACCCCGGAACCGAACGGCGATCCGAACGAGTAGTCCCGGTCGATGACGCCGATGGCCTTAGCGTTCCGGAGCGCCCGCGCCAGCTGCTCGTAGGGGAACGGGCGGAACCATCGGAGCCGGATCAGGCCGACCTTCTTTCCCTGCTGGCGGAGGTTCCGGATCGCCACCTTCACCGGGAGCGACAGCGTCCCCATCCCCATCAGGATGACGTCGGCGTCCTCGGTCATGTACTCCTCGAACCAGGGATTTTCCGGCCCGCGCCCGAAGACCCGGCGGAAGTCGGCGTAGGCCTCCTCGATCACGCCGTACGCGCGTCGGATGGCCTCGTCGTTCTGGCGCCGGATCTCGATGACCCAGTCCTCGTTCACCTGGGGCGCCACTGTGATCGGGTTGTCGGGATGGAGCAGGAGGTCGCCCCGGTTGTACGGCGGCAGGAAGCGGTGGACCGCCTCCGCCGTCGGGACGCGCGTCAGGGCCTGCGAGTGGGTCAGGAAGGCGCCGTCGGCGGAGATCGCAACCGGGAGGAACACGCGACGGTCCTCGGCCACGCGGTAGGCGATCAGGGTCGTGTCGAGAGCCTCCTGGGACGTGTCGATCCAGCACAGCATCCACCCGAGGTCCCGGACCGAGAGCGCGTCGTTGTGCTCGACCCCGAAGGCCCCCGGGTCGTCGAGCGCCCGGTTGCCGACCAAGGCCACCATCGGGACGCGGAGGGCGGGCGTGACGGTGATGGCCTCCATCGCGTACATCCAGCCCACGCCGGAGGAGCCGCAGAAGACGCGGGCGCCGACGGTGGACGCGTGCTTGACGATCTCGAACTGGCTGTGCTCGCCCTCGGCCACGATGTACTCGGCGACGAGCTTGCCGTTGGCGATCTTCTTCGCGATCGCCTGCATCACCGTGTCGTACGGTCGGATCGGGTACGCGGTGACGACGTCGATGTCCGCCAGCGTGAGGGCCTCGGCGACCGCCTCGCTGCCAGAGATGAGCATCTCCTGCTCTTCGACGATCGCCGCCCCACCCGGCTTGGTCGCGACTGCCATGGAAACCCCTCCTGCGTCCGTCGGCGCCCGCCGGCGCCGGTCGGGTTAGGCGCCCGGAGCCTCGGGCACGCCAGTCACGATCGAGGTGGCCTCGTGGATGTGCCGCTTCGGCCGGACACCCTTCGCCTCGGCGTTCTCCCCGGGAATGCCCTCGGTCACGGGCATGCCGCCCACCTCGAGCTCGCCCTCGGCGAGCTCTTCCTCGTACTGCCCGCGGTAGCGGAAGCCGTGCGAGCGGACCGTCCCGACCTTGTCCTGGATCTTCTGCTTCGCCCAGACCTGGTACGCGTCCTTGTCCTGCCGCCACATCTCCCACTGGCTCTTGTTGTCGTCGAACGCCGACTCGTTGACCATGGTGATACAGTCCTTCACGGGGCACACGGCTTCGCACACCCCGCACCCGCAGCAGGACTCCATGTTGGCGTCGTACAGGCCGTCCGGCGTGACGTCGAAGCAGCTGTCGGGACACTGGATCCAGCAGAGCGTGCACTTCACGCACGTGTCGAAGTTCACCACCGGCCGCATGGTGCGCGTGCTGAACTTCTTGAAGTACGGGTTCCGCTCGGGCCGGTACCCCTTGCCGCCCTCGACGGGCTTGCCCACCGGGATGGCCGGGATCGTGAGCCCCTCCCGCATCTCCCACCACTTCGGCATCTCGAAGGAGAACGGGACCTCGTCGTTGCCCTCGCTGATCGCGATGCGGCGGCCCTCGATGCGCTCGTAGGCCTTCCGCGCCGAGGTCACCTTCAGCTCCGAGCCCCACTCCGCCTCGCGGATGGCCGCGCTCACGGCGTCGATGTCCATGAAGTGCGGGGCGATCTTGGCCAGGGCCCCCAGAAGGCGCGCCTCGGTATGGTCCTCCTTGAAGACCCAGAGCCCGGAGAAGGAGGCCTTGCCCCGCAGGATCCAGAGGTTGTAGGGCGAGTCCTTCTTGTGGGCGTCGCGGAGGAGCTCGCTTTGGGACCGGGTCGAGGTCACCAGCAAGTGCCCGTCCGGGAGGAGCAGGCGGTTGATCGGCTGGAGGCCGTACCAGGCCCAGGACTCGACGCCCTTGAAGAGGGTGTCGTCGATGCAGATCGTGACGTGGAGCTCCTTCGGCTCGTAGCGAGCCATGTGCTGCTCGAGCTCCTCCTTGGTATCCGCCACGATGGCGAAGTCCTTGGCCGGCACGCCGTTTCGCTGAGGGCTGTCGCCGTAGCGGCCGAAGGAGATGCCCCACCGCCCCGCTTTGCGCGAGGACAGCACGATGCCGCGCGTGATCCGGGCGGCCAGGTTTTTCTGGAAGATTCCCCGGTAGACCACCTCGACAGTCAGATGCGCCATTCACGGCCTCCTGCGACCCCCGAACATGCCGAGGGGGATGAGAGCGGCGGTATGCTGGTCCGACCAGGTCTAAGCCGACGGTACGGGAAGAGGGCCCGGACTGTCAACCGCAATCTCCGCTTAGGGGGTACGCCACGCCTCAGGGTGGCCACGCGCTCCGGCCCCCGGGCTCACTGGCGCTACCCTGGCTTCGCGGGAGTTGATCGGACGGCCTTCGGCCTGTGGGCTCACCCCATGGAGCTGGCACGCTCCGGCACGATCTTGTAGGTCACCCGCACCTCTCCCTCGCGCCGAAACGGATAGCGATCCTTGCCCAGGTACTTCTTGGCCAGCCGGTCGATGTGGTCGTCCGCTCCGGCCTCGGTGATCTCCACCACCCGCCCCCGCAGCTCGAGGTACCGGTAGGGGTTCTCCGGGTCCACGATCGAGAGAGCCACGCGAGGATTCCGCCGCATGTTCCGATCCTTCACGCGTCCCTTGGCGGAGTTCACCCGGATGACCTTGCCGTCGTAGTCGAACCAGACCGGCGTCACCTGGGGCGAGCCGTCCGGCATCACGGTTCCGAGGTTCGCGAGCGCCTTCCGGTCGTGGCTCAGCAGGTCCCCGTACTTCTTGAGCGTGTCGTCCATGCGATCTCCCCTCGTCATCCGCCCTGCGCGGGCGTCGGTCCTCGGTCGTTCGATCGGCGACGCGCGCGCGCGGCGAACGGGCTCACGCGAGCGTCGCCCGGAGGGCGCCGTCGAGCGCCTCTTTGAGGTCGTTCACGTCCTCGATCCCCACGGACATCCGCACCAGACCCGGTCCGATGCCCAGCTTCGCCCGCTCGTCCTCGGACAGCGGCCGGTGTGACGTGCGCGCCGGATACGTCCACGTAGTCGTGACGTCGCCGAAGCTCGGGGCGAAGGCGATCTGGGCCTCGGGCGCGAGTGCGCCGCCGTCTCCGGCGAGCGCTCGAAAGAACCGGCGAACCGCCGCGGCGCCGTCCGCGAGCTCCAGAGACAGCATGCCACCGAAGCCGTCCGGGAGAAGCCTCCGTGCCAGGCCGTGCTGGGGATGCTCCGGCAGCCCGGGATAATGAACCCGCGCGACGCCGCTCCGGCCGGCGAGGAATCGAGCCAGCTCGAGCGCGTTGGCGGAGTGCCGCTCCATCCGGAGCGCCAGCGTCCGCACGCCCCGTTGAGTGAGCCAGGCGTCGAACGGACCGAGGTTCAGGCCGACCCGGATCGCCTGGGCCCGCGCGGCGTCGATCAGAGACCGGGATCCCACGAGGACACCGGCGGTGACGTCGCCGTGGCCGGACAGGTACTTGGTGGCGCTGTGATGCACGGCGGTGGCGCCGTGCTCGAGCGGCCGGAGGAGCGCCGGTGACGCGAAGGTGCTGTCCACCAGAAGGGCGAGCCCGCGTCGCCGCGCGAGGGTTCCGAGGGCGGGCAGGTCGGCCAGTCGCAGCAGCGGGTTGGAGATGGCCTCCACGAAGATCGCCCGCGTCGTTTCTTTGATGGCCGCCTCGACGGCCGCCGCCTCCGTCGCGTCGACGAGCGTCACGTCGATGCCCCATCGCGCCGCCTGCTCGCGCAGCAGTGCGGTCGTCGCGCCGTAGAGGTCCTGCCCCGCCACCAGGTGATCGCCGGGCCGGAGACCCCCGAGGAGGAACGCGCTCAGGGCCCCCATCCCCGAGGCGGCGACCAGCCCGCCCTCGCCCCCCTCGAGCGCCGCGAGCGTGTCCTCGAGCATCGTGTGATTCGGGGTGCCGAATCGTCCGTAGACGTATCCTCCCGTGCGTCCCTCCCAGACGGCGTCGACCTGATCGAGATCGTCGAACACGTAGACGTTCGCGAGGTGCAGTGGTGGGACCAGGGGCGTCGAGGCCGAAGCCGGCAGCGGTGCTCCTCGTGCTGCGCGGGTCGCGAAGCGCGGCCGGCGACTCATCGCCATCCCCGTCCACGTCGTGATAAGCGAGCGCTCGTCGCGCGCGGCGCCGCGATCGGCCGCGCCCAGCTTGGTAGATGTTTGAATGTCATTGTCGTAGCTTCCCTCTCGACCACGAATTGGGCTCGCCCGTACGTCTCGGCCGATTCGCTGCGCGTGCGCATCGTCACACGGACGAAAAACTTGGGCGACCTCCGGCGCTAGAGTAAAGTAGGCGCACTTCAGAGGGCCGGTGCGCGCTCCTGCTCGAGCTCGTCTCGAGACGGGTCGCCGCCGAGCCTGCGCGGTTCCCCGACGAACGACCCGAGGCTCGGGCCCAATGAGCACGATTGGCGCGATCCTGTTCGACATGGACGGCGTCCTGATGGACTCCGAGCCGCTTCACTTGCGGGCCACGCAGCTCGTGCTCGGCGATCGCGGGCGCTCCTTCACCGAGCGTGACAACCTCGCGTTCGTCGGCGCCACTGATCCCGAAGTGTTCCGGGTGCTCCGAATCCTGTTCGATCTCGACGCCCCGATCGCGGAGCTCGTGGGCCGCAAGCGCGAGCACCTGATCGCCCTCGTCCGGGCGGAGGGCCGTCCGCTGCCCGGCGTGCCAGAAGTTCCCCTTCGCCTCCGGGACACCGGTCTCCGGCTGGGCCTCGTGTCGGCGTCCGCCCGGCCCGTCATCGACGCCGTGCTCCAGGCGGTTGAGCTCCACGGCGCCTTCGAGACGATCGTCTCCGGCGACGAGGTCGCGCGGGGCAAGCCGGCGCCCGACGGGTTCCTCATGGCGGCTCGCCGCCTGGCGACCGCGCCCGAGCGGTGTCTCGTCGTCGAGGACTCCCGCAACGGGGTCCTGGCCGGCAAGGCGGCCGGGATGACGGTCGCCGCGGTGCCGGGACCGACCACGAAGGGCCAGGATTTCTCGCCGGCGGATCTCATCCTCCCGAGCCTCGAGGCGCTCCCGAAGCTTCTCGACCGGAACGGGCACGAACATCGACCCCATCGTAGCGCGGAGCGAGGATAGTCTCATGAGCCTGGGAGAGCCGAACGTCAAGCGTGCCCTCGACTGGATCCTCGAGCGCCTGGCGGACGACCCCGACGCCAAGCGCGGAGCCCTGATCGACGAGGCGTCCCGGGAGTTCGACCTGACGCCGCTCGAAGCCGATTTCCTCTACCGGCAGCTCAGCGAAGCCACGAAGGGCAAGCGTCCGGGCAGCTGACCCGGCGGCAGCCCGGTGCCGCCGCCGCCCCTTCGCGCGCGGTCTGCCTCGCGCTAGGGCTGCTGGTAGCGCTCCTTGAGCTCGCGCGGCGCGATCGCGATCCGCTTGCCGGCCACGTCGTCCAGCACGTAGACCTCGTCCGTCAGGGATCCGCTCGCGAAGACCTCGAACACGCCCAGAGCCTCCGCGAGGGTCGTGCCGCTGGGTCGTTCGGCCATCATCGCCTCCACGTCCGCTACGGGGAGCCGCATCCTCTCGATCTCCTCTCACCTGGTCACGGGGGGTGCCGGCCGGCGACGGCCCACGAGCATGAGGGTCAGTGCGGCCACGCCGACGATCACCGCCAACGTCAGCGGATTCGGCCGGTAGAGATACTCCCGGAGCCGCGCGAGGGCCTGATTGCGCAGCAGCAAGGTCCTGGGGACGAGGTCCAGCCGGATCGGCCCGGTGGCCCCGTCGGCCGGAATCCAACTCTCGCCGTCGGGCTCCGAAGCGGCGGCGCCGGCCCCGCTCGCAAAAAAGAGCGCGTGGCGCGGCACGGTGACCTCGGCGAGCGACGCCGCCGAGAGAAGCACGGCAAGCGGCATCTCGATCCCGGGGTGACGGTCGAGAGCGACCGTCACGAGCGCGTCGTCGGGCGCCGAGGAGAGCGCGATCTCCAGACGCTCGAACGCGAGCGGCCGGAGCGCCGATCGGATCGCCACTCGCACGGCGGGCTCGGCCCAGGCGGCGACGATCGAGACGCTCCGCGACGCCGGCCCGAGATCCAGCCAGTCGCCGGACGGCAGCGGGCGCGGCGTATCGTCCCCCACGGCGTACGAGAGACCGAGCGGCTGGCCAGCGCGCCCCGCGCTGCGAAAGGCGCGCGTCTCGATCCGGACGAGCCGCAGGCCGGAGCCGCCTCCTACGGCATGATGGACTTCCCAATCGACCTCTCCCCGCCCCTCCTGATATCGGGCGGTCGCCGTGACCGTCGCCGCCGGCACACCGCCGCCCAAGGCGCGCAGGAGCGCCGCGGTCGCCGCGTCGGCGGCCGCGAGATCCTCGCGCACGGGCCGCAGCGAGACGTGGGCGATCGTCGTCGGGTCCGCCGCCCGGAGCACTTCTGCCGCCTCGCTCGCCTCCCGAAGGGCGCCGAGGCGTCGGTCGAGCTCGGCGAGATGCGCCGCCCCCGCCGCTCGTCGTGCCTCCAGGTTCCGGAACTCCGGCGCCGCCAGTGTCCGCACGAGGCGTCGCACGGCGGCCTCGATGGCGGCGACTTCGCGCGGCGCCTCTTCCCGTACGGGATCGAGGCGGCGGCCGAGCGCGATGACGGCGCCGGCGCGCTGCTCGAGCTCGGCGCCCGTCAGACGCAGCTCGTCCCGGCGAAGAGCCCGCAATCGATCGCGCGCCGCCCCGACGCGCGGGTCATCCGCCGCGACGGGGTCGGAGCGGACGGGGCGCCAGTCCGGGAGCCAACCCCGCTCGTAGGGCGCCGGCGCGGGACGCGAGAACCAGCCGAGCTGCGTGCCCCACGCGATCAGGCCCGCGCTCGTCAGGAGCACGAGCGGCGCCGCCAGGCCGATCCGCCGCCGAAGCAGCAGGACGCCCACGAGCGCAGCCACCCAGAGAGCGCCCAGCGCGAGATCGAGCGCGCTCGCGCCCAAGACGCCGCTCAGGACGAGCGTGGTCGCCAGGACTCTCACCGGCCGTCTGCTCGCTCCAGCGGCCTGAGGCGCACGAGCGTCGCGCCCCATCCGCCGCGATCAGGAGAGGCGTCGGCGAACTCGGTGACCCCGGGCGCGCCGGCCAGCAGACGCCGCACGACGGCGCGCTGGACCCCACGCCCGCGTCCGTGAACGATCCGCACCTCGAGGATGCCGCCTCGCCGCGCCTCCTCCAGGTACTCGGCCACCACCGCGGGCACGTCCTCGGGCCGGAAGCTGTGCAGATCGAGCGCGTCCGTCACCGGCAGAGCCACCGCTTCGAGCGTGACGGCGGCGCCGGGCTCCACCAGCCCGCCCTCCAGGACCGTCGCGGGTCGCACCTGCGCTTCGCCGATCTCCATGACGCCGCCGACCGAATCCTCCGATCGCGGCCCGGGCCCGGTCGACTCCACCTCGACGATCGCGTCGTGACCGATGCGGAGTCGCGCGCCGGTGGGGAGGTCCCCGACCGGCACGCCGTCCAGCACGAGCCCGAAGGCCAGGTGTCCGGGCTCGAGGCGTGTTGGCCCGGGGATCGCCGCGCCGAGGCGGCTCACGCGCACCGCGACGAGGCGGCCCCCGATCGCGCGCGACTGTCCCACGACGCTACTATAGCGTCGCGCGCCGGTCTCACCGGGGCTGGCCGCGCTCGCTTCGCGACGAAGCGGGACCCGTTCACGCGTGTTCGAGCGATTCGGTCGGCGAGGGCTGATCGTCTAGAATGTCTTCCGTGCCAGCCGTCCCGGTCACGATCCTCCCCGAGGGCCGGACCGTCCGGGTCGATCCCGGCAGCGTCCTCCTTCGCGCAGCCCACGCCCAGGGCGTCGACATCACCGCGACCTGCGGGGGCCGGGGACGGTGCACGTCCTGCCGCGTGAAGATCGTGGCGGGCGTCGCGCCTCCGGCGACGATCAACGACCAGCTCCAGCTGGGCGACGATCTCGTGCGCGAGGGATACCGGCTTGCCTGCCAGCTGTCCGTGACCGAGCCGCTCGCCGCGCAGGTCGCGCCGCCGCTGGATGAGCGGGCGTTCCAGATCCTCGGGGTCGAGAAGGACGCCGTCATGCACGCCCGGGTCGCCATGGACTCCGGGATCTCGAAGCGTCTCGTGCGGGTCGACCTGCCGCAGGAGGAGCACCACCAGACGTCCGATCTCGAGCAGCTCGCCCTGGCGGCGGGCATTGCCCCGGGCGACGTCCCCCTCGACGTCGTCCGGACGCTGCCGGCAACCCTCCGTGAAGCCAAGTCGGAAGTCACGGTGGTGACGTTCCGGGAGAGCCCGATCGCCGTCGAGCGCGGAGACACCACCGCCATGGCGTTCGGCATCGCGGTGGACGTCGGCACGACGAGCGTGGTCACGACCCTCCTCGAGCTCGCCTCCGGCGAGGTGATGGCCTCGGTGTCGAGTCTGAATCCGCAGGCGACCTTCGGCGGCGACCTCATGTCGCGGATCGCGTTCGCCCAGTGGAATCCGTCGAATCTCCGGAAGCTGCAGAGCCGGGTCATCGGCCTGCTGAACCAGCAGATCGACGGCCTGCTCGAGCGCACCGGTGTCCTTCCACAGTGGATCTACAAGATGACGGTCGTCGGGAACACCTGCATGCACCACGTCCTCTTGGGCATCGATCCGACGTACGTAGGGCTGTCGCCCTACTCCGCCGTCCTGCGGCACCCGCTCGTGCTCCCCGCGCGGACGCTCCACCTCAAGGTGAATCCCGAGGCGCGGGTCTGCCTTCTGCCGATCGTCGCCGGCTTCGTCGGCGCGGATGCGGTCGGCGCGGCGCTGGCCACCCGCCTGGACGAGAGCGCCGTCATGCGCGCCGTCGTCGACATCGGAACCAACGGCGAGGTGGTGATGGGGACCCGAGAGCGCCTCATAGCCTGCTCGGCACCGGCCGGACCCGCGCTGGAGGGCGCGCAGATCCGCCACGGGATGCGCGGCGCCGCCGGCGCCATCGACCGTGTCTGGATCGAGGAAGGTGACCTGCGCTTCCACGTGATAGGCGAAGGCCCGGCCCAGGGCATCTGCGGCTCCGGGCTGATCGACGCGGTCGCCGTGTCCCTGGATGCCGGCCTCGTCGACTGGACGGGCCTCATCCAGGTCGAGCGGCGCGATCGGCTGCCGGCGCCCTTCGCGCGGCGGATCGTCCAGCGCGGCGAGGAGCGTGCTCTGGTCCTGGTACCGGGCGGCGAGTCCGCCGGCGGCGGGGAGATCGTCCTCACGCAGGACGACGTCAGACAGATCCAGCTCGCCAAGGGCGCCATCGGCGGGGGCATCCGGATGCTCCAGCGCGTCCTCGGCGTTCCGGACGACGCGCTCGCCGAGCTGATGCTGGCCGGCGGCTTCGGCAACTACCTCTCGATCCGGAGCGCCGTCCGGATCGGGCTCATTCCGGCGGTGCCGTCCGAGCGCATCCGCTACGTGGGCAACGCGGCCGCGCTGGGGGCGCAGCTCGCCCTGGTGTCGGAGCCGGAGCGCGCCCGCGCCGAGCGGCTCGCGCGCTCCATCGAGCATCTATCGTTGGCGACCCATCCCGATTTCCAGGATCTCTTCGTGGAGGCGATGAACTTCCCGAAGACGTAGCGCCGCGCGCGGCCGCGGCTCAGCGGCCGACGTTGAAGCGGAAGTGGCAGATCTCGCCGTCCTGCACGGGATAGTCCTTCCCCTCGAGCCGCAGCAGGGCGCGCTTTCGCGCGTCGGCGAGGGAGCCCGCCTCGAGAAGCTCGGCCCAGCCGATGACCTCCGCGCGGATGAAGCCTCGCGCGATGTCCGAGTGGACGGCGCCGGCGGCCTCGAGAGCGGTCGCCCCGGCCGTGATCGTCCAGGCGCGCACCTCGTCCTCGCCCACCGTGAAGAAGCTGGCGAGCCCCAGGAGCGCGTAGGCGTCCCGGATCACCCGGTGGAGGGCGGGCTCGGGGAGCCCCAGCGCGTCGAGAAACGCCCGCTGCTCCTCCGGAGCGAGCGCCGCCACCTCGGCCTCCACCGCCGCGGAGATCCAGCCGAGCGACGTGCCCGGGCGCTTGCCGATCTCGTCCAAATCCGCCAGGCGCGCCTCCCGGCGCGGCACGTCGTCCTCGGCGAGATTCAAGCAGTGGAGGATCGGCTTCAGCGACAGGAACTGGAATCCCTTGAGGGTCCGGCTCTCCTCGACCGAGAGTCCCTGCGCGCGGAGGGCCACGCCGTCCTCGAGCGGTCCCCGGATCCGTGCCAGCAGCGCCTCCTCGCGCACCTCGGCGTCCGTGGGCTTGCGCTTGAGCCCGGGGCCCAGCTTCTGGAGGCGCCGCTCGACGACCTCCAGGTCGGCGAGGACCAGCTCCTCCTCGAGCGCCTGCATCTCCCGCGCGGGTGGCGGCGCGGAACCGAGGACCGGCGAGTCGAAGGCGCGCACCACGTGGAGCAGCGCGTCGGCCTGGCGCAGATCGCCGAGGTCCAGCGTCGCTCGCTCCCCGCGATCGAACCCCGCGAGGTCCACGACCTCGACGCTCGCGTACACCGTCCGTTCGGGCCGGAACAGCGCCGCCAGGCGCGTCACCCGGTCGTCGGGAACACGGGCCATGCCGACGTTCATGCGCCCGCGCCCGGCCGGCTGGGCGGCGGCCCCGGTCAGGAGGTTGAAGAGCGTGGTCTTTCCGCTGCCGGGGAACCCGATAATGCCGAGTCTCACGACGACCGAGTGTACACTGCTTTGGCGCATGCCGCCGCCGAGCGGAGGTCATCGAGAGCTCGATGCAGGCGCCGTCGTCATGGTGTTGCTCCTCTCCGCGCTGTGGGGCGCCAACACCGTGGCGGTCAAGATCGGCGTCGCCGACTCGCCGCCGCTCATGCTGGCGGCGCTCCGTTTCGCGATCGGCGGCGCGTGCGTCGTGGCCTGGGGCCTGTGGACCCGGGCGCCGTTCCGGCTAGATCCGGACGAGGCGCTTCCGCTCCTCGGCCTCGGCATCCTGTTCGCCGTCCAGCTCGGGCTCCTGAACGTCGGCGTGTGGCTGTCGACGGCCGGCCACGCCGCCGTGCTCCTGAACGCCTACCCCGTCTACATCGTCCTGCTCGCCCATCTGCTGGTGCCCGGCGACCGGCTGACGACCGCCAAGCTCGGAGGCGTCCTCCTCGGCTTCGCCGGCGTCCTCGCGCTGTTCGCCGACCAGCTCCTCGCGCCGCTCGAGCCCGGCTCCACGATCCTGCTGGGCGACGTGACGCTCTCCGTGAGCGCGATCCTCCTCGCGCTCCGTCAGGTGGTGCTGAACCGGCAGCTCCAGCGGATCCATCCGCTCAAGCCACTCCTCGCCCAGGTCGTCGTCGGGACGCCGGCCTTCCTGCTCCTCTCGTGGGCGATCGAGTCGCAGCCGACCGTGGTGACCTGGCGGCTCGCCGGATCGCTCTTCTACCAGGGCGTCATCATCGCGGGATTCAACTTCATCGCGAACATGTGGCTGCTCAAGACCTACCGGCCGAGCGCCCTCGCCGCGTTCTCGCTCACAACGCCGCTCTTCGGCGTGCTCGCCACCGCCCTCGTCATCGGCGAGCCGATCGGCTGGCGCCTGGCCGCATCCACGTCCCTGGTGGCGGCCGGCGTGGCGGCGGCCACCTTGCTCGGCGCGCCCGTCCCGGCTGCCGGCGCCGCGCCCCGGCCGGTCCGGCGAGTCTCCTCGTGAAAAGCGGCCGGGCGCTTCTCGCCGTCGGCCTCGCCGGGGCCACCGTCGCCGCCGCTCAGACCCTGGTGCCGCCCGAGCTTCGCCAGGAGGCGACGCGCCTCCTGGGCGAGCTGGCGGTGATCCGCGGCGTGCCGCCGCCCGGGCCGGCGCCCCCGCTCGCGATCCAGACACGCGAGCAGCGCCGACGTTTCGTCGTGGAGGAGTTCCGCCGGAAGTACTCCCCGACTCGCCTGGAGGCCGAGCGCCGGGCGCTCGTGGCCTGGCGCCTCGTCCCACCCGATTTCGACCTCGCCGGTTTCCTGGCGGATCTTCTAGCCGAGCAGGCGGCCGCCTACTACGACCCGGTTCGCAAGCGCATGGTGCTCGCGAACTGGCTCACCCCCGAGCTCCGGCGCGACGCGCTGGCCCACGAGCTGGTCCACGTCATCCAGGACCGGCTCGTGAACCTCGATCGATTCCTCGCCGGGCGGCCGGGCCACGCCGATGAGGGGCTGGCCCGGCAAGCGCTGGTCGAGGGCGAGGCGGTGGCCCTCCAGCACGAGCTACGGCTCCGGCAGGAAGGGCGGGAGCTCGGACGGCTTCCCGACGTCGTCGAGCTCCAGCGCGCGATCCGGTCGTCGGCGACCGGGCCGGTGCTGACCCGCGCCCCCGCTTACGTGCGGAGCATGCTCCTCTTCCCCTACGCCGACGGCCTCGGCTTCCTCCACGCCTTCCGGCAGCGTCATCCGTGGGCGGGGCTGTCCGACGTCTACCGCGACCCACCTCGCTCCGCCTCGCAGATCCTGCACCCGGAGCGGTACTTCGACCGACGGGAGGATCCCCTTCCGATCGAGCTGCCGGACCTCGCGGCCATCCTGCCGGCCGGCTCGCGGCCGGTCATCGAGGACGAACTGGGCGAGCTCGGCCTGGGTGAAGCGCTCCGCCGCTTCCTGGGGGACGCCGAGGCGATCGGCTGGCGCGGCGATCGGTACGTGCTATGGGACGTCCCGGCCGGCTCTCCCGTGCTGATGTCGTTGACGGCGTGGGACGGCGTCGAGCGCGCCGCCGAGTTCGCCCGCGCCTACGCCCGAGTCCTCGGCGGCAAACACGGGCTGGCCCCTCGGTCGGACGGGCCCCTCCTCGCCTGGACCGCGGGGACCGAGGCTTACCTAGTCGAGCGCCGCGGGAGACTCGTGCTGATCCTCGAACGCCCGCCCGCGCCGGGAGTCGACGCCATCCGGGCGGCGGTCTGGGCGAACCGAGTGCTATACTGACGGCCCCCGATGCCGACGAAACCGACCAAGGCGCTCCAGCGCGTGCCGAACGCCCACCCCTCCCGCGACTACGAGATCGACCACGTGGTGCCGGAGTTCACCTGCGTCTGCCCGATCACGGGGCAGCCCGACTTCGCGACGATCCGGATCCGGTACGTCCCCGACCGCTGGCTCGTCGAGCTGAAATCGCTCAAGCTCTACATGTGGTCCTACCGCGACGAGGGCGCCTTCCACGAGGACGTCACCAACCGGATCCTCGACGACCTGGTCCGCACGCTGGCCCCGCGCCGGCTGGAGGTCGTGGGCGACTGGAACGTGCGCGGCGGGATCAAGACGCAGGTCACGGTGCGCTACGAGAAGCCGCCGGGAGGCGCGGGCCGCGGGTCCGCCCGCTCGGGGAGGCTCGCGACCTAGGACTCGACCACGGTCACGCGGAGGCCGATCTCGGCCAGGATCCGCCCGACCCGCTCGCACTCGCTCCTCGCGCCCACGCGCACGACCGCCTTGCCGTCGTTATGGACCCGCCCGGCGATCGCCATGCCTTCGTCGTACGAGCACGCGATCGCCCGCATGAGCTGGCGGGCGACCTGCTCGAACGTGTGGCAGTCGCAGTTCCAGAGGATCGTCATCCACGGCGGCTCGGCCGTGACGTCGGTGCCGGTCTCCTCGACGACGGTCGGACGGCTCTCCGGCGCCGCGCCGCGCGCCTCCGGCCCGGCGACGGCCCCGAGGCCCGTGCTCGGCCTCACCGCGCGCCCTCATCCGGGAAGACGGCGACCTTGATGGCGGCGGGATCGCGATGCGCCTCGAGCGCGGCGCCGATCTCGCTCAGCGGGTACCGGTGGGTTAGGAGCGAGCCCACTCGCACCACCCCGTCGGCGAGGAGCGTGATCGCCTCGCCGAACTCGTCTCCATAGATCATCGACCCGCGGACGTCGATCTCGCGCCGGACGATCCAGAAGAAGTCGATCCGCGAGGGAGCGTGCGGAAGCCCCGTGAGGACCACGCGGCCGCCGGGACGCACGACACCCACCTGCCCCAGGCACAGCTCCACCGCCTCGGCGGTTCCAGCGGTCTCGACGACGAGGTCGACGCCGTCCCGTCCCGAGAGGCGCCGCGCCGCGTCGGCGATCGTCGGGCCGGCGCCCGTGACGGTGGCGTCCGCCCCGAGCTCCCGCGCCAGATCGAGTCGTCGTTCCGTGCGCCCGACGACCAGCACCCGGCAGCCGCGCGCCCGGAGGAGCTGGAGCGCCAGGAGCCCGAGCGTGCCCGCTCCCACGACCGCCGCAGTCTGACCGGGCTGGGGCGCGGCCCGCCCCACGGCGCGCGTCACCACGGCCAGGGGCTCGGCGAAGAGGAGCACGTCCGGGGCGAGACCGGCCGGAGCGGTCCAGCAGGCACGCTCCGGCAGCACGGCCAGCTCCGCGAACCCCCCGTCGCGATCGATGCCGACCGCCGTCCGGCCGAGGCACAGGTTGCCGTGCCCGTCACGACAGAGGTCGCAGGCACCGCAGCCCCAGTTCGGCTCGACCGCGACGCGGTCCCCCACGGAGAGGCGGGCGACGTTCGGGCCCACCGCCGCGACGTCGCCGATGAACTCGTGACCCGGGACGAGGGGGTACTGGACGAGACGCTCCCCGGTCCAGATCCGGTAGTCGGTCCCGCAGATCCCGGCGGCGGCCACGCGCACCAGCACTTCGTCCGCCCGTGGGGCCGGATCGCGGACCGCGCTCACCTGGAGCGCTCGAGGGCCATTGAGCACGGCGGCCAGCATCGCGACCTTCAGGCGGCGGTGAGGCCGCCGTCGACGAAGACGACCTGGCCCGTCACGTAGTCCGATGCGGACGACGCGAGGTAGACGACCAGGCCCCCCAGCTCCTCGGGATCTCCGGTGCGGCGGGCGGGCACGTCGCGGAGGAGGCGATCTCGGATCGACGGGTCGCCGAAGGCCCGCTCGTTCATCGACGTCACGAACCAGCCCGGAGCGATCGCGTTCACCTGGATGTTGTGACGCGCCCACTCCACGGCCAGCGCCCGCGTCAGCGCCAAGAGGCCTCCCTTGGACGCGCTGTACGCCGCATACCCGGAGAGCCCGCGGGCCCCGAGGACCGAGGCGACGTTCACAACCTTCCCCCGCCGCCGCGCGATCATCCCCGGCCCGACGGCCCGGCAGCAGTTGAAGGCCCCGGTCAGATTGGTCTCGAGGACGCGCCGCCACTCCGCCGGTGTCATGTCCACGAGCGCCTTCACCGTCGCCACGCCGGAGTTGTTCACCAGGACGTCGACTCCACCGTAGGCGTCGACCGCGCGCGCCACGGCCGCTTCGACCTCGCCCTCCACCGTCACGTCCGCCGGCAGCGCGAGCGCACGGCGCCCGAGCCCGGCCACGGCCGCCGCCGTCTCTTCGAGCGCATCTTTCGAGCGCGCCACCAGGGCCACGTCGGCTCCCGCGTCGGCGAGGGCCAGCGCCATGGCGCGCCCGAGGCCCCGGCTCGCCCCGGTGACCAAGGCGACGCGCCCGTCGAGTCGCAGCCGCTCGAGGACCGCCACGGGAACGCCTAGCCCTTGTACATCGATTCGATGATGTTCGCGTACTTGGCGCGCACCTCGCGGCGCTTGACCTTCAGCGTCGGCGTCAGCTCCCCTCCGTCCTGGGTGAAGTCGCCCGGCAAGACAGCGAAGCGCTTGAGCTGGGCATACGAGGCCAGGTGCGCGTTGACCCCGTCGACGATGCGGCGGACCCGATCCATCACCGCCGGCTGGCGAACGAGCTCGGCCGCCGGCTTGTCGCCTAGGCCCCCCTCGCGAGCGAGCTTCGCCAGCTCGTCCGGGTTCACCGTGATCAGGGCCACCGGATACGGCCGCCGGTCGCCCTCGACCAGCGCCTGGCTGACGAAGGGATCGCCCTTCAGCAGGTTCTCGATGTGCTGTGGCGCGACGTAGCTGCCTCCGGAGGTCTTGATGAGGTCCTTCTTTCGATCCGTGATCCGGAGGTAGCCCTCCGAGTCGATCTCACCGACGTCTCCCGTGTGGAACCACCCTCCCGGCTGGAACACCGCGGCGGTGTCCTCCTGCTTCCTGTAGTACCCCTGGGCGATGTTGGGTCCGCGGGCGACGATCTCGCCGTCCTCGGCGATCCGTAGCTCGATCCCGGGGAACGGCTTCCCGACCGTGCCGAACTTGAAGGCGCCGGGGTGGTTGCTCGTCAGGATCGGGCAGGTCTCCGTGAGCCCGTATCCCTCCAGGACCAGGATGCCGGCCGCGTGAAAGAACTCCGCGATCTCGGCGGACAGCGGTGCGCCTCCCGACACGCAGAAGCGCAGCCGGCCCCCGAGCGCCGCCCGCAGCTTCGAGAACACGAGGCGGTCGGCGACCGTCCGCTGCAGCCGCTGCCCGAGCGGCAGCGCCCGTCCTTCCCGCCCGAGTCGGCTCGCGCGGCGGCCGACGCCGAGCGCCCAGTGGAAAATCCGCTGGCGGAGGGGCGGCGCGGCCGCCACCCCCGTCAGGATCTTCGCGTACACCTTCTCGAACACCCGGGGAACGCTGCAGATGAAGTCGGGCGACACCTCGCGCAGGTTCTCGGGTAGGCGCTCGAGGCTCTCGGCGAAGGCCGTGGTCAATCCGAGGCGAACGCCGAGAAAGCTCTCCATCCGGGCGAAGGAGTGCGCCAGCGGAAGGAAGAGCAGGTGCACGTCCCCCTCGCGCACGCCCGACGTTCCGGCGATCATGTCGAGCGACGCCAGATGGTTTCCGTGGGTCTGGACCACGCCCTTCGGGGCGCCGGTCGTCCCCGACGTGTAGACGATCGTGGCGACGTCGCCGGGCTTGATGCCCCGCAGACGGGCCTCGAGCGCCTCCCTCGACGCGCTCGAGCGGCCGAGAGCGCGCAACCCGTCCCAGTCCAGGATGCGCAGCCGGCCAGCCCGGGCGGACGCGGCCGTCCGTCCGTGCATCAGCACCACGGCCTCGAGGGTGGGCATGTCCGCGGCGGCGCCGAGCGCCTTCGCGAGCTGCGGCTCGTCCTCGACGAAGAGCGTCCGAGCCTGGGAGTCCCGCACGATGTAGGCGAGGGTCTCCGGCGGGTAGCTCGGGTAGACCGGGATCGTCACCGCGCCGGTCGAGAGGATCGCGAAGTCGGCCCGCACCCACTCGGCCCGCGTCTGCGAGAGGACGGCGACGGCATCTCCCGGCTGGCGGCCGAGGGCCATCAGGCCGAGCGCGATCTCCTGCACCTCCTCGCCGAGCGCGCGCCAGGACACGTCCCGCCATACGCCGCCCACCTTGACGCGCTGAGCGGTGCGCTCCGCCAACCGACGGGCCTGCTCCCAGAACAGGTGACCGAGCGACTCCTGGCTCATAGCTCCTCCCCAGGGATTCGACTATAAACTACGAAATCCACGACGATTCTACGCGTCACTCCGCCATGACTCCCGAGTCCGCCGCCCGGGAATACCCCCGTGACCGATCCCTATAACGCACCGCAATACATTTCTCTTGATCGATGACGCAGCGTGCTATATCGTTAGCGCATCGAGTCACACCATGCCCGACGCGACGGCGCGTCCGCCGCGAGGAGGAACGAGATGAAGACGACGCAAGCCACGATCTCCCCCGAGTTCTTCGCCGAGATGCAGGGCAAGGCCCTCGAGGCATTCTCCATCCTGGCCGACATGAATCACCGGGTCCTTCAGGGCCTGGTCGGCCTGTCGGCGTCCACCGCGAAGGAGGGGCTTCGGACCTACGCCGAGCTCCAGACCGCGACCATGGAGGCCGCCCGGACCTCGCAGCCGACCTTCGGGCCGGAGCCGATCGAGACACTTCGTCAGAACCCGTTCGCGTGGTACCAGAAGAGCCTCCTGGCGCTCGTCGAGGGCACCCAGAAGGCCTTCCACGTCGTCGAGGCCAACTCGCAGGTGGTGACGCGCACCGCGGAACGCATCCAGGCCTCGGCCGAGCAGACCGGTCAGGAGATCCAGGAGACGCTGACCACGTCCGTGGACCGGTTGAAGGAGATCTACGCCCGCGCCTGATCGTCTGGTCAGCCGGGTCGACCATAGAGCCGGGGGAGGCGCCGCCTCCTCCGGCTCAGCTTCCTAGCCGGGACTCGAGATCCCGGAGCTTCTCCCTCAGCGCCGCCACCTCGGCCCGAAGGCCGGCGGCATCCGTCGACTCGCTCCCGGCGGCCGACCCGGCACCCTCTCGTCCCGCGGGCCACCACCCCGCCCGGGCACCCCAGTCTCGGAGCGCGCGCTCGGTCTCGCGCTGGCTCGCCACGATCCCCGCCAGCCCGGCCTGGAGCGACTCCTGGACGAAGTCCTGCCATGCCGTGCCGTGCTGGATCAGCTGATGCAGGAATGCCACCGGGAGCGCCGTCCGCCGACCCCGGGTCGTGTCGAGGATGATCTGCGCGAGCGTCTGACCGGTCAGGTCCTCGCCTGACACGGCATCGACGACCCGGATCTCCCGCCCCTGCCGGATCAGCTCCTCCAGCTCCTCGAGCGTGACGTACCGGCTGCGGCCCTGGTCGTAGAGCTTCCGGTTGGCGTACCGCTTGATCAGGATGGGCTCGTCGGTGGCCATGCTCCGGCTCCTTCGCGCCCGCATTCTAACACCCCGCGTCAACGCCACAAAGGCGACGGCCGGCCCGGCACGACCGATTGATCCGGCGGGACCGGCATGCTACCCCTGGAAGCACTCCGAAGGAGGATCGGCATGAAGCTCGACGGGAAGAAGGCGGTGGTGACGGGAGCTTCACGCGGGATCGGCCGGGCGATCGCAATCGCGCTCGCCGACGAGGGCGCGGACGTCGCGGTCAACTACATGTCGAGCGAGTCCGCGGCTCTGGCGGTCGTACGGGAGATCGAGAAGCGCGGGCGCCGGGCCCTCGCGGTGCGCGCCGACGTCAGCGACTTTCCCGATACCTTCCGCATGGCGCAGGACGTGCTCGGCGCGTTCGGCCACGTCGACATCCTGGTCAACAACGCCGGCGTGAACAGCGACAAGACCTTCGTCAAGATGGACCACGCCTCCTGGCGGAAGGTCCTCGCCATCAACCTCGACGGCACGTTCAACTGCACCAAGGTCTTCGTCGACTCGATGCTGAAACGCAGCTACGGGCGCATCGTCAACATCACGTCGGTGATCGGCCAGATCGGCAACTTCGGCCAGGCCAACTACGCGGCGTCGAAGGCGGGCGTGACCGCCATGACGAAGTCGCTCGCCAAGGAGCTCGCATCCAAGGGCATCACCGTGAACGCGGTGGCGCCCGGGTTCGTCGAGACCGAGATGGTGGAGTCGATCCCGGAGAAGGTCCGGCAGCGCCTCCTCGATCAGATCCCGCTCAAGCGTTTCGGCAAGGCCGACGAGGTGGCCAGGGCGGTGATCTACCTCGTCTCCGCAGACGGCGACTACATCACCGGCGAAGAGCTTTCACTGAACGGAGGGCTCCTGATGCGCTGACGAGCGCCGTCGTCCGCGGTCCGGGTGCTCCCTCGGTCTCGGCCCGGGAGCCGAAAGCGGGCTTGGGCGAAGGACGGCCCGAGCGCTAGGGGCGGATCGGGTCGGGATCCGCTCGGGGCGCGGCGACGCGGATCGGGTACGGGCCGAGCTGGAGGGCCTGGGTCGCGAGCGCGATGCCGCTCGTCATCCACCAGGACATCACCTGCACCGCCAGGGTGACCGGCGCCAGGGTGAGCGTCGATGTCTCGAACGGCGAGAACTTCGGCTCGGCGTACTCGATCCGCGCCGGCGGGGGCAGCACCCAGGCCTCTCCCTCGAGCAAGAGATCGCCGTCCTGGTTGTGGCAAGTCGTCCGGAGGCGCAGCCGCCGCCGATCCGCGAGGCGCTCGACCACCTCGACGCGCGCCGTGACGCGATCGCCGATGTAGACCGGGCGCAGGAACCGGAAGTCCTGCGAGAGATAGATGGTGCCCGGCCCCGGGAGGCGAGTGCCGATGACGCTCGACACGTAGCTCCCCGTCAGCATGCCCGGGGCGATGACCCGGCCGAACCGCGTTCCCGCCGCGAAAGCGGGGTCCGAGTGAATCGGGTTGTCGTCACCGCTGGCCCTGACGAACTCCCGGATCGTCTCGGTCGTGACGGTGTACGTCGCCTCGGCGACGTCGCCGACGGCCAGATCCTCCATCGTGAGTCCGGTCATCAAGCCTCCCTCGGTCGTTTGGGAGTTCGTGTCGGGGCCCGAGGCGCCGGCCGCTGGCCCGAAGAGACGACTGCCCCGGGCTCGCTCCCCGCCGGCGGCGCCGGCCCGCTTGCCCGCTCGAGCAGACGTCGAATCTCGTCCAGCCGGTCCTCGAGGCCTTCGATCCGCTCCTCGAGCGCCACCAGCTGCGAGGCGACCCCGACCACCTGGCTGCGCGACGGGAGACCGAGCGTCCGGAGGGCCTGGTCCGTGTACTGCTCCATCCCCTTCTTCGCGGGACCCTGCGCCGCCAGCGTCTGGTCGAGATAGCGGCCGAGCGCCTGCGCAAACCCCTCCGTGCCCATGGCCTGGCCGAGGGCCTTCGACCACGCGTCGATCCATTGATCGAGGAAGGCCTTCCATTGCTGGGCGAACTCGGGGCTCACGCCACCCTGCGCGGCGGCCTTCTGCCAGATGTCCATTCCCTGCCCGAGGATCGGGCGCCAGAACTGGCTGAAGTCCGGAGCTGAGGGGGCCTGCGGGGTCGACGCGTGCCCCATCGCGCGCACCCATGCCTGGGTGCCGTCGTCGAGCGCCTTCTTCCAGATCTCGAAGGCGTCCTGGACCGGGTTCGCTGTGCTCATCTCGACGCGGCCAGTATGCCACGTTGCGTCATGACCCGGAAGACTTGCCTCCGGGCACGCTCACGCGAGGCGCGCCCCCAGCCAGTCCGACACCCGGGGCCAGCAGTGCACGGAGGCGGAGCGGCCCGCGATCAGCGAGATGTGACCGCCCGGCAGCTCGAAGTAGGTCTTGTCGCTGCTCCCCACGTGCTCGAGGAGGGCGCGCACGCACCCGGGCGGCGCGATGTAGTCCTCCTTGGCGCCGACCACCAGGAGGGGGCAGGACACCTGGCCGAGGTCGACCGGACGCCCGTCCAGGCGAAGCGTCCCCTGGACCAGGCGATTGTCCTGGTAGAAGTCCCGTACCCACTGCCGGAAGAACTCGGCGGGAAACGGCACGTACTCGTTGGCCCACCGGGAGAGCGCCTGGTACCCCTGGACGTAGCGCGGGTTGTCCAGGTTCCACCAGAGGTTGAGAGCCGTCGTGACGTCCATCGTCGGGCGCAGGAGCTTGAACCCCAGGCGGACCCAGTCGGCCGGTATCGCTCCCACCGTGTCCACCACCCGGTCCACGTTGTAGAAGCGCTTGTCGAGCCAGAGCCGGAAGAGCCCAGCCTGAGCGAAGTCGACCGGACCCGCCATGTTGACGTATGCGCGGACCGGCGCCTCCGGGTGCTGGGCGACGAATGAGACGGACAGGGGCGCTCCCATGCAGTAACCGATGATCGCCAATCCGTCCGCCCCCGACGTCTCCAGCACCTTGCGCACCACGCGCGGGAGCATCCGGGTCACGCACTCGTCCACCGTGAGCCCGTTGTCTTCCTCCCCGTAGACCCCCCAGTCGAGCAGGTAGAAGTCGTACCCGAGTCCGCACATGTGCTCGACGAACGAAGACCCCGGCTGGAGATCGAAGATCGCCGGCCGGCTGATCCCGAGATTCGGCACGAAGAGCACGGGCGCCTGCCGGGTGCGCGGCGATTCGTAGCGGTAGAGCCGGGCCTTGTTGCGGCGATAGACCAGGTGCTTCGGCGTGAGCCCGATCGCGGGCTCCGGGGCGGCGGCGAGCTCGAGCGCCCGCACGGCGCGCGTCAGCGTTCGCGTCCACTCGGCGGCGAGCCCCTCCGTCGGCGCTCCCGCGCGTGACGTGTCGGTCATCCGTGTCTCCTCCAGGGTGTCGGTGGGGCGCGAGCCGGCGCCGGGCCGAGCTCGCGCCCTAGATGATACGCCTCGCTCGGAGCTCGGCCAGCCGAGTCGGCCCCATCCCGAGGTGTCGGGCAAACACGTGAGCGGTGTGGTAACCCGCGGGCCGGCCCGGCACCTTCAGCCGGGGCGGCGTCCGAGTCATCCGCCAGGCCGGCGCCGCCAGCGTGAGCGGCCCGTACACGGGATCGTCGACACGGGCGAAGCAGCCCCGCTCCCACCAGTGACTCTCCGCCAGCGTCTGGGTCGGGAGATTCACGGGCCCGAACACCACCGTCCCGGGGCCGGGATCCGCGAGCACCTTTGCGAGGATCTCGCTCGCGGTGTAGTCGACCGACCATCGGGCGATCTCGTCACGGAGCTCCGCGCGTCGGTCCGAGCGGGTGCGATCGAGCGTCGTCCGGAACCGCGGATCCTGCGCCAGCTCCGGCCGCCCCATGATCCGGCAGATCGCTCCGAAGTTCGCGTCGGTGTACCCGGCGATGAAGGCCCAGCCGTCCTTCACGGGGATGAACGTGTAGACGGAGACGGCGATGTCCATGCCGCCCAAACGCTCGCGGACCTCTCGGCTGCCGTGATAGAGGAGCAGCGTGTACTCGAGGTAACGCATGAGCGCCTCGGCGCCCGAGATGTCGATCATCTGCCCCTGCCCCGACGTCTCCCGCCAGTGGAGCGCAGCCAAGGTGGCCACGCCCGCCCACGCCGCCTGGGCGTACCCGCCGATCCAGCTCCCGACCCGGGTGGGACCGGTCTCCCGCTCGCCGTCCCCCGGCAGCCCGGTGATGTAGGCGAGCCCGGAGAGCGCCTGGTCGATCAGGTCGTACTCGGGACCGCTGCCCTCCGCCCGAGGCCCGAACTGGCCGTGAGTGGACAGGGCGACGTAGATCAGCCGCGGGTTGAGCGGCGACAGCTGGCGAAACCCGATCCCCCACGCGTCCATCTGCCCGGCGGGGTATCCCTCGATGAGGACGTCGGCGCGCGTCGCCAGCTGCCGAAGGATCGTCCGGCCGTCGGGCGAAGTGAGATCGAGCGTCGCGTAGTAGCGGTTCCGGCCTTCGGCCAGGTAGGCGAGCCCCTCGCCCCGCAGGCTCGCGTCCGACGGTCCCCAGGCGCGCGCAGGATCCCCGCCCGGCGGCTCGATCTTGACCACCTCGGCGCCGAGCTCGCCCAGGAAGCCGCCGAAGACGTGACCCCCGTAGTGGCCGACGGCGCAGTCGAGCACGAGGAGCCCATCCAGGGCTTCCGGCTTCTCCGAGGCGCGCCGGGGGTCCTCGGCCGCCTGGGCCCACTCGGGCCAGGGCACCCCTCCCGCCCGCCGCTCGCTCACAGGGGGGAGTCGTCTCCTGACCAGTCCGACGGCGGCCCGGCGCCACGCCTGTCGCTCCAGCGCCCCACGATCCCGCGGCGCTCGAGGTCGGCGATCTCCTCGTCGGGCAGACCGAGGATGCCCTTCAAGACGTGGCGGTTGTGCCAGCCGACGGGCCGCCCCGCCCACTTGTGGCGGGCCGGCGTGGCCGAGAGCTGCGCGGCGGGCCCGTAGTCCACCATCCGGCCGTAGACCTGATCGTCCAGCTCCTCGACGCTTCCCCGCGCCCGGAAGTGCGCGTCCGCGTACTGGTCTTGGGCGCTCTGGACGGGCGCGGCGGCGAACCCGTAGCGGCGCGCGGCCGCTTCGACGTCGGCGCGGGTGCGCCCGCCGCACCATCCTCGGATGATCTCGTCGAGGAGGTCGGCGTGAGCCGGCCGGCGCCGGTCGGATGCGAGGGCGAAGCGGAGGTCGGCGGCGAGGTCGTGGCGCTCGAGCGCCGTCGCGAGCCCCTGGAACTCCGCGTCCGTTCCCGCCACCAGCGCCACCCATCCGTCCTGGCACCGATAGATGCCCGACGGCGAGAAGGCCGGATCGCGATTGCCCGTCCGCGGGCGATCCCGGCCCGTCAGCCCCGCATAGAGCCACGTCCAGTCGAGCGCGCGCACGAGACCCTCGCACTGCGCCATCTCGACGAACTGGCCCTCGCCGGTCCGGTCGCGCCAGCGGAGCGCGGCCAGCACGCCGAAGGCCGCCAGGCAGGCGCCGAACCAGTCCCCGAGATAGTTGCCCGACTTGATGGGAAGCGCCCCCTCGAACCCCGAGATGCCCGTGAGCCCCGAGACGGCCTGGGCCAGCCCGTCGTAGGACGCGCGGCCCTCGGCGAACGGCCCCCACTGACCGAAGCCGGTGTTAGCGACGTAGATGAGCCGGGGATTGAGCTCCCGCAGTTGCCGGTACCCGAGCCCCCACTTCGCCTCGGTCGTCCCCGGCTTGAAGTTCTCGACGACCACGTCCGCGCGGGCGGCCAGCTTCCGGATGAGCGCCTGGCCCTCGGCGTGGTGCATGTCCACGCCGATGTGGTACTTGCCGTGGTTCTGGGGAAAGAACGCCACCGAGACGTCCTTCCAGAAGCATCCCGTGTGGCCGAGGATGCGGGTGACGTCCCCTTGTCCCGGCATCTCGACCTTGATCACCTCGGCGCCCAGCTCGCCGAGGAAGTCCGCCGTCGCGGGGCCGAAGATGATGACGGAGAGGTCGAGCACGCGCAGCCCCCGGAGGGCCTCGGGCTTGGCGTGGCGACCCGAAGGATCGAAGAGTCGAGCCGCCCACTCGAAGTACGGCTCGTCGATGCCCCTCGCCTCCGCCCTCACGAACGCGATCGGGCTCTCAGATCCCGAAGAGTCCCGGCAGCCTCATGAGCAAGCTCATGTCGCCCTTGTGCTTGAGCTTCCCCGACATGAACGCGACCTGGCCCGAGAGCTTGCCTCCCAGCATGTCGAGCCAGTCCTGTGCGCTCATCGTGAGCGTCAGGCTGGGCTGCGGCGCGCCGCCCTCGCGCACGGCGCACTGCCCGTCGGAAATGTCCGCGTGATAGGTGCACCCGCCGGGTCCGGTGATGTCGTACTGGATGACCGCCTTGAGCCCCTGGGCCCGCTCGGGCCGGAAGCGCCCGGTCATCGCCGCGAACGTCTCCTGCACCGTCATTCCGACCTCCTTCGCCATGGGACCCGTCGCCCCGCGTGAATCCGCGGCCGCTAGCGTCCCCGGAACTCCGGGGGCCGCTTCTGAAAGAACGCCTGGATCCCCTCCGCCGCGTCCTCCGTGCGGAGGGTCTCCAGGAACGCCCGCACCTCCGCGTCGATCCCGTCGGCGAGGGGACCGTCGAGCCCCCGATCGACGCACTCGATGATCAGCCGCGTGGCGATCGGCGCACGCCGGGCGATGGTCGCGGCCAGCGCCCGGGCCTCCGACAGGGTCTCGCCCTCCTTGGTCACGCGGTTCACCAGCCCGAGAGCGAGCGCCTCGGACGCCGGGATCTGCGTGCCGAGGATCAAGAGCTCGAGCGCCTTCGTCCGTCCGACGAGGCGCGGCAAGCGCTGGGTGCCGCCGAAGCCCGGGATGATGCCGAGATTCGATTCGGTCTGGCCGATTCGCGCCGTCTCCTTCATGACGCGGAGGTGGCACGCCATCGCGATCTCGCAGCCGCCTCCCGTCGCGTGCCCCTGGATCGCCGCGATCACGGGCTTCGGCAAGCGCTCGACGCGACGGAGGAGAGCCTGCCCGCGGCGGAGGAACGCCGCCAGGTCGTCCGCCCCGCCGTCGAAGGCGCCCCCCAGGTCCGCGCCCCCGCAGAAAATGCGGTCCCCCGCGCCGGTGAGGACGATCGCCCGCACGCCGTCGTCGCGAACGAGAGCGTCCACGGCCGCCTCGAGCTCGGCCACCAGCTGAGCCGAGATCGTGTTCGCCGGCGGCCGGTTCAGCGTGACGACCGCATACCCGTCCGCCCGCTCGACCAGCAGGGTCTCGTACGCCATCGCGCCCGCGCTCACGCGGCCGCCCCGAGGGCTCCCGAGGCGCGCAGGTCCTGGATCGCGGCCGGCGAGAGCTCGAGGACATCCCGGAGAACCTCGTCCGTGTGCTGACCGAGGTTCGGCGGAGGCCCCTGGATGCGAGCCGGCGTGCCCGCGAACTTCACGGGAATGCCCGGGAGACGGACGCGGCCGGCCGTCGGGTGCTCCACGTCGACGACCATCTCGCGATGGCGCACCTGGGGGTCTTCGAAGACCTGGCCGATGTCGTTGATCGGGCCGGCCGGGAGACCCGCCTCGGCGAAACGGGCCACCCAGTCGTCGCGGTCTCTCGCCTGGAGCCGCGCTTCGATCTCTCCCACCAGCTCGCTCCGACAGGCCACGCGCTTCGCGTTCGAGTCGTAGCGCGGGTCGTCGGCCCACTCCGGCGCCTCCACGACCTGGCAGAACGCCTTCCAGAGCCGCTCGTTCCCGGCCCCCACCATCAGATAGCCGTTCCGCGCGCGGAACGCCTGGTACGGCACCAGGGACGGATGAGCGCTGCCCCAGCGCCCCTGCACCTCGCCGCCGACCAGGTAGGCCGTCGCGGCGTTGATCAGGGCGGCGATCCCGCACTCCATGAGCGAGAGCTCGAGATACTGGCCTTCGCCCGTCCGCTCCCGGTGATGGAGGGCGGCCAGGATCGCCCCGTGCGCGTAGAGCGCGGTGATCGCGTCGATGAGCGCGACGCCCACCTTCACCGGCGGGCCCTCGCCATCCCCCGTGATCGACATGAGGCCGGTGAAGCCCTGCAGGATGGCGTCGTAGCCGCCCCGGTCTCGGTACGGTCCGGTCGCGCCGAACCCGGAGATCGAGCAGTAGATCAGCCTCGGGTTCGCGGCCCGCAGCGTGGGCCACCCGAGGCCGAGATCGTCCATCGTGCCGGGCTTGAAGTTCTCGATCAGGACGTCGCCCCGGCGCGCCAGCTCGAGGACCAGCGCCTTGCCGCGGGGATGCTTCAGGTCGACCGTGATGCTCCGCTTCCCGCGGTTGAAGGCGAAGAAGTACGAGGCCTGCCCGTCGGCCGATCGGGGAGGCGCCCAGTGGCGGCTGTCGTCCCCGCCCTGCGGGTGCTCGACTTTGATCACTTCAGCCCCGTAGTCGCCGAGGATCTGCGTCGCCAGGGGTCCCGCGATGATGCGCGACAGGTCGACCACGCGAACATCTTCGAGCGGACCCCCCATGCGCCCTCCTCGGATCGGCCCTGTCACTATACCCGGCGCCCGAGGCCCCTTCAACGCGACGGCCGCCGGCAGCTGAGGGTGGCGACGGCCCGTCGCGAGGGCCGTCGAGGCGCGCGTTGCGGCGCCGATGGCGACTCCGTATACTCGACCACGGCGCATGCGTCCTCGCCTCATCCGCCTCACCGCCGCCGTTCTCGCGCTCGCGGGCTGTAGCGTCGTCTCCATCGATCTCACACCCCGCGTCCGGCCTCTAGAGGAGAGCGTCGTGGGTGGTCGTGGGCCCGACAAGGTCCTGCTCGTGGACCTCGCCGGGGTCCTCGCCGAAGAGCCGATCTTCACGCTGGAGGGCCGCCCGCAGGTGCCTCTCCTGGCCCGCGTCCGCGAGGAGCTCGAGAAGGCGGAGGACGACGACCGGGTCCGGGCCGTGGTCCTGCGCATCAACAGTCCCGGCGGCACCGTCACCGCGTCGGACGTCCTCTACCACGAGATCACGCGCTTCAAGGCGCGCCGGAAGATCCCCGTGGTGGCGTCGATCCTCGACGTCGGCGCCTCGGGCGGCTACTACGTGGCGCTGGCCGCCGACCGCATCGTCGCTCACCCGACCACCGTGACCGGGTCGATCGGGGTCCTCATGCTGACAGTGAACGCCAGCGGCCTCCTCGAGAAGATCGGCGTCAGCGCGAGCTACGTGAAGTCGGGGGAGTTCAAGGACATGGGGAGTCCCTTCCGGGCCATCCGGCCCGAGGAGCGGGCGCTCTTCCAGGACTTGATCGACCGCTTCTACGGGCGGTTCGTCGAGCTGGTCGCCCGGTCGC
Source organism: Candidatus Rokuibacteriota bacterium (assembly GCA_044867785.1). GTDB lineage: Bacteria > Methylomirabilota > Methylomirabilia > Rokubacteriales > DASRDR01 > DASRDR01. The sequence continues at coordinate 19,331 of JBIOVM010000102.1, read as the reverse complement.
GGAAGCTGGACGAGGCTCGCGTGCGGGCGATCGCCGACGGCCGCGTCCATACCGCCGCCGAGGCGCTCCAGCTCGGGCTCCTCGATCAGATCGGCTATCTCGAGGAGGCGATCGACGCGGCGAAGGCCGCCGCCGGCGTCACGGAGGCGAGCGTGATCGCGTATCACCGCCCGCGGCAGTACCGCGCGACCATCTACTCGTCGGCCCCCGACCCGGCCCCGGCGGCGGGGCTCCCCGATCTCGCCCGGCTCGTCGTCTCCGGCCCCCGCTTCCTCTATCTTTGGTGGCCCTGAGTCGCCGCCGCCGGGCCGACTGCTCGCCGGTTGGCCCCGGGCGGAGCTCAGCGTCCCTGCCAGCGCGGCGGGCGCTTCTCGAGGAACGCGGCGATCCCTTCGCGGGCGTCCTCGGAGCGCGCGACGATGGTCAAGAGGTCGCGGAGATGCGCCAGCGCTTCCGCGTGAGAGAGCTCGAGCGCCCGGTAGAAGGCCTCCTTCCCGAGCGCCAGCGTGGCCGGTGACAGCGCGGCGAGCTGGCGGGCCGTTCGGGTGACGGTCGCGTCGAGCTCCGCGCGCGGGACCACCCGGGTGACGAGCCCGATCTCGAGCGCCTCCCGCGCGGGCAGCTCCCGCCCGGTCAGGATCAGCTCGAGGACGCGCTTGGGCGCGGCCGCGCGCAGGATCGGCGCCAGCACCATGAGCGGCAGGAGACCGACCTTGATCTCGGGGAGCCCGAACACCGCGTCCTCGGCGGCGATCACCAGGTCGCACGCGGCCGCCAGCCCGCAGCCGCCCGCCAGCGCGAAGCCATGGACCTGGGCGATGACCGGCGTCCGCATCCGGGGGATCGCCTCCAGCACGTTCGCCACCCCGGCGTACTGGTCCCGCGCCGCGAGGATCGACGCCGTGGCGAACATGCCCTTGAGATCCGCGCCCGCGCAGAAGGCTCGCTCGCCGGCCCCGCGGAGGACGACGACCCGCGCGTCGGGGTCGCGCTCCATCCGGTCCAGGGCCTCCGCCAGCTCTCGGACGACCGTCGGGTTCAGGGCGTTCCGCGCCTCCGGTCGGTTGAGCGTGACCGTGCCCACTCCGTCCGCGACCTCGACGAGAAGCGTCTCGTAGCTCACCGAGCTGCCCTCGCTCCGCGGGACTCGGTCGGACGGCCTTCGACCCGTGGACTCACGAGCCCCCCCTCGCGCTCCTTCGCGTCTCCGGGAAAAGCGCGTCCAACACCTCGCGGAGGATCCGCCCGGTGGTGCCCCAGACGACGTCCTCGCCGTAGCTGACGAACAGCACCGCCCGGCGCACGCCCTCGCGCTCCCACTGCTCCTCCCGGAAGGCGGTCGGCTCCAGGAGGTGGGCCAGCGGGATCTCGAGCACGCGCTCGATCTCGCGGCCGTCGGGGCGGAAGCGGGGCTCCGCCCGGGCGAGAGCGAGCACCGGCGTGATGACGAAGTTCGTGACGGTGGTCGGGACGTCGTCGAAGAGTCCCAGGACCTCGACGTCGGCCGTCTCCAGCCCGATCTCCTCGCGCGCCTCGCGGAGCGCAGCCTCCACGGGGGACTCGTCGTCTGAGCGCACGACCCCGCCGGGGAACGAGAACTGCCCCTTGTGGTGAGGAACGTCCTCGGTCTTCTTGGCGAAGACGAGCAGGGGGACGCCGCCCCGGTAGACGAACAGCACGAGCACGGCGGCCCGCACCCGATCGGGCAGGGCCAGCGCGCGGCGGTCACGCCCGACCAGGGCGGCGATCCGTCCGCGGAGCGCCTCGGCCGTCAGCTGGGCCAGCGCCCCGGGTCCGGCCACGCTACTGTCCTCGGAAGACGGGCTTGCGCTTCTCGGCGAACGCCTTCGGCCCTTCGCGGGCGTCCTCCGTCCCGCGCAGGGTCCCCGAGAGAAACCCCTCCAGGCGCAGGCCGTCGGCGAGGGAGAGCGAGAGGCCTCGCACGATCGCTTCCTTCGCGGCTCGCACCGCCAGCGGTCCCCGCTCGCAGATCGTCTGGGCCCACCGCCTCGCGGTCGGAAGGACCTCGGTCGCCGGGACCACTGCGTTCACGAGGCCGATGCGATGCGCCTCGTGGGCGGAGATCGTCTCGCCCATCAGGATCATCTCCATCGCCTTGGCGAGCGGCACCGCCCGGGGCAGGCGCTGCGTCCCGCCGGCGCCCGGGATGATCGCCCAGCGGACCTCCGTGAGCCCGAAGGTCGCGTGCTCGGCCGCCACCCGGAGATCGCAGCACAGGACCAGCTCCATCCCGCCCGCGAGCGCGTAGCCGTTCACCGCGGCGATGATCGGCTTCCAGACCTCCAGCCCGCGGGTGATGCCGCCGAGGCCGAGGTCGTTCGGGCTCCGCCCCGCTCCCGGCGCGCCGAACGCCTGGGGAATGAGCTTCTTCAGGTCCGCCCCCGCGGAGAACGCCTTCTCCCCCGCCCCCGTGAGGATGGCCACCCACGCGTCGGTGTCGTCGCGGAACCGCGTCCAGGCGTCGATCAGGTCCCGATGCGTCTCGGGATCGATCGCGTTCATCGCCTCGGGCCGGTCGAGCGTGATCGTCACCACGCGGTCCTGCTGCTCGTATCGAAGCCCCATTGGTCCCCCTCGTAGACGGCTCGGTGATCCGGACTCGGCTGTGCGCGGAGGTCATCGACGGCGGTAGCCACGTCGTGGCCCGGGCAGGCCGACGCCTGGGACCTCGCGGCAGCGACAGGGTAGCACACGGCGGCCGAGGTCCCGGGCGCGCCGCACGGCGGCGCTGACGCGAGGATCTAGCCGCCGACCTGCCAGAGCGCTTTGTCGAGCGTCCGGAGCGAGACGCGGTGGCGCGCGGCGAGATCCCGGAGGGTTCTCGCGTAGACCTGCCAGCCGTCGGGCGTCGGCGGGAAAGGGCGACGATAGCCCGCTCGACGGAGCGCCGCGCGGACGCGCACGTCGTAGATGGGGTAGCGCGCCGGATCCGCGAAGTGAAGGATCACCGACGCGACGGCGATCCCCACGCCGGGAAGCGACAGGAGCACGCGAAGGCGCCGCCCCTCGTCCCGGATCAGGAACGCCGCCTCGGTCAGGCCGCGGACGCCCGGCTCGGTGTTCCGGGCGATCTGCGGCCGGATCCGCGGGGTCTTCCACTCCCCGATCCAGCACAGCTCGCGCCGCGTCAGGTAGAGCGTCCCCCGGGCGCGCCGACGCGCGAGGCGGACCTTCAGGCGCCGCTCGCCCCGGGCCCACCGACGCGATGTCTCGTCGCGCGCGCCCCGGCGGGCGAGCGTCAGGATCCTGGCTCGCGAAAGGGTGATCACGCGCCGCTTGACTCCCGCCGGGACCGGACGCGAGGATGAGCGGCGTGCAGGATCTCGAGATCGCGATCGAGCCGGCGCGCCCGTCCGACGCCGCCGCCGTCGTCGCGCTGATCGGCGCCGTCTTCGCCGAGTACGGGTTCCGCTGGGACCCCGCGCTCGAGGTCCCGGATCTTCTCGACTTCGACCGCCGCTACTCCGGGTCGACCGGCGCCTTCTGGGTAGCCCGACTCGACGGGCGTGTCGTGGGATCCGTCGGGGTAGAGCGCCTCCCGGACGGACAGGCGGAGCTCCATCGGCTCTATCTTGACGCCACGCTCCGCGGCCGCGGCGTCGGTCGCGCGCTGGTGGAGACCGTTCTCGCCTGGTGCCGGCACGCCGGCGTGCACCGGCTCACGCTCTGGTCGGACACTCGGTTCGACCGCGCCCACCGCCTCTACGAGCGCATGGGGTTCAGGCAGACCGGCGAGCGCGAGCTGGTGGACGATCCCAACGACACCCGCGAGTTCGGCTACGAGCGCGCCGTCTAGCGGCGCGGGCCGAGCCGGCGCCGCTCGTCACACTCGCGGCAGGACCGTGGAGGCCGGCGGCCCGCTCTTCCCCGGAGCCTGACCCGTCGCCGGCTTCGTCGGCTTGCGGGCGACCGTCGACCCGCTCGACGCCTGGCGCTTCGCCGTCGTCACGTGGCTCGCCCCCGCCACGTGCTTCGCCTTCGCCGGCTGCGCCGCGACGGCGGTCCGCTTCGGGGCCCGCTTCGGCGCCGAGGCCTTCTTGACGGTCGCCTTCGCTCCCGGCTTGTGCGCGGCCTTCACGGCCCGTGGGGGCCGGGCGGTCGCCGCCGCCGTCGTGGCCTCGCTTCCGAGCCCCTCGCTCGCGCCAGTCAGTCGAGCCGCGGGGCTCGGACTCGGCTTCGCCGCCTCCGGAAGAGCCGGCGCCGTCGACGGACCGGTCACCGGCACGATGCTCGGCGCCGATGGGCCCACCGTCGGTCCGGCGGTCTGGGCCACGGCGACCTCGGCCACGAGGACGACGCCCAGCGCGACCACGACCCTGCCCACGATCCGGTGCCCCATGCTCAGCCCCTCCTGCTCACCGGGATCCGCCCAGCGGCCTCGAAGGCTCGCATCAGCGAACGGCCCGCGCTTCGACGCGCTCCACCAGCTCGGCCAGAATCGGTCCGGCCGACCCCGTGAGGACCACGTCGGCGACGTGGTCCAGCCGGGTTGGGGTGAGGTTGACGACCACGAGACTCGCTCCGGCCTCCTTCGCGTAGGTCGGCATGTAGGCAGCGGGATAGACGCCGAGCGAGGAGCCCACGACGAGGAAACAGCCTGCCGCCCGCGCGCGCTCCTCGGCCCGCAGGACGGCGGCCGCCGGCATCGGCTCGCCGAAGAGCACGGTCAGCGGCTTCAGGATGCCGCCGCAGCCCCGGCAGGCGGGGACGCGCTCTCCGCCCACCAGGCGCGCCTGGATGTCGTCCCGCGGGAACCGGCGGTCGCACGCGAGGCACCGGACCCGCGTCGCATTGCCGTGCAGCTCGATCACCCGCGCCGGATCGGTGCCGGCCCGCTGGTGGAGATCGTCGACGTTCTGCGTGATCACGCAGTCGAGCAGACCCAGGCTCTCCAGCTGGACGACGGCCCGGTGCGCGGCGTTCGGCTCGGCCGCTCGAATCGCCGCGTACAGCTCCCGGCCGACCGCCCAGTAGCGGCAGCGCGACTCCTCGGAGCGCATGAAGTTCGGGAACGAGAAGTCGTCGGGATCGTAGCGCGCCCAGAGCCCGGTCGGGCTCCGGAAGTCCGGGATCCCGGACTCGGTGGACACACCCGCTCCGGTGAAGACGACGACGCGCCCGCTCCTGGTCACCAGATCGGCCGCCCGATCGAGTCGGGCGCCCAGCGCGTCCGTCGCCTGCATCCCGCACGAGCGTAGCAGAGCCCGTCGCCGGCCGGCGAAAGGATTCGGGCGGAGGCGCGGGACCGCTGACGTCAGGCGCGCCGGTTGCGCGCCGCGCGGGCGCGGAGCGCCGCGCTCAGCTCAGGGCTGGCCGAGCACCGCCACGCAGGAGACGGCGCCGGGACCACCCAGCGTGTGGGCCAGCCCCGTGCGGGCGCCGTTCACCTGCATCCGGCCCGCCCGGCCCAGGAGCTGGTCCGCGACGTTGTTGACCATCCGGACGCCGGACGCGCCGACGGGATGACCGCAGGACTTGAGTCCGCCGGACGTGTTGACGGGCAGCGATCCGCCGAGCCGGGTCGTCCCGCTCGTCGCCAGCTTGTGTCCCTCACCGGGGCCTGCGAACCCGAGATCCTCGTAGTTGACGATCTCGGTGATCGTGAAGCAGTCGTGCACCTCGGCCACGTCGATCTCGCGGGCGGGGTCCTTGACCCCGGCCATCCGGTAGGCGCCGCTCGCGGCCTCCCGGGTCGCGCGGAAGGAGGTGAAGTTCCAGGAAGGATCGAACTGCGTGTTCCAGTACCCCGCCGCCACGCTGAAGGCGATGCCGCGGATCAGCACGTGGGGCCGGCATCGCCGGGCGGCGAGATCCGCCCGGGTCAGGATGCACGCCGCCGCCCCGTCCGTGGTCGGGCAGCAGTCGTAGAGTCCGAGCGGCTCGGCGACCTTGGGGGCGCGCGCGTGCTGCTCGGCGGTGATCGCCCGCTGGAAGTGCGCGCTCGGGTTGAGGCTCCCGTGCCAGTGGTTCTTGACCGCGACCGCCCCCAGAACCGACTCGTCGACGCCGTAGTCCTTGAAATACCGCGTCGCCAGGAGCGCGAACATCCCCGGCGCCGTGCGGCCCTTGCAGAGCACCGGATGCCCTCGCTCGACCGCCTGGGCCACCAGGCTGCCCCGCGACGGCACCTCGCGCATCTTCTCGGCGCCCACGACCAGGACGACGTCGTACTCCCCGGACGCGACCGCCAGCGCCGCGTTGCGGACCGCCTCCATCCCGGAGGCGCAGTAGGCGGCGACGCGCGTGATCGGGATCGGAAGGAGGCCAAGCGTGTCACCGACGAAGGTCCCGGCGTTGCCTTCGTATCCGTAGAGGAACGGCTCGTAGGTCCCGAGCCAGCCCGCCTGCAGCTCGCGCGGCTCGATTCCCGCATCGGCGATCGCGAGCGATGCCGCCTCGTACACCATGTCGGTGTAGGACTGGTGGAAGTTCTCTCCGAAGCGGATCGTCCCGGTGCCGATGATCGCGACCTGGTTGGCGAGCCCCATGGTCCTCCCTTGCCTCCCGCTAGCGCCATACTGCGCCGGCCCGGCCGGTCGTGTCCAGCGCGCCGGGTGTCGTGGCCGGCCGGGCGTACAATGGCGGCCGGTGACCCCGCACCCGGTGCTCACGGACGCCGAGATTCTCGCGCTCGGTGAGCGCGGCTGGTTCCTGCGCGACGGGCTTCTGGGCTCGCCGGCGGCGCTCGCGGTCCACGCCGCCGTCCTCGCCCTCGCGGACGCGGGACGGATCCGCCCCGCGGGGCTCGGGCGGGGCGCCGGCCACCGAATCGACGACACGTATCGGAGCGATGCCATCGCGTGGGTCACGGCCGACGACGTCCCTCCGGGGCTCGTGTCCCTCTGGGAGGCGTTCGCCGCGCTTCGAGACGCGCTCAATCGGGAGGCGTATCTCGCGCTGGGCCGGATGGAGGTTCAGGTCGCGCGCTATCCGGGCGGCGGCGCCGCCTACGGGCGCCATCGAGACGCCTTTGCGGAGCCCGCTGGCGGGCGCCCGAACCGTCGGGTGACGGCGATCTACTATCCGAATCCCGCCTGGGCGCCCGACGACGGCGGCGCCCTCCGGATCCACGCTGGAGACGCGCCCGTCGACGTGGCGCCCCGGCTCGACCGCCTGCTCGTCTTCCTGAGCGAGCGCGTCGAGCACGAGGTGCTGCCCACGCGCTCCGAGCGCTGGGCGGTCACCGCGTGGCTCCGGGCCCGCGGTCCCTTGGGCGCGTGACGCCGGTCCGTCAGATCACGCGGTCGCGTCGAAGGGTATCCAGCTCCGCCGCCCCGTAGCCGAGCGCGCCGAGCACCTCGTCCGTGTGAGCGCCGAGGCGGGGCGCCACGGTCCGGACCGCGATACGGCTGCGCGACAACCGGACGGGCGTCCGCACGTGGAGTACCCGGCCCAGCTCCGGATCGTCGGCGGGAACGACCATGCCCAGGTGACGAATCTGGGGGTCCGCGAACAGCTGCGCGTAGGTGTTGACGGGACCGGACGGCACCGCGGCGGCGTCGAGAACGGCCACCCAGTGAGCCGTGGATCGAGCGCCCAGCACCGCCTCGATCTCCTTCTCGAGCGCCTCGCGATGTCGGAGGCGGTCCGCGTTCCGCTTGAAGCGCGGCTCCTCGATCCAGTCCGCCCGGCCCAGCGCGCGAGCGAAGCGCTCCCAGAGGTCCTGGGTCGCGGCGCCGACCATCAGGTAGCCGTCCTGCGTGGCGAAACGCTGGTACGGCGCGTTTTGGCGATGCCGCGCGCCCTGGCGCCTCGGCTCCTGCCCGTCCGCCAGCCACCCGGCTCCCGTCCATCCGGAGAAGCCGAGGGCGGTCTCGAGGAGCGAGCAGTCCACCTTCTGGCCGCGACCCGTCTGGCTCCGCTCGTAGAGCGCCGCCAGGATTCCCTGGACGCCCCACATGCCGGTTCCCAGGTCGCAGATCGGCTGGCCGACCGACGTGGGCGGCCCGTCCGGCTCCCCGGTCACCTGCATCAGCCCGCCCATGCCCTGGGCGATGAGGTCGAGCCCTCCCTTGTCCCGATAGGGACCGTCGGGGCCGAATCCGGTCAGCTGCGCGTAGATGAGCCGGGGATTCTCGCCGGCCAGGACGCCGTACCCGAGCCCGGCACGCTCCATGACCGTCGCGCGGTAGTTCTCGACGAGGACGTCGACGCTCCTCACCAGCCGTAGGAACACCTCCCGGCCCGCCGGAGCCTTGTAGTCGAGCGTGACGCTCTTCTTGTTCCGGTTGATGTAGCGGAAGAACGGGTTGCGCTCGCTCCCGTCGCCCATGGCCCGCGAGGAGTCGCCCCTGCCCGGGCGCTCGAGCTTCAGCACCTCCGCGCCCATGTCGGCGAGGATCATGCTGCAGAAAGGTCCCGCCATGTGCTCGGTCATGTCCAATACCCGGAGTCTCGCCAGCGGCCCGCGTCCCTCTGCTGAGGTCATCACCCTCATCCCGTCAGCGACCGACGAACCGGGGCGTCGTCTTCGCGAGGAACGCCCGGTAGCCGATCTGGAAATCCTCGGTGTCGAAGCAGTGGTACGCGACGTCCCGCTCCTCGGCGGTGAGCGGTCGCCGCGCCACCAGGTCGTACACGAAGCGCTTGTGCCACCGCGCGGCGAGCGGGGCGCCCTCGGCGATCTTCCGGGCGATCGCGTAGGCCTCCTCCGCCACCCGATCGTCGGGCACCACGCGGTTCACGAAACCGATCCGGAGGGCGGCCTGAGCGTCCAGAAGGTCACCGGTGAGGAGGATCTCTAGCGTCGGCCCCGCCCCGACCGCACGGACCACCGCCTCGAGCTCCTCGTGGCTTTCGACGAGCCCCAGGCGCTTGACCGGGACGCCGAAGCGGCTCGACTCCCCGCACACCTTGAGGTCGCAGAGCGCCGCGAGACCGAAGCCCCCGCCCACGCACAGGCCCTCCACCAGCGCGACCACGGGGTGTCGGCAGGACCGCACCGATTGGAAGGCGGGATTCCCGACCCGGGCGTACTCGCGCGCCTTCGCCGCCGAGCTCCGCGTCGCCTCGAACTCCGCGATGTCGGCGCCGACCGAGAAAGCCCGGCCCCCCGTGCCCCGGAGCACCACGCAGCGGAGCGTCTCGTCCCGGTCGCACTCCTCCATGATCTCCCGGAGCCGCCGCGACATCGCCACCGAGATCGCGTTGAGCTTCTCGGGCCGGTTCAGGGCTAGCGTCGCGATCGGTCCGTCCCGTGTCACGTAGATCTGATCGCTCATGCCGTCACTCCTATGATGGCGACGGCGGCCGGACCAGGATCGCCCGCGCGCGCTCGCGAAGGGCATCCGGCAGCGGCGTAGGGCGCCGGCCGTCGACGTCGAGATGCACGCCGAACTGGTCCAGGCTCGCCGCCAGGCGGCCGGTTCGGCCATTGAACATGCGGTGGAGCACGCGGATCGACGAATTGCCGATGTGAAGCAGCCCGGTCTTGACGTGAACCGGGTCTCCCGCGCGAAGGCTGTCCTCGAAAGAGAGCTGGAACTCGAAGGTCGACATCCCCCGGCGCTCGTCCCGCATGTAGGCGGGGGTCATGCCGAACGCGGCGAACGTCTGGATGCCCCCGGCCGAGAACCGGTGAATGTGGAAGGGGAACGCGCTCCGACCGAACACGTCGATCTCCCACGGCTTCACGGTGTCCCGGGCGGAGTCGAGGAAGCCGTCCGTGCCCGCGGGCTGCCAGCGAGTCTCGCGCACGGGGCCGTCCCACGGGACCACCCGCGCCTCCGCCGTCCGGCGCTGGCGGGTCGGCAGCGGCGCGGCGGCGCCGTCGCGCAACGCGACGTGCCGCGTCCGCTGCTCCATCGTCGCGCACAGCACTCCGGTGGCCGAATTGACCACGCGGTGCCCGAGACGGAGCCCGGCCTCGTCGACGCCGATCACCGCGCTCTCGATGTGCAGGATATCGCCGACCCGAAGCTCGTGCATGTACCGCACGAAGCAATCCTCGGTGACGCACCCGTGGCGCGTCGCCTCCATGTAGTCGACGCCGAGCCCCAGACCGTCGAGCAAGGCCAGCGTGGCATCGGCGAAGCGCTCGAAGTAGTACGCGACCGTCAGGTGCTCGACGATGTCGGTTTCCCAGGGGAACACCGTCCCACGGTACGTGTCCACCCAGGCCGTCACGGCGGCGTCACACCGCGCTCCATGCGCTCGCGGCCCACGGAGTCGGACTCTAGCCCGCTGCCGAGAGGACCGTCAAGGCGAGCGGCGCGCGATCCGCGCGGGCCCGGGGTCGACGCCGTGGACGGCGTGGCCGCGCCGCCACTCGGCGGAATTCCGCAGCCCGTAGGTCGCGAACGCCGCGCGGGGCCTCCCGGTACGCCGCCCGGAGACGAGAGACGGGGTCCACTTCGGCGCGGCGGCGGGCCGGGCTGGGATCGACGCCGTAGACCGTGGCCGCGCTCCGTCCGAACACGTCCGCCTTCACATCGGGCGAGAGCGCGGGGTTCTCCCGAGTGACCGCGCTGCCGACCGGCAGCGGGGCGTACTCTCCGTTCGAGGACGTCGAGTCGATCGTGATGGGCAGCACCGACTCGCGTGACACGGGCCCTCCCGTCATCGCGGATGAGTGTACTCGGTCGGCGTGCTACCAGCCGCCGCCGGCGTCGTGGGCGGAGGCCCGGTCGCGGGCGGAGGCCCTTGACGGCGAGCCGCCTTTGGCCGGATGCTCGGGCGCGTCGAAGACCGGCGCATCGAAGCCCACGCGACCAGAGACAGGGTCCGCCGCCATGAACGCCGTCGCCTCCCGGAACGTCAGGTTCGTGGGCCACTCCGACCAGGGCGGCCGGAGCGACGGCGTCCAGGTCATGGTGCACCGCGGCCACGCCTACATCGGGCACACCTTCAGCAACGGCATCACGATCGTGGACGTCCGCGACCCGGCCCGCCCGCGGACGGTCGCGTTCATGGCCTGTCCACCCAACACGCGCGCGGTGCATCTTCAGACGCACGACGACCTGCTCTTCGCCGTCAACGGGCCGAGCGTCTGGCACATGCGGGAGTTCCAGAACCTCCAGGACTACTTCGAGGCCTCGCCGGCGGACAAGCTCCGCGATCGCGCGGGCAGCTTCGCCTCCGGCATCCGCGTGTTCGACATCTCCCGGCCGGAGAAGCCCGCCGAGATCGGGTTCATGCCGGTCGACGGCATCGGCCCGCACCGTATCTGGTACGTCGGCGGCCGCTACGCGTACGCCTCCATCCACTTCGCGGAGTTCACGGACCACATCCTGGCCGTCGTGGACGTGTCGGACCCGCGTCGGCCCGAAGTCGTCGGCCGCTGGTGGATTCCCGGCATGTGGCGCGGCGGCGACGAGACGCCCTCGTGGCGCAAGGGCCGCCGCTACGCGCTCCACCACGCCCTCGTGGCCGGTGACCTCGCCTACGGCGCCTGGCGCGACGGCGGGCTGACCGTGCTCGACGTCGCCGACCCGACCCGGCCGCGGCTCCTCGCGCATCGAAACTGGGACCCGCCGTTCGGCGGCGGCACGCACTCCCCGCTCCCCTTGCCGGACCGGGACCTCCTCGTCGTCGCCGACGAGCCGACCGCGATGAATTGCAGCCAGGGTCCCCGCTACGTCTGGATGTTCGACGTGCGCGAACCGTCGAACCCCGTGAGCATCGCCACGTTCCCGTCCCCCTCGGAAGCGGACTACTGCCAGAAGGGCGGCAACTTCGGCCCGCACAATCTCCACGAGAACCGGCCCGGCGCGTTCCGGAGCTCCACCCTGATCTTCGCCACCTACTACAACGCCGGGGTCCGAGTCTACGACATCGCCAATCCGTTCCAGCCGCGCGAGGTCGGCTTCTACGTGCCCGCCGACCCGACGCGGCTGATCGATCCGCGGCCGAATCGGCCGCTCGTCACCCAGTCGAACGACTGCTACGTCGACCCGAACGGGCTCATGCACGTGACCGACAGCAACGGCGGCCTCAACATCCTCGAGTTCACCGGCCCGTGACCGCTCACCGACCGGGCCGCGGGGGCCACCCGGCGCCCTTCCGGCGCCACAGGAGGAGACCAATGCGATTCCTGCTCGGCCTCGGCATGCTCGCCACCCTGGCGATGGCGCCCGTCGCCGCCGCCCAGGGTCCCGTCAAGCTGGCCATCGTGGCGGAGATCACGGGCGGCGGCGCCCCGTCGGGCACCATGTGGCGCGACGGCGTGATCCTGGGGGTGGAGGAGATCAACAAGAAGGGCGGGATCCTCGGCCGGCCCCTGGAGTCGTTCGTGATGGACACGCAGTCCGATCCGCCCACCTCGGTGGCGGTCATCCGCCGGGCGATCAACGAGGCGCCGTTCGCCATCATGGGCACGGTCTACAGCTCGTCGACCGTGGCCAACATGGAGCTCGCCCGCCAGGCCGGCATCCCCCAGATCAGCGGGTCAGAGTCCGTCCTGGTGGTGAACAAGGGCAACCCGAACATCTTCCTCACCTCGTTCAGCCAGCAGGTGGGCTTCGCCAAGCTGGTCAAGTGGCTCGCCGACGACCTCAAGGCCGACCGGATCGCGCTGATCTACGTCAACAACGCCTTCGGCAAGGGCGGCCGGGACATGTTCCTGAAGTTCCTCAAGGATCGCGGCAAGTCGGTCGTCGCCGACATCTCGACCGAGGTCCAGCAGGCCGACTTCACGGCCGAGCTCACCCAGGTCCGGGCCTCGGGCGCCACGCACCTCATGATCTACAGCCACGAGGAGGAGAACGCCCGCATCATGATCCAGATGCGGAAGCTCGGCCTCAAGGTGGAGCCGGTCGGCGACAACCTCTGCGCCCAGACCACGATCGACGCCGGCGGCGAAGCGATGAACGGCGCCCGCTGCCACGTCCCCATGACGGCGCTCTCGCCGATCCCCAGCATGCTGGAGGTGGGGAAGCGGTTCCAGGAGCGGTTCGGGCGCGTGCCCGACCACAACGGCTTCAAGGGGTACATCGGAGCCCATCTCCTCAAGGCCGCCGCCGAGCGCGTGGGTGCCCTCGACCAGGCGAAGATCCGCGAGTGCCTCCACAACAACCTCTTCACCGCCGCCGACGAGACGGGGCTCCTGATGGACACCTTCGTGGACGAGAAGGGCGACGCCGACCGCCCGAGCTTCATCGTCGAGGTGAAGGACAAGAAGTCCCACGTGGCGAAGGTGCTGCCGCTCCTGGCCGGGCCGTACACGAAGCGGGCCTGCCGCTAGCGCTTGGCCTCCAGCCTGAGGCCGGCCGGCCCCGGGCCGGCGGGTCGTCGCGGGACTCCCTCGCTCGCCGGCGAGGGACGGCCCGTCGCCGCCGGCGCCGGGCGCCGCCCCTCCGCGCTCCGCGCGCGCGCGCGCCGCCGGCGATCGCCGGCCGTGGTGACGTGACCGACTTCCTGCAGCTCATGGTCGCCGGTGTCTCCATCGGCGCGATCTACGCGATGGTCGCCATCGGGTTCGTGCTCCTCTGGCAGACCTCGAACACGATCAACTTCGCCCAAGGGGAGTTCGTGGTTCTGCCCGCGTTCGCGATGGTGCTCTTCTGGATGACGCTGCGGCTGCCGTTCGCCCTCGCCCTGCTGGCCACCGTCCTGGTGTCCACGCTCCTCCTGGGCTTCGGCGTCCGGAAGCTCCTGGTCGCGCGGCTCCTCCAGGCCGGCGTCCTGCCCCTGGTCATCGCCACCATCGGCCTGAGCCTGCTGATCCGCTACTCGCTCCAGCAGTTCTGGACTCCGCTCGCGCTCCCCTTCCCCGCGCTCTTTCCCCGGGCCCCGCTGCGCCTCGGCGCCGTGGTGCTGGCGTGGGAAGAGCTCCTCAACGTGGCCTTCGCGGGCGCCGTCATCGGAGCGCTCCAGCTTTTCATCACCCGCACGAAGCTCGGCTGGGCCATGCAGGCCGTGGCGCAGAACCGGACGCTGGCGACCGTGCTGGGCATCGACGTCGGCCGCCTGATCACGATCACCTTCGTCCTGAACGCCGCATTGACGGCGGTGGCGGCGATCCTCATCGCGCCCGTCTATCTCGTGAAGTACGACATCGGGATCGGTCTCGGGCTGAAGGCCTTCTACGCCGCCATCATCGGCGGCTTCAACCAGATGCGGGGGGCACTCCTCGGCGGGCTCCTGGTGGGGATCGTGGAGACCCTCTCGGCGGCCTACGTCTCCGGCCCGTTCCGCGACGCGGCTGTCCTCGTGATCCTGATCGCGGTCCTGTTGTGGAGACCTGAGGGTCTCTGGGGCGCGAAGGAGGAGTGGGCGTCGTGACCGACGCCGCCCGTCCCCGGCTTCGCCGCTTCCTGCCGGTCGGCGTGCTCGTGCTGCTCGCGCTCCTCCCCCTCGGCTTCGAGCAGTACAAGCTCTACGTGGCGAGTCTCACCCTCGTCTACCTGGTCATGGCCATCGGCCTCAACCTGACCCTCGGCTACGCCGGCCAGATCTCGCTCGCCCACGGCGCGTTCATGGCTTTCGGCTCGTACGGTGTGGCCATCCTCGGGCAGCGGGGGTGGCCGGTCGAGGTCGGCCTCGCCGTGGGCGCGATCGTCGCCTTCGCCTGCGGGATCCTCGTTGGGTTTCCCGCGCTCAAGGTGAAGCACCACTTCCTCGCCATGGTCACGCTCGGCTTCAACATCATGGTGTTCCTGGTCCTCCGCAATTGGGAGTCGCTCACCGGCGGAAGCTTCGGCATCTCCGGGATCGCCCGGCCGCGGTGGGGGCTCTTCAGCTTCGCCTCCGACCGCGCCTACTACGTCTACATGGCGGGCTGGGCGACGCTCGTGGTGGGATCGGCCTACTGGATCCTGACGTCGCGCTGGGGCCGCGCGTTCCGGGCGATCCGCGAGAACGAGATGCGCGCGGAGGCCCTCGGGGTGAGCCTCCGTAACTACAAGCTGATGGCCTTCGCCATCGGCGCCGCCTATGCCGGGATCGGAGGCGCGCTCTTCGCCCCGCTCCTCGGCTACATCGACCCGGGCGCCTACACCCTCGACCGGTCCATCCAGTTCCTGATGATGGTCGTGATGGGCGGCCTCGGCCGCTTCGCGGGCCCGTTCATCGGCGCCATCCTGGTGACGGTCCTCCCCGAAGTGCTGCGCGCCTCCGAGGGACTCTACCTGGTCATCTACGCCTTGGCCGTCATCCTGATGATGCTGTTCATGCCCAAGGGCCTCGTGGGGATCTGGGACTGGGCGGTCGGGCGGCGGGACGCCGGCGCGCAGCCCCCGGTCCCCGCGCCTCCCGGGCGCCTACGCACGGGCTGAACGGGACCGCGGTGGCGCTCCTCGAGGTCCGCGACCTGACCAAGCACTTCTTTCGCCTCCCCGCCCTGAGCGCGGTGAGCCTGAGCGTGGAGCAAGGGGACCTCCTGGGCGTGATCGGCCCGAACGGATCCGGCAAGACGACCCTCTTCAACTGCGTGACCGGCGTCCTCAGTCCCTCCGCAGGTCAGGTCCGCTTCAAGGGCGAGAACATCACCGGCCTCAGCGCCGATCTGGTCCACCGCCGCGGAATCGCCCGGACGTTCCAGCTGATCCAGCTGTTCCCCGAAATGAGCGTGCTCGAGAACATGCTGCTGGCCGCGCAGGAGCGCGAGGGCACGCTCCTCGGCCGCCTGTTCCGCCGCGAAGACGGCGGGGCCGCCGACCGCGCGATGGAGCTTCTCGAGTACCTGGGGATCGCCGGGCTCCGGGACACCTTCGCCTCGAACCTCTCCTACGGGCAGCAGAAGCTGCTGGACTTCGGGATGGCGCTCATGTCCAGACCCGAGGTGATCCTGCTCGACGAACCGCTCGCCGGGGTGAATCCGACGATGATCAAGAGCCTGGTCGGCCACATCCAGGCTCTCAATGCCGAGGGGCACACGTTCGTCGTCATCGAGCACAACATGGAGGTCGTGATGTCCCTCTGCCGGCGTATCGTCGTCCTGAGCCAGGGCGAGCGCATCGCCGAGGGCACCCCGGCCGAGGTAGCGGACAACCCCCTGGTGCTCGACGCGTACTTCGGGCGGTGACGCGCGTGCCTCTCCTCGACGTGCAGAACCTCCACGCGGGCTACGGCAAGATGGAGATCCTCCGCGGCGTCTCTCTCCGCGT
Source organism: Candidatus Rokuibacteriota bacterium (assembly GCA_044867785.1). GTDB lineage: Bacteria > Methylomirabilota > Methylomirabilia > Rokubacteriales > DASRDR01 > DASRDR01. The sequence continues at coordinate 3,267 of JBIOVM010000102.1, read as the reverse complement.
CGAGCCCGGGCAGATCGTCTCGATCATCGGACCCAACGGCGCCGGCAAGTCGACGGTCTTCCGGACGCTCTTCGGTCTGCTTCCCGCCCGGCAGGGCTCCGTCCGGTTCGCCGACGAGGACGTCACGAACCACTCGCCGGCCGCGCTGCTCCGGCGCGGGATGACCTACGTCCCTCAGGGCCGGAACGTCTTCCCCCTGATGACCGTCGAGGAGAATCTCCGCCTCGGTGCCTACATCCGTCCGCGGACGGCGAAGCTGGACGCCGAGGTCGACCGCGTCTACGAGACTTTCCCCATGCTCCGCGAGGCGCGCCGGAAGCGTGCCGCCGACCTCTCGGGCGGCCAGCAGCAGATGCTCGAGATGGGCCGCGCCCTCCTGCTCCGGCCGCGGCTCATGCTCCTCGACGAGCCGACGCTGGGCCTGGCCCCGCTCGTCTTCAAGGAGATCTTCCGGATCATCGAGGACCTCCGGCGGCGCGGGCAGACGATCCTGATGGTCGAGCAGAACGCGGCGAAGGCGCTCGAGATCTCGGACTACGCCTACGTGCTCGAGCTCGGGCTCAACCGCTACGAGGGCTCCGGCGAGGCGATCCGGAACGACGACCGCGTCCGCCGGCTCTACCTCGGGCGCTGAGCACGGCGCGCCGGGCCCGAGGCGGGACGGTCACGCGCCGCGCCCCTCCGCGATCCCCACCAGGACCTCCGCCGCCTCCTCGCACTGCTTTCTCGAGACGTCCAGGTGGGTGACGGCCCGGATCACGCGGGGCCCGATGTTGAAGACGAGGACGCCGCGCTCCCGGGCTCGCGCGACCACCGTCGGGGCGTCCGGGGCGTCGTCGGTCAGGCGGAAGACGATGATGTTGGTCTCGACCCCGGCGAGGTCGAGCGAGATCCGCGGACTCGCCGCGAGCCGCTCCGCGATCCGTCGCGCGTTGGCGTGGTCCTCGGCCAACCGCTCGTCGCTGTTGTGGTCGAGCGCGTAGAGGCCGGCCGCCCCCAGGATCCCGATCTGGCGCATGGTTCCGCCGAACATGCGGCGGAACCGGGTCGCCCGGTGCACGAGCTCGCGCGATCCGGCGAGGAGCGAGCCTCCCGGCGCGCCGAGCCCCTTCGAGAGCGCGACGGCGACCAGGTCGAACGGCGCGGCCAGCTGGGCCACCGTCCGGCCCGACGCGACGGCGGCGTTCCACAGGCGCGCTCCGTCGAGGTACGTCGCCACGCCGTGCTCACGCGCGGCGGCGCACACGCGCTCGGCCTCGGCCTGGGGGAAGATCACCCCGCCCATGCGGTTGTGCGTGTTCTCGATCTCGACCAGGGTCGTCGGCGGATACATCGGGTGCCCCGGCGGCCGCCGCTCGGCCAGGAACTCCTCCGCGGTGAAGACGCCGCGCGCACCGATCTCGGTGAACTGGACGCCCGCGTTCGCCGCGGACCCGCCCGCCTCGTGCCACACCGCGTGGCTCTCGCGGCTCACGATCACGTCGTCGCCCGGGTGCGTCAGCACTCGCAGCGCCACCTGGTTCGCCATGGTGCCGCTCGGGAGCCAGAGCGCCGCCTCCTTGCCGAGGAGGGTCGCCGTCCGCTCCTGGAGCCGGTTCATCGTCGGGTCCTCGCCGTACTCGTCGTTCCCCACCGGGGCGGCGGCCATGGCCGCCCGCATCGCGGCCGAGGGCAAGGTGACGGTGTCCGAGCGCAGGTCGATCGGGGTGCCGGGCTGGGTCACGACACGGCCTCCAGGGTCACGCGGTGTCGGTCGAGTGTACCGGAGCCATCCCTGCGTCGCGCTGCGCCGAGGATAGCACGATCGTATCGCGCCGCCAGGCCCGCTACGCGGAGCCGCCATGCGGGTCCGGCCCGGGACACATCGATCCGGCCTCGGTCTTCGATGAGCGCTCGTGTCCGACACCTTCGCGACGCGGCGGTTCGGAGCCCTTGCGCCTCGACGGACGCCGTCGGAGCATGGTGGTGAGGTCTCGCGATGATGACTCACTGGCGTTCTGCCGCCTGTGCCGGTCCGCCTCGATGACGAGCAAGATTCGGAATGGCCGGGCCCGGCACGCGCGGGTATCCGCGGAGCGTCCCGCCAGGCCAAGCCCCAGCCGCCCATCTGCGCCGGGCCTCGTCTCGACGGAGCGGACCGGAGCGACGCCCGGCGTCGAGCGGAAGCGCGCGGCGCCCGGGCCGATTCCCGGCGCGCGTGAGGCTGCGCTCCCCGCCTTCATCGCGCCCCAACTCGCGACCCTCGTCGCCGCGCCGCCCGCCGGGGACGCCTGGCTTCACGAGACCAAGTTCGACGGCTATCGAATCCTCTGCCGGCTCTCCGGCGGCCGCGCGACGCTCTGGAGCCGCAACCGGCTCGATTGGTCGGCCAGCTTTCCGGAGATCGCCGAGGCCGCCGCCGCCCTTCCGGCGCGTGAGGCATTCCTCGACGGCGAGATCGCTGTGGTGCTCGGGAACGGGACCACGAGCTTCCAGGCGCTGCAGAACGCGCTCTCCGGCGACGGGCGGAGCCCGATCGTCTACTTCGTGTTCGACCTCCTCCACCTGGACGGCCGCGACCTCAGAGCCGCCAGTCTGGAGGACCGCAAGGCCGCGCTCGAGCGACTTCTCCCGTCTCGCCGGGAGAGCCCGATCCGCTACAGCCGTCACGTGGTGGGCCAGGGCGAGAGCTTCTTCGGCGAGGCCTGTCGCCTCGGCCTCGAGGGCATCGTCTCGAAGCGGCGGGACAAGCCGTACGAGTCGGCCCGGGGCCGCAGCTGGCTCAAGGTCAAGTGCACCCACGAGCAGGAGTTCGTCATCGGCGGCTTCACCGAGCCCAAGGGGACGCGCGCCGGCCTGGGCGCGCTCCTCCTGGGTGTCCACGACGGCGAGGGCACGCTCGTCTACGCCGGCAAGGTCGGCACGGGCTTCACGGAGTCCTCGGTCCGTGCCCTGCGAGACCGGCTCGAGCGTCTTCGGGTCTCCGAGTCGCCCTTCCGTCACCGGCCACCGGGAGCCGCGGGCATCCACTGGGTCAAGCCCGCGCTCGTGGCCCAGGTCCAGTTCACCGAGTGGACCGACGACGGGCGCCTCCGTCACCCGACGTTCCGGGGGCTGCGCGAAGACAAGCCCGCGCGCGACATCGTCCGAGAGCGAGCCGAGAGCCCTCGGCCGCCGGAACCTCGGCCGACACGATGAGCCGGAAGGCCGGTGGGGCCACGTCACCCTCGAAGCCGCGAGCGCCGGCGAGCGGGGATATCGTCGTCGCCGGCGTGCGGATCACCCACC
>JBIOVM010000101.1:0-47626 GCA_044867785.1 Candidatus Rokuibacteriota bacterium | reverse complement strand
CCAGCGATATGTCCTCGCGGTTGATCAAGATATCGGCCTGCCAAAGACAGCCCTGGTTCGACGTGCGTTCAGTGGATCTAGCGTTGACGTCATTGGCTTCGATGCTCTTTGGGGACAGCAACTCGAGGGTTTGGATACGGCTGAAGTCGTGTGCACCGCGCTCGATACTTCCGCCGCTCGAATCGCGGTACAGGCAGGTCTACCGCGCAGAATATACAATGCGTGGACGCAACCCGCTGACATCGGATGGTCGCGACATGAGCGCTTTGGGGAGGATCCATGTCTTGCATGCCTGTACATACCGTCAGGGCCGAGACCTAGCCAGCATGAGCTCATAGCCCGTGCACTGCAACAGCCAGAACTCCGCGTCTTGGCATATCTCACTTTCCGTGTTCCGGTTGATGTCGCGCTTGAGAACGGTCAGATCCCTCAGCTGGCAGCCTATCCTGTTCCTCAGAACGCCAAGGCTTGGCTCGAGCGTTCCATTTTGGAAGACATCAGCGATGATCTTCATCTCGATCCGGTGACGACTGCGAGGTGGAAAGGACGGCAATTAGCGGACCTCTATCGTGAAGGGATTTGTGGTGGCGCCATTGTGACCGATCGGATCGCTCAACTGCCGCAAGAGGTAGTCGTTCCATTGGCGCATCAATCAGCTCTTGCTGGCATTCTCCTAGCTACTCAACTGCTCGTAGGCAGTTCGTCCGAGCTGCGTGGATTCAGATCCTCATCCGTTGAGGGAAGATTTGATGTACTGGCCGGTCTACCGCAGGTCCTCGCCCGGCCGCGTCAGCGTACCCGGGGCTGTTTTTGCAACGACGATGACTTTACGCGACGATACAAAGAGAAGTGGTCGGGAGGGTAAGCCAGGCTAGTACGTCAGCATCGGTCGATAGCCTACGCGACAACTCAAGATCGCCCGCCATATCCACAGATCGTCCGTACGCTTCTTGGCAACGAGTATCGCCCCTGCTTGGCTGTGTTCTGTCGCTCAGAGGCCAACGTCTGTCAGATCAACTCCGACGAGAGGAAGCATCGATACCCGGAACGTCCGATGGGTTGATGGATTCCACAGCAGCTCCGCTGCATTCTGCAGCGCCGACGCTTGGTGCATTCGACGGACGTGCCGCTGCCCCGTGAGTCCGCCAATCCGCATTGTCAGCGCCGACGGCCACTTGGGGCGACGGCCCACATGGCATCAGCTTCGACAGCGCGTTGGCAAACGACTTGCCTCACGGTCGCCAGAGATGTCGGCATGAGTTACCTGAGGATCCAAGCCCCTGTGCGCGGCGACGTCGCTGTGCTTTCGCTCCGGGATGAGACACCGCGACTGGCGTGTCCAGGAGGTTTCCTCGAGCTCACCCCCGCCGTGGCCCTCCAGGATCGAGTGATCGCACTGGTGGCACTCCTGGTGGCACTCGTCCATCACTGTGGGTCCTACTCAGTCTCACTCGGTAGCAGGAGGGGCATCCTCCGGTTGCCGCGGCAGATGCGGGAATCCTTGCGACGGAGGATGACTGAGCGAGACTGAGTGCGACGGATAGGCCGGCCCCGTTCCAGATTGAAAATCTGGGGTCCTAGGCCAGCCTAGACGACGGGGACGCCTGTAATGACGAGAAGTTACACGACATATGAGGCTCTCGTCAAGCGACGTCAGGTGGCTGTTTTGTGGCTGTGCAGAAGTGCGAAATGAGAGCAGAGGAGCTCATACGGCATCCAAAAAGCCAAGAAAACCTCGGATTCGATGCACACGTTCCGAATGATTCCAGATTCTCAGTCTGCAGGGGTCGCGATGCGCTGGCAGGCGCGCTCAGAGCGGCCAACTGGCATGGGCCTGCTGTCACCCCCGGACGGAGATGGGAACGACATTCATAGAGAGTGGCGTTTCATAGGGTGGCGCTCCCCGATTCGATCCGGGTCCTGCCGGCGACCGTGGCCTCGAGGTCACGGCACGAACCGGCGATCTCCACACGAAGAGGTCTTCTTGCGCCGCCTGAAGAAGCCGCGGACGGCTGATCAGGCGCAGCCGGATCGGGGCGTGCCTAGCGATTTCTTGGGCACCAGTGTGCACGCGAACGTGGCGGGCTGCTGCTGGTACTGATCAAGGAGGGCCCGAAGCCGCGCCAGCTTCCGGTCCCGCTTGGCAAGGCCGATACCGTAGATCGCCAGATCGTTCACCAGCCGCGTGTAGAAGAAATGCTGATGGTCGCCGGTATCCCGCATGCAGGGTGTCGGCTTCTGCGCCACGCGCAGGAGGAGCCCGAACGCGCGGACGTATTCGCCGAGCACCGGTTCATCACGGAGATCCCGGGGAACCTCGGGGAAGCGCGCCAGGAAATCATCCACCGTCATCGGCGTGCGAACGGCCCGGGCGCATTCCTCAAGGTCCGGTGTCAGGAGTATCTGCATGACAGCCCCTCCCGGGTGGATCATGGCCTGGCGCACCTGCCTGGTTCTCGTGCCGCGGCCTCGCTGGATGCTGGAGTGTCTCGGACGGGGCAGGCCCGGAGGCTCGTCCACCAGCATACCTCTAGACACTCCGCCAGCTCACGCAGAGACACTCGGCGTGCGTGAACGCTCCGGCCATCCGCCCGCGCGTTCAACTCGGCCTGCTGGGGCTCCGCGGGCACCCTGCTCATGCTGGAGGGACGCTCGAGCATTCCAAGTCCAGCTCAGCGCCCCGCGGCACGCCAACGACGCCAAAACCCTCTCGCTCATCCGCCCGCGCGAGCCAACACTATGCCATCTTGGCGATGGCCGCGTCGGTTTCCTGCCGCGTGAACGCCCGCAGCGTTTCGGTGCGAACGTTGCCGAGCGCTCCCAAGGCGTAGAGGATCGCATTCATGGCCACGTCATCCGGAGCGTCCACGATGGCCGCGACGTCGTAGCGCCCCATCGTGCGATAGGCCTCCTTGACCCTCGCGCCCATCTTCTCGCAAAGCTTCCGGAAGGCGTCCTCCCGTTTCGGGGAGTCCTTGACGTTACGGATCCCTTGGTCCGTGAAGTTTGCCAGGATGATGTACGTCGCCATGGCTTCCCTCCCTGAGGTGGCCGTCCCCGGTCCCCGCGATCCATCAGACTACCCCGCGGAGGCCTGGAGGACTGCGGAGACACAAACACCCTCGCCGGTCTCTGCAACCAGCGAGGGCGTCGTCGAGTTGTCCGAATACCCGGGCCAGGGGCATGAGCCGCCTCCCCCGCACGGCCGGACGGCTAGCTCGTCAGTGCTGCGAGGAGGCTCTCACTGACGGGTGTAGCTGTCAATCGGTCTCTTCCTTGACCAGCCGATTCAACTCATCCAGGTAGGCCACCAGACCAAACAGTAGGCCGGTCACCCTGCCCCGAAGAGCGCGATCTACTGTACTCATACCCGCCGCCTGGTACACCTGTTCGCTCAGCTCTATGACCCGAGACTGGAGCCGATGGGCCTCATCGAGGCAATCAGCGATCTCGGCGAGGTACTGGTTGCGCGTGGTCACCCCCGCACCTCCTCTGCTCCGTCATGCGGATCGCTTCCCAAGGCCAGGGGTTCCTGAGCGTCCGTGCGGCGCCCGCCGAACTGCGGGCCCGCTACGGTACCAAGCCGGAGTAGCCACGGCTCCCGCCCGCTCGATGCCTACCGGCGGGTCAGCTCGACTCCACGATCTCGACGGCGAGGTACGCGTCGCCGCGCGAGCCGTCCGGGCGCGGGCGGCCCTTGCCGAGGAGCCGGAGGTGGGTGCCAGACCGGACCCCGGGCGCGATGGTCACCAGGACCTCCTCGGGTCCCCGGACCCCAGGGAGCGTGACGCGCCGATGGCCGCCGTGCTCGGCTTCCCCGCGGGTGAGCGGGAGCGGTAGGATCACATCCTCCGGGACAGGAGCCGGGGCCGACGAGGCGGTCCGGCCGGGCAGCCGGAGCACGCTCCTGCCCAGACGCGTGAGCGTAGCGAGCACGCCGGCACGGCCTGGAAGGGGCCGGGGCTCGGCACTACCCATCGAGGCCGCCCGACGGCTGCCCCGCAGGGTGGCCCGCGCCATCCGGAGGAGGGGCCACACCAGGGTGAGGGGGGAGACGACGAACACCCCACCGACCACGACGGCGCGCCCGCCGAAGAGCGTCTGTTGGAAGTAGTACCGGTCCACCCGCATCCCCGTCCGCTCGAACTCGCGCGCCAGCTCCTCGAAGATGGCGCTCGCGCGCGGGTGCGTGAAGAGATCGCGGAAGAGGTCCTGTTGAGTGTGCCGGAAGCTCCCCGCGGTCCCGGCCTGGCGGGCCTGATCGTACTCGCGCCGTCTCGGGGGGTTGATCAGCACGGCGTAGGCCTCGCTGATCTCCTTGAAGCGCCCGGCCGCTCGGGGGTCCCCCGGTCGCTGGTCGGGGTGCCACTCGAGCGCCAGCCGGCGGTAAGCCCTGCGGATCTCCTCCTCGGTAGCCTCCGGATGGAGGCCGAGGATCGCATAGTAGTCTCGGTCCAGGCTGGTCCTCGTCATCGCGACACTTCGCTGTCGGCGTGCCGGTTCCCATGATACCTCCGGGCGGGCCCAGGCGTCCCCCAGCCGCGCCCAGATAGACCGCGTCGTAGCCCATGGCCCCGCACGCAGCGGGCCAGCCGGCCGAGCATCGTGTCGACCAGGAACCGCGGGTATCGGTCCTCTGCCACTCCGGCATCCAACGGGCTAAAATACGGCGCCATGGGGCGGTCGGCGAAGAGGCCCGGCGCCATGACCTTCGTCTCTCCTGGCCTCCCCGACCCGACACCGCTCCGGGGAGAAACCGCCATGGTCACCGAGCAGAAGGTCGCCACCCACCAACGGCGCCGGCAGATCCGGAAGATCGTCGCCCAGTGCCGCGCGGCGAAGATCCAGCTCGTCCGCTTCCTCTACTGCGGCAACGACGGCGTCATCCGCGGCAAGGCCTGCCACACGCGGTTCCTGGACTCCTACCTCGAATCCGGCATCGGGCTAACGGTGGCCATGCAGTCCTTCAACATGCTCGACCAGCTCGTCCCCGAGGGCTCATTCGGCCCCGTCGGCGAGATCCGCCTGGTGCCCGACCTCGAGACCTTCGCCGTGCTGCCCTACGCACCGAAGTCCGCCCGTCTGCTCTGCCGGATGATGACGCTGGAGGGCGAGCCGTGGGCCGCGTGCCCGCGCACGTTTCTCGATCGGATGATCGAGCGCGCGGGGGCGGCCGGCCTCATCCTCAAGGCGGCCTTCGAGAACGAGTTCACGTTGGCCCGCCGGGAAGGGGAACGGTACCTGCCCCTGGACCGCAGCCTCTGCTTCTCTACGATCGGGATGGACTCGGCGGCTCCCGTCATGGTGGAGATCATCGAGGTGCTCCTGGCCCAGGGCGTGGCGCCGGAGCAGTACTACGCGGAGCTCGGCCCCGGACAGCAGGAGCTGCCGGTGCGCTTCGCCGACGCCTTACGGGCCGCGGACAACCAGATCACGGTCAGGGAGACTGCGCGCGGCGTGGCGCTCAAGCACGGTTTGCTCGCCTCGTTCGCGCCGAAGCCGTTCCCCGACCAGGCGGGCAACGGCAGCCACATCCACTTCAGCCTCTGGCGGACCAAGGACGGCCTCAATCACTTCCATGACGCCCGGGGCCGCTACGGCCTCTCTGAGGCTGCCTACCGCTTCATCGGCGGGGTGCTCCACCACCTGCCGGCGCTCGTCGCCCTGACCGCGCCGAGCGTCAACTCCTACCGGCGACTCCAGCCCCGGTTCTGGTCGAGCGCCTACACCGCGTGGGGGCCAGACAATCGTGAGGCGGCCGTCCGGATTCCCTCGCAGCGGCGCACGCTGGAAATGGAGTCCACCAACCTCGAGCTGAAGCCCTGCGACCCGTCCAGCAACCCGTACCTCGCCCTGGGTGGCCTGCTAGCCGCGGGGCTGGACGGCATGGAGCGGAAGCTCGATCCCGGGGAGCCGGCGCTGGTGGACCCCGACACGCTCGCGGAGTCCGAGCGCACGCGGCGGGGAATCCGCCGCCTCCCGGCCTCGCTCGGTGAGGCGCTCGATGCCCTTGAGCGGGACGAGGTGCTGTGCGCGGCGATGGGCCAGGTCCTGGCCCGAGAGTACCTGGCCGTCAAGCGCTCTGAGGTCCGCGGCTTCGAGGGCAAGGATGTCGCCTTCGAAATCGAGCACCACTTCTACAAGTACTGAGAGCGCCCGCTCGCCATGCCGGGCTCCGCGGCGCCGGATCTCTCCGACCTCCCTGTGGTGGACGGCCACTGCCATCCGCTGCTCGCCGATCCCTGGGCGCTGGCCCCGGCCGCGTTCACGGATCTCTTCACCGAGGGCCGGCCGGGCACGATGGCCGCCCACGTCGCGCAGACGGGTTACTTCCGGCGCGCCCTTCGTGAGCTGGCCCGGCGCCTCGACACGGAGCCCACCGTGGAGGCCGTGCTCGCGCGGCGCCGGCAGCTCGGACCGGCGGCCGTCGCCCGATGGACCGCGCAGAGCCGGATCGTCGGGCTTCTCGTCGATACCGGCTATCCCCCCGGGGCGATGGCGCTCGAGGACATGCGCCGGCTCGTTCCGTGCGCGCTCCGCGAAGTGTTCCGCATCGAGACGTGCGCCCAGGACCTTCTCGCCCAGGCGCTCCCCTACCGCGACTTCCTCGACGCCTTCGTCCAGGCGCTGCGAGCGGCAGCGGCACGCTCGGTCGCGTTCAAGAGCATCATCGCCTACCGCTCGGGCCTGGCGATCAGGCCATGGGCCGAGGCCGACGCCACCGCAGCCTACGAGCAGGCGCGCATCCGCTTCCAGCGCGAAGGGACATCACGCCTGATCGACAAGCCGCTGCTGGATACGCTGTTCGGCCTCACGCTCGACGTGGCGCGAGAGACGGACCGGCCGCTCCAGGTGCACGTCGGCTTTGGCGACCCCGACATCGACCTCGGTCAAGCCAACCCGCTCCTGCTCCGTCCGCTGCTCGAAGATCCGCGCCGCGGCGGCGTGCGGATCGTGATCCTCCACATGGCCTACCCGTACTTCCGCGAGGCGGCCTTCATGGCGGCTGTCTGGCCGGACATCCATCTCGATCTGTCGCTAGCCCTTCCGTTACTCGGCGCCGGCGCGGTGGCGCCCCTGATCGAGATCCTCGCGCTCGCCCCGGCGAGCAAGCTCCTGTACGGCTCCGACGTCCAGGCGCTGCCCGAGCTCTACGCGCTGGCCGCCGACTGGGCCCGGCTGGCGCTGGGCGGGGCGCTCGCCTGGCTCGCCGAGCGCGGAGAGCTGACCCTCGATGAGTCACGCGAGGTCGCCCGCCAGATCCTCGCGGACAACGCCGTGAGGCTCTACGGGTTGCCGGCGAGCGCGATCCCGGCAACCGTCACAGCCGCCGAACGATCTCCACGCGAGTCGCGTCGCGGAGCCGCACGATCTCCTTCCATCCGCCGTCCCGGGGTCTGATCGGGCTGCCGATCGAGATCGTGATCGGCCCCGGCCGGAGCAGCCGCTCGTCGGCGGGCCAGATCTCGCGTGTGCCGCGCAGCGCGATGGGGATCACCGGACACCTCGCTTCCATGGCGGCCTTGAACGCGCCGAGCCTGAACGGGAGCAGCTCGGTCTGACGGAGAAAGGTCCCTTCGGGGAAGAACAGTAGCGACGCCCCCGTCCGGAGCGCCGACGTCACGCGCTCGGCGTCGGCCACGCTGTGTGAGAGATCGGTGCGCTCGACCGTGAGGTGGCCGGCCTTCCGGATCACCGTCGCGATCAACGGGGTCGTGACGAGCTCCCGCTTGGCGACGAAGCGGAAGTCCCCGGGTAGGGCCGCTGACAGCGCAACGACATCGATGTAGCTCGCATGATTGGCGGCGAGCACCGCCGGCCCGGTGGGCGGCATGTTCTCCAGCCCCTCGACGCGCAGAGGGCAGCCGCCGAACCGGAGCACGAGGCGGCACCAGGCTCGCACGAGCCGGGCGACGGCGCGACCGGCCGGAAGCAGAGCGACCTGGGCCCAGAGCGCCGGCAGCGTGAGAAGCAGCAAGACGCCCACGTAGCCCGTGTAGCCCAGCGCGAGCCCGGGGGCGGCCAGGCGGCGGCCCCTCGCCCAGAGGTCACTCGCCAGAAGCCCCGCCCATTGCCTCCCAGCCGAGGGGCGAGCTTCGAGCCGCCCGGCGAGGTAGGCCTCGCGCGTGGCGCTCCGGCGCACCTTGCCGCTCGAGGTCTTCCGCACGGAACCCGGCGCCGAGACCACCACCGTGTCCGGCGGAATTCCCAGGACATCGACGACTCGCTCGATCAGGGCGGCCTGAAGACGCGTCCGGTGCTCCGGCTTCGTCTGCCGGCTCTCGGCGACGACGACCAGGCGTTCCGTTCCGGTTTCCGGCTCGGCGACGCCGAAGGCGGCGACGCAACCCTTGCGGATCCCCTGGATGTCGCCGACGACCTCCTCCACCTCCTGCGGGTAGAGGTTGCGGCCACCCTTGATGATCAGGTCTTTCCGCCGGCCTGTGATGAACAGCTCGCCCTCGGCCAGGTAGCCGAGATCGCCCGAGTCCATCCAGCCGTTCTCGAGAACGGCCCGGGTCGCCTCGAGGTTCCGGAAGTACCCCGCGGTGACCGAGGGGCCCCTAAGCTCGACTCGGCCCTCGAGCCGCTCGCCCACCGGCCGGCCTTGGGCGTCGACGATCCGCACCTCGTGCTCCGGCAACGCGCGGCCGCACGAGACGAAGCGCAGCGGGTTCGAATCATCGGGGGGCGCCGGGCGCGCCTCCCCGGAACGCTCGAAGGGCTCCCGGGCCACGCGCTCCACCCATGGGCCGCGCGTGAGGGGCGGCACGGTCAGGGCCGCCGCGGACTCGGCCAGGCCGTAGACCGGGCACATCGCGTCGGGCTTGAAGCCATAGGGTGCGAACCGGCGGGTGAAGCGTTCCATGGTGTCCGGGCTCACCGGCTCGGCGCCGTTGAACGCCGCCCGCCAGCTGCCGAGATCGAGGCCGCGGATCTCCTCGTCGGCGACCTTCCGCACGCAGAGCTCGAAGGCGAAGTTCGGAGCGGCCGACACGGTGCCGCGGTGGGCGTGGAGCGCCCAGAGCCAGCGTGCCGGCCGGGCAAGGAACGCCAGCGGCGAGAGGATCACGATGGGGATACCGAAGGACAGCGCCGTGAGCCACGAGCCGATCAGCCCCATGTCGTGATAGAGGGGAAGCCAGCTCACGGCGACGTCGTCGGAGCCGATGGCGATCCCGCGGGCGATGGCGCGGATGTTGGCCATGACGTTGGCGTGAGAGAGCAGCACACCCTTCGGCTCGCCCGTGCTTCCCGAGGTGTACTGGATCAACGCGGGATCCTCCGGGACCAGACGGATCGCCGGGGCCTCGGCGCCGGGCACCGTGAGACGCTCCACCACCGTCACTTCGCGAAGCGACGGCACCTGGGCCGCCAGCGCCCCCGCCACGCGGCCGGCCTGCCGGAACGTGATGAGCACGCGCGCCTCGGCGTTCTTCAGTACTCCGGCGTGGCGCCGGGCGTACTCCTCGAGCCGGTTCAGGTGGGCCGGTGGGTAGATCGGCACGGGCACGCCCCCGGCGAGGAGCGTGCCGAAGAAGGCAGAGAAGAAATCCTCCTCGGTCCTGAGCATGAGCCCGACCGCATCCCCCCGCCGGAGCCCGCGCGCTGACAGGCCGGCGGCGACCGCCACCGCGCGCGCCCTGAGGTCACCGTAGGTAATCGGCCGCTCGCGCCCGTCGGCCTCCTGGAGGAACATGTGCACGCGCCCGGGATCGGCCTCGGCGTGCCAGCGCAGGACATCGGCGAGCGTGCGGAGCGAAGCGGGCGCGGGCATTCCCGGGGCGGCGGGCACCGGCGGCTCGAGCCCGACCGGCGCGATCACCGGCCCGGCCGATCGAACCGCGTCGGCGATCGCCTGCGCGGTCTCCGCCTGCTCCATGATGGCGTCAGGCAGGAGCACGCCGAACGCCTGCTGGAGGCGGAGGAGGAGCTCGACGCGCTCCAGGCTGCCCAGCCCGAGGTCGCGGTCGAGGGACGCGTCAAGGGTGACGGCGGGGCGCGCCGACGTCCCTCGCAACTCACTGACGAGGCCCTCGACGATGACGAGGACCGTGCCCTCGATCGTCCGCCGGTCGCTCACATCTCGACGAGGATCCGGGTGTCGGTGGCCTCGACGCCGGGGGCGCGCTGAACTTTCTGCAGCACGAGCTGGCCCAGGGCCTTCGGAGCCTCGACAAAGGCGATCACGTCGGGGCGCCCCCAACACGCGTGCGCCGACTTGACCCCCTCCATCTTGGCGACGGCCTTCGCGGACTCTTCCACCTTGCCGGGCGTGGCATAGACGAACACGTACGCCTCAGTCGCCATAATGCACCTCCTGAGGCCTCGGACATCTGTCTCACCCGTGGATAGCCGGCATCACCTCCCTCGCGAAGCGTTCGATCTGCTCGCGACGCTCGGGCCAGCGCGGCACCATGAACTGCAGCGCCATGTGCTCCACCCCGATCTTCCCGTAGGCTCGGAGGGCGACGATGAGCTGCTCGGGGCTGCCCATGAGGCGGTCGTCCGCCTGCAGCACCGGCTCCGGCGTCAGCTCGATCGGTAGACAGCACGAGAGCTGGATCCGCTCGGGATCGCGCCCGGCCTCCTGGGCCCAGCGCCGGACGTGGTCGAACCGGGCGGCCAGCTCGCGCGGCGTCATCCTGACGAAGTACGGAAACCAGGCGTCGCCGTAGCGCGCGGCGCGCTGCTGGGCGCGCGTCCCCTCGCCGCCGATCCAGATGGGGATGCGCGGTTGCTGCAGCGGCTTCGGCGAAAAGCCCACCTCGCGGAAGCGATAGTACCGGCCTTCGAAGGCCGGCTTCTCGTCTCCCCAGAGCCGGCTCAGGATCTCGAGCTGCTCATTGGAGACGGCCCCGCGCTCCTTGAAGTTGGCCCCCAGCGCGTCGAACTCCTCGACCATCCATCCTACGCCCAGCCCCAGAATCAGCCGCCCGCGCGAGAGATGGTCGATCGTCGTAGCGATCTTGGCCCAGTGCAGCGGATGGCGGTAGGGCATCACCAGCACGCTCATCCCGAGCGCGATCCGCTCGGTGCCGGCGGCGAGATAGGCCAGGCACGTCAGCGGCTCGAGAAACGGCAGCTCGGGCGGGACGATGAAGCGCTGATCCGCGCTGTAGGGGTACGGCGTGTCGATCCGCCAGGGCGTGACAATCCGGTCTGCCGCCCAGACGGATGCGTAGCCGAGAGCCTCGGCTCTGCGCGCCGCCTCCATGAGAACCCCGCTGGCCGCCCGGCCCGAGATCGGGAGGAACACGCCGAACTTCATGGTCCGACAAACATTACCCGGGGTAGCGGGTCAAAAGCCACGAGCGCCGGGGAAAACCGTCAGCTCTTCTTGAGCCACACCTCTGCCAGAGCGTCGACCACGGGTAGGGGTCAATGAGTATCAGCGCGGGCTCCTCCACCCGCGGCCCCACCCTGCTCGGCCAGGCGTAGTCGTCGATGGGCCCGAACCCCACGTCCCGATCCCCCCGGAGAATTCCAGCTTGGACGTTCCAAGCGCTGGCATGAGACCAACTACCGGGAGCGCGACGCGATCGTTTCATGCGTTCATCAGGTGTCATGGCGCCCTCGACTGGAAGGGGACACCGGAGCCTTCAGGTCACCAGCCCATCCCATTCGCGCCCCACAAAGCTTCACGCCAGTGGTATCCCTCACTCCATCGGCCCTCGCCGGGGAAGCTCCTGCCGCGCGAGACCGGGCGCCACTGTGAACACCACGACGTCAGGCGGCAAACGGCGGGGCCCACTGAGGAGTCGAGCAACCGAGGCAGGGTCCAGTACAGGAGGAACTCGACAGGCGCTAGTCTGTTGCGAGATCACTCTCATCCTGGCACGGCCTCGCCTACCGCAGCCTCAGCTCTTCTTCGAGGTCTGCGCCATGAAGCCGCCGAGCTGCGGCACGACCTTCGTGCCCTTGCATGTGGGGCACTTCACGTCGCCCTTCTCCCGCTCCGAAATGGTCAGGAGCAACTCGAACGGCTGCTTGCACGTCTCACACATGAATTCGTACCTTGGCATCGGCTTCCTCCGTGGCTGACCACCCACGACGTGGTCCCTTCCTTCAATCCCCTTGCAGTCGTCCTCTTCCGCGCGCGGTCCGGCGCCCTCAGCTTCCCTCACCGCGCTACATTCATGCGACCCGGCATGCCCCGACGGGAGATGACAGGCGCTGCTGCTGAACTTCGCCGCCCGGCACCGGGGACGCGGCTCGATGTACAGGTGCACGGCGGGCTCCTCGTCCTCACCCATCACGGACCCGAAAGACCTGGTCGTGGCGGCGGACCGGCTCCTGCACCTTCATGCCGACCTCTGTCCCACGCGACGCGTGCTCCACCGCCCGGTGCTCGATCTGAAGGGACTCCACCGTCTGGGTCAGTTCCGTCGTCCGGCCTGAGATCTTCACCCGATCACCGAGCCGAAGATCCCCGTCGGTGAGCCGAACCACAGCGACACCCACCCGGTTGAGGTAGTCGGCCACGACGCCGATCTTCTCTTCCACGGCGCTCCCCTCGTTCCTCGGAGCCACGACCATGCCAACGCCCCGGCCGGCGGTCTACCGGCCGAGAACCTTCTGAAGTAGCGTTCCCGCGAATGGGCAGCGCGCGCTGCCGAGGCAGTTCACCAGCAACACGATCTGGCGGGCCGAATACGACCAGTCAGATCTCGACGGAGAGCTCCCGGCCCGAGTCGCGGACCGCGTAGTGCCGCACGCCCTCCCGCGCTGGGGCGCTCAGGACGGCTCCGGTCGTCACATTGAATGTGGATCGATGCCAGGGGCAGGTGACGACCTCGCCCTCCAGCTCGCCCTCGGACAACGGTCCGCCGCGGTGGGAGCACGTATCGTCAATGGCGTAGAAGCGGCCGTCCACATTGAAGATCGCGATGCGCTTACCTTCGACCTCCACACGCTTGGCGGACCCCAGCGGAATGTCTCCAACCGAAGCCGCCCTGATGAGGTTACCCACCGCTGTCCTCCCGTTGGCCATCAGGCCATCAGCGGCGCAGCCAGAAAAAGCGCTCCTCCGACTCATCCAGTCGCTTTGGATGGAGCTGGACTCGGAAGCGCCTCGAGGTGCCGGAGTAGGTGACCGCTGTCCCAGTACACCAAGGCGTCGAACGGACTTGCTGTTCTTGACTCGTTGAGCGTGCAGCCGTAGAGCTCCACGTGCCGGTGAGTGAGTGCGACCCCCCTGAGCTCTCCCCGATGAGTTCCCGTGGCCCCGCCACCGGGTTACGACGTGGTTCCCGCTCGCGAGCAATCTACTCGATGTCGAAGTGGAGATCGGGAAAGGCGCGCACGCGTCACCTTCGGTAGCGGCCGGAGAGAGGCGGCGCGCGATGGCGACGAGGGCGGTGCACTGAGCTCGCATCACTTCGACAGTTCCACCTCCCGGGCCAACGGCGGAAGAAAGGGCACCGCCGGCAGATTCGTCAGGGATCCCTGGCTGGTGATCCGCAGTCCCACCACGAGCCCGTGGCAGCCGCCTGGCACATCCCTCAAGCGCGTGAACGCGTTCCCTACCTTGAAGGTCCAGCCGGCGACTGTCACGCGCCGACCGGAAGCGGTGACGCAGTCGAAGCCGCGTGCGAGACTCTCGATCCGCCCGGTCACCTCGAACCGCGGGTCCGTAGCACCCCCTGCCTCGGCCTGTACCGTCGACGCCGGGAGCACCCGGTTGAGGAAGCCGGGTCCCCGAACCGCGACCGGCATCCCGCTGCGGATGTCCAGACAGGGGATCGAGAACTGGGTATTCGGATCGGTAAGCACAGAAACCCCGCCGACCCTGAAGGTGATGAAGCTGCCGCCGTCGGAAGCGCCAGTCGTGCACGACCCGGCCACGTTGGTCACAACCCCCTTCAGCACGAGCTCGCTCTGGCCGGAGGACGACGGAGCGGTGATCACGTTCACCTCCCTGGAGGAATCGCCACAACCGGCAATCCCAGCCAAGAGCACGAGCACAGTCAGGGCGACCCTGGGCACCTGATCGTGCCAGCGCACGCGCTTGCGCTCCTTCGGGGCGACCTCGTGACTGCGCTTAGCTCGACTTCGGCCGGTTCCCGTTCCTCACGCCGGCCGGCCAGCGGCGATGGCTCTGGGCCTTCGTGATGGCGCTCGTCCGGTCGCGGGCCCTGTACCTCGCGTTCGTGCCACGGTCGTGGCAGCCAGCAACTCATGCTCGGCAAGCTCGAGATCCCGGCCACCGGGGCGAAGGAACGTCGCGTCGTTTCTCCGCAATCAGCAGGTGTCCGTCATGGGGTTTTCCCACCTGACACGTCACACCGGGCTCTAGCCGACCTCCTCCATCCGGCTGAGCCAGCCCGGCGTGAGCCCGATGTGCCGAAGGGTCGCCAGGACGCGCTCCGGCGTCCCCCAGTCGCTCCAGTGTCCGGCGACCAGCCGTGACACCGCGAGCTGAGGGGTGCACATCTCCAGGATCGCGTGGGAAAAGTTCGCCTTCGGGGCCAGGGCATACGCCCGCTGAATCGCCCAGGCTTCGTCGGCGCTGCCAAGAAACTCCGCGATTTGGCTGAGACGGTCGTCAAGGCTCGGAAGGACCTGGCGCCCCAGGTCTATGAGGGCTCCGGCCTTCGCCACGAGCACGAGGGTATTCCAGAGCCAACCTCCTGCGAGGCACGCTTGGGCCGCCGCTGAAGACGGCTTCTCCCAAAACCGGCGGACCCGAAAGATGGGCCCCGCTGGGGTCGCGTCCAGGCGCTCGCCGGGCTCGATCCAGCCATACTCGGGATCGGGCCCGGTCGGCGCGGCACCAAGGAGGATGATCATCTGCGGGTGTCGGGCGACCGCCCGCACGAGTTCGACGACCTGCGTCATGAACACCGCCTCGCCGACGACGAGGTGATCCGACGGGAACACGGCCACGGTGGCGTCGAAATCCTGCCACGCGATCCAGCGAGCCGCGAAGAGCACCGCGGCGGCGGTGCCCCGATCCTCGGGCTGGACGAGCACGCGCGGGCCCGGGGAGCCGAAGTCCTCCTTCGCGAGGTACTCGGCGTGACTCCCCAGCGTCACCACGACGGTTCGGGTCGGCGCGATCGCCAGGGCCACACGGTCGAGGGTCTGGCGTAGGAGCGATCGCGAGCCGAGCAGGGCGGCATACTGCTTAGGGCGCTCGCAGCCGTACACGAACCGAACGAGTGGCCGCAGGCGGACTCCTTCCCCGCCGGCCAACACAATGGCCCAAAGCCTCTCCAGGGCATGCTCCGGAGGCTGAGCCGCGGTAGAGGGCTTTCGGGGGACCTCGCTCATGACACACCCGGCCCAGGAGCCCCGCAGCGGAGCTGCCGCTCGCACTCGTTGCCCAGCTCCGCAGAGCCTCGGAGTGCCAAGAGGATGGAGTTTTCCACGTCTCGATCCCGACGTTCAGGGCAACCTTCGCGCTAGCTCGCAGGTGGCGGGATCTCTTCTGATGTGTTCTGCCTCTCGCGTGGCCCTCATGACGATCGCCTCCTCCGCGGGAGACGTGGGCCCGGTTCGGGTGACGAGATGGAGCTTGAAGCCGACCAGCTCCCGAAGCTTGACCTTCCGGCCGCTCGGCAGCTCCAGCCGATCCCCGAAGAAGAACGAATGCGTGTAGCGGAGCACCTTTCCGGGCAGGAGCAGGTTCACCTCAGGATGCGCAGTCTCAGCGGTCTCGACGATCTCGATCCAGCACCCGTTGTGGAGGATACAGGCAACCTCATCGTGCTCACCGAACAGGCCGGCCTCATCATGGGCGGAACAGGCGCTGGACCTTCAGGACTTCACCGGGCTTGGCAGGATGTCTCCAGATGGACGTGTGCGTGCAGTACTTCCCCATGATGGGTCCTCGCTCGCTGTCGGCCAGGGAATCGCTCACGCGACTCACCTCCGGCCGCGATGTCCGGAGGACGGGTCTCGATGGACGTCCAGGCGTCTATCGGTTGCGTCGGTGGGCTCCGAACGTGCAGACGCCCCCGTTGACCACCATCCTGGCCGACGAGGGCGTTGCCGGATTGTCCGCGGACCCGTTTCAGGGGCCTCATGCTGCCTCCCCCAAGGTCCGGACGGTTCAGCTCACGATCGCGAGAACGACTGTAGCCCTGACGGACCTTCCTGTCAACAAAGGCACGAACGGTTTGCGGCCCCTTCCTAATCCTCCAGCACATCCTTCGGCGTCAGGTACCACTTCAGTTTCATGCCGCCGGGCCTGAAGGCGCCGCTGACGTGTGCCACGGCGGCCTTCTTGAAGGAAAGCGCTTCCTTGGAACGATGCAGTTCGCCCAGCAGCGCACCGGTGTCCGGTTCGTGGCCCACCAACATGAAGCGTTCAGGCGGACGGTTCTTCGCGAAGAACTCCGCCAGGCCCGCCACGCTCGCACCCGGCACCATGGCCGCGCACTCCTTCAGCGGCACCTTCAGGATCTCGGCGACGATCTCGGCCGTCTGGCGCGCGCGCATGAGCGGGCTGGTCCAGACCTCGGCGAGGTCCAGTCTGCCCTCCTTGCGCAGCTCTTTCGCTACCGCGCGGGTGCGCTCGACGCCTTCCTCCGTAAGCGGACGCGAATCGTCGTCGCCGGGCCACTCGTGGCGTCCGTAGGCGATGCCGTGGCGCATGAGATACAGATGCATGGCGTCCTTCTCTGTCACCCTTCGATCACGATGCGCGTGTCCGTGGTCTCGACGCCACGCACCCGTTGGATCCGGTCGAGTACGAGCTGGCAGAGGGCCTTCTGGCTCGATGCCTCGACGAAGGCGATCACGTCGGGCCGCCCCCAACAGGCATGGGCTGACCTCACGCCGCGGAGTCGAGTGAGCGCTCTCGTTACCGCCTCGATCCTCCCGGCTTCCACATAGACGAACACATAAGCTTGCATGGCCATGGCTCACCTCAACGTGAGTCGAGTGGGCCTCGGCAGGCATCACTCTTCATCGCCATCGGTGTGTCTCCCCACCTACCGCGTTGCACTCGTGGGAGCCCGTGTGCCCCTTCGCCAAGTGACAGGCCCCACCACCATGCTTCGCCGCCCGGCACCGGAGACATGGGTCGAGGCAGAGCCGCGCGGCTGGCTCCTGAACCGCCTCCTCACCCATCGCGGACGCGAAACACCTGATCGCGCCGCCTCACCGGCTCCGGCATCTTTATGGCAACCTCTGTGCTGCGCGAAACCTGCTCTACCGCCCAATGCTCGATTTGAGGGATTCCACCGTCTGCGTGAGTTCGCTCGTCCGACCTGTGATCTTCGCCCGGTCACCGAGACCGAGATCCCCGTCGGTGAACCGAACCACAGCGACACCCACCCGGTCGAGGTAGTCGGTCACGACGCCGATCCTCCCCTGCCCTATACTCTTCCTTCCGGTTGCGCGCCCTCATCCTGAAGCCACGGCCGCGGTTCAGAGAAACCGCTCCTCCCACCTATCGAGTCGCCCCGGATTGGGCTGGACTCGGAAGCACCCCAAGCTGCCGGAGTAGGTGACCGCTGTCCCAGTACAGCCAGACGTGGACGGACTTTCCGTTCTTGATCTCATTGACCGTGCAGCCGTGGAGCTCCACTCGTCGGTGAGTGGGTGCCATCCCCATGAACTCTCCCCGATGGGTTCCCGTGGCCCGCCACCGGGTGACGACGTGGTTCCCGCTCGCCAGCATCTGCTCGATGTCGAAGTGGAAATCGGGGAAGGCGCCCAGGTACATCTGCATGGTCTGCCGGGCCGCGTCCCGGCCCCGAACCGTCTGCGGCAGCGTGTCGGTCTCCCAAACATGGCCCGGATCAAGGAGTGCCGCGTAGCGGTTCGGGTCGTGGGCATTCCACGCCTCAAACACCCGGCGCGCGATCTGCAAGTTCTCCTGTTCGGTCATGGGATCCTCCCGCCATCGGCCGCTGCTCATCGCCCCCTACGATCAGCGGTCGCGGCGAAGCCAAGAACGAGCAGCCCGGACTCACAGAGCGGAAGAACGAACGCCCCCACCGGCCATCTGCATGGTCAACGAGAGCGTTAAAGGACCGTCCGGAGACCCGAGTCAGGGGCATTCCAGCCTCCCCCAAAGGGCCGGACTCTGAGTGTGCCTCTTAGCGTGTCGGCAAGCTACTCCGGGGCGAGGAGGGTGTGCCGGGTATCATCGCGACGCGGGAAGTCGAAGATCCGCCCACAAGCCACGCAGGTGAAGTGATCGCGGGGCTCGACGTTGGGATCGTAGCGCAGCCCTGTCACCTCAAGCCGCTCCTGCAGCAAGCCCTCCGCCGCCAGCCTCCGGAGGTTGCGGTACACCGTCCCGAGGCTCACCGGCGGGAGCCGCCGTCGGACACGCTCGAAGACGAATCCCGCTGTTGGGTGCGTGTCGGTGGCGCGAACCACGTCGAGGATGACCCGGCGCTGCATCGTCGAGCGCAGGCCGCGCGCGCGGAGCGCGCCCTCCGCCGAACGCGGGACGCCTGAGAGGTGGGACTTCTAGGAATCATTCGCTCAAACTCTAGCGAACGATTCGGAGTGTAGACGGAGACCACGACGATGTCAACGGCCCGCGCAGCGGTCCTCTTCCTCGGGCTCCAGCTGTTCCAGCTCGGTAGTCCACCGCACCCGCTCGCCTGCAAGAACCTCAGGATGTTCGCCAAGGCGGTACTACCGGAGCTCAAGCGCAGTTGAGCGCAACGGAGGCGGTGTCATGCCACAGCCCGAGCTTGACGGCTTCTCGCCGTCGGCTCGTCATCGAGCGAAATGGCGGCCAGCACGGCCACGCGGGGTGCTCGTCCTCCGCGATGGCCACACGCCGGGAGCCGGCCCGGCGCCGGTGGGGTCGATCCCCTCCCGTGACCCTGCCCCGCCCGACGTGGGAGAGCTCGCCTGAAGCTACGACTTCCTCGACCTCCTGCGGGTAGAGGTTCGGCCACCCTTGATGATCAGGTCCTTCCGCCGTCCGGTGATGGACAGCTCGCCTTCGGCCAGGTAGTCGAGATCGCCCGAGTCCATCCAGCCGTCCTTGAGGACGGCGCGGGTCGCCTCGCGGTTCCGGAAGTATCCCGCGGTTACCGAGGGGCACGCTGAGCTGCCACCCGGCCCTCGAGCCGCGCGCCCACCGGCCGGCCCTGGGCGTCGCGACGGCCCGGTGCTGGTGATCGGGCCGGCGGTGGGCTCTCGGATGGCTTGACCGCCCTACGGGCCCGGCGTAGAGTCGGCCCATCCTGGGCGAGCTGCGACCCACGGCAAGCTTGGGATGCCGAGTAGTCCGGAAGGAGGTACGCGATATGGAATTGACCGTGCAGGAACAGACGAACTCAACCGGAACTGCGGAGTCACCCCCCGACATGACGAAACGCCTCCGTGCCATTCGCGTTGGACTGCCGGGCCAGATGCTGAGAGAGCGCCTGCAAACCGCGCGCATATGCTACGGGATGCTCTACACCGAGGCCGAGATCAGAAAGAAGGTGGCCGACACATTGCCGCCGCGCGCCGGGTTGGTACGAGGGGCCGTCCTCGAGGCCATCGAGAACTATAGCCCTCCCATTCCTGACGGCGCCCTCATCAAGTACGACGATGCCGTCCAGGCCGGGCTGTTCTCGAAGTTTCTCGTCGCCACGCCACGCTACTATGGCCAACGGCAGGTGGACCCGTGGATCGTCGGGCAAGTTGTCGGCACTCAACTCTGGGCTGTGATTGCCCAGTGGGACGTTGGCAACAGAGAGCCTTGACATCGCGAACACTCGCCCGCACGAGCGTCGAGCCTGACCTCGACGCTCGTCGCGTCTTTGAAGGGCAGTTCCGTGCCAGACGGGGCACAGCGGGCCGGGTCGTCGAACGAGTTGTCGGCGCTTACCCTGCAACTCTGCAAGGAGCGACTGCTTAGCCACCGTGCGGGTTGGACTGCCTGAGTGCCGGATCGGAAGATCAGGCGCAAGCAGGCGGCGCAGGCCAAGATCGGGCGTTTCCCGACACGCCCGCCCGCTCCCAGCGCCGTGAGTCTCCGAACCGGCTGTGAGAACGCCTAGCCCGCGTCGATCCCTTCGAAGGGCGAGGTCTTTGGTGTTCTGGGGAAACACGACGCAGCGGCAATGAGGGCCCGAGCGACCTCCCGCCGCTATTCCGCACAACCTCCGCAGGCCGGGCTTGATGCGCTCGATGTCGCCTGTCGTGTCCGTGACGGCCCCGGGGCCACGCGGGACACGCCGACGATAGAGCGCGCGATGCGCTGCCGACCGGGTCGGCGGGCGGACCGGGTGGGGGCGACAGCCGCCGGTGCGCTCGACCCCCGCCAGCCCGTGGCGTGGAAGATCCAGCGCGAGGTGGTTCTGCTCATTGGGTGGGGAAGGGCCATTCTTCTCCAACTGGCCCACCCGCTGGTGGCGCAGGGCGTGGCCGACCACAGCGCGTTCCTCACCGAGCAGCGCGGTCGATGGCGCCGCCTTTACCGGACGCTGGACTCGATGCTCCGGCTCTCGTTCGGCACACCAGAGGACGCCGCGCGGGTCGTACATGGTATCAACGTGATTCACGGGCGAGTCCACGGCCGGCTGTCCGAGTCGGCTGGCATCTTCCCGGCAGGCACCGTCTACTCGGCTCGCGACCCCCACCTGCTCTGCTGGGTCCACGCAACCTTGCTCGACTCATTTCTCCTGACCTATCAGCTGTACGTCGGCCCACTCACGGCGGCCGAGAAGAACGACTACTGCGCCGAGGCGAGCCGGATCGCCTCCTGGTTCGAGATCCCCGAGGGCTTCCTGCCGCAGAGCACGGCCGACCTCGAGCGCTACATGACGCGGATGCACCGGAGCGGGGAGATCGTGGTCAGCAGGACCGCCCGTGCGCTCGCCCGCGAGATCGTCGCCCCCACCAGCGTCCACGTGACGCGGCCGCTCGTCTGGTTCAATCAGCTTCCCACCGTCGGCTTGCTGCCGCCGACGATCCGGCAGGAGTACGGCTTCCCCTGGGGCGCGCGGCGCGAACGAGCCCTGAGGCTCTCGGCCAGGTGCATCCGGCGGTTCCTGACCCTGACGCCTTCCGTCGTGCGTCACTGGCCGAGCGCCCGCGCATCGCTCTAGGCGCTTCGCAGGTCCCGGGGGTCCGGGACGCTCAGGTATGCAGCTCGACGACGTCGCCGTCGGCCACGGGGTGGTCCCGTCCGACGTGCTGCCCGTCGAATCCGGACGCCCCCCATACCCGCGCATACTTTAGCGCGCTGGCGAGGTCCTTGTGCACGAGCCGCGCAACGTCCTCCACGGTCTGTCCCCGGCGAAGGGTGAACGGGTGGCCGCGGTCTGGTGGACGGCCGGGTGCCTTGGTGTAGACGCGCAGAATGCCAAGGTGGGCGATTAGCCAGGGGCCGATCTCTCCGAGGCCCAGCCCCGTGCTCGCCGACACCGCGAGCGCGGGATAGCGCAGGCGGCGAGCTCAAGGAACGTCCGCAACTCGGCGGCCGGGTCGGGAAGGCGCTCGGCCTTGTTGCCCATAGAAGCCACGACAAATTCCGGAGCAGAGCGGGCAAATTGCTTGCCCGCTGATGAGCGGGCCCATCCGGCCGGACGGCGCGGTCGCCCCCGCACTCAGGGCGGCCGGAGCAGCCGGCGGAAGGTCAGGCTGATCCGCTCGCTCTGAAGCCCGGGCTGGCGCGGCACGCCATGCACATAGTGACGCTGGCACGTTCCGCCCAGAATGAGGAGGCTCCCGTGGCCCAGGTCGAGGTCATGCCGCCGTCGCACGCCCTTTCGGCGAGGCCGAACGACAAGCCCGCGCGACGTACCGAGCGACACGATCGCGACCACCGGATCCTCACCGAGCTCGGGCTCATCGTCGGCATGAAGTCCCATGCGGTCGTCGCCGCTCCGGTAGCGGTTGGCGAGGACGTGGTTGAAGGGCACTCCGGTCCGCTCGCAGGCGCGCGTGAGGAGCCCAAGGGCTGCGGGTGTGAACGGCCGCGCCTCGAGCGTCTGGCCCGAGTAGCGATAGCCGACGTCGCCGGCCCAGGCGATCAGACGAGGTTGGAGGATCCTACGCCCAAAGAGCACGATCTCACGCTGTTCCCAGGGCAGCTCGTCGCGAAGAGCCGCGAGGACGGCGTCGGCCTCCGGGGGCGGAAGCCACACCGGCTCGTGCTCGAGCCAAGCGCCGAATGCGAGCGACATGCGCATGTCGAGTAGGCCGCCATTCCGACACATCCGGGCGGCACCTCGCTCATCAAAAGGATCCTTCCTCTGTCGAATCAGCACCGCGCATGGCGCCACTCGCGCCCGTAAGCCACCACAACATCACCGAGGACCGAGGTGGGTGGCTGTACAGGTGGCTGTTTCGTGTCATCGCGCGTCTCGACCAATCATGGTCCGTAGCACATCGGGAACGATCGCTGACAGCTGGAAGACTGGTGATTCCTGCGCCTGACGCGCACGGCTTGATACGGACTGTGACTGGCAGGACCGCCCGAGCAGTTTGAAAATCTGGGGTCCTAGGCCAGCCTAGACGACGGGGACGCCTGTAATGACAAGACGTTACACGACATCTCGGGTTCCCGTCAATGGAGGTCAGGGGCTGTATTCGTGGCTGTGCGGAGGGCAGAATTGAGAGAAGAGCGGTCTGGACGCCATCGCGAAGCCGCGAAAATGGCGGGTTCCGCAGTACCGGGCTGAAACGATCCCAGATTCAAAGTCTGCGCGGGGCCGACGCTGCCCGTAGGGGCACACATAGCGGGAGAGCCCGTCACAGCGATCCCTTGGCGGGGTGCTGAGGCTGAGCCCAGGCGTGACCCGGCCACGCACGCCCGCGCTGCTAAGGCGATTGAACGCGCTGCTGGCTTACTGCTCCCCCCGGCACTCAAGAAGGCGTTCCGTGTTGGCGGGCAACCCCCGCTGTTGACCGGGCCCGTCCGGCTGGACGGCGCGGTCGCCCCGCACTCATGGCGGCCGGACCAGCCGGCGGAAGGTCAGGCTGATCCGCTCGCTCTGAAGCCCGGGCTGGCGCGGCACGCCATGCACATAGTGACGCTGACACGTTCCGCCCATAATGAGGAGACTCCCGTGGCCCAGGTCCAGGTCATGCCGCTGTTGCACGTCCTTTCGGCGAGGCCGAACGACGAGCCGGCGCGATGTACCGAGCGACACAATCGCGACCACCGGATCCTCGCCGAGCTCGGGCTCGTCGTCGGCATGAAGCCCCATGCGGTCATCGCCGCTCCGGTAGCGGTTGGCGAGGATGTGGTTGAACGGCACTCCGGTCCGCTCGGAGGTGCGCGCGAGGAGCCCTCGGATTGCCGGTGTGAACGGCCGCGGCTCGAGCGTCTGCCCCGAGTAGCGATAGCCGACGTCGCCGGCCCAGGCGATCAGGCGAGGCTGAAGGATCCGCCGCCCCAAGAGCACGATCTCACGCTGCTCCCAGGGCAGCTCGTCGCGAAGGGCCACCAGAAAGGCGTCGGCCTCCAGGGGCGGAAGCCACACCGGCTCGTGATCGAGCCAGGCGCCGAATCCGAGCGACATGCGCATGTCGAGTGGGCCGCCGATCGGATACACTCGGGCGGCTCCACGCCCATCATAGGATCATGAACGGTTGCCCTGAGGCTGTGATTCCTGGCCCCACCCTCATCGTGGCGCGGAATCGGATCGCGGAGTTCAAAGAGGTCGCCGCGCTGATACCGGACGATCCCGTCGTCCGGTTCGGCCTGGCGGGCGCCTACCTGGATGCCGGGCAACCGGAGGAGGCCGTGCTCGAATACCAGGAGACCATCCGGCTCAAACCCGACTACTCGGTGGCGCATCGCGGGCTCGGTCGGGCTTTGGAGAAGGCGGGTCGCCTGGCCGAGACGGCGGCGGCCTACGCGGCGGGCCTTGAGGTCACAGGACGAACCGGCGATCGCCGGACGAAGAAGGAGATCGAGGTCTTCTTGTGCCGCCTGGAGAAGCGCGGCGGCTGATTAGGCGCAGCCCGTTCGGGGCGTGCCCCGTGCTTTCCTGGGCACCAGCGTGCACGCAAACGTGGCGGGCTGCTGCTGATACTGATCAAGGAGGGCCCGAAGCCGCACCAGCGTCCTGTCCCGCTTGGCGAGGCCGATGCCGTAGATCGCCAGATCGTTCACCAGCCGCGTGTAGAAGAAGTGCTGGTGGTCGCCGGTGTCGCGCATGCAGGGCGTCGGCTTCTGCGCCACGCGCAGGAGGAGGCCGAACGCGCGGACGTACTCGCCGAGCACCGGTTCGTCACGGAGGTCCGGGGGAACCTCGGGGAAGCGCGCCATGAACTCATCCACCGTCATCGGTGTGCGAACGGCCCGAGCGCATTCATCGAGGTCCGGTGACAGGCGTATCTGCATGACAGCCCTCCCAGGCCGATTATAGCCCTGCGCGTCCGGCTGGTCTTCTCGTACCGGCGCTTGGCTGGAGTGTCTTGGACGGGGCAGGCCCGGGCGCTCGTCCACCAGCACACCTCGAGACACTCGGCGTGCGTGACACCCGGCCTTTCGGCACGCCCGTCAAGAGGTCAATCAACTCGGCCCGCTTGGGCTCCGCGGTGACCCGCTCATGCTGGAGAACGTCGGCGGGGATCTCACCCAATCGGGCGAATAGATGAGGCGGACAGACGGTGACCTCATGCGCCTTGGGGAAGCCCTCTGGATCCAACACTAAACCGATCGCCACTTGCGAATCGCGGGAGTAGGCCCCCTGGGGCTTGGGGGTTATCGGGCACTGCCCCCTCGAAATACGTCGAGGTGAGGTCGTGCCGAGGATGCCCCCACCGAACGCCACGCGAGGCTCCGTCAGCCGTGGGTCTGGGTGCGGCCAGGGGGCGACCCCGCCGGGGCCACCGCGGGACCCAGAACGCGGGTGGCCCTAGGCTGCCCCTGTCGAACCGACACGGGCTCGGCGGCCCGGCGCGTGCGTGGGGCGGCCGGCCGCACACGAGGCCCGCGAGTAGACGGACCCTGTAAGCCCGTCACAGCGTCATCCGGCTGCGCCAAACGCGCTATCAGTTTCTTGTCTATCTCATTGAATCAAAGGCACATTTTGCCAGAGCTGCCTGTGATTCTGCTTAGCCCATGAATCAATATTGACTGTTCTGTATAAATTGGCTAAGCTTCGATCGAGTCCATGGGGCGTTTCCGATGAGCATAGATCCTCGATCGCTTCTCGAGACCAGCGGCCCGTACAAGGCCGGGTTCGTCACGGACATCGAGTCGGACGCCGTCCCCGCCGGGTTGAACGAAGACGTTGTCCGATTGATCTCCGAAAAGAAGAGCGAGCCGGAGTGGCTTCTCGACTGGCGCCTGAAGGCCCTCCGTCAATGGCTCACCATGAAAGAGCCGACCTGGCAGAACGTCCACTACCCGCCGATCGACTACCAGGCGATCGTCTATTATTCCGCCCCCAAATCCCGGAAGGACGCGCCGAAGAGTCTCGACGAGGTGGACCCGAAGCTCCTCGAGACCTACGAGAAGCTCGGGATCCCGCTGCGAGAGCGCGAGAAGCTCGCCGGGGTCGCCGTGGACGCGGTCTTCGACAGTGTCTCGGTCGCGACGACCTTCCGCGAGAAGCTCGCGCAGGTCGGTGTCATCTTCTGCTCCTTCTCGGAGGCGGTCCAGACCCATCCCGAGCTCGTCAAGCGATACCTCGGCTCCGTCGTGCCGTACACGGACAACTTCTTCGCGACCCTGAACTCCGCGGTCTTCACCGACGGCTCCTTCGTCTATGTGCCGAAGGGCGTCCGCTGCCCGATGGAGCTCTCGACATACTTCCGAATCAACGCGGAGAAGACGGGACAGTTCGAGCGGACGCTGATCATCGCCGACGAGGGCAGCTATGTCTCCTATCTCGAGGGGTGTACCGCACCGATGCGTGACGAGAACCAGCTGCACGCGGCCGTCGTGGAGCTCGTGGCGCTGGATGACGCCGAGATCAAGTACTCGACAGTCCAGAACTGGTACCCCGGCGATGCACAGGGGCGCGGCGGCATCTATAACTTCGTGACCAAGCGCGGCAAGTGCCTCGGAAAGCGGTCGAAGATCTCGTGGACGCAGGTCGAGACCGGCTCTGCGATCACGTGGAAGTACCCGGGCTGCATCCTCCAGGGGGACCACTCGGTCGGGGAGTTCTATTCGGTCGCGGTGACCAACAACTACCAGCAGGCCGACACCGGCACCAAGATGATTCACATCGGCAAGAACACCAAGTCCACGATCGTCTCGAAGGGGATCTCCGCGGGTCACGGCCAGAACAGCTACCGCGGCCTCGTCAAGATCCTCGGCAAGGCGGACCACGCGCGCAACTACTCGCAGTGCGACTCGTTGCTCATCGGTGACAAGTGTGGCGCGCACACATTCCCGGCCATCGAGATCCTGAACTCGACCGCGCAGATGGAGCACGAGGCGTCCACGTCGAAGATCGGCGAGGACCAGATCTTCTACTTCCAGCAGCGCGGCATCTCCCCCGAGGAAGCGGTCAACATGATCGTCAGCGGCTTCTGCAAGGTCGTCTTCAAGGAGCTGCCGATGGAGTTCGCGGTCGAGGCGCAGAAGTTGCTGGGCGTCAGCCTCGAGGGAAGCGTCGGGTAAGGGGGATGTCGGCCGTCATGCTGAGGAGCGTCGCGACGAACAACGCGTTGAACCGAGAAGATCCTTCGCGGCGTGCACGATGACAAGCCGCACAGACATGCTTCTGAAAGTCACGAACCTCCACGTGAAGGTCGCTGGCACTGAGATCCTCCGCGGTGTGGATCTCACGGTGAACGCGGGAGAGATCCACGCGATCATGGGCCCGAACGGCTCGGGCAAGAGCACGCTGGCGCACGTCCTCGCCGGCCGGCCCGGATACGAGGTCACGCAGGGCCAGGTGCTCTACCAGGGGCACGACCTCCTCGCCATGACGCCCGAAATGCGCGCCCGAGAAGGTCTCTTCCTGGCGTTTCAGTACCCGGTCGAGATCCCGGGTGTGTCGAACCTCTATTTTCTGAAGAACGCGCTGAACGCCGTCCGCAAGCACCGCGGGCTGTCCGAGCTCGACGCGTTCGACTTCCTCTCGCTCGTCAAAGAGAAGGCGACGCTCGTGGACATCGACGAGGAGCTCGTCAAGCGCGCGGTCAACGAGGGGTTCTCGGGCGGCGAGAAGAAGCGCAATGAGATCTTCCAGATGGCGATCCTCGACCCGACACTCGCGATCCTGGACGAGACCGACTCGGGGCTCGACATCGACGCCCTGCGGATCGTCGCCTCCAGCGTGAACTCCCTGCGCACCCCGGATCGCGCCATGATCATCGTGACACACTACCAGAGGCTGCTGAACTACATCGTCCCGGACTTCCTTCACGTGCTGGTCGAGGGACGGATCGCGCTCTCAGGGGGCAAGGAGCTCGCGCTCGAGCTCGAAGAGAAGGGTTACGCCTGGCTCGAGAAGGAGCCGCCCGCGAAGACGCCGCCCGTCCCGGTCTCGTGATGGAAGCCGTCGCGGAAGATACGCGCACGACCGGGCTCGAGCGCTCGCTCGGCGACGCGTACCGTGAGAAGCGCTCGCGGGACGATCCCCGCTGGCTGGCGGAGATTCGGCGGGCCGGCATGGATCGGTTCCGCGACATGGGCTTCCCCACCGTCCACGACGAAGCGTGGAGGGACACGAACGTCGCGCCAATCCGGCAAGTGCCGTTCCAGCTGGCAGTCGTCAGGGACTCGCCCGATCCTGGCCCTCACCCCGCCCCTTTCGCGTGGGGAGAGGGTGTTCAGCTCGTCTTCATCAACGGCCGGTATTCCCGGGCGCTCTCTTCTTCCGGACCTTGGCCCGCCGGCCTCGAAGTGGCCAGCCTGACGCACGTTCTGGCGCGGGATCCGGAGTCAGTGGAGGTGCATCTTGCGAAGATCGCGCGTGACGGCAACGCCTTCGCCGCCATCAACGCGGCGTTCCTCGAAGACGGCGCGTTTGTCCGGATCCCGGCGCGGACGGTCGTCGCGGACCCGATTCACCTCCTCTTTCTGTCGGAGCCAGCCTTCGGCCCCACGGTCTCCCACCCCCGCACCCTCGTGATCGCGGAGGCGGCCAGTCAGGCTTCCATCGTCGAGACGTACGTCGGGACCGCCGGGACGCTGTACTTCACCAACGCCGTCACCGAAGTTGTCCTGGGCGAAGGCGCGGTGCTCGACTTCTCCAAGCTCGAGCGCGAGAGCGATGCCGCCTTCCACGTCGCCACGACGGAGGTGAGCCAGGGGCGCGACAGCAGCTTCACCTCCCACTCGATCTCGCTCGGCGGTGCCCTGGCCCGCCACGACTTGACCGTCCGGCTCGACGCGGAGGGTGCCGGATGCACGCTCAACGGCCTCTTCATCGGGTCCGGCACGCAGCACCTCGACAACCACACGGTGATCGATCACGCCAAGCCGCATGGTACCAGCCGCGAGCTCTACAAGGGAATCATGGACGGACAGTCGCGGGGGATCTTCAACGGCAAGATCATCGTGCGGCCGGCCGCGCAGAAGACCGACGCGATGCAAACGAACAAGAACCTGCTCCTTTCCAAGGACGCGCTGGTCAACTCGAAGCCGGCGCTGGAGATCTTCGCCGACGACGTCAAATGCAGGCACGGCTCGACGATCGGGCAGCTCGACGAGACCGCGATGTTCTACCTGCGCTCGCGCGGGATCGAAGAGAAGGAGGCCCGTGACCTCCTGGTCTACGCCTTCGCGAGTGACGTCGCCTCGAGGATCCGCGTCGCGCCGCTCCGCGCGTTCGTGGAGGCGCAACTCGGCCTGCGTTTGCCCCGGGCCGATGCGGACGCGATTCGGGGCGCGCGAGCATGAGCACCGTCTCCCCGATTCGCGAGCCCGCCGAGGGGCACCGCCCCCCCCTCGACGTCGAGGCGCTCCGCCGCGACTTCCCGATCCTCGCGCGCAAGATCCACGGCCACCCGCTCGTCTACCTCGACAACGCGGCGACGACTCAGAAGCCGGAGTCCGTCATCGAGGCGATCGCCGACATGTATCGGCGGTCCTACGCGAACATCCACCGCGGCGTGCACACGCTCTCGGTCGAGGCGACCGACGCCTACGAGCAGGCTCGCGAGAAGGTCCGTGCGTTCGTGAACGCCGCCGAAACCGGCGAGATCGTGTTCGTCCGCGGCACGACCGAGGCGATCAACCTCGTGGCCCAGACCTTCGGTCGGCAGCGCGTCGGTGAAGGGGACGAGGTCGTCGTCAGCGCGCTGGAGCATCATTCGAACATCGTGCCGTGGCAGCTTCTCTGCGATGAAAAGAGGGCCCACCTGAAGGTCCTGCCGATCGACCGGACCGGCGAGATCCGTGTGGAGGAGCTCGAGCGCCTGCTCACGCCGCGCAGCCGCATTGTCGCGATCGCCCACGTCTCAAATGCCCTCGGGACACTGCTTCCCGTGCGGCGGATCATCGAGATCGCGCACGCGCGCGGCGTCCCGGTCCTCGTGGACGGCGCGCAGGCGGTCCCGAGGCTCGCCGTCGACGTCCGCGCGCTCGGGTGCGACTTCTACGCGTTTTCCGCGCACAAGGTGTACGGCTCGACGGGGGTGGGTGTCCTCTACGGGCGGGCGGAGCTGCTCGACGCCATGCCACCCTACCAGGGCGGCGGCGACATGATCAGCTCGGTCACGTTCGCGAAGACGACGTGGAACGTGCTTCCCTACAAGTTCGAGGCGGGCACGCCGAACATCGTCGGCGCGATCGGCTTCGGAGCCGCGATCGCCTATCTTGCGAAGATCGGGCTCGAGAACGTCACGGCCCACGAGACGGACCTGCTGGATTATGCGACCCGCTCGCTGACCGCGCTCCCCGGTCTGAACGTGATCGGCACGGCGCGGGAAAAGATCGGCGTCCTTTCGTTCACCCTCGACGGAATCCACCCGCACGACATCGGGACGGTTCTCGATCAGGAGGGGATCGCGATCCGGACCGGCCATCACTGTGCGCAGCCGGTCATGGAGTTCTTCGGCATCCCGGCGACCGCGCGCGCGTCGTTTGCGCTTTACAACACGCGCGGAGAGATCGATGCGCTGGTTGAGGGGATCCGGAAGGTTCAGAGGATGTTCCGCTGATGGGCGAGCTCCGGGACCTGTACCAGGAAGTGATTCTGGACCACAGCAAGGGGCCGAGGAATTTCGGCGAGCTGGCTGGCGCGAACCGGAGCGCGGAGGGCTACAACCCGCTCTGCGGCGATCGGGAGACCGTGTTCGTCAGGCTTGAGGACGACGTGCTGAAAGAGGTTGGCTTCCGGGGGGTGGGCTGCGCGATCTCGACGGCGTCCGCCTCGATGATGACCGAGAGCCTGAAGGGGAAGACGCGTGCGGAGGCGGAGGCCCTCTTTGAGCGCTTCCACGACCTCATCACGGGGCAGGACGGCGAGAAGAAGGCGGGCGCGCCCGAGCTCGGGAAGCTCGCGGTCTTCTCCGGGGTGCGCGAGTTTCCCGTGCGTGTCAAGTGCGCGACGCTGCCGTGGCACACGCTGAAGGCGGCGCTCGCCGGAGAAGATCGCACGGTCTCGACCGAGTTGACCGAAGGACCGAAGGCCGAAAGCGGAGGGGCCTGACATGTGGGCGCAGAAAGAGACGACGACGACCCGCGACGTCGTGGCGAGCGAGATCCCGGCCGGCACGAAGTTCACGATCCCGGCGGGGGCGCGTCTGCAGATCACACAGTCGCTCGGAGGGTCGTACACCGTGATGGTACCGATGGGATACCTCGCGCGGATCGACGGCAGGGATGCCGACGCGATCGGCGAGGAGCCGGAGCAGAAGCCGACGGCCAAGGCCACGGCGGAGAAGCCGATCGAGGACCTCTGCTGGGACCAGCTCCGCACCTGCTACGACCCGGAGATCCCGGTGAACATCGTGGACCTCGGGCTCGTCTACCGCGTCCAATTGACCCCGCTCCCGGAAGGGGGCAACAAGGTCGAGGTCACGTTCACGCTCACCGCTCCAGGCTGCGGCATGGGGGATGTCCTGCGCGAGGACATCCGCCAGAAGCTGCTCACGGTCCCGGGTATCCACGAGGCGGACGTCCAAGTCCTCTTCGACCCGCCCTGGAGCAGGAGCATGATGTCGGACGCGGCCAAACTGCAGCTCGGGATGATGTGAAGCGGCCGCGCGGGAACGAGCAGCGATGAAGCTGAGTTCGCAGGAAGAGTACGGGCTGCGGTGTCTCCTCCGGGTCGGGCGCGAAGGCACCTCCGGGCGCGTCACGATCTCCGAGCTGTCGCGAGCCGAGGGGATCTCGGAACCGCACGCCGCGAAGATGATGCGGATCCTGCGTGACGGCGGGTTCCTCACCTCCACCCGCGGGCAGTCGGGAGGCTATGCGCTCTCCCGGCCGGCGGAGCAGATCAACGTCGGCGAGGTCCTCGCGGCGCTGGGCGGCCGGCTGTACGAGCCCTCCTTCTGCGACACCCACGCGGGCGTCGAGCGATTCTGCACGAACATGCCCGATTGCTCGATCCGTTCCGTATGGCGCATGCTCCAGAACGCCGTAGACCAGGTGCTTGGCAAGATCACGTTGAAGGACCTTCTGGTCTCCGAGCAGGAGATGAACGCGTTCCCTTCGGCGGCCAGGTCGGCGCTTCCGACGTACTCGCACCACGCCTGACCGAAGGCGCCGGCATGAGCCGCCTGGTTCTCCTCGAGACGCGCCCGGTTTCTGGCTCGACAACCGCATCCTCAAGGACCAGGTGAAGGGGCGCCGCCTTCGGCTGACTGACGACCAGGGCAGACGCAGACGGCTCGCGGCAAAGGGTCGCGGCTCGACGACGGCATGCCCGTGTTTCAGGCCAGATGGCTGTACAGGTGGCTGTTGCGGGTCATCATCAGTCACAGCCCATCGTCATCCATCACGAAAGCCGGGGCGAAGAATCGAGGTCCTGTCAAGAGGTGTGTAAACGGGCTCAGGCTACAGCCGTCCTCTCGGCTGCGGCCGTGTTGGGTTGCTATCCCGGCACTGCCTCAATCACACTTCGCGGGACCCCCGTCGAGATGATCCTCGTGAGACGCAGGTCGGCGGCCGCCAGCAGGCTGTGGTATTCGTCCGCACGACGCTCCCGGCCGCCCGGTGCTAGCACGAGCATATGGAGATCGTACAGCTTGCTGAGCGATGGCTGATTGCCGTCCGGCACGACTTGCTCGATCAGGAGAAGCCGTGCGTCACCGGTCATGGCGCCGCGACAGTTTCCTAGGATCGCGATGCTGCGTTCGTCGTCCCAGTCGTGGATGATCCAGGACAGGATGTAGACATCGCCTCCGCTCGGGACCGCCTCGAAGAAGTCGCCGCCCACGAGTTCGCATCGCCCGGCGATGCCAGTGCGGGCGAGGAGTTCTCGTGCGGCAGCGACGACGCTGGGCCGGTCGAACACGATGCCGCGCGCCTGCGGGGTGGCTCGGAGGATCGCAGCCAGGAACGCCCCCGTCCCGCCCCCCACATCGACAATCGTGCGGCACCCGGAGAAGTCGTAGGCTTTGACCACCGCCGCGGCCGCCCCCTCGGTCGAGCTGGCCATGGCTTCGTTGAATGCCGCGGCCGTGTCCGGCCTGCCGGCCATGTACTCGAAGAATGTCTTTCCGAAGAGATTGTGGAAGGCCGGCTGGCCGGTGCGCACACTATCCAGGAGGCCGCCCCAGCCCTGATACCATTCCTCGCCGTTCAGGATCGCCCTCGCTCGTAGCGCGCCGGGACTTCCACTGACCAAGCACCGCCCCAGGGTCGTGAGCTCGTACTGGCGCTGCTCGTTCTCTCGGAATAGGCCGAGGCCCCCCAGGGCACGCAGGACACGGCCCAGTGACGGCGCATGCGTCTGCGTCGCCCGCGCCAGCGTGTCGACGTCCCGCGGTCCGTGGCTCAGCAGATCGGCGAGCCCGAGCTTCGCCGCGACGTAGATGATCTGCGTGGTCCAATACCCGTTCGTCATCTGCTGCAGGGCAGCCTGCGCCCGCGCGAGATCCTCGTCGTGCGGTTGATTCATGTGGCTCTCCCGCTCCACCTCATCGGCGGCTCACGCCGCGGCCCTCTTCTCGGCCGTGGCCATGTTGGGGTGCGTGACGCGCACCCCATCGATGAACGTGACACCCTCCGCGACCTCCGGCCGGAGCTCGGGCGCATCGAGCCGGCGGAAGGTCTGCTCCGCGATCAGCAGCGTCTTCCAGATGACCGCCGTGGCGTTCGGGACCTTCTTGTACCGCTTCGCGGCGGCGATCCGCAGCCGGACCGCGGCGAAGGGGGACTCGACCGGATTCGTGGTCCGCAGATGCTTCCAGTGCGCCTTGGGGAATTGATAGAAGGCGACCATCCGGTCCCAGTCCCGGTCGAGGCCCTGCCCGACCGTGGCCACGCCCTTCTTCGTGCACCAGATCTGGAATGCCCGCTTCTGCCGCTCGGCGGCCTCGCGGGTCTCCGCATACGGGATCTGGGTGAGCAGGCTCTTGGCCTCGGCCTGCAGCCGTTGGGGGAGCTTGTCGAGGACGTTCAGGATCCGATGATTCCAGCACCGCTGCTCCGCGGCCGTGGGGTAGACCGCGGCCAGGGCGCCCCAGATGCCCAGGTGGCCGTCGCCGATCACCAGTCGCGGGGCACGCAAGCCCCGGCGCCGGAGATCCCGCAGCAAGGCCGCCCAGCTCTCCGTGGACTCGCGATGGCCACTCTCGACGGCCACGATCACCTTCCGGCCGTCGCGCAGGGCGGCGAGCACGACGAGCATGGCCGCCTTGTCCTTCTCCAGCCCCGCCTTGACGTAGATCCCGTCCACCCACAGGTAGACGGGTTCGAGGTCCGCCAACGCCCGCGTCTTCCACAGGTCGTACTCGGCCTGCCAGCCCGCCTTCAGCCGCGCGATGGAGGCCGCCCAGAGCGGGGCGCCGTCCCCCAGCAATCCGCGGAGCGCCAGATCGAAGTCCCCTCCGGCCAGGCCATGCAGGTACAGCGTCGGCAACAGCGTGCTCACGGCCTCGGTCCGGCGCTTGAACAGCGGCAGGATCCGGCTCTCGAAGCGCTCCGCCAGCCCGCGGACGCGCGGGCGTCGGATCGTGATCGTACCCAGACTCAGGCTCAGGCGGCGCGGCTTCCCGAAGCCATTCCGATAGCCGCCAGGTTGAGCGCCCCGGGCCCCAGCGCTGCTCGGTCGCATCAGCCAGAACGTCGGCCGCAGCTCACTGCTTGCACGGCTTGATGGACCCCACGGGCGGGAGCACGGCGGGCGGCGCGAAGACCGCGAGGTACCCGTCGGCGGGCGCGAGGACCGTGAAGTCGACCTGACGGTAGCCGACCGCCGCCAGCTCGCACCGGAGGAGCGCCGGCGGCGTGCCGTGATCTGGCGTCCGCTTGTCGAGGTCGATGATCGCCACCCGAGCCCCGGGGGCGAGAGAGGAGTGCAGGCGGTACAGGAACTCGAAGGGGTTCACGACCTCGTGGTACATGTGCGAGAGGATCGCGACGTCGATGGACGCCGGCGGGAGCCTCGGATCGCCGGGCGTGCCGAGGACGAGCGTGACGCCGCCGACGTTGTCCCGTCGGAGCCGCACCCCGAGCTGCGTCAGGTATTCGGCACTCACGTCCTGCGCATAGATGGTCGCCGAAGGACCCAGGCGGCGCGCCAGGCGAACGGTGTAGTACCCGAGCCCCGCGCCGACGTCCGCCACCCGCATGCCGGGCCTGATGCCCAGGCGATCCATGACCCGCTCGGCCTCTTGATGGCGGTCGCGCGTCTGCTCGTCGGAGTACTCGGGCGAGACGATGGCCGCGACGGGTCGGTCGGGCTTCGGGAACCGGACGCCCGACGCCACGTGATCGGCCGGCGTCGCGCAGGACCAGGCCATCGTCGCGGCGAGCGCGAGCGCGGCGGTGATCGGCCCCCTCGACCCGTGTCTCACAACGGGACCCGTCACCGCTCTCGCTGCCGCGCCACATGCAGGATGGCGATCACGGTCATGCTGTCCTTGATCTCTCCCGTCTCGACCATGCGGAGTGCCTGCGCGAACGGCACCGGGCGCACCTCGATGAACTCCGTGTCGTCGGGCGGGCTCGGCGCGGGCGTGAGTCCATCCGCCCAGAAGAGGGACGCGGTCTCGTCGACCACGCTTTTCGAGGTATGGTACGCGGGAAGCGGCATCAGACGCGCCGCCGTGTACCCGATCTCCTCGCGCAGCTCCCGCTGGGCGGCGTCCTCTAGGGCCTCGCCGGAGTGGACCCCGCCGGTGGGCATCTCCCAGTAGACGCCACGCGCGACGTAGCGGTACTGCCGAATGAGCACGACGGTCTCGGGGTCAAGGAACGGGAGCACTCCGACGCACCGGCCGCATCGCACCACCCCATAGAGCGTGGTGCGCCCGTCGGGCAGCTCGACCTGGTCCTCCTCGACTCGGATCCAGGGATTGCGATACACCACGCGGGTCGATTGGGTCCGCCACGGCACCTCGGCCATGCGACCCCGCTGGTCGGCCGGACGGCCTTCGGCCGGTGGGGTCATGCCGGCACCCGGCCTGTCTGCAAGAACGCGAGTGTCCGCAGCGCTCGGAATGCCTCGGGTGGAGCCGGAGCCCGGAGGCGCGCCAGGTCCTCGCCCCGGTCCACGTCGAACCAGCTCGGCAGCAGCGCGAGCCGAAGGCCGAGGCGGCGGGCGCGCGCAAGCGTCTCCTCGGTCACCCCCGCCGTGCTCCACGGCATGTCCCTGAAGAGCGCGGGCACCGGGGCCCGCAGGCCGATGAGGTAGTAGCCGCCGTCCTCACAGGGGCCCACGACCACGTCGATGGCGGGGTCGCGGAGCACGCCGCACGCGCGCCTGAGATACGCTGTCGGCAGGGTCGGGCTGTCCGCGTCGACCGCGATTGCCCCGGCGTAGCCTTCGGCCAGGAGGTCGGTCAGCACGCGGTCCAGGCGGGCGCCCAGATCCGCGCCCACCTGGGGGACGAGGCGGACGCCGGCCGGTAGCACGTCTCGCATCTCCGCGTCGCGCTCCTTCGGGGCGAACGCGACGAGCGCATCGCCGTCCGGTACCTCGCCGAGCTGCTCGAGGCGGTCCAGGAGGAAGCACCGCGCGAGCGCCGCCGCCTCGGCTGGGGTCAGCGGCGGACACAAGCGAGTCTTGACCTGCCCGGCCACCGGCGCCTTGGCCATAACGGCCAACGCCACGCGCCCGGTCATCGGACGACCTGCGGAGGCTTCGGCTCGTGCGGAAAGCTCAGGATGTCGGTGGTGTTGCACTGGTGGTCGGCCACGACGAAATGCCAGTCTCGCGGGTTGGCGGGCGCGCGGGAGGTGTCGACCTCGAGCTGGTAGACACCCTGGGGGAAGTTCGCCTTGAGGTCGCGCACCCGTCGGGGCGGCTGCATCGCGTACGCCTGGCCGGTGGCCGCGTTGAACGCCATCACCTGGGGGCCGAGATCGTCGTTGGGGTCGCCGACCTCCAGCTTGACGAAGGTGACCTTCCCCTGCCGCGCCTCCCACGGGAAGAAGCCCGCTCGCCTGAGCGTGGGGTCGTTGGCGCGCGTCGGCTCGGGCACCAGGGTCACCGACAGCTCGAGGGTCTTGTCGCTCTCCACCCGGACCGCCTGCGGCGCATAAATGTACCCGCTCGCGTACACGTGGACGCCGTACTGGCCGCCGGCCGCCAGCTCGATCCGGAACCGGCCGTTCGCGTCCACCAGCGCGCCCCCGTGCCAGACGTTGTTGTGGATCTCCCCCTTCTCCAGGAGCACCAAGCCAGCAAGTGGCTGCCCCGCCTTGTTCCGGACGGTGCCGGTGATGACGCTGCGTGCGTCCGAGACCACGGGCAACGCCACCAGGCCGATCCAGATCGTGACCGCGACCACGAACGCGAGACGCCTCATCGGGATGCCTCCTGCACCTCGGGCGGCGCGCCCGCGGTCACCGGCTCGCCCATTCGATGAGCGAGCAGATACGCGAGCAGGTCCGCCATGCCGGGACTGTTCCACGAGATCGGGGATCCAGCGGGCTGGTGTCCTTCGACGAAGATCTCTACCGGCTTAGCGGTCGTGCGAAGAAGGCCCCCGGCCCGGGGCGCAATCCTCGCCGCGACGTGGCACGCCCCGCACCGCCGCGCGTAGAGTCGCCGGCCCCGCTCGACGCTCTCGGCCAGCGCCCGCATTCGGGTGGGAAAGATCGGCTGGTCCGGGGTGACGCCCGGGGTGATCGGGAGGCCGACGCCCCGCGTCACCAGGAACGCGCTGATCGCGACCGCCGCCGGCCGGGGGTCCCTCGGCCCGTAGTGGCGCGCGACCGCCTCCGTGGTGGCCTGGAGCAGCGTCATGACCCGGGTGTGGGGGGGCGGCATGGGGCGGACCTTGGGGAAGCTTCCCGCCCATCCCCGGATCGCCTCCGGGTCGTGGTGGCACGTCGCGCACGCGACGGGCTGGTCAAGGGCCGGCGACCGGCTCCACCAGCGCTCGCCGTCCGCCACGAGCGCCTCCCAGTCACCGGCCCAGGCGGCCGAGGCCGACAGGAGCGCCACGAGCAGCACCCCGGCCGCCCCGCTCGCGCGCGTGAGTGGGGGGCCAACCCGCCATCCCGTGACCCTCAGCCGACGCACGAGGCCCCCTGTCATCGGCGCACGGCCATCGACTGCGCGATGGTGTACGTCCCCACCGTGAGAAACCCCAGCGTGTAGAGGGCGAGGAACGGCACCATCGCGTAGTGGTGGCCCGTCCAGAACAGCTGCGTCGCCGCGGCGCAGTAGAGCCCGAGCGCGATCTCAACGGCGCCACCCCACGGCGCTCGCTCCCCGTAGCCCTTCCCCCGCCACGTGCCCGAGGCGCTCGAGATGCCGAACTTCGGGGTCCGGATGAACTCGCGCCGCCGACTGACGAAGGCCGCCAGCACGGCGAGGCTCGTGCTGAGGGCCACGCCGACCCCGATCACCAGGATCGTCGGGAGCTGCCAGGCCCGGCGCCACCAGTGCCGGTCCAGGACTCCCTGGGCGTAGGCGAGCATGGTCCCCGGCCCGAGCGCCACGAGACCGAAGGCCAGGCCCATGACGGACGGCATGGAAGTCTCGGCCGCGGGCTCGGACAGGGTGTGGATCGGAATGGTCAGGAGCACACTCGCGAGCATCAGCGGATGGATCATGTAGTACGTGAGGTGCACGAACGCCTGGTACTTCGCCCACGGCGAGCGCGGCGCCGCCAGCACCGCGGGCAGCAGCTTGATCGCGGTCTGGATCGATCCCGTGGCCCATCGCCGCTGCTGGGACTTGAAGCCGGTGACGAGGACGGGGAGCTCCGCGGGACACACGATGTCCGGCCGGTAGACGACCCGCCAGCCGCGGAGCTGCGCCCGATAGCTGAGATCGAGGTCCTCGGTGAGCGTGTCGTGCGCCCACCCGCCCGCATCCAGGATGGCGGCGCGCCGCCAGATCCCGCCGGTGCCGTTGAAGTTCAGGAAGAGGCCGGCCCGGGCGCGCGCCGACTGCTCGACCGCGAAGTGCCCATCGATGCCGAGGGCCTGGGCGACGGTGAGCGCCGAGAACGACCGGTTCAGATGGCCCCACCGCGCCTGGACGACGGCCACGTCCGGCTGGAAGCATGGGAGCGTGGCCTTGAGGAACCCCGGCGGCGGCACGAAGTCCGCGTCGAAGATCGCCACGAACTCCCCGCGGGCCGTGGTCAGCCCTTCCGCGAGCGCTCCCGCCTTGAACCCGGTCCGAACCCGCCGGTGACGGTGGACGACGTCGAGACCGCGGGCGCGGAGGCGATCCACGATCGGCGCGAGGATCCCAGTGGTCTCGTCCGTCGAGTCATCCAGAACCTGGATCTCCAGCCGGTCCCGCGGGTAGTCGAACGCGCTCACGGCGTCGAGGAGTCGGGTGGCCACGTAGCGTTCGTTGTAGAGGGGGAGCTGGACGGTGACCGCGGGGAGCGGATCCGGCAGAGCCCGGCGCCGCTCGGCGTCGCGCCGGTGGCGCCAATGGGTCAGGACCATGACGTAGGCGTTCACGCCATAGATGGCGAGGCCGGCCACGGCCAGGAAGTGGAGAACCCCCAGCAGTCCCTGCACGAGCGTCACCGCGCGCGCCTCCGCCCGCGGCTCACGTCGTCCGCGCGATGGCCGCGCCCGCCCGGCGCCCGGTGCGCGACCGCCAGGCCGCGGCGGCGAGGAGCGCGTACAAGGGACCGTACTGCGCCAGCCAGGCCCACGCCGGCAGCGGAGCGGGCGAGACGAGAAACGCCACGTAGGACAGGGACACCGCGCCGCTGAAGTAGAGCCACGCCGGCGACGGGACCAGGCACAGGAAGGGCACCATCCAGACCACGTACCAGGGATGCATCGCGGTCGGGACCAGCGCGAGATAGGCACCGATCGCGGCGGCGCCTGTCCGTTCGACCGGCGCCCCCGCGCCCGCGCGCCCGATCCATAGGAGCGCGCCGAGCAGCACCGCGAACAGCATCGCAATCATCGCGGTACGGGCGAGGTCGCTGGTCCAGCCGACTCCCCAGGTCAGCAGCGCACGAAGCCCGATGTTGTGGTCCTCGGCCGGGCCGAAGTACTCGGGCAGGAACCCCAGGGCGCCGGCACCGGTCGCCCAGACATACGGCGCATAGCCGAGGGCCACCGTCGCCCCCACCGCAGCAACAAAGCGCCAATCCCGCGACCGCCACCACGTCACGATCCCAGGCCCGCGCGCTGGCTGGCCTCCGTCTCGGGGGTCCCTCATGTCGCTCGCGGTCGAGCGTGCGGGCCGGGGTGCCGCTCCAGCCCGGCGGGACCCGAGCCCTGGGGAGACAGCCCCGCGCTTCGCGCTCCAGGCCAGGGCGAGGATCGCCGGGTAGAGCTTGACGAGCACCGCGAGACCGAGGACGAGCCCCGCCCGCGCGACCGCGCCCTCGCGGCGCCACAGGAGCGCGAGCAGCACGAGCGGGAGCATGAGGAAGTCGAGGTGCCCGGCCTGCACCCCTTCGAAGACGACGAGCGGCGACCAGACGTACACGAGGATGGCGGTCTCGCTGATCCGGAGCCGACGGAGAAGCACCAGGAGCACGCTCACCGTGACCGCCTCCGCGGCGAACACCACGAGCCGCCACGCCAGCACGGTCCGGACGCCGGTTGCGGCCGCCAGCGCGAAGAGCCACTGGGCCCCCGGCGGGTAGATGGTTCGAGACCCCGGGCGGTTGATGTGGGGATGGACGTCGTCGTCCCGCAGCGCGGCGAGCGCCGGAGCGGCCGGTGGGTACCGGTACGGGTTGATGCCGGCCAGCTGGACCCGCCCGTCCCAGAGGTACCGATAGAGGTCCCCGGACAGATAGACCGACGTCGGCAGCAGCAGCACCCGAAAGAGTAGCCCGAACCCGAGGATCGTCGTGAGCGTCGTCGTCCACCGCGGACCCGCGGGCGGCTCGCTCGGCCGGGACTGGCGAGGAGCCAGCCACACGGCGGCGAGGTAGACTCCGAAGAGCACAGGAAAGACCGCGAGATAGCGAGTCAGGGCCTCGCCCGGTCTCGATGGCAGCGGCACCACCGTCGACGCGTAGAGGACCGCGGACAGGGTGCCGAGCGCCGTGAGCCCGCGCGGGATCGTGAAGCCGCGCATCGCGCGCGTCAGGTGGCGAGGCGGAGGAGGCGCTGCCATGCCGAGTCGGCGGAGGGATCCAGCGAGCGCCGCAGGAGGGCGTCCACCCCCCACACGCGACCTGCCCCGCACGCGGCGAACGTGAACTGGGGCAGCGTGAGGAGCGGCCAGATCCAGTACCACTCGCCCGGCACGTTGAAGGCCTGGAGCGCGATATTCACCTGCCAGAGGAAGCCGCCGAGCGCCACCAGCCGCGTGAGCGTCCCGGTCAGGAGCCCCAGACCCAGGCCGAGCTCCGTCACGAACGTGAGCATCCCGAAGAGCGCGAAGTTCGGAAGCACCACGTTCTGCAGGAACGCGGCCACGAACCCGAAGGTCGGGTGCTGGATCTCCTGCTCGATGAATCCCCGGAGCCAGCCGTAGTGCTTCCACGGGGCTTTCTGGAACGCCATGTCGAGGTACAGGAGCCCGAATGCGATGCGGAAGACCGCCAGGGGCCAGCCGGGCACCAGGCCGGCGGTCGACACGTCACAGGCTCCAGTGGACGCCGCACCCGCGGCACGGCTCGGGAGGCGCAGCGGTCTGGATCGCCGAGCGGAACTCGAGATAGCGGCCGCCCCACCAGACCTCCTCCAGGGACTGCCGGTAGAGGTTCCCGAGGATGATGCCCTCGTAGTGCTGCGTGATGAAGGGAGCGATACAGCACGGGAGCACGTTGCCGTGGACGGTCACGTAGACGAGACTCCACGGGCGCCGGCACGCGCTCCACGGCCGGTCGGCGTGCGTCGGCGTCAGGCTGACCTCCGGCGTCGCGGCGCCCGAGGCGTCGAAGGCGATCCCCGCCGCCGCCGCGGCCGACTCCGTGGCCTGCAGCACCGCGGTCTCCCGCTCGCGGAGCCGGCCGAAGAGCGACTGCTCGGCGGTCGCGAGCCCCAGCCCGTTGTAGACCAGGCGCTGGAGGTGGATGCTGGTGGCCTCCACGCGCTGGCCGAGCGGGACCAGAGCCGGGATCTCGTCGATGTTGTCGCGAAGCGCGGTGAACCAGAGCGAGACCCGCGGGTGGGACGCGCCCACCTCCCGCTTCATGCCGGCAAACCGCTCAAGGTTGGTGACGACCTTGGCGAAGGCATCGACCCCGCGCACTCGGGCGTAGGTCTCGGGCGTCGTGGCGTCGAGCGACACCCGAAGCTCATCGAGACCGGCATCGATGAGCGCGCGCCCGAGCCGGGGGCGGAGCGTGATTACGTTGGAATTGA
Source organism: Candidatus Rokuibacteriota bacterium (assembly GCA_044867785.1). Taxonomy (GTDB): domain Bacteria; phylum Methylomirabilota; class Methylomirabilia; order Rokubacteriales; family DASRDR01; genus DASRDR01. The sequence goes on along the minus strand of JBIOVM010000101.1, from coordinate 5,922 downwards.
ACAGCACCGTCGCGCCCCGCGCCTTCAGGTGGGCCACCATCCGGGGGAGGTCTCGGTTGAGGAGCGGCTCCCCGATCCCGTGGAGGAGCACGCGGTCGAGGGCCGGGAACTGGTCGACGATCGTCCGGAACTCCGGCCAGGCGAGGTCCTTCTGCGGCTCCCGGCCGCCGAACGTCAGGATGCACGTCTCGCACAGCGAGTTGCAGCGGCTCGTCGTCTCGAGGTAGAGGGAGCGCGGCAGCGGCGGCCGCGCCGCCAGGAGGGTCACGGGACGTCCCGCGCGGCGCGGAGCGCCGCCGCCAGGAAGCCATAGCCCGCCCGCAGGCTCCCGGTCAGCGTCCCCGAGACCTTGGACCGCCCACCCCGCCGCGGCCCCTGCGAGACGGGAACCTCGACGATGCGGGCACCGAGCGCGGCCGCCTTCACCACCATCTCGGCCGGCCACCCGAAGGCCAGGTCGCGCATGCCGAGACGGCGGAGGAGGGCCACGCGGAGCGCCCGGAACGGCCCGATGTCCGTCAGCCGGACGCCATAGCGAAACGACACGAGGCGCGCGACGAGACCGGACCCCAGCGAGGCGTGGAGCGGATGATGGCGGCTGATCGGCCGCGCGCCCAGGACGAAGTCGGCCTCTCCGCGTTCGAGCGGCCCCAGGAGGCGCGGGAGCTCTCGCGGATCCTGGCTGCCGTCGCCGTCGAGGAAGGCGACCACCTCGGTGTCGCCGGCGAGGCCCCCGACGCCGGCCGCACACGCGGCGCCGTACCCTCGGCGGGGCTCGCGCACGACCCGCGCCCCCGCCCGCGCCGCCACCTCTGCCGTCCCGTCCGTCGAGCCGTTGTCGACCACGACGATCTCGACCACGAGTCCGGCCGGCACCGACGCGACGACGTCGCCGATCACGGCGGCCTCGTTCAGGGCCGGAATGACCAGGGATGCCCGCATTGGCGCTGCGGATCGCGAGCGGGCGAGGATCCGGTGCGTCAGAGAGATCGGATCGGCCACGGCCCTAACCCGGGGCGACCACGGTCGTGCACGCGCTCCCGCTCTTGAGGAGCTCGCGGCGCTCGGCGGGGGCCCAGTCGAGAGCGACGCGCTCCCCGCGAACCAGCGGGCAGTAGGGATCGGCGCGCTCCACCCCGCCGCCGAGCTCCCGACGGCCGGCGCAGCCCCCGTGGCAGGTCGCCTCGAAGGGACAGCCCCGGCACACGTCCGGCACCTGGCGCGTGCGCACGAATTGCGGCGAGGCCAGCACGCCCTCGGCGCCCGCCGCGGCCAGGTCTTCGATCCGGAGGTCGGAGGCGCGCCAGTAGACGCACGGGATGATGTCGCCCTTCGGCGTCACTCGGACGGTGGTGCGCCCACAGCCGGTCCCGTTCGAGAATGGCGTGTCCAGCATCGCGTTGAGGATCGGCTCCGTGGTGTTCACGAGCCGGGTCGCGGCCAGGAGCCGCCGGAATCCTTCCCAGAACTCCGCGTACGAGAGCGTGAACGCGTCCGTCTGGACCGGCTGGTAGACGTTCACGCGGTAGTTGGCGCCGGCGGCGAACGCCACCCGCGCGATCTCGGGCAGGAGCCGGTAGTTGGGCTTCATCATGACGGAGAGCACGGTGACGGTCAGGTCGAGACGCCGGGCACGCGCGATCGCCCCCATCACGCGCTTCCAGTTGCCGGGACCGCGGAACGCGTCCTGCGCCGATGCCGTCGGGAAGTCGATCGAGACCTCGACCTCACGGAAGGCCCTGAGGGTCTCGTCGGAGGACTCGTCGATCGTGAAGCCGTTCGAGGTCAGCGAGAGCTTCACGCCTCGACCGCGGAGGGTCTCCACGATCTCGGCATACCGGGGGTGGAGCCCGTTCTCCCCGGTCCCGAGGTTCACCGAGCGGATCGGGAGCGCGTCGCAGACGCCGAGGACCTGCTCGAGACTCAGCTCATCGAGGCTGTGCGGGTCCCGGTAGCAGTGCGCGCAGGCGAGGTCACAGGCGTTCGTGAGTCCGATCCCGATGCTCAGCGCCATGCCGCTCCTCTCGTCGCTTGTGCGGGCCATCGGACCTGTCGACGGGCGATTCGTAACCCTTTGGACTCAGGCGATTGTCACAACGGTGTGGAATGTCGGAGAGCGTCGGCGCCGCAATCCCCCCACCGCCGACCGTTCGTCAAAGTCGCCGGACCCGATCGCTAGAATCGATTCGACACCGACGCTGTGGCGGATCCCCCGGTTCCTCGACGACGCGGCCCGCCTGACGGGCTGATCCATGGTAGAAGAGGGACACCGAGCCGCCAAGAGGGTCAGCGAGCCGCGGCCAGGACGCTCATGGACCGATTCGCAGAGCTGAAGGCGCGCCAGGCTGTCAGCTGGGGCGCGGCGCCGTTCGAGCGGATCACTGAGACGTTCGCCGACATCCACGATCGGCTGATCGCACGCCTGGCTCCGCGACCGGGCGAGACCTGGCTGGACGTCGCCACCGGGACCGGGCCCCTCGCGCTGCGGGCGGCCCGGGCGGGGGCGAGCGTGGTGGGCGTCGACCTGGCGCCGAGCCTCATCGACACCGCCCGGCAGCTCGCCGGCGCCGCGGGGCTGGCGATCCGGCTCGAGGTCGGTGACTGCGAGCGGCTGGCCTACCCGCCAGCCAGCTTCGACGTCGTGGTCTCGTCGTTCGGCACCATCTTCGCGCCGGACCACGCGGCCGTGGCCGACGAACTCGCGCGGGTCTGCCGACCGGGAGGAAAGCTCGGTCTCGCCAGCTGGCGGCCGGGCGGCGGTGCGGCCAGGATGACCGAGGTGGTCATGTCCTTCCAGCTGGGTCCGCCGGTCCCGGGGGCTGGGAACCCGTTCGACTGGGGCCGTGAGGAGTACGTCCGGAGCCGGCTCGACGACGCCTTCGAGTTGGAGTTCGTCACCGGCGACTCCCCGCAGATCGCCCCGGCGGCCGAGGCCGTCTGGGATCTGTATGTCAGCTCCGCGGGCCCCGTGAAGACGCTGGCCAGCGCCCTGCCGCCGGACCGTCGGGAGGCGCTCCGCCGGGCGTTCGTCTCCCTGGTGGACGCGCACCGCGACGCCGGAGGCATCCGGTTCCCGCGCGAGTACCTCCTCGTCCTCGGCCGCCGTCGCTACTAGAAGCCGCGACAGCCGGTTCGTCCCGTGACGGTGCGCGCGACCGGCGCCAGGAACTCGTCCAGCGTCATGAATCTAGACACTCTCCTCCTTCGGGTAGTCGGGCTGCTTGTACCCCCGGCCGGCCACGGCCTGGCAGACGCCCGCGTTGACCGCGCCCGCGATGGCCACCACCGCATCCAGGGTCTCCTGCGACACGCCCGCGTGCCTCGCCCCCGCGAGGCGCGAGTAGCTTCAGGGTTCGCAGGTCCGTGTGAGCGTGACCGCCAGGCCAATGAACATCTTCTCGCGCGGACTCAGGAGATCGGTGGCGTGAACGGCTTGATAGAACGCCTGGAACTGCTCTCTCGCCGTGGTCATGTTCGGCCTCCCCGCAGCACGCTACTCCGACGGAGCAGCCGGTTCAAGCGACGCCCTCACACGAGGGCCCACCGGCCAACGGAGCGCTCAAGGACACGCGATTCACTCGGGAACCGGAGCCTCGGGGAGGCAGGCCGGCTTCACGGTCGGTAGACTTCCGCATCGGGATAGAAGGCGTACCACCCGAACCAGTACACCACGTGGCCGCCGACGCGGGGCAGTGCGCGGCCGGTCGAGGGCTCGACGAGCCGCTCCTCCTCGACGCGCCAGCGCGCGCCGGTCGCCCGCTCGTCGAGCTCGCCCGGCGCCGCCCCGGCCTGGAAGGTCAGCGTTCCGCGCTCGTACGCGCGCGCCGAGCGTCCATCCGCCTTGCCCAGCACGACGACGTTGGTCGTCCCCACGCGGTCGTTCACCACCGGGGTCCGCCGGAGCGAGTCCAGCGGATAGACCTTGTGGGCTGTGCCGAGCCGGACGGCGAAGACGAGGTCCTTGGTCCGCAGTTGATCGCTCCGCGGCGAGACGGGGAACATCGTGTCGGGGCTGGCGAAGTAGCGGCCATACGGGCGCCCCGGCGCGTAGTCCCGCGTGTAGCCGGTGTTGATGTCGAGGACCGTCGTGTCGGGATGCTCGGTCCGCCACTCTCGCCAGCTCGTGACCACCACCGGCAGCACCGTCAGCCGGACCCCGGTTGAGGCGAGCCGCCCGACCACGGGCTCGCCCCGGAGATGGTTCCAGAGGGAGTTCGTCTGGTGATCGTACATGAGCTTGTTCGACCGGAAGAGCAGCCCCGAGGAGCCGAACGTGTACGTCGTGCCCTGCGCGGTCGCCTGGTAGAGGGTCCCCGACCCGCAGAGCGTTCAGTAGGCCAGGGCGACCGCCACGCCGCCGACGACATCGTTCGCCATCTCGTGCCAGTCCAGGATGCGATGGGGATACGCCCGGCTCTGGCCGTTCAGGGTCACCCCGAAGACCGGCTCGTCGTCGGTGAGATAGGCCGCCCGGGCGGCCGGAACGTGGGCCGGGTTCATGAGGGCCGGGATCCCGTCCTTGGCCACCCCGCCCCACACGATCTCCTCCATTCGAATCCGGGCAGGAATCCCCGGCGTGAACCACTCGAGGAACGCGGGGTCAATGAGACTCAGGAGCCGGCCCTTCCAGGCGACGAACTCGGGCGGCGGCGTGATGTCCGTCTGTTTCTGGAGCCACTCCACCCACCGAGGCCACGCGGGCCCGAAGCGCTGCCCGGAGAGCGTCTCGAGGACGCCCACCGGTAGCTCCGCGGGCACGGCGAGGTCGAAGCGCAGGAGCTCGATGAGCGCCGGGATCGCGCCGCGATCCCCGCTCCGCTCGAGCGCTGCGTACGCCGTGACCTGCATGTCGGTCGGCTGGTACGGGAGGACGTCGTAGAGAAGTGCGCCGGTCGGGGTCCGTGTCTGCGCCGCGGCCGGGCTCATCAGGAAGAACATCACCGCGAGGAGCCGGAGCGTCGCCACGACCAGCCTCCCAGGCGCCAGCCCGGCGCCGTCCAGACGATCCCACTGGGCACGGCGCGAGTTGTCACCAGCGTGTGAATTCTGCGAGGCCGGCAATCGATCCCGTTCGGTGCGACACGCTCACGAGGCCCGGAGTTGCCGAAGGATCTCGATCGTGTGCGCCGGCTCGGACCGCCGGGTGTAGTCGGGGTCGGCGTCCACGGCCCGGATGATACTCTCGCGGTCGATTACGAACCGGGCCGGAATGGGCAGGCGCCAGGTGCCATCGCCATTGCCGCGGGCGAGGTCGATGCCGTTCTTCAGGTAGATATCGCGCACGTCGTCGGACAGCGTGAACACCAGGCCGTACGCCTCGGCCACGCGGTTGCCGAAGTCGCGCAGCACCTCGAACGTCACCGGCTTGGGGTCCGTGGTCTCGCGCGGCGTCCGGGCCACCTGGGGCGAGACCACGACCAGCGACGCGCCCGCGGCCGTGATCTCCGGGAGGGCCTGCTGCAGAGCCTCCAGCTCTGCGTTGCAGTACGGTCACCACCGGCCGCGATAGAACGAGAGCACCAGGGGCCCGCGGGCTCGCAGCTCCCCCAGGCTCACCGGCTGACCCGCGACATTGGGCAGCGTAAACTCGGAGGCCGGTGAACCGACCTTTGCGACGCGCTGCATGATCCCCGAGGCGCGAAGGTCGTCGATGCTCCTGAGGAGCACCGCGCGCGCCTCGGGAGGCATTCGCGTCTTGGACTGCTCCCGGATCGTTGCGAGCCGTTCCTCGAGCGTCATCGAGCCCTCCCCGTCGTATGACCTGACTGGTCGACGCCAACTCCGGGAGCACGAGGCTTAGTACACCGAATCATGAATTCGTTCCGGGTTTCCTTGGGGGTGCGAATGCCCGTGCGCTATCGTGCCTTCAATGGATGCTGGGGGACGGCGCCTGGCGGAGCGCCGTGGGCCGAAGCCGCGACA